>JAFQRA010000016.1 GCA_017410325.1 Clostridia bacterium | reverse complement strand
GAGCCGTAACGCATACCGATAACGTCGGAAGAAACAATCTGCTCCTCGTTGTAGCCGAAGGACTCAGAAGCAGCAGCCTTCATAGCAGCGTTGATACCGTCAACTGTGATGTCCTTGCCCTTTACAACAGCAACAAGAATTGTTGTTGAACCTGTGCAGGTGGGAACTCTCTGTGCGGAGCCGATAAGCTTGCCGTTGAGCTCGGGGATAACAAGGCCGATAGCCTTTGCAGCGCCTGTGGAGTTGGGAACGATGTTCTGTGCGCCTGCACGTGCACGGCGAAGGTCACCCTTTCTGTGGGGGCCGTCAAGAATCATCTGGTCGCCTGTGTAAGCGTGAACAGTTGTCATGATACCGCTCTGGATAGCTGCGTAATCGTTGAGAGCCTTAGCCATGGGAGCAAGGCAGTTTGTTGTGCAGGAAGCAGCGGAGATGATTGTATCGTCTGCTGTGAGTGTGTTCTCGTTTACGCTGTAAACGATTGTGGGAAGATCGTTGCCTGCGGGAGCGGAGATAACAACCTTCTTAGCGCCTGCATCGATGTGAGCCTGGCTCTTTGCCTTGGAGCAGTAGAAGCCTGTGCACTCGAGAACAACGTCAACACCGATTTCGCCCCAGGGGAGCTCAGCAGCGTTAGCCATTGCGTAGATCTTAAGAGTCTTGCCGTCTACAGTGATTGTGCCTTCCTCATCGTTAGCGGAAACAGTGTGAAGGTTTTCACCGATTGTGCCGCAGTAGCCGCCCTGTGCTGTATCGTACTTGAGAAGAGCAGCGAGCATTGAGGGCTTTGTAAGGTCGTTGATAGCAACAACATCATAGCCTTCTGCGCCGAACATCTGGCGGAATGCGAGACGACCGATACGGCCGAAACCGTTAATAGCAACTTTAACTGACATTTTAATATACCTCCGAAAAAATTTTTTGTTGGAAATATTTTTTACCGTAAGTTATTTTATCCGTTTTTTTACTAATATGCAAGCACTTTTCCAACTTTTGTAACATAGCACAAATTAGCCAAAAACGCACCCGTTTTTTTTGATATTCTGCCCTTATTTACTTAAATTGACAAGTGCTTGTGCCGCCAATTCGGGCGTATATCCGCCCGGCGTGCACTCAAAATTTTTAGGTAATGCCTTCCAGCGCTTTATATGCTCAGCGGCTTTTTCTTCGCTTATTTCAATACCGCGGCAATCGGCAAGCGTTTTAATTACGTTTATTATGCTTTCCTTTTCATCGCCGAGCAAGGCAACAAGCGAGCTCACCCTTTCGGGTGCAAACTGCTCTGCCCTTTCGATAAGCACGTCAAAAAATGCCGCACAGGCCCTGCCGTGAGGAATTCCGTAATGCTCGGTGAGGATATAGCCGACGGGGTGCGGAAACAGCGTGCCGCAGTAGTTGAGGGTGAAGCCGGCGCTCAAGGAAGCGTGGTAAAGCTCCTCTCTGCCCTTATCGCCGGGCAGTTCGTTCGTTTCGTAGAAATATTTCAGCCACTTATAGATTTTCGGCAGACACTCCAGAGCAAAGGCGGTTGCCGGCTCGTTGCACTTAGGGCCGAGCCAGCCCTCTGCGGCGTGCATAAAGGCATCCAGCGCCGTTGAAACCGTAACGCTCATCGGGCACGAGCGGTTGTAGCGCCAATCGGCAAGCACGAGGTTGACATAGCCGAAATCGCCCTTGATGCTGCGCTTTACGCCCCTTGTGTCGGTGAGCACGCTGACAGCGGAAATCTCGCTGCCGGTGCCCGAGGTTGTACCGATACCGACGGTGGGAAGAGGCTCGTTTTTAAAGCCCATTGCGTAAACCTCTTCGGGCTCAATTTCGGGGTTTGCGGCAAAAACGGCAACGGCCTTTACTGCGTCAAGCGCAGAGCCTCCGCCGATACCTATAAGGAAATCCGCCTTACATTCCCTTGCAATTGCACCCGCCTCACAGCAGGCGGTAACAAGCGGATTTTCACCTATTTTGCTGTAAATTTCATAAGTTATGTTCTGCTCATTGAGGGCCGTTATAACGTCGTCAAGCGCACCGCTCTTTTTTGCACCCGTGCCGCCCGTAACGATAAGGCAGGACGAGCCGAATTTTTTAAGCAGAGCAGACTGCTTCACAACAACGTTTTCGCCGCCGACTACACGGGCAGGCATATAAAAATCGTAAGCCATTTAATACACCTCATTTAAATAATCTGTAATTTGTTTTATACTTAGTTTTACTTCCTCGTCATCTGTTATATAGGAAGAATTTGTATCGTGATAAAAAAGCGGTTTACAAATATCCGTACAATTTATATGTTCCAAAAGCGTACAAGCGGTTTCGTAAGCCTTATTCATATTGCCGTCACCGCCGCCGACCAAAATAACCGCTCCCTTTTTGGGCTTTTCAGCAGGCTGTTCATTACGGATTTTTCTTGCACAGTAATATGTTTGAAATCGACTGCCTACATCCAAAAGTTTACCAGTCAATTCAGAAAAATATATTGGTGAAGCAATTACAACATTATCACAGGACTGTATATAATCGTACACCTCCTGCATACCGTCATTCACCGAACAACCTTTGTTATTCCAACAGTAACGGCAATCCGTACAAGCTGATATATCACAGTCATAAGCATTGACTATGTGGTATTCACCTTGCAGGTTTGCAGTTATCAGTTCTAATGCTTTTGCTGTATTCCCCTGTGCTCTGGGTGAACCGTTAAAAATCAATGTTTTCATATAACAGCCTCATTTGGTCGATATATGGCTAAAACCATTCGTTATGTTTTCACTTCGTTCAACTCGATATGCAATAAAGCCTTTGCGGATTTATTGCGATTTTGGTAAAAGGTCTATTGACACTATCTCGGGACGGTTGTTAAACCTTAACGGCAAGGGGTAATTACCCGCACCCGAGGTAACAAAAAGCTGTGTACCGTTGACGTTGTAATACCCCTTGTCGTACATTTTACCGCTATAGGTTATTTTCGGAAGGATACTGCCGTTATAATAAACGGGGCCGAGAAGCGGCAGACGTATCATACCGCCGTGGGTATCGCCCGAAAAGACGAAATCGAGGTTTTCAAAGCCTTTATATTTTTCCATATACGGACAGTGAGCAAGCAGGATGTTTATTCTGTCCCCATCCGCAGGTGAAAAGGCGTTATTGAGGCTGAAGGTAGGCGAAAACCACTCACTTCTGATACCGTAGATGCTGATTTCGTTTTCGTTGACGGTAACATCGCTTTTCTCAAAGTTTAACACATTTACACCGCCGTCTTCAAGTGCTTTGAAATATTTATCCGAATAATCGTGGTCACCGCTTACAAAATACACGGGCGCGTATTCGGTAAGGGCGGTCGTAAATTCAACCGCCGTTTCGGGTCTTTCCGCCTCAAAGCGTGAATACATATCACCGAGAACGAAAATCAAATCGGGCTTTTGCTGTTTTATCAGGTTTTTGAGTATTACGTTATCCTTGCCGAAGGAGGATGAATGTAAATCCGACACAAGCACTATTCTGACGGGTGAAATTATTTTTTTGCTGAAAAGCTTTTGGTTTTCCGTTTTTATGCAAAAATTATTCACCGCCCAGAAGGCCCAAAGCAATACAGCCATCAAAACGGCACAGCGAAATTTAAATTTTCTTTTTTTCAAACAATCACCCTCTAATCATTTTGTAAGAAACTATAATTTTGTGAACATTGGTTATTTAAGTGTTTTCTGGTGTAGATTTGTTTGACGATTGCGGTAGGGGACGGCGTCCTCGACGTCCCAACCATACGATTTATGTTACTTTTGTCAAGCGTTACAAAAGTAACCAAAAGAACTTTGGGGCTTGGTGCACTCCGCTTACGGCTGACGGTACCAACTCCGCTGAAGCAGACAGAACAAAAAATGTTTTGTTCTGCTGCCGCAACGGCTCTCAAGGTCTGTTCAGACTTTTAATGTTCGTGTTGTCGCCTGCGGAACTTCGCTCGGATAAATGAGTTAGGTTTAATGCCCGTCAGCCTGCTCCGTTCAAACTGCCGGCATATTTCATTTTTATGCTTTTGGGGCGTGTGGGTACTGTTTTAAAAACTATACTTTACAACGTTTAAAAAATCTTTAAGTTTTTTCTAAATTTATTCAATATTTTCAAAAAGATGAACTAACTTCCACTTGATTTATATATACAGATATTATATAATAGCATAACGAAAGTGTTATAAGGGCATTTGTGTTCAATTATACAACGAGGTGTGTCGTACGAATGAAGAAAAAAGGAGTCGTTCTTGCTGCCGTTGCCGTGGTTATTCTGGCGGCGGTTATTGTTTGCGACTCTCTTTTCAGCAAAACCGCTTCGGACACCTTTCTTGCAATGAGCACTGCCGTCAGCCTCGATATAACGGGCATCAGTTCAGAAAAAGCGGCAGAGCAAATAAGGCAGGAAATAATCCGCCTTGACGAAAAGCTGCTTTCACGGACAAACGGAAATTCCGAAATATACGCCGTAAACAACGGTGAAGCAAAAATTTCCGACGAGCTTATACTGCTTCTTACGGTTTTGAAAGAAATCGAACAGGAAAGCGGCGGTGCATTCTGCATAGGCGTTGCACAGCTTACGGACTTGTGGGGAATCGGCACCGAAAACGCAAGAGTGCCCGATGAAGCGGAAATCAAAGCCGCAACCGAGAATTGTTACGGCTGGACGATTGATTACGGCAGCAAAACCGTTCACATGCCCGAGGGTATAAAGCTCGATTTGGGTGCGGTAGGCAAGGGCATTGCGTGCGACTACGCTTGTAAAATTGCTTCCGACCTCAAGTGCAGGGAAAGCGTTGTTGCCGTAGGCGGAAGCGTACTGCTTGACGGCACGGGCAAAAAAACAGCGTTCAAGGTCGGCATACGCGCCCCGCTGGGTGAAGCAAACGAATACTGTGCGGTGCTTGAAATCACAGGCGGCTGTGTTTCAACCTCGGGCAATTACGAAAGATTTTTTGAAGATGAAAACGGCAACCGTTACCACCACATTTTCGACCCGTCAACGGGCTATCCTGCCGACAGCGGTCTGCTCAGCGTTACGGTTGTTACAGAGTCGGGTGCAATTAGCGATGCGCTTTCAACCGCCTGTTTTGTACTGGGCATTGAAAAGAGTATGCCGCTGCTTCAAAGATATAACGCAAATGCAGTTTTTATAACAGAAGATAAAGAAATTATTTCTACCTTTACTTCGGATAATCTTGAAATTACAAACGACAGCTATACCTTGGGTGAAGTGAAATGAATAAACTGCTAAAACCCATTGATTTAATACTCATAGCCGTGCTTGTGCTTGGCTGTGCCGGCTTTTCGCTTTACACAAAGCACAGCACGAAAAGCGCAACGGCGGTAATTTATATCGACGGCGAAATTTATCAAAAAACGGCGCTTGAAGCGGTGGAAAAGCCGTATGAGCTCACTCTCCCCTGCTCGCCGAAAGCAACGCTGCTGATTGAAAACGGTGCCGTTTCTTTTTGTAAAGCAGACTGCACCGACAAGGTTTGCGTAAACACGGGACGCCTCACCAAACGCGGTGACACGGCGGCCTGTCTGCCCGCAAAGGTGGTAGTCGTGATTGAAAACGGCGAAAAAAATGAAGTTGATGCTATAGTTTATTAAGGTGATATACTTGACAAAAAGCAAGAATGTCAGACGGATTGCCCTTGTCGGCATACTCGGCGCACAGGGCTTGGCGCTCGCGTGGCTTGAGTCGCTGCTGCCTGCTTTTCCGTTTCTTCCGCCCGGTGCCAAGCCCGGACTTTCCAATATAGTTACTATGTTCACGGTTTCCGCTTTAGGCTTGCCGGATGCATTCTTTATTGTTCTTTTAAAGGCGGGCTTCGCGGGAATTACAAGAGGCTTCACCGCCTTCTGGATGAGCCTTTGCGGCGGCACGGTAAGCATGCTCGTGATGTGGCTGCTGTTAAAGAAGCTCAAAAACAATCCGCTCGGCCTTATCGGCACGGGTGTTTGCTGTGCCCTCGGACACAACCTCGGCCAGCTTATTGCCGCCGCAATTCTTACCGACACGGTGACGTTAATCGGCTACGCCCCCGTGCTCGCGGTATTCGGCGTGCTCACAGGAATAGTAACGGGCTGTGTTTTCAAAGCAGTTTACCCGATACTCATAAAACAAAGTAAATTTTTCGTTTCAAACGATAACTATAGGAGATGAAAGAATGAAAGGTTACTCCGCAAGCGGCGTGCTTAAAGCCGTCGTTAAAGGCAGAGGCGGTGTCAATGTTTCCCACAGCAAAAACACCGAAAACTGCAAAATCGTCCGTATGCCTGCGCCGGAAAAGGTTGTACTGCCCATGCAACAGCATATCGGTGCACCGTGCGAGCCCGTAGTCAAGGTTGGTGACGAAGTCAAGGTCGGTCAGCTTATAGGCGACACAGACAAATTCGTCAGCGCACCGATTTACGCTTCCGTTTCGGGCAAGGTCACCGCTATAGGCGACGTTAAGCTGGCTAACGGTTCAATGTCAAAAGCGGTCACAATTGAGTCCGACGGCGAAATGACGATGTACGAAGATATTGAGCCCCCCAAGGTTGAAAACGCCGCAGACCTTATCAAGGCCGTGCGTGCCTCGGGTCTGGTAGGCTTGGGCGGTGCTGGCTTCCCCGCACACGTAAAGCTCGGCCTTATGCCCAACGAAAATATTGATACGCTCATCATCAACGCAGCTGAATGTGAGCCGTACATTACCGTTGACTACCGCGAGTGTATGGAAAACAGCGCAAACGTTATCAAGGGCGTTGCCACGCTTAAGAAATACCTCGGCTTCAAGAGAGCGGTTATCGCCGTTGAGGATAACAAGCCCCAGGCTATCGAGCTTCTGAACAAGCAGATTAAGGAGCTTGCAGGCGGCGACAAGGATATCAGCATTATGGCGCTTGTATCCAAATATCCGCAGGGTGCCGAAAAGGTTATGATTCAGTCCGTAACCGGCAGAAAGGTTCCGCCCGGAAAGCTTCCGTCCGACGTGGGCTGTGTGCTTATGAACGTTGCCAGCGTTGCCTTTATTCAGCGTTACCTTGAAACCGGCAAGCCGCTCATCAGCCGCTCAGTTACCGTTGACGGTTCTGCAATTCACACGCCCAAAAACGTACGTGTTCCGATAGGCACGAGTCTGAGTGATATTATTGACTTCTGCGGCGGTTTTAAAGCAGAGCCGTTCAAAATTATTTCGGGCGGCCCGATGATGGGTGCGGCAGTTGTCGGCACGGATATTCCGTTGCTCAAGCAGAACAACGCCATACTCGCCTTTGCAGAGGGCACCTTCAAGGTCAAGCCCGAGCGTGACTGTATACGCTGCGGCCGCTGTGCACAGGTCTGCCCGATGAGCCTTATGCCTACGCTTATTGTCCGTTACTCAAAGGCGAAGGACGTCGCAAAGCTCAACGAAGCGGGCACTATGGTATGTATGGAATGCGGCAGCTGTTCCTACGTCTGCCCCGCAGGTCTTCCGCTTGTTCAGCACATGCGGCTTGCAAAATCAGTTATCAGAGAGGCAGGTGCCAAGAAATGAGCGTAAACAAAAAACTCACCGTCAGCGCTTCGCCCCACGTGCGCTCACCGCACACGGTTACGGGCATTATGCTTGACGTTATTATCGCACTTATCCCGTCGCTTATTGCGGCAGTTGTAATCTTCGGCTACAGAGTGCTTATGGTAACTCTCGTATGTGTCGGCAGCGCAGTGCTTTCCGAATACCTCAGCCGTAAGGTTATGAAGCGCCACCAGACTATCAGCGACCTTAGCGCAGTAGTCACGGGCCTTTTACTCGCCTTCAACCTGCCCGTATCAATTCCGCTGTGGATTGCGGCACTGGGCAGTATTATAGCAATAGTAGTTGTAAAGCAGATGTTCGGCGGCATCGGTCAGAACTTCGTAAACCCTGCACTTGCCGCACGTATCATTCTTCTTATGTCCTTCCCCTCCGCTATGGCAAACTGGGCAACGGACTCAAAACTTATCACAACAACTGCTACTCCCCTTGCAAGCATCACCCGTCCGACAGAAATTATGACCTCCTTTGTCGGTGAAACGGAAGAACTCCCCTCTCTGCTTGATATGTTCCTCGGCCTTCACGGCGGCTGCTTCGGCGAAGTGTGTTCGCTCGCACTTATTGCCGGCGGCATCTACCTTGTAGTGCGTAAGGTTATCTCCCCTGCAATTCCCCTGGCATACATCGGCACGGTTGCCGTACTTATGCTTATTGCAGGCATAGGCGATTTTGAATTTGTCGCTTACCAGCTTCTCGGCGGCGGTCTTCTCCTCGGTGCTATCTTTATGGCAACCGACTACACCACCTGCCCCGTCAGCTTCAAGGGAAAGATTATCTTCGGTATCGGTTGCGGTATAATTACCACCGTAATCCGCCTTTTCGGCAGTCTTCCCGAAGGTGTATCCTTCTCAATCATTCTTATGAATCTCCTTGTTCCCCACATTGAAAGGCTCACAACAGCCAAGCCCTTCGGCACACCCAAGAAGGACAAGAAGGCTGAAAAGGCTGCCAAGAAAGCAGAGAAGGAGGCGGCTAAGGTATGAAAAAGTTCCGTATAGGCGATATTCTCAAGCCCACTATAGTTCTTGCATTAATCTGTATCATAACTTCGGCTCTGCTTGCTTACACAAACTCGCTGACCGCTCCGATTATTGCAGACCTTGCGGTTGAAACGGAAATGAACACGAGAAAAATAGTTCTTTCAAACGCCGCAGAATTCGTTGACGGCGACCTCAACGGCGTTGCATACTGCACGGGCAAGGATGCAGGCGGCAGCACGGTCGGCTACGTATTCACAACCTCCGCCAAGGGCTACGGCGGCGACATCAAGATTATGGTCGGCGTAAACGCAGACGGCACGGTTGCAGGCGTTCAGATTCTCTCGCTGAGCGAAACACCCGGCCTCGGTATGAACGCAACCAATCCGAGCTTTCTTGAGCAGTTTACAGGAAAGACACTCGGTGTCAACGTAAACAAAAATGAGCCCGGCGAAAACGAAATCAAGGCACTTACGGGTGCAACAATCACATCCAAGGCCGTTACAAGTGCGGTAAACATTGCACTTGACTATTACACAGATCTTACGGGAGGTGCAAACAATGGCTGATAAAAAACCGCTCAGCAAAGAATTCACCAAAGGCCTCATAGCCGAAAATCCGGTTCTCCGCCTTGTTCTGGGCACCTGTCCGACGCTCGCCGTTTCCACCTCGGTTTCGGGCGCACTCGGTATGGGTCTTGCGGCCTCTATCGTTCTTGTCTGTTCTAACATCGTTATTTCCGCACTCCGCAAAATTATTCCGGGCAAGGTCAGAATTCCTGCCTATATAGTTATCATTGCTTCCTTCGTTACAATTGTTCAGATGCTTGTCAAGGCGTTTGCACCCGAAATTGACGAAAGCCTCGGCGTTTACCTTCCGCTTATCGTTGTTAACTGCATCATTCTCGGCAGAGCCGAAGCCTTTGCCGGCAAGAACGGCGTTATTGCTTCCGCGGTTGACGGACTGGGTATGGGTGTCGGCTTCACGGGTGCTCTGCTTGCAATGGCACTTATACGTGAGCTTATCGGCACGGGCGCAATCAGCGGCACGCAGATTTTCCCCGCAGAATATGCAATGATTATCTTCATTCTGCCTCCCGGCGGCTTCTTCGTATTCGGTATGCTTATGGCTGTTGCCAACAAACTTGCCGAAAGCAAGGGCAAGCCCAAGGCAGAGCTCCACGGCTGTGAAAGCTGTCCGATGGCGGCAAGCTGTTCGCTTATCACTCAGGGCGGCTGTGAAGAAAACGTAAAGGAGGCTACTGTAAGATGACAAAAGTATTCTTATCAATTCTTATTACGGCTATCCTTACCGAAAACTTCCTGCTCAGCAAGTTCCTCGGCATCTGTCCGTTCCTCGGTGTTTCCAAAAAGCTTGGCACCGCTTCGGGTATGTCGCTTGCGGTTATCTTCGTTATGCTGCTTGCAACCGCTGTAACTTACCCCATCAACACGCTGCTTGTAAAGAACGATATGGAATACCTGCAGACGATTGTTTTTATTCTCGTCATTGCGGCTCTCGTTCAGCTTGTTGAGATAGTTCTCAAAAAGTATATTCCCGCTCTTTACAGCGCGCTGGGCATTTACCTGCCGCTTATCACCACAAACTGCGCTGTTCTCGGCGTAGTTATCCTCAACGTTGACAACGGCTACAACTTTGCTCAGTCAATGGTAAACTCACTGGGCGCAGGTCTCGGCTTTATGCTTGCAATGGTTATTTTCGCAGGTGTTCGCGAAAGGCTTGAAAGCTGTGATATTCCCAAATTTATGCAGGGTCTGCCGATAACTCTCGTTGCGGCCTCCCTCACCTCCATCTCGTTCCTCGGCTTTACGGGAATCGTTGATGGCATCTTCGGTTAAGAAAGGCGGTAAAAAACAATGAATCCTATTTTACTTGCAGTAATAGTTGTTGCCGCCATAGGTATCCTCGCCGCAGTTATGCTTGCCGTTGCTTCAATTGTAATGGCAGTGCCTGTTGACGAAAAGGCGGAAAAAATCCGTGAAGAATTGCCCGGTGCCAACTGCGGTGCCTGCGGCTTCTCCGGCTGTGACGGCTACGCCGCAGCACTCTCCAAGGGCGAAACGACCTGCACGACCCTTTGTTCTCCCGGCGGAAGCGAGGTTTCCAAAAAGATTGCCGCTATAGCCGGCCTTGAAGCGGGCGAAATTGCTCCGCAGGCGGCCGTTGTGCTCTGCCAGGGCAACAACCACAACGCAGGCACAAAGCTCAACTACGTCGGCGTTAAGAGCTGTAAAATGGCAACCCAGCTTTACGGCGGACCCAAGGACTGTATCTACGGCTGTATAGGCTTCGGCGACTGTATTGAAGCCTGCCCCTACGATGCAATCCACATCTGTGACGGCGTTGCAAGAATCAATCCCCTCGCCTGCCGTGCGTGCAAGGCCTGTATCAAGACCTGCCCCAAGGGTCTCATTGAGCTTCTTCCCCTTCATCAGGCAAAGGCCGCCGTGCTCTGCGCCAATAAGGATAAGGGCGCTCTTACAAGAAAAGAGTGTAAGGCAGGCTGTATCGGCTGTATGAAGTGCGTCAAGGCCTGCGAATACGGTGCAGTCAAGGTTGAAAACTTCTGCGCTAAGGTTGATTACGACAAATGTATCGGCTGCGGCAAGTGCCACGAGGCCTGCCCCGTCGGCGCAATTGACGTTATCGAGCTTGGCAAAATCGCACTCAAGAGCATAAACAGAATATAAGAGCAACACAAATAATTAAGGCTGAACGGTTCGCGTTCAGCCTTTTTTAGTATTATACAAGATTTAAAAGATACTTTCCGAGTTCCTCCGTGTTTTCAACTCTGTCTCCGAAAATCTCATAATCCTCGGCCATAGCGGAATACAGCCCGTCAGCATTATTGAAAAACAACGTTCTCATACCAAGCTGCCTCGGTGCCTGAAAATCCTTCACGGGATTGTCACCGACATATATCAGATTTTCAAACGGTGTGTGCCAACGATTCTGCATAATGCGAAAAGAAATATCGTTAGGCTTTCTGAACTGTACACCGCCGAGTTCATCGGTAATAATTATATCGTCCGCTATGCTGTCAAGACCTAGGGCAACTATTTTTCTGCGCTGTCCCGACAGTCTTCCGTCAGTTATTATTCCGATTTTTATTCCGCTTTCTTTAAGCACCGAAAGCATCTCGCAAACACACGGACACAGTTTAATTTCGGGAGTGTGCTCGCGGTATATATTGAGGCACTCCGCTTTTTTACCTGTCTGACCGATTTTTTCAAGTAGCTTGTCCACAGCTGGTTCGCCCGCTTCAAAAAAAGTCCAAAGGTCTTTTGCGTATTCAATATCGCCCAAGTATTCGGCAACCGCTTTGAAGCCCGAACGAATATAGTCCTTTTCGGAATACAACGTATCGTCAAGGTCAAAAATTACACCCTGAACAGATTTGCCTGCACTGCCGTAATTCGTACACACACATTGGTCAAACCTGCTGTAAACAGCACCGTCCGCGATACTTTTCATATTAAGATATTCTATCTTTTCGCCGTCCAAAAGCTTCAGCACAGTTTCGGCCGACCTTGCGCCGGCACGCATCGAAAGCGGTGCACCGCCTCCGTAACGAGGATTGATCTCGATATAATAATTATCCCCGGTTCGGCTGTCCTTAATAAGCTGAACGGTCATGGGTCCGCAAGGTTTGAATCTTTTTACAATAGATTTAGTCTGTTCGATTATAGTTTCGTCAAGGCATATTTTTGTTTTCAGCACCTCTCCGGAACGCACAGCAACCCTTTCTCTGGGAACTATACTGACAGGCTTTCCGTCAAAATCGCAGAATATATCCACCGTATATTCCTTACCCGTTATAAAAGGCTGGATAATATAGCCGTCAATTATATGTGCGTAAAAGGCAAGTTCTTCGGCATCCTCAATCCTGTAGGCATTCAAGCTGCTGCTGCCGTCTTTCGGCTTGATAAACGCCGGAAAACCCGAATTGTATTTTTTGTAATCGTTACAGGGCATAGGTGCTTTCAGTCCGCAATCAATGAAAAACTGCGAAGTCCTGTTCTTGTCACGGCAGATGCTTATCATATCGGGGGCGCTTATCAGCACCCTTGTCCCTACCTCTTCAAACCGCTCTTTGTTATTCGCCAACAATTTCAAATCCGTATCGATTGTAGGTATAACAAGGTCTATGCTGTCCTTTTGGCAAATATCGAGCAATTGCGGGATATATTCTTCGCCCTTCATGCCGCAGACAATACGGATGTGGTCGCAATAAGCCAGAGCAGGGGCTGTTGTAGCCATATCTGCTCCATAAATTATAACCTTTTTGTTGAGTGTTGCCGCAGCATTGTGAAATGCCTGCATCAGCTCCACACGCCTGCCTATGCCGGTAAAAAGAATACGGATTTCCCTCATTACAGGTTTCCTGCCTTGTGTTATAAATATATAATAAGCATATCACAAAAACCGGAATTTGTAAACAGTAATGCTATTAACACACAGAAAAATAAAAATCTACGCCTTTGTTGGTGCTTGTATAGCCGTATTTCCAGCCGTGAAGCTCGAGGATTTTGCGGCAGATTGCAAGGCCCATACCGCTTGATTTTTCCGAGCTGTTGCGCACGGAATCTATACGGTAAAACTCCTCCCAGATGTGCTTGCCGTGGTCGGGTGCGATATGACTGCCGCTGTTGAAAACGCTGAGCTTGATTTTTCCGTTCTCGTTTTTTACCTTCACTTTTATTTCGCCGTTTTCAGGGGTGTACTTGAGCGCGTTTGAAAGGAAGTTATCAACGACGAGTGAAATGAGCCCTATGTTGCAATTTGCCTCCGCTTTTTCAAATGCCTCCGTCACGCCGATACCCTTTTCCTCAAAAAGGCTCAGATACTTTTTCAGCTCTTTTTCGGCAACGGCCGAAAGGTCGCAAAGCTCTTTTTCAATTTTTTCCGCCGTAGTGATTCGGTTATATTCGAGCAAAGTGTTGACCAGCTTATTCATCCGCACGGTTTCGGCGTAGATTGCGTTCATATACTGTTCGTTCTTTTCGGGCAGTATGTTTTCTATTATACACTCGCTGAGGTTTGAGATAACCGCAAGCGGTGTTTTCAGCTCGTGTGCGGCGGCGCTTGTAAAGGCTATGCGCGCGTTTTCAAGCTGCTTGTTTTTGTTGTAGAGCTTGTTTGAAAGAATAAGTATAGCTATCGCAAGGATAACAAAGCCAAGGGTGAATTCAAGCAGGAACATCTGAAAATAATCAGAATCCAATACTGCAATAACAGGTCTGAAGCCGCCTGCTTCAACTATAGCGAAATACTCATCACCGTAACGGTAAGTACAGTCGTAATAAAAATATTCGTAGCTACTCACACCGCCTCCGCCCGAATTCTCAATGTTTCGCATAGCTTCCTTTTTCCGCTCATCAGACAGTACCTCTTCACGAAGCTCATTGAACTTTTTTCGGTTGTAATGACTTTCATCTATATCATAAACTGTAATATATGCCGCAACATATTTTTCTTCATCTAACCTGTAGTTTGCCTCTTTATCCGAAAACACAAGGGTCAGGTTTCCTTCACCGTAGCCGAGCTCAAGCCTGAGTTTCACGGGAATAACCTTTTCTCCGTCAAGGTTGAATTCAAAATCGCTGACCTTGACATAGGTCTTTTTCGCCTGCTTTTGCAGTTTGGCAATATCCCGTTTCATTTCATCGGTCAGATATTCGTCAAGATAGCAATAAAGCCTTTTCTCTCCAAGCTCTACAAAGGAAATATAAGTGCCCGTTTGTGCGACAATATTGCCATCCTTATCGTAAGCAACTGCATAGTAAGGAAATCTGTTTGCTATCTGCTGGCTGAGTCTCAGTAAATCTCCTACACTTTCGCCTTCCTCTGCTTCGGTAAAATATCTCTCGCTGCTATATGCAGACAGTTTGTCCTCTGCATTGTCAAATTCCTGGCTCACAGCCAGCGATGCCCCCGTAAAACAGACAGAAAGCCCAATAATATAAACAAGTGCCAGACCTGTTGCGACATAGGTAAACATTTTATTTTTGCTCATTTACTTCTGCCTCCTCGAACTTATATCCGACATTGACAACCGTTTTGATTGCCTTAGAATTTTCGCCGAGGGCTTTGCGGATAATTTTGATATGGGTATCTACCACCCTGTCGTCACCCTCAAAATCATAACCCCACACACGGCTTAAAATTATATGTCGGCTTAAGACAATGTTTTTGTTTGTCATAAGGTATTCAAGCAGCTGAAAATCCTTGCTTGAAAGCGTAATTTCCTCGCCGTTTGATAAGACCCTGAAGCGGTTTTTATCGAGCGTTATGCCACCCGAAACGAGCAGATTTTCATCGGTTATCCCTCGGTAACGCCTTATCATCCTTTGGCTCTTTTCAAACAGCACCGACAAGGGGAAGGGCTTTACAACGTAATCGTCCGCTCCGCTTGAATAACCGCCGAGCAAATCTCTTTCCTCACCCAGAGCAGATAAAAACAGTACGGGTGCTTTGGTGATTTTTCTTATGCGCCTGCAGGCTTCAAGGCCGTTTAATACGGGCATCATAACATCGAGAATTATGAGGTCGTATTCATTTTCTTCAACCATTTCAACCGCCTGTCCGCCGTTCTCGGCAAGGTGCACCTCCACGCCCTTTGCGGTAAAATAGTCATTTACCGTTTCACGGATTTTCGCTTCATCGTCGGCAAAAAGTATTTTAAACATTGCCGCTCACCTCCTTTATCTATAACTTAAAGCACATATGTGTAGTTTGTGTGTTCATACCAGAAAAGGTGAAGAGAAATTTTCAAAAATTTTTCTTCACCCTTTATTATAAATTAATTTACCTTTATTGAAAGAATCTCAAACGGCTTGAGAGAGGCGGAAATCGTGCCGCCCGAAACGGCGCACTCCGTAACCTCGTTTTCCGTAAGGTCAACAACGCTTGCACGCTGGAAGCGGAAATTCGGTCTGAGAGTAATATCGCAATCCGCACCCGTGCTCTCGTAAACACGCAGGATGATACCCCTGCCGTCCTCGGCAGCCTTGATGCTTTCAATTACGGCAGCTCCGCCGTTATCAAACTTCATAAGCTGGGCTGCTTCCTTTGCCTCAATCTGACCGTCGGTTGAAACCTTGGCAACGCTTAAGGGCATATTGAGCTGATATGCGTGCTCGCTCACCTTCGCCTCAACTCTGTCACCCTTGTGGGGATAGAAAGCGTATGTAAAGGAGTGCTTGCCGTAATCGGCGTTCACATCGGGATAGCAGGGTGAGCGCAGAAGATTGATATCAATGGTTGTATCCTTTACTCTGTAGCCGTATTTGCCGTTATTCAGCACGGCCGCACCGTAATCGCGCTGTGAAATATCGAGCCACTTCTGTGCGCAGATTTCAAACTGAGCGTACTGCCAGCTTGTGTTCTCGGTTGTGGAACGCTCAAGTGAGCCGAACTGAATGTCGCACTCAACCTTGTCGCTTACAACGTTAATCGGGAAGGCTGTGCGGAGCATCTTTCTCTTTTCGCGCCAGTCTGCCTCGGTTTCAAAACGGATAATGCCGGCAGGCGTAAGAACGATTTTCTGCTTGAGAATCGACTCGTTAAAGCTGAAGGTCTGTGTACGCACGGCGTTACCGCCTTCCACACCGAATTCAACATCGATCACCTTCATTTTGGTTGTAACGTCGTCAGCGTAGTTGAAGCGCATATCCCAGGCATCGCCTCTGTCCTCGTAAAGAGTAAAGATGTTTGCCTTTTCGCCGTTCAGAAGCACCTGTCTGCCGTTGATTTTATCGTAAATTTCGGTAATTGCACCGTCTGAATTAAAGGTGACGGAAAGCTTGCTGTTTTCGAGACCCGTTTCATCGCTTGCGCAGGGCTCAAATCGGTCCGTGCTTTCATCAAGGCTCTTCATACCCATAGCGGGAACGGTAATCTGCCTGTAGCCGCCCGTAGTCTTAAACTGCTCCGTAACCTCGAAGGGAAGAGAGTTGAAAACGATAGTTTCGTTCACTCTGCCTATTGTGGCGGCAACCTTGGCATACGCTGCCTTTTTGATTTCGGAAAGGCGCTTGAGGATTACCTTGAAGCGTTCCTCGGCCTCCTGATAAACACGGTTTATTGATGAGCCGGGCAAAATATCGTGGAACTGATAGAGCAGGTATTCCTCCCAGATTTCGTCAAGCTCTGCCTTGGGGTAAGGCACGTTTGCGGCAAGCTTTGCCCACACGCAGGCAAACTCGGTTTCACGAAGCGCAAACTCCGTACGGCGGTTAAAGCGCTTTATTCTTGACTGGGTGGTATACGTACCCTGATGCTTTTCAAGGTAAAGCTCACCGACCCATTTTTTATAATCCGCCTTGTTTTCCGCAATTCTGTCGAGCATATCGATTGAATAGCCCTGCTCGCAGGGAACGAGACCCTCAAGGTTCTTTATGCGCTTAAGACCTTCAAGGTGGAAATTGCTCGGTCCTCCGCCGCCGTCACCGATGCCAAAGAGCATAAGCGCCTCTTCGCAAACGGCGCTGTCCTTGTAGTTTGCTTCAATCTTTTTAAGCGACCTGGGCATTGCAGGGCCGTTGTATGTATCCTCGGGAAGAAGGTGGGCAAGCACGTCCGTACCGTCTATGCCGTACCAATTGAATGTGTGGTGGGGATACGAGTTGTGCTCACTCCACGAAAGCTTCTGCGTTACAAAGTAATCGACACCGCTCTTTTTCATAATCTGGGGCAATGCGGCGCTGTAGCCGAAAACATCGGGCAGCCAGAGTGAACGCACGTCCACGCCGAATTCTTCCATAAAGAATTTTTTACCGTAGAGGAACTGTCTTACGAGAGGCTCTGCACCACTGACGTTGGTATCGGCCTCAACCCACATACCGCCCTGGCATTCCCAGCGGTTTTCCTTTACCTTCTGCTTGATTTTTGCGTACAGCTCGGGATAGTCTTCCTTGACCCACTTGTAAAGCTGAGGCTGACTTGCGCCGAAGATAAAATCGGGGTATCTGTCCATAAGCTGAATTACGTTGGAGAAGGTTCTTGCACCCTTGCGCTTGGTTTCTCTTATCGGCCACAGCCAGGCAAGGTCGATGTGTGCGTGGCCTATGCCCGTAACGCGAAGCGAGCTGTCACCGCACTTGCGGTCAAGCTCTTTATTTAAAATCTTCTTAACAGCATTTCTGTCAAAATCGGGTGATGTAATCAAACAAACAGCGTCATAAGTTCTGCCTAAAAGGCGCTTGTAGCGTGCACTGTTTTTGTCAATACAGCCGAGCACATCTCTGATTACGGCAAGGTCGTAATAAATATCACGAAGACCTGAGTCACAGATTGCAAGGTCTGCTTCCATAACCTTACCGCTGTCCTGATACTTACCGAAAAGGTCATTGCAGCCTGCATCTGCCCACAGCGAAATTTCGCCGCTTTCCTTTGCAGCCTTGTCAAGCACGTAAATACGCTTGCCGGGGCTGCCCAGAGAAGTGTCGTACTCGGAGCTGACGTTTGTAAGGCAGGCAACGGGTACACCCGCTTTGTCAAACACGCACATTTCGCCGCTTACGTCCAGCATAAGCACAAGATTTTTTTCTCTTTCGCTTTCGGGAATTCTGCCCTCAAAGCAAAACCATGCACAGTCCCAAAGCTTACCCCAGCTTTCGCCGACGGTGAGAATTTTTTCTTCGCCGCTCGTACGCTCGCTGAATTTTACGGGCTCAGGCGTTACGTAGGCTCTGACTGAAAGCGGAGCAATTTTGGTATAAACTGCGGGCTTGACCGTTCTTATTGCATCGTCAATTTTACGAAGCATATATTTTTCTGAATACGGCATTGCTGCACATCCTTTCTTTCGGATATATTCGTTTTTGCAAAAGGCCGTACCAAAACTTTAACAATGTTTTGATACGACCGTAAAAATAGTTTTTATGCTGCGGATTGAGTGGTTGTAAATCTGTCAATGATAGAATCCAACCGCCTTGTTGTCTCCGCTTCGGAGGGCTGTTCAACGGGAGCCGTTGTGGTTTCTTCGCCGCCCGAAACAGGCTCGTCACCGCTTGGAATTTCAACTGATGAGCCGGTTGTTGTTTCGTCATCATCGCCCGGCTTCCACCAGTCGAGTATGCCTCGTCTTGTTGTGGTTTCTTCGGAATAGCCTTCGCCGGAATCGCTGCCCGAATATCTTTCCGTGCTGCCGGAAGAGCTGTTCGAGCCGTTGTCGTTAAACTTAACGTAATCAAGCGCAGAATCGCGGTACTCATCAAGCTCGATATTGGTTGTGCCGTAAAGAGCAAGCTGAACGCGCTGTGCCGCAAGCGGATAGTCAACAACCCAGTAGGATACGCCGTTAATTCTGGCATCCTTACGGGTGTCCTCGTCAGGCATTGTAACCTGCTTGATTTCGTAGCCGAGCCAGCCCTGGGCAATCGCCTGTGCGCCGTAGGAGAGAATCTGGCTCTTTGAGCAGTCTGTTGCAAGCAACGGAAGCAGAGTATCAATCGCGTTGTTGAGCTGAGTGAGCGATGCACCCTTTGCGCTGTTTATAATTGCCGTGATAAGCGTTCTCTGACGGCGCGTACGCGAAACGTCGCTGTCAGCATCGCACTTACGGATACGGGCATAGACAAGCGCCTGCTTACCGTCAAGCTTGACGGGACCGTAGTTTGGTATTTTCTTGATAGAAGTGGTTGTACGGTTAATATACCTCTGCTCGTATTCCTTCATATCAACCGTAACACCGCCGAGAGCATCAATAACCTTCGGGAAGCTGGTAAAGTCAACGGCAACGTAATAGTCAATACCTATCTTGTAGTCCTTTTCAAGGGTTTCAATGGTTGCCGCGGCACCGCCCTTTGAATAGGCCGCGTTGACCTTTGCCCAATAGCCTCTGCCGTTAGCCTCGTAATATGTGCGGCTGTCACGCATAAAGGAGCAAAGAGTAATTGTTTCAGTCTTTTTGTTGATTGAAACGAGCATAAGCACATCGGAATTACCGCCGTACTTGACTCCGTTTTTGCCGTCAACACCTATGAGCAGAACGTTTATTACATAGTCCTGCGACATAATGCTGCCGTCCATCTGGTACCACTTTTTGAGCAAATCATCAAGCGATGCGGCATTGGAAACCTCGTGCATGGCTTCAAAATCTTCATCCTCAAAGTTTTCCGAATAGTTTTCATCGCCTGTGAAAACCTCGTCCTCACCCTCAATGTTGATAAGTTCAAGCTTGTCCATAACAAAGCTTGCGACAAGAGCACCAACCATAAGCAAAATCAATACGATCATAGCCGCTAAAATGATTTTTGTGTTTCTCTTGTTGTTCTTGAGCAAGAATTCAAAAAACTTGTTGGGATAGCAGATTTCACGCTGGTCAAGCGGCTTGTGTCCGCGCTGATACGCCGGCTTTTCCTTTTCTTTTGAGCTGTCGGAATAGACATCCTCAAACTGCATTTTTTTGTTATTTTCTTCCATATCTCTTTCCCTTTAATAACCTAACGTTATTACTGACTGTTATTCCTGAGTTGTTTCTTCTTTTGTTTCTTCTGTTTCCTGTGAAGCTTCTCCGTCCTGAACTTCTGCGGATTCTTCCTCACGCTCTGCCGTGGTAGCCGTTACGAGGCTGTCACCCTCGCCCACACGCATTACGCGTACGCCCTTGGAAGTACGGGAGAAGAGGCTTATCGAATCGGACGGCATACGGATAATTACACCGCTTGAGGAAATGAGGATAATATCCTCGTCCTCCTTAACGTTCATAAGTGCGGCAACCTTGCCGTATTTTTCCGTCTTGTAGTTTGTAACGCCCTTACCGCCTCTGGACTGAGCACGGTATTCGTCACCCGGGCTTCTTCTGCCGTAGCCCGTTTCCGTAACGGTGAGAACGAAATCGTCATCCGTTACTATATCCATACCGACAACCTCGTCATCCTCACGAAGCTCGATAGCCTTGACACCGCGGGCAGTTCTGCCGATAGGTCTTGCATCGTTTTCGTTGAAGCGGATTGAGAAGCCGTTACGGGTTGCAACAAGAAGGTCATCGTTGCCGTAGGTGAGCTTGACCCACGCAAGCTCATCATCCTCATCGAGGTTGATGGCAATAACGCCGTTCTTGCGGATATTCTTGTATGCATCAAGAAGAGTACGCTTGATAATACCCTTTCTCGTTACCATACACAGATATTCTCCGTCTGCCTCGGCAGGTACTCGAATCATTGCCGAAATCTTCTCGTCTGCATCGAGCGGAAGAATATTGACAGCGTTCATACCCTTACCGGTACGCGAGCTTTCGGGAATTTCATAGCCCTTGAGCTTGTACGCTTTACCGAAGTTTGTGAAGAACATAATATGGTCGTGTGAGGAGCAGGTAAACATTGTTGTTACAAAGTCCTCCTCACGGCGGGTCATACCCATAACGCCTCTGCCGCCTCTGCGCTGGCTGCGGTAAGTATCGGCAGGCATACGCTTAAGGTAGCCCTTGCTTGTGAGAGTATATACGCTTTCCTCTTCGGGAATAAGGTCTTCTATATCAACCTCACCGCTGACGTTGCATATTTCAGTACGTCTTTCATCGCCGTATCTTTCCTTGGTCTGGAGTGCTTCCTCTTTAACGAGCTCACGCACCCTTGCCTCGCTGCCGAGGATTTCAAGGTATTCGGCAATTTTCGCCTTAAGGGCAGCCATTTCGTCCTCAATCTTCTGGCGCTCCATGCCCGTCAACTGACCGAGACGCATTTCAACAATTTTCTGTGCCTGGATTTCATCAAGGCCAAAGCGTTCCATAAGACGGGTCTTACCTGTCTGCTGGTCGGGAGAATTGCGGAGTATGGTGATAACCTCATCGATAAAGTCAAGAGCAATAAGATAGCCCTCGAGGATGTGGGCTCTGTCCTGAGCCTTTTTGAGGTTGTAGCGTGTACGGCGTGTGATAACCTCGCACTGGAAGTTGATGTAATTTTCGAGCATTTCCTTAAGAGTAAGAATTCTCGGAACACCGTCAACAAGGGCGAGCATAATTACGCCGAAGGTTGTCTGCATCTGTGTGAAGTTGTAGAGCTGATTGAGCACAACCTGCGGATTTGCCTCACGCTTGAGGTCAATAACAATCTGCATACCCTCGATTGCGGAGTAGTCGTTGATGTCGGAAATGCCCTCAATGCGCTTTTCCTTTACGAGGTCAGCAATACTCTCGATAAGGCGAGCCTTGTTGACACCGTAAGGAATTTCCGTAACGACAATACGGAAACGGCTGTTCTTGGTCTCCTCAATTTCAGCCTTGGCACGAACGGTAATCTTGCCTCTGCCCGTTGCATAGGCGGCACGGATACCGGCCTTGCCCATAATAAGGCCTGCCGTGGGGAAATCGGGGCCCTTGATGTGCTCCATAATATCGGCAATTTCCGCCTCGGGATTGTCGATAACACAGCACATTGCATCTACTACCTCACCGAGGTTGTGGGGCGGGATATTCGTTGCCATACCAACGGCAATACCCATTGAACCGTTTACAAGAAGATTCGGAATTCTTGACGGAAGAACGGTGGGTTCCTTAAGACGGTCATCGTAATTAGGAACAAAATCAACCGTATCCTTGTCGATGTCGCCGAGCATCTCAAGCGAAATCTTGCTCATTCTGGACTCCGTGTAACGGTAGGCTGCAGGCGGGTCGCCGTCTATTGAGCCGAAGTTACCGTGACCGTCAACAAGCGTGTAACGCATTGAGAAATCCTGCGCAAGACGAACCATTGCATCGTAAACGGATGCGTCGCCGTGAGGATGGTAACGGCCGAGAACAGAACCGACCGTGTCCGCACACTTACGGAACGGCTTGTCGGGGTAAAGGGTGTTCTCGTACATCGTATAAAGTATTCTTCTGTGAACGGGCTTCATACCGTCCCTTACATCGGGGAGAGCACGCGATGTGATAACCGACATCGAATAATCGAGGAAGGATTTGCGCATCTCGCTGTTAATCTCAACATTGATGATTTTCTGATTGGCTACAGATTCTGCATCAAAACCCATTTCATTCACCTCGCAACAACATAAGATATGTCATTGCTTCCTTATTCATAGAATTGAGAAATATCTGCCGTTAAACCTTATACGGTTTCTTCGGCAACCGCCGATGAAAAGCGGTGCCGAATTAACGGCGAGATATTTTTTGTCAGACCGTCTTCAAAAGTTCAGGTAATACTTTGTTTATTGCCGAGCATTTTGAGGGCGGTATGACGGAAAAAGTACGCACAGGATTTGTGCCGTAAGCTTTCAGAGGTGACCGTAAATCAGTCCTCGGGGAAGAATGCCTTGTGGACAGCGGCAACAGCCTTGTCAGCCTGCTCGATGTCGATAAGAACGGAAATCTTGATTTCGGATGTGGAAATCATCTGGATGTTGATATCCTTCTCGTAAAGTGCCTCGAACATTTTGGAAGCGGTACCGGGATGTGTTTCCATACCTGCGCCGACAACGGAAATCTTTGCAACGGATGTGTCGCAGATGATGCTGTCCTCGGCAAGGTCGAAGGAATCCTTGATGATGCTTACTGCAAGCTCGCCGTTTGCCTTTGCAACGGTGAAGGTGATATCCTTCGTGTCGTTTCTGCCGACAGACTGAAGGATGATATCTACGTTGATATTCTTAGCTGCAAGCTTAGCAAAAAGCTTGAAAGCAATACCGGGTGTGTTGGGAACACCGATAACTGAAATTCTTGCTACGTCCGTATCCTTTGTGACGCCTCTGATTAACATTTTTTCCATTTTAGCTACCTCCTTGACAATGGTGCCGGGTACTCTCTTAAGGCTTGAAAGAACCTCTACCTCGACGTTGTATTTTTTGGCCATTTCGACCGAGCGATTGTTGAGAACCTGTGCGCCGAGCGTTGCAAGCTCGAGCATTTCATCGTAAGTGATTTCAGCAAGCTTCTTTGCGTTGCCTATCTTTCTGGGGTCTGCTGTGTAAACGCCTTCAACATCCGTATAAATCTGGCAGCGGTCTGCGTGAAGGGCGGCGGCGATAGCAACCGCGCTTGTGTCCGAACCGCCTCTGCCGAGAGTCGTAATATCGTCAAAGCTGTTGAGGCCCTGGAAGCCTGCAACGATAACAATGTTGCGCTTGCCGATTTCGTTCTTGAGTCTTTCGGGCTGAACCGTCTTGATTCTGGCTGCGCCGTGAACGTTGTCCGTCCTGAAGCCTGCCTGCCAGCCGAGAAGAGAAACTACGGGGAAGCCCTCTGCCTCGATTGCCATTGCGAGAAGTGCACTGGACATCTGCTCGCCCGCACTGAGAAGGGAGTCCATCTCACGCTTGGATGCCTTGGGGTTAATTTCGGCTGCCTTTTCGATAAGGTCGTCCGTTGTGTCACCCTGAGCGGAAACAACAGCAACAACATCATTGCCTTTTTTGTAGCTGTCAATGATGATGGAAGCAACGTTGCGTACACGCTCGGCATTGGCAACGGAGCTGCCGCCGAATTTCATTACTATCAATCCCATATATGATAACCTCCTGTGGGTACAGTTCTTTTTGAACTGTGAGAATAATTAACTTTGCTTTATATATTTATTATATTTTGCAACTCAATAGTCTGTGACTCTGATTACGCTGCCGACCTGAAGACTTGCCTTTGCGATTTTTTCGTCAAACTCGCGCTGTGTGATTGCGGCGGTGATAAAGCCGAGCTCGTTTGCGGCGGCACCCTCGTAGGTGAGATACTCAACCTCGCCGAAAAGGTCTGCAACGCTCTGCTTTGCGGCTGCTTCGTCCGCATAGAAAGCACGGACAAAGAACGGATGCTTGATATCGCGGTAGCTGACAACGTAGTCCGCAATGCTGTTTTCCCAGCCGAAGAACTTTCTGCGCTCGGTATGTTTTGCGCAGTCGATAACGTCCGCAACAACGGCACTGGCTGTGGGAAGCTTGCCGGCACCTCTGCCGTAAAATACTACGTCACCGATAGCGTCGCCCCTGACGAGAATGGCGTTGAAGACATCGTCAACACCTGCAAGCTGGCTGTGGCTCTGAATAAATGCGGGAGAAACCATTGCGCTTATCTTGCCGTCGCCGTAGCGTGTGGCTCTGCCTATAAGCTTGATTACGCCGCCCCAGGCTTTTGCGTATTCAACGTCGGCAAGGGCAATTTTTGTAATACCCTCGGTGTAAACCTCGTCGGGATAGACGTGGTTGCCGAAGCACAGCGAAGCGAGAATACAAATCTTTCTGCAGGCGTCCTTACCCTCAACGTCGGCGCTGGGGTCACGCTCTGCATAGCCGAGCTCCTGAGCAATTTTGAGAGCGTCCTCAAAGCTCATACCGTCGTTAATCATCTTGGTGAGGATGAAGTTTGTAGTACCGTTGAGAATGCCTGCGATTTCGTCTATTTCGTTTGCGGCAAGGCACTGGCTGATGGGGCGGATAATCGGGATACCGCCGCCGACGCTTGCTTCAAACAGGAAGTTGACGTTCTTTTCCTCGGCAACCTTGAGCAGCTCATAGCCCTTTGCGGCAACAAGCTCCTTGTTTGAGGTGACAACACTCTTGCCTGCCTTGAGGCAGTCGAGAACAAAATCGTAAGCGGGGTTAACGCCGCCCATTGTTTCGACAACGATGCCGATTGATTCATCGTTGAGAATGTCCTTGAAATCCTTTGTGAAAAGAGCCTCGTTCTCGTCACCGGGGAAATCGCGAAGGTCGAGAATTCGGGTGACCTTCATTTCATCCTGCATACTGCGTTTTGTGATGCTCGCATTGTTCTTTTTGAGGACCTCGGCAACGCCCGAACCGACAACGCCGTAGCCCATAATTGCTATATTCATATCTTATCCTCCGAAGGGGTGATTTTCTGTAATTTATGACAGTAAAACAATCTTCCCATCATATCTTTAGCATTATACCACATTATAATAATATAATAAAGGGGTAAACAAAAATTTTCTCGGAAAAGCAATAAAAAATCGGGCATTTTTCAGCCCGATTTTCGTTGATTTTGTTAAGTGTTACACATAATACGGATTTGGTTTAAGAAGAATACGAATAAAATCTATCAACCAACCAATACCAAAAAGACCGAATGTAAAAATGTACAATATACCCATTCCGGTCTTCCCCTCATAGAATTTATGTGCACCGAAGCCGCCAAGGAAAAAGCACAGCAAAAATGCAACCCACTTATCCCTCGGTTTCCCTGCGCCACCGTTTATATTTGTGTTTGTATTTACGTTCGAGTTGTTAACGACAACTTGCGTAGGTTGAGCCTGCTGCGCAGATTGTGTAGCCTCAACCTGTCGGCCGCACAAAGTGCAAATTACAGCGTCCTGCGGTATTCTTCCGCCGCAAAATTTGCAAAACTTTGTAGGTGTGCTTTCGTTAAATACAGGATTATTAGATGTGTTCGTATTTTCCATAAAAAGCCCTCTCTTTCTTGTGTTAACATCAAATTATCACAAAATGAGATAATTGTCAATATCTCATTTTGTGAAATTTATAATAATATTATTTCATTGAAAGGTGTGGCTTCCTTGCGCCTTAAAGACATACGCGAAGACCGCGATATTACGCAGAAAGAAATAGCTGATTTTCTGCACATAAAGCAAAACACCTACTCCCAGTACGAAAACGGTCAAAGGGGGCTACCGATTGAAACACTGTGCCAATTAGCGCTTTATTTTGACACTTCCGCAGATTACATTCTCGGCCTTACCGATGAAACAAAGCCGTATAAAAGAGCAAAAAATTAACGCACACCGTTTGGTTTACGGTGTGCGTTTTTAGTTATTCTTTGTTAAGTTTACAGACCCAGCATTCTCTGGATAATATTTACAAGCTTGAGGCCGAGGTTACGGAAGACATTGAGTATATACTCAAAGAAATCCATAACGGGGTTACTGTTGTCCACACCGGGCTCGCCCGTATAATCGGAAGAGACGGAGTTCATCCAATAAATTATACCGTTGGGGCTGTCAAGAGCAATCGTTTCACCATTGCCGTTTACGGTTGTTGCGTTGGGGTATGTGCTGCCGTCGTGCATGTGGAAATCATAAGTGATAACCTTTGCCATGTGGTGGTTGTCGCTCGCCGCATTGCCCGCGGGCTCAACAACGCTGTCAATGGTTGTAAGGCGGCAGTTTTCGGGGTTACTGTTATATTCCTTTACGTTTGACCACAGGGGTGTTGTGATAAGCGTATAATTTACGGCAGGGTCATATCTGCTTGAAAACATCCATATTGCAACGTCGGAACACGCCTGAATTTCGGAAGCAGAAACGGTACCCGTTGCAGCTATCGGGAAAGCGCCCGCAAAATATTCGGGGTAGTTGGCACTCATAAACCAAGCCATTTCAGCGCCAGCAGAGCTGCCGCTGATAAAGATTTTGGTTGTATCGATATTGTCGCCGTGCTTTGCAATAACATCGTCAATAACCGCACGAAGGGGCTCAATCATCGAAGAGCTCCAGTAAACGAGCTTATCCTCGG
This sequence comes from Clostridia bacterium, assembly GCA_017410325.1. Taxonomy (GTDB): domain Bacteria; phylum Bacillota; class Clostridia; order Oscillospirales; family Acutalibacteraceae; genus UBA8612. Next base: position 6,643 of record JAFQRA010000016.1, on the reverse strand, counting down.
GTGAACGGGGCAGAAGCACAAAAGCACCGCCGCTTGTAAAACGGCTCTGGAGCTCGCTTGAAGCCCAGTAGGGCATATCGCTGTCATCACGCTGTGAGCCTACGTAATCGCCGTGGCCTATGCCGTGAAGGAAAATAACGAGAGGATACTTGGTGTCGTCCTGCTCACCTACGGGCGAATAGTAAGCGTAATCAAGCGCAAGGCCTTTAGCCTCGGGAGCGTAGTCAATTTCAAACTCGTCACGCAGTGCCTCAATACCTGCGGAAGTAGGCAGGGCTTCCTTGCGCACGCTTACAACCTCTTCCGTGCCCTCTCCGTCCTCGGGAGGAATGATATCAGAAGCTTCTGAGGCACTAACACCAAAAGTCAAAAGCATACAAAGCACTGTAAATATACATACTGATTTTTTAAACAAAAAAACACACCCTTTTAAAAATATAGAGTTATTTTACTACCGTAAAGTAAAAACAATGTCACAAAACGAAAAATAAATAAAATTTACTCTTCGATTGCCGCCTTGCCGGCAAAGGCCTGACGGATTTTTTCGTAGTTTTCGGGTGTGAACTTGGGACTGCGGTCGTAATAATACACGCCGTTCTGCTCCTGCTCAATATTCGTAAGCTGGGTATAGCAGTATGCACAGCAGTCCTTGCAGTCAAGAATAGCCTTCGTCTGGCCGCAGATACGTTCAACAGCTTCGTCCTCGGTTGTCGGGTTTGTGCCGTAGCCCCAGCCGTTTTCTTCGCCGGGTGCCCACCATACTCCGCCGTATTCGCTGATGAAATAGGGCTGTCCGCCGTAGGACTGTCTGTGCGGATGCGGCTCGTGAACAACGCCTGCTGCAAGGTCGGTTTTCTCCATCATAGCCCTGAGCTTTGCGGGGTCGGGCTCGTATTCGTGAATATCGTAAATATCGGTCATAACGTGGAAATTACCGCTCGTATCAATACAGGGACGGGTGTTGTCCGCAGCCTTTGTGACAAGGTAAATGCCTGCAAGAACCGAATCGTCCTGCTGTCTGCCGTCGCGGTCCCAGGTTTCGTTGAACGGACACCAGCCGACGATTGCGGGGTGGCTGTAGTCGCGGTCGATTTCTTCAAGCCACTCGGGAATAAAGCGTGCAAGCGCACCTACTTCGGTATGGTCGAGGCCCCAGTTTCCTGCCTCGCCCCAGACGATATAGCCCATCTTGTCTGCATGGTAGAGGAAGCGCTGCTCAAACACCTTCTGGTGAAGTCGGGCACCGTTGAAGCCGCAGGCAAGCGAAAGCTCAATATCCTTTCTGAGAGCCTCATCCGTAGGCGCGGTATAAATGCCGTCGGGGTAGAAGCCCTGGTCAAGCACAAGGCGCTGAAAAACCTTTTTGCCGTTGATACACATACAGTTATCCTTAATGGATATAGTACGAAGGCCGAAGTAGCCCTTTGCCGTATCGATAACTTCGCCGTTCTTTACAAGCTCGTAATTGAGGTCGTAAAGTCTGCCGTTGCCGACCTCCCAAAGATGAGCTTCATTAAGCGCCATTGAAATATTTACGGTGTTGCACATAACATCCGCAACAGCCGTGCCTACCTCAACGCCGCCGTAATATGCCGTAAGCTGAATTTCAGTGCCGTTGATATCGCCTGCAACAGTAATATCACAGTTGATGATACCCGAAAGGTCAGCAGTCTTAATCTTGGATTTTGCAATATATGTATTGCTTACCTGCTCAATCCATACGGTCTGCCAGATGCCCGTTGTTCTTGTATAGTCACAGCCGTGGGAATAAAATTCCTCGCTCTGCTTGCCGCGGGGCTGTACGCCCTTTATCATAAGGTCAACAGCGTTGACAACAATTGTGTTCTCGCCGTCATTAACAGCGTCTGTGATATCAAATACAAAGCCCGTGTAGCCGCCGGTGTGCTTGCCGACCTCAACACCGTTTACCCAAACGGTTGTTTCAAAATCGCAGGCCTCGAAATGCAGAAGCGTTCTGCCCTCGCCCTTTACGAGGTTAACACTGCGTCTGTACCATACGGAGTGCATAAAATCCTTGTAATTGACACCTGAAAGCTCACTTTCGGGGCAGAAGGGCACAACAATCTTTTTTGTGTATTCGGCGCCCTCGGCAAACATTTTGCGTGCCTTGCCGCTGTTGCCGAAGTCAAACTCAAAATCCCACTCGCCGTTGAGGTTTATATAGCTTTCGCGCACAAACTGCGGACGGGGATATTCACTGCGGGGAATAAAAATACTCATATAAATTTCTCCTGTATTTATAATTATTCTGAATCAGTCTTTGCGGCAAGAAGCTTCTGCTTCTCGTCCCAAAGTGCCTGAGAAAGGTCAACGTAGTAACGGTGCGGATTTTCAAAACGGGTTACCTCATCCCAAAGAGTGCCGACCTGCGCCGTGCAGTAAGCCTTGGTTTCCTTGAGGTCAGGACAGGTATAAACACACTCGCCCTCTTTGAAAAGCTGTACCTGAAGCGGTTTTGCCGTAAAATCGGTCACCGTCTTGCGCTTCCACGTGTGTACGGGGTCAAAAATTTCGTACGGCTTTGTTTCGTCAATCGTCTCGTCTTTGAGAGTTATAACGTCCGCTATAGCCTTACCCGTTTCGTTGTCGTAAAGTCTCCACGGCTGTTTAAAGCAGGGCGTTGTAATCTTGCCTACGTTTTCGCTTATCTTGATTTTCGGCACAAGCTCACCGTCGTGCGCAACGGCAACGAGCTTATAAACGCCGCCGAAAACGGGTGCGGAGGAAGCCGTAATAAGCCTTTCGCCAACGCCGAAGGAGTCAACCTTTGCACCCTGAATAAGCATATCGCGGATAATGTATTCATCAAGCGAGTTGGAGGCAACGATTTGGCAATCCTCAAAGCCTGCTTCATCGAGCATTTTACGCATTTTCTTGGAAAGATAGGTAATGTCGCCGCTGTCGATACGCACACCCTTGGGGCGGAAGCCTCTGGGCAGCACCTCACGCTTAAACGCCTCGATGGCGTTGGGAATACCGCTCTTTAGAACATTGTATGTATCTACAAGAAGCGTACAGTTATCGGGGTACTCTCTTGCGTAAGCGCAGAAAGCATCAAGCTCGGTGTCAAACATCTGCACCCAGCTGTGTGCCATTGTGCCCAACGCAGGAATACCGAAATCACGCTCGCTCATTGTACAGGCAGTGCCGACACAGCCGCCGATATAAGCAGCACGTGCGCCGTATATGGCACCGTCAAAGCCCTGTGCGCGGCGGGAGCCGAATTCCATAACCGTTCTGCCCTGTGCGGCGCGGACAATACGGTTAGCCTTGGTAGCTATAAGGCTCTGGTGGTTAATGCAAAGCAAAACCATCGTTTCGATAAGCTGTGCCTGAATAACCGGACCCTTTACCGTAACAATAGGCTCACCGGGGAAAATCGGTGTGCCCTCCGGAACAGCCCACACGTCACAGGCAAACTTAAAGTTCCTGAGGTAATCAAGAAACTTTTCGTCAAAGCCTTTTTTGCGAAGCAGAGCAATATCGTTTTCGCTGAAGGTGAGCGATTCAAGGTATTCTATAAGCTGCTGAATACCCGCCATAATCGCAAAGCCGCCCGAATCGGGCACAGAGCGGTAGAACATATCGAAAACAGCCTCGCTGTCCGCCATACCGTTGTTAAAGTAACCCTTCGCCATAGTCAGCTCATAGAAATCCATAAGCGCCGTCAGGTTGCGGCCTTTTTCACCGTCACGCTTGAACATCATAATTCCACCTCAATTCAGCAAAATTAATATTTTTTATATTATAGCACAAACATTCAGGAATACAACAACAAATAATTTATTTTAAAATATACTGTTTGTATATTTTTTTATTTAAAAGCTATTCTTTTTTAATATTTGTATAAAAATGCTTTTTCGCCGATTATTGACCTGTTGTCCTCACAGTGCTATAATAACAAAAGGAGTAAATGTTTATTATTTTATTTTTATACTTTCTGTTTACTACTCGAAATCGAAGGAGAATATTGACATGAGAACAAGAAAGCAGTCGCTCGGTGACAGAAACATAGTAGGAGCAAAAATCGAACAGCATCGCAAGGCTATCGGTCTTAAGCAAAAGGATTTGCTTACCCAGCTGCAGATAAACGGTATCGACCTTAACGCATCCGGCCTTTCCAAGCTCGAAGGTCAGCTCAGATACGTTACGGATTTTGAGCTTGTTGCAATTGCAAAGGTACTCGGTGTCAGCGTAGACTGGCTTCTCGGCATTGAAAACGACAAATAAACCGACAATAAAAATCAAAGGCATATACATACCGAAAAAGTATGTATATGCCTTATTTTTATTGCTTCGCAATCAATTTTTAAACACCCAGAGCTTTACCACGGCAAGCGTTTCACGCAGGGTACTCGGCACAAGCGTGTACCACATCGTGCTGCTGTGAGTATGCGTCACCGTATCAAAGCCTGCTATTCTGGCAAGCGAGCTTGCACGGTAAATATGGTATTCGTTGCTTACAAAAGCGGTCTCATACTCCTCACCGAAAATGCGGTCAAGTATCGCTTTTGAATTGACAAAATTCTCGTATGTGCTCGTTGCCTCTTCTTCTTTGATTATGTTTTCCAGCGGTATCCCCTGCCCGAGCAGATACCTTTCCATAGCAAGCGCCTCGGTGATATCCTCCTGCGGGCCCTGACCGCCGCTGACAACAATAATCAGGTCCCGGTTTTCCTTATAACACTCAGCAGCCGTATCAAGCCTGTTTTTCAGCCCTTGAGTAAGCAATTCGCCTCTTATGCCCGAACCGAGAACAATTATTGCATCCTCTCTGCCGCTTACGTTGTCGGAAAGGCCGTAGGAAACCAAGAACATAACAAACACAAGCAGAGCGGAAACTGCGGCAAAATACGCCGTCCTCAGCCACGCGGGCAGCTTTTCACGAGCCTTATCCAAAAAAGCACCGTACAGCACAAAGCTCAGCCCCAAAAGCAGTGCAAACAGCAGACCCATATTAAAATTGGAGGTAAAAAACATCACAACCGCATTGACAGTCAGTATTATACCGACTGTAAGTAAAATAATTTTGCCTGATTTTATCTTCTTTCTCATATCCTTCATCCTTAGGGTGGCGAGAATAATCCGAACTCGCCCAAAAGCGTGAATTTTTGCGGCTTTTCGGCGTTTCGGATTTGAAAGGCGACAGCCTGTCGGCATCCTCAACATCCAAAAATCCATCAAAAATCCGCGCTTTTGGGTCACGGATTTTTTGCGAAGCGGATTTTTGGCATATCAAGGCACAAAACGCAGTAAATCCTAACGGATTTACGAGTATTTTAACGATGAGATGGCGGAAATCCGCCCCGCAAAAAACGGGTTCGGATTATTCTCGCCACCCTAATATTAAATATCCGTTACGCTATTTCTCAACCCAGGTTTCACCGTTATAGCAAAACACCTGCTCACCCATATCTCCCGTGACAACGGTAACAGTATTATTATCGTCAATATTCAGCGCTTTAAAATCCCACGAACGCCATTCCGAACTGCACTTATACACAATTTCACCCTGCCTGTTTTCAACATGAAAAGAAACGGTATCATCGACAGCGGCAACAACGGTAAACTCATCGTTTTCCAATACCCAAGCCGATGTATCGGGCTTTGATGACAGAATTGCACTGTGAATTGAGTAAACAGACAAAGCGGAAATACCGACCAATAAAGCAACGGCAAGAATCGCAATAAACGTGTTTTTCATTATTTTCCCCTTTTACTCTTTTGTTTTCCTTTCTTTACACAATATATTAAACTCCAATTCTTACAAACTTATTAAGGAAAGATAAAGATAAAAGAAAAAGTCTGAGCAGTTTTCACTGCTCAGACCTGTAAAGTTTACAATCAGTAAATTATTCGTTGATAGCTGTAACAACGCCTGAACCGACTGTACGGCCACCCTCACGGATAGCGAAGCGGAGACCCTCTTCGATAGCGATGGGAGTGATGAGCTCAACGTTCATAACAACGTTGTCGCCGGGCATGCACATTTCAACACCCTCGGGAAGGTTGATAACACCTGTAACGTCTGTTGTTCTGAAGTAGAACTGGGGACGGTAGTTGTTGAAGAAGGGTGTGTGACGGCCGCCTTCATCCTTGGAAAGGACGTAAACCTGACCGGAGAACTTTGTGTGGGGGTTGATTGAACCGGGCTTTGCAAGAACCTGACCACGCTCGATCTCAGTTCTCTGAACACCACGGAGAAGAGCACCGATGTTGTCGCCTGCCTCTGCATAGTCGAGGAGCTTACGGAACATTTCGATACCTGTAACAACTGTCTTTCTTCTCTCGTCTGTAAGACCAATGATTTCAACTTCCTCACCGGTCTTGAGCTGACCACGCTCAACTCTACCTGTAGCAACTGTACCACGGCCTGTGATTGTGAAAACGTCTTCAACGGGCATGATGAAGGGAAGGTCTGCCTTACGGTCGGGTGTGGGGATGTAGCTGTCAACAGCGTCCATGAGCTCCCAGATGCAAGCGCAAGCGGGATCATCAGCGGAAGCAGCCTCGAGAGCCTTAAGAGCGGAGCCCTTGATGATGGGTGTATCATCGCCGGGGAACTCGTACTCGTCAAGAGTCTCACGGATTTCCATTCCAACGAGCTCAAGAAGCTCTTCGT
>JAFQRA010000015.1 GCA_017410325.1 Clostridia bacterium | reverse complement strand
TGATTTTTTGTTGCATGAAATGGCTATTGTTATTGATATTTTCAGTCAATTGGATTCTAAGATTGACGAAACGGAAGCCCTTATCCGAGAATGTGTTTTAGAGATAAATCCACCTATGCTAACCATTCCGGGCATCGGCATCGAATCTGCTGCTGTTATTCTTGCCGAATTCGGAGACTTTTCTAAATTTGAAAATCCTGCGCAGCTTCTTTCGTTTGCGGGTATGGAACCGGGGTATTTTCAATCCGGCACTTCCGAAACTAAAGGCAAAATGGTAAAACACGGTTCTTCTTATTTGCGATATACTCTTATGAATTGCGCTCGCTCTGTTGCAAACTACGAGCCTACATTTGCAGAATATTACGCAAAGAAACGTGCCCAAGGCAAAACATTCCGTGTTGCTCTTTCTCATACTGCCAAGAAGCTTCTCCGAGTTCTTTTTACCATTCAAACGAAAAATCTTGTTTACGATCCTGATGCTATGAGATAATTCTAACTAATATTTTTTCAGTCCTTGAAACATAGGGCTTATTTATGTGCGCCTTTTTCAATTCTCTAAAAATTTCAAAAAAGTTCTTGACTTTTAATAGTTAGTCACCTCCTTTGGCAGTATTACCCACCTACCCTTCAAAATCTATCTTCATTTTTGATAAAGGTTATTTCGGGTAACGCGTTCAGAATAAACTCATAATAATATTCAACGCTATACACAAAAAAATGAACTATATTCTGACAATTGGTTTCCCGATAAGTTTTAATATACCAATCCAAAAACTCGCTTTCCGTCATCAGGATAGGTGCACCGGCAACATAATCGGGGTTGTTATCCATAAATTCAAGAATAATATCTTCAATTGTTGTAACTATGGAATTATTACTAATTCTGTGAGCAAGAACATTATCGCCGAAATTGAAATGAAGTTTACCAACAGGTTTACCCGAAGACTTTGAACACACAGATAAGGTTAATTTGGTGGACTTATCATCAACTTTGAATTCATCGTGGAAAAATGTCATTTCTTGGGTCAAACCGTCAATAATCAATGGCTTGGCTTTATTCACTTTTTCTGTTTCGTTTGGTTCAATGTTGATATTGTTTTCTATACTACGCTTTTGAAAAAAGCTTTTCATTGTATTTTCTCTCCTTGTAAAATTCAGATTTGTCTAATTATTCATTACACTATATTAATATATATCGGCAAACTTTAAGGGTCGTCGGGGACGCCGACCCCTACGATTGATAAAGCAGACACCTTATACAGCCGCATTTTACAGCGTTATCCAATACCTCTGAATTGTTTCGCCGTTGTTGATAACCTCGTTTTCGAGAACACCGCCATTGTGCAGGATTGTTTTTGCCGAAGCGATATTGTTTTTATTACAGGTTATAAGGCATTTATCTGTACCGAGCTTTCTGAACTCCTGCAAGCCTAACGCCAACATTTTAGCGCCGTAGCCCTTCCTACGGTGCAAGGGGCTTACGCTGTAGCCGATATGGCCTCCGAAATTAAAAAGATACTCACTTAATCTGTGACGGATATTAATCATACCGACCACTTCATCGTTCTCATCAACGGCAAGAAAAGTCCAAGCAGGCACAAGACCCGGTCTGACTGTTTCTTCATTCATTTCGCCCAATGTGTTTTTGAGCCACGTTTCAAAATCAGTTGCGCTGTTAAGTGAAGCTGTTCCGTGAGGTTCCTCACCTGCCAGCTCAAATTCCTTTTTATAGTTCCATATTTTATCTTTATATTCTGCGCACGGCAGAATCAAACGTATATTCATTTTTTCATCTCCTAAAAAAATAAAGGTGTACCTCTTTCATCAAGAAGTACACCTTTAACTATTGTATTAATATCAGTCTTCTTTTCTCTTGACTGCAACAACTGCGGCAGAAGCGAGAGCTACGACAGAAGCGAGGGCAAAGCCGAGGCTGAGAGAGGAGCCAGTGCTCGGGCTCTTGGAGTCGTCCTTATCTTCTTCCTTGACATCGTCTGCTGTAGGCCACTCTGCGTTTACGAGGCTGTCAACCATTGCCTTGAAAGCGTCAATCGTTTCGTTGATTGCGAAAACCTGAGCCTTTACAAACTGGCTGTAGTCGATACTGCCGAGCGCCTGAGCGGCGGTGCCGAGAACGGTTGAAGGAACGTTGACCTGGTCAAAGTAAACGGTGTAAACGTTCTCGCCGCCTTCAACGAAGGTTTCCTTGCCCGTCATCTTTGCGCCGTTGAACTCGACAACGGATTCGTCAAGAACAAAGTCGTCAATGCCGTACTTGTCGGCAGACTGTGACTTTATGTACTGATCAATAGTGGGAGAGTATGTCTTGATATATGAAAGAATTTCGGTCTGGGATTTAACGGTTTTGCCTGCGTTTACTTCCAAAGACATTTCAAAGGGAGCGATATCGGAGCTGTGGTAAAGCGTTGTATCCTCAAAAGCAGGTCTGAAGATAACCTCGATTTTTGCGGTAGTCTTCTTAAGCTGCTTGAGAGTTACGTGCCAAACATAGGAAGTGCCCTCAGCGTAAGTCTTTGCATCTGCGGGCTCACGTGTGATAACTGCCTTTTCAACGTCAAAATCGTCATAAGTAATTTCGGAATTGCCGTCAACAGCCTGGATTCTTGCGGTAATATCGCTTTCCTTTGTATCAAGGAATTCTTTGATTTGAGAATCGGTAGCTACAGGCTTTGTGCAGATAGCATCTGTGTATGCAAGCTCAAAATCAGCAACAGGAGCCATTGCACCCTCACCCTCGAAGGGCTTGAGAGTAACGACAACCTTTGCATCCGCACGGGGAGCAGGTTTACCTGCCGCCTTTACAGCACCCTTGAGCGCAATACCTGCAAGGTCGCTGTAAACAGCTTCCTTTTCTTCGCCTATAACAAGTGATGCGCCGAATTCTTTTGCGCCGATTGTTGCCTTTGCATCATCTTCTGTTACAATAGGAGCAACAGCGGCAGTAAGCTCAACAAGACCCTTTGTGCCCTTAGCAAAATCAAACTTGATTGTGAAAAGGGTCATCTCATTTGTCTTGTCTGTGTTTGCAGCTGAATCAACATTAAGAGTAATTTTGCCATTCTCTGCACCAGATGAAATTTTAATATCCTTATCAACTTTATTATCAGCATTAACAACACTTACATCTGCAAGAGCAGTTTTGTCATAACTGAGGACAATGGAAGCATTTTTAAGCTCGGTGTCGGGAGAAAGGCTGACAGTTACAGTCTGTGCCTTTGATTCGAGAGCAACGTTTGAAATAGAGGAAATTTTAACATAGGGGTTTTCATTAGCTGCGCTTGCCATAACGGAAACCGCACCGAAAACGAGTGCGATTGCAAGAAGAGCGGCAACGAGCTTGTTCATTCTGATTTTCACTTAAATTCATCCTTTCGCTTGCAGTATTCAAACTGCATAAAGGGAATGTAATCCCCTTACAATAGGCATTATAATACCTGTTGTAAATATTTGTCAACAAGATATTGTGTATTTTACACTAAATTAACACAAAATCAGTACGCTTTTTGTGTTTTTCTCTTTTTGCTCTGTTCAACGGAAAAGTTAAGGTCGGTCGTGAGTACCTTTTCCTGCCTTGTGCTGTCCTTGACAAGCACGGGCTCACTGCCGTTTTTAACGCAGTCCGCAGTTACGACAACCTTGCACACAGCAGCATCCGAGGGAATGGAATACATTATCGGGATGAGTGTTTTTTCCATAATGGAGCGCAGACCTCTTGCGCCCGTTTTCTTTTCCAGAGTCATATCGGCAATTGCCTCAAGTGCTTCGGGCTCAAACTCAAGCTCAACATCGTCCATACCGACAAGCTGTGTGTACTGCTTGACAATGGAGTTTTTGGGCTCCTTGAGAATACGGACGAGTGACTCTCTGTCAAGCTCGTGAAGCGCAGTCATAACGGGCATACGGCCGACAAGCTCGGGAATAAGGCCGAACTTGACCAAATCCTGATGAATGGCCTGCCCCATAATATAGTCGGAATCAAGCTGGCTCTTGTCTCTGATTTCAGCCTCAAAACCGAGTGCGGAGCCGCCGATGCGCTTTTCTATAATCTTTTCAATTCCGTCAAACGCACCGCCGCAGATAAAGAGAATATTTGCGGTATTAATCTGGATAAACTCCTGCTGGGGATGCTTTCTGCCGCCTCCGGGAGGAACGTTGGAAACAGTACCCTCAATAATTTTGAGAAGCGCCTGCTGAACACCCTCACCGCTTACATCACGCGTAATGGAGGCGTTTTCGGATTTTCTTGCAATCTTGTCAATTTCATCGACATAGATAATGCCGCGTTCTGCCTTTTCGATATCGAAATCAGCTGCCTGAATGAGGCGCAGAAGGATGTTTTCAACGTCCTCGCCGACATAGCCTGCCTCTGTAAGCGTAGTTGCATCGGCAATTGCAAAGGGCACGTCAAGGGTCTTTGCAAGCGTCTGGGCAAGCATTGTTTTGCCGACACCCGTGGGACCGAGCATAAGAATATTGCTCTTCTGAATTTCCGCACCCGAATCGCGGCCGAAGAAAATGCGCTTATAGTGGTTATAAACAGCAACGCTCAGAACGATTTTGGCTTCGTCCTGACCTATTACGTATTCGTCAAGTTTTTCTTTAATCTGCATAGGCTTGGGCAGAGTGAAAGCACCCGGCTGAGCAGATTTTTTGCTCTTGCGGGTCTCCGCTTCTTCCTCAATTATGCTGCGGCACAGCTCAACACATTCGTCACAGATAAATACACCCGGGCCTGCGATAAGCTTATCTACCTGGCTCTGGAGCTTGTTACAGAACGAACAGCGAACTGTCTTTTCTCTCATATCGCCGTCTCTTGGCATTGGTTTTTTCTCCTAAAAATAAAATTTATCTCTTGTAAAGAACCTTATCAACAAGGCCGTAAGCGGCTGCTTCTTCAGCGCTCATCCAGTTGTTTCTGTCGGTATCAAGGGCTATTGTTTCGATATCCTTGCCTGTGTTTTCAGCAAGAATTTTGTTGAGGTTGTTCTTTATTTTGAGTATGTGTTCAGCCTCAATTGCGATATCGGATGCCTGACCCTTTGTGCCGCCGAGGGGCTGATGAATCATAATTTCGCTGTTGGGAAGAGCATAACGCTTGCCCTTTGCGCCTGAGGAAAGCAGGAAGGCACCCATACTTGCGGCCATACCCATACAGATTGTCGAAACATCGCACTTGATGTACTGCATAGTGTCATAAATTGCCAGGCCTGCGGAAACTGAACCGCCTGGACTGTTGATATAAAGGCTGATGTCCTTTTCGCTGTCCTGACCCTCAAGGAAGAGAAGCTGTGCAACAACAAGGCTTGCGGTTGCATCGTTAACTTCGTCGGAAAGAACGATTATTCTGTCGTTGAGCAGTCTTGAAAAAATGTCGAACTGTCTTTCGCCTCTGCTCGTCTGTTCGATTACATACGGTACTAAACTCATTTTCATTTCTCCTTTTCAATATAAATTGATTTTTGACCGGCAGAAACTTTTGCAAAAAGGCTCTGCCGGTCTTACAGACATTAAATCTTATTATTGGCTGTTACGCTTTATGATTATTCAGCGTCTTCTGCCTTTTTCTCGGTGGCCTTCTTGGTTGTGCGTTTCTTAGGAGCGGGCTTTGCCTCACCCTCGGCAGCTTCTGCCTTGGGGGCAGCCTTCTTCTTGGGAGCGGCCTTCTTTTTTGCAGCCTTTGCGTTGTCAACAACAACCTTCATTGCCTTCTGTACGGCAACGTCAGCCTTTACGCTGTCAACAGGTGCAAACTTCTTGACTGTCTCAATATCGATGCCGTAGGTTGTGGCAATCTTGTCGTACTCAGCGTTGACGTCCTCATCGGTAACTTCGATGTTCTCAAGCTTTGCAATCTTCTCAAGTGCAAGGCGGAGCTTAACCTGCTTTTCAGCCTCTGCTCTGATCTGCTCATCGAGAACCTTCTCATCCATACCCGTGTATGCAAGGTACTGCTCGTAGCTGATACCCTGTGACTCGAAGCGCTGAATGAAGCTGTCCTTATTCTGCTGTGCAGCCTCGTCAATGATGATTGCGGGGATTTCTGCCTTTACGTTAGCAACAAGCTGTTCTCTGAGAGCGTTTTCGAAAGCGTCGTCAGCATTTCTCTGCTTTGCCTCGCCGAGCTCCTTCTTGATGCCCTCTTTAAGCTCTGCAATTGTATCGTACTCGCCGAGATCCTTTGCAAACTCGTCGTCAACCTCGGGAAGCTCCTTAACGGAGAGCTTGTTGAGCTTGCACTTGAAAACAGCTTCCTTGCCTGCAAGCTCGGGTGTATACTCTGTGGGGAAGGTAACGTTTACGTCAAACTCTTCGCCTATGTTCTTGCCGACAATCTGCTCCTCGAAGCCGGGGATGAAAGAACCGGAACCGAGAACAAGGTCGTAATCCTCTGCCTTGCCGCCTTCGAAAGCTACGCCGTCAACAAAGCCTTCGAAATTGATGTTTGCCATATCGCCGTCCTTGGCTGCTCTGTCGTCAACATCGACAAGCCTGGAGTTCTGCTCGCGAAGATGCTCAATCTCGTGGTTAACTTCTTCGTCCGTAACCTCTGCGGAAGGCTTCTCAGCGCTCAGACCCTTATATTCGCCGACATCTGCATCGGGCTGAGTTGCAACCTTTACCGTGAACTCTACGCCGTTTTCGCCGATTTCGACTACGTTTGCATCGTATGCCTGGCTTGCGGCCTCGATGCCTGACTCTTTGATTGCTTCATCTACTGCAGCGGGGAAAAGATCATTGAGAGCATCCTCGTAGAAAATGCCCTTGCCGTACATTCTCTCTACCATCTGCATGGGAACCTTACCCTTACGGAAGCCGGGGATAGCAATATCCTTCTTCTGCTTGTTGTAAACCTTGACTGTAGCTGCCTTGAAGGTAGCGGCATCAATGGTTACGGTAAGTTCCTGAACGTTAGCTTCTGCTTCTTTGACTGATTTTAAGCTCATTTTTAAAATCCTCCTAGTATTTAGACCCAAGTATTATAGCATGTAAAAACTGAAATGGCTATAGTTTTAATAATAAATTTTGGCAAATTTTCAAAATTTTTCTATTAATTTCGGACAAAAACCGAGGCTGTCACCCGAAATCAGGTGAAATTGCACACCCTCGTACTCGGAAACGAAGGCATTTCTGATTGATGCCCCGTGAAGGTGGGCATAGAAGCACCGCTTCACGCCAAACTCTTTGAGCACGCAGACAAGCTCACTGACAGCCGCTTTGTTGCTCACCGGCGGATAGTGCAGAAAAGCGATTGTTTCGCCTCCGAGCTTTTCCGCTTCCTGAAGCGAACGCCTTAATCTGCCGACCTCGCGGTTGAGTGCCTTGGCTTCATCCTCCGCTCCGCAGTCAAAAAACCAGCCCTTTGTGCCGGCAATGCTTACACCGCCGCAGCGAAAGGCATTGTTAAAAAGGAAATCAATAGAATCAATGCCGTTGTCGGCAAGAAAGCGTTGCATTTTCGCCTTGGTTTCCCACCAGTAATCGTGGTTGCCCTTCATAAGAAGCTTCTTCCCGGGCAGTGAGTGAATAAAGCGGAAATCCTCAAGTGCTTCGGGAAGCTTCATTCCCCAGGAAACGTCTCCGCAGATAAGCACGGTATCGTCCTCTTTAACTATTTTACGCCAGTTTTCCTCAAGCCTTTGCTCATAACCGCTCCAGCCGTGGAAAACGTCCATAGGCTTTTCAACTCCGAAGGAAAGGTGCGTATCACCTATTGCAAAAAGAGACATTCAAATCAGCCCTCAATGCCTAACATTTTGTAAACTTCATCGTACATTTCCGTCTTGTCAATAACGCAGGAGAAACGGATTTCCTTGTTTTCAAGGCCTGTAAGCTGTACCGGACAGGGCACTCCCGTTTCGGCAGCAAGTACCTTTGCCATTTCGTATTCCTCACCCTCAACGAGAGAAGGATTGATTGCAGAAAGAACGCTTGCCGTAAACTTGAACGGGCTTGCCGTTGAAGCAATGACGGCAGGTGTGCTGTCGCCTGTAGCCTTGCGGTATTCATCGTAAACCTTGACGGCAACTGCCGTATGCGTATCACACAGGTACTTCTTATCTGTATAAACAGCACCGATTGTTGCCTTGGTCTGCTCGTCGTCACAGCAGCCTGCGGAGAAGACAGCCTTGATTTTTTCAAGGATATCGGCATCTACGGTGTACTTACCCTCCTTGGAAAGCTCTGACATATAGCCGCCGACCTTCTTGTCGTCGCCGCCGCTGAGAATATAGAGAAGGCGCTCAAGGTTAGAGGAAATGAGGATATCCATTGAGGGAGAAATTGTTGTGAAGAAGCTGCGGTTTCTGTCATAAGTGCCGTTTGACAGGAAGTCCGTGAGAACGTTGTTTGCGTTGGAGGCACAGATGAGCTTGCCGACGGGCAGACCCATTTCCTTTGCATAAAAAGCTGCAAGGATATTGCCGAAATTACCTGTGGGAACGGCAACGTTAATCTTGTCGCCAAGCTTGATTGCGCCCTGCTCAACAAGGTCGCAGTAAGCGGAAATATAGTAAACAATCTGGGGAGCGAGTCTGCCCCAGTTGATGGAGTTTGCAGAAGAGAACTGCATACCGTTGTCTTCAAGAAGCTTTGCGACATCGGGGCTGGTGAAAATAGCCTTTACACCGCTTTGCGCATCGTCGAAATTGCCCTTGATTGCGCACACGCCGACGTTTCCGCCTTCCTGCGTTACCATCTGAAGCTTCTGCATTACGCTGACACCGTCTGACGGGTAGAAAACAAGAATCTTAGTGTTGGGAACATCCTTAAAGCCTTCGAGGGCAGCCTTGCCCGTATCACCCGAAGTAGCAACGAGAATGACAATCTGCTTGTCGCCTGCCGTTTTGCTTGCCGCACGGGTAAGAAGGTGAGGAAGAATCTGGAGAGCCATATCCTTGAACGCGCAGGTAGGGCCGTGCCAGAGCTCCTGAATATATGCGCTCTCGTCGAGCTTTACGACGGGAGCCGTTTTATCGCTGCTGAATTTACCGCCGCCGTAAGCACCACTTACGCATTCGGCGAGCTCTTGAGCCGTAAAATCGGAAAGATATTTGCCGAGCACCTTTACTGCCCTGCCCTGATAATCCATACCGACCAATTCATTGAGCTCGTCAAGTGTGAGTGGCGGAATTTCAGTGGGAACAAAAAGTCCGCCGTCCTTTGAGATACCGTTGGCAATAGCCTGTGCGGCCGTTACCTTTACGGAATTATCTCTTGTGCTTGTGTACATCAAATTAAAGACCACCTTTAGATTATTCTCCGAAAGCATTTTCTATATAGTTAAATTCTATGACCCTGCCCGACTCGGTGATAACCTCCGCTATATCAAAGCGCGGCTGCAAACCGCTCGGGTGAGCCATAAGATAATGCTGTGCAGTTGTAAGTATTCTGCGCTGTTTGTTACCGTCCACCGCCGTAACCGGTCTTTCCACGGCATTTGCCGAGCGTGTTTTAACCTCGACGAAGCAGATATACTCACCCCTTCGGGCAATGATATCAATTTCGCCGAAACGGCAGGAATAGTTGGTATCAAGAATTTTATAAAATTTTCTTACAAGGCGCTTACGGGTATATTCCTCACCGATATCGCCTTTCATTCTTTTAACATTCATAATATCTTTTTCAGAAACGAACGCCTGTGCACGGGCGATATGCCGTGCTTTTCGAGCATTTCGTAATGAAGCGCCGTGCCGTAGCCCTTGTGCTGCGAAAAG
This sequence comes from Clostridia bacterium, assembly GCA_017410325.1. GTDB lineage: Bacteria > Bacillota > Clostridia > Oscillospirales > Acutalibacteraceae > UBA8612. The sequence goes on along the minus strand of JAFQRA010000015.1, from coordinate 75,054 downwards.
AGATACTGCGGATATTCCTTATCAATTTCAAGCATAAGTCTGTCACGGGTAACCTTTGCAATTATCGAGGCGGCGGCAATGCTCATTGAAAGCGAGTCGCCCTTTATAACCGTTTCGCCGTCAATGCCCAGCGGCGGCATACGGTTGCCGTCAATGAGAGCATAATCCGTCTTTACGGAAAGGCCCTCAACGGCTCTTTTCATTGCCAGAAAGGTTGCCTGCAGGATATTTATTTCATCGATTTCAGCTTCGCTTGCAAAGGCAACAGACCACGCAAGAGCGTTTTCAACCACCTTGTCATAAAGCATCTCACGCTTCTTTTCGCTGAGCTTTTTTGAATCGTTAAGTCCCTCAATAACCAAGCCCTGAGGCAATATTACTGCGGCGGCACAAACCGGCCCGGCAAGAGGGCCTCTGCCAGCTTCATCGACACCGCAGACGGCTGTGAAGCCTTTAGCGGCAGCCCTTGCTTCGTATTCGTAATCGGGCATATTATGTCACGGCCTTTCAAGTGTGATTTTACCGAGCTTACCGCCCCTGTATTCATCAAGCAGGGTTGTAGCCGCACGCTGTGTATCTATCTCTCCCCTGCTGATAAGCATACCTCTTTTTCTGCCTATGAGCTCAAGGATTTCGTAGGTTTCAAGCCCGTCTATACTGCCGAGCTTATAGCGCTCAAGCAGCAGGTCGCGGTAGTCCTTTGCAAGGACTTCAATAAGGCGCACCGCCATGGTTTCGGCATCGACAACCTCGTCCTTGACAGAGCCGATAAAGGAAAGCTTATCTCCCACGGCAGGGTCATCGAATTTCGGCCAGAGGACACCCGGAGTATCAAGAAGCTCAATACCGTTGCCGATAGCAAACCACTGATTACTGCGTGTGACGCCGGGCTTATCCGCAACCTTTGCACGGTTTGAGCCTGCCATACGGTTGATAAACGAGGATTTACCCGTGTTGGGAATTCCGACAACCATCATACGAAGAGGCTTGCCTGCCATGCCTTTTTCTTCGTTGGAGCGGATTTTGTCGGCAAGCACCTTGCGCACAAGCGGACGGTAGTTGTTCAGACCTTTTCCGCTGCGGCAGTCAACAGCAATTGCGGCGGCACCGTTGGAATTGAAATAGTCAAGCCAGAGCTTGGTTGCTCTTTCGTCTGCCATATCGCATTTATTGAGCAGAATAATTCTGGGCTTTTTACCCGTCATCTCGTCAAGCTCGGGATTGCGGCTTGACACGGGCACACGTGCATCGAGCAGTTCCGTTACGGCATCGACAAGCGGCAGACTCTCTTTAATAAGCCTGCGTGTTTTGGCCATGTGGCCCGGAAACCACTGCACTACCTGTTTTTGTGTATCATTCATAATCGTAATCACCGAAAATCTTAAAGCTGGTTATTGGAGAAAACCTGACCATAACCTGACCGAGTATATAGTTCTCGTCTATCAGGCCGATATCGGGCGAACGGCTGTCCGTTGAGTGCTGGCGGTTGTCGCCCATTACGAAAACCTGGCCCTCCTTGAGGGTGATAGGATAGTTCCACGCGAGCTCGTCTGTTGTTGTGGGCGAGGCGAGGTATGGCTCATTGATAACTTCGCCGTTGATATAGACCAAAGCGTTTTCAAAATCAATATCTATCGTGTCGCCGCCAACGGCAATGACGCGCTTTACTATGGGCTCGTTGAAAGAATTGGGCTGTGTGACAATTACGATATCGCCTCTTTCCGGCTCGGTTATAAAAGCAGAAACCAGAAGCCAGTCACCGTTGTGAAGCGTGTTCATCATCGACGGGCCGCTGACACCTACAATACGGAAAACAAAGGTGAATATTAACATAATGGCAACAATGGATGTGGATATTATGGACACAAAATCAACCAGTATCTGCGCAAAGGTACGCTTTTTGAAGTCAGGCTCATTTTGCTGTATCGGGGTATTCATTTCAAGTTCTTCGTTCATTTTATTACTCGTCACCCTTCATTCATAAAATCAGTTTCAAAAGGTATAACTCTCAGCTTTACGCTGCCGAGCACATAGCGCACGTCGATAAGGCCTATGCGTGTTGTACGGCTGTCAAGAGAGTCGTTGCGGTTGTCGCCCATTACAAAGAGATAACCCTCGGGCACGGTAAGCGGGAAAGAAACGTCAAAGCTTCTGTAGGTAGGGTCTTTGATATAAGGCTCGTCCAACGCTTTGCCGTCGATATAGACAACGCCGCGGTCAAAATCGATATCCACAGTCTGTCCCGCCGTTGCGATAACGCGCTTGATAACGGGCTCACCCGTCTGAGTCTTGTTGGGCTGGGTTGAAACAATTATATCGCCGTAATCGGGTGAAAGGTCAAACGCTGAAATAATAAGCCAGTTGCCGTCCTGAAGCGTGGGAAGCATTGAATCCCCCACAACCTTTACGGGGCGGAGAACAAACGTGAACACAACAAACAGCACGCATATTGCAACCACAACCGACTGAGCCCATTCAAACATACCTGCCGCACGGCTTTTTGAGCTTTCTCCGGCTTCGGATACGGGAGCAACAGGCTCGTCATAATATTTACGGTATTCGGTAATTTTCAAAGTGTCACCTGCTGATTCTTTTTCATAATTCCTTTTAATACGATTTAAAGATACCTATAAAATCGCTCATTTTACATTATAGCAAAAAAAAGGAACAAGCACAAGACTTGTTCCCATTTTTTGTTGAGAAAATTTTAGCTTATTTAAGATCCTGCTTAACCTTGGCAGCCTTACCGACTCTGTCACGAAGATAGTAGAGCTTTGCTCTGCGAACCTTACCTTTTCTGATTGTTGTTACCTTGTCAACGTTGGGAGAGTGAACAGGGAATACTCTCTCTACGCCTACGCCGTAGGAAACACGGCGAACTGTAAAGGTTTCGGAAACGCCGCTGCCCTTGTGAGCAATAACGATACCTTCGAAAGCCTGAATTCTTTCTCTTTCGCCTTCACGAATCTTAACGTCGACTCTTACTGTGTCGCCGACTTCAGCAACGGGCTTTTCTGCCTTGATGCTGTCCTGTGCAATGAGTTTCAATGCGTCCATCTTTAATTTCCTCCAAATAAATTTTCAGGCGTTCGTAACAACTATACTTTGTGAAAAAGCATTTGAAAGAGGACCGCCAGCATTAATGTTTTTTGCATTAATTCCCGTCTTTGGAACACGACGGATAACAAACGCTAAAGTATATTAACACAAACATTTCCAAAATGCAAGTGTTTTTTTAAAAATTTTCAAGGTTTGCAAGTAAAATTCCTTTACGGGTGACGCTTTTGTATTCTATGCTCTCCCCCGTGACGGCCGAAAGCGCTTCAAGAAGCAGAAACGGGCTTGCATTTCTGGTGCTGCCTGCGGCAAGAACTATGTCTATTTCAACAAAGTCTCCGTTTTCGCTTACGGTGTAATCCCCCATCATTTCGGCAATATTGACCTGCTTTGTAACCTTGTGTCTGCCTGACTTGCCCGTCTTCTCGGCAGGAAGATTACCCGAAGCGAGGGCAGAAAGGATTTTTTCCCTTGCACCCTCAAAGCTGTAAATTACTGTACTGTATTTTGCAAAAGCTATATCGCCGGGTTTATTGACCGCGTTTTCAACACGGACAACCTCTATGCCCTCGGGCAGAACGGGATTGAGCTTTCTTTTTACCTCGGTGTTGGAAATGTCACCCTCAAGGCGTATGTCAACGGGTTCGCCGTCACTCTCCACACCGAGCGGCAACGGAAGCGCAAAGGTTACGTAGGGGTGAGGGTTAAAGCCCTCGGTATACCACAGGACAATGCCTGCACGGCGCACGGCACGCATCATACATCTTTGCATATCGAGGTGCGAGGTATATTTAGCCCTGCCCTTTTTGGCAAGAACTACTCTTACGCAGCGCATCGCATTCACCTCCGTTAATCTTGTTGGCACCGCAGCCCGAGCACTTTTCCCGGCAATGCGGAGTAGTTTCGTTGTTGTGTGCCTTTGTGTATTCTCTGATCAAATGATTCTTGGTAACTCCGTAGTCAAGATGATCCCACGGCAGAATTTCATCAAGGCTTCTTTCCCTGCCTGCATAGAAGGCCGGGTCTATGCCGCAATCGTCAAAGCTTGCCATCCAGTCGTCAAGGCGGAAGCACTCATCCCAGCCGTCAAGCTTACAGCCTCTTTTCCAGGCGGTTTCAATAACGGCGGAAAGGCGTCTGTCGCCCCTTGCGAACACACCTTCAAGGAAGCTCATATCCGTATTGTGGCGGGTGAGCGAAATTTTACGGCTTGTAAGGCTGCTGATGACAAGCTGCTGCTTGCGAAGCAGCTCCTCCTTGCTGTTCTGACCCTCCCACTGGAAAGGCGTGAAGGGCTTGGGCACAAAGGGGGCAACGCTGATGCTTACATTTACGCCCTTGCCCTTGGGCTTGTTGGGGTTGCGGTAGAATTCGTCAACCACCTTCTGTGCAAGCTGAGCTATGGCAACAATATCCTCATCCGTTTCCGTCGGGAGACCGAGCATAAAGTAGAGCTTAACGCTTGTCCAGCCCGCATCAAAGGCCTTCCTTGCGGCGGAAAGGATTTCTTCCTCGGTAAGGTTTTTGTTTATTACGTCACGCATACGCTGTGAGCCGGCTTCCGGTGCAAAGGTAAGACCGCTCCTTCTGACAGAAGCAAGGCGCTCGGAAAGCTCTTTTGAAAAGTTGTCTGCGCGAAGCGAGGGCAGAGCAATGTTCACCCTGTCCTTTACCGTCCAGTCAAGCAGCTTGTTGAGCAGCGGCTCAAGCTCGGTGTAGTCGCTGGTGCTCAGTGAGCAGAGGGAAACCTCGTCATAGCCGGTTGAATCGCAGATTCGCTTGCAGTCACGGTTTACGGTTTCCGCTGTCTTTTCCCTTATCGGACGGTAGATATAGCCCGCCTGGCAGAAGCGGCAGCCGCGGATACAGCCGCGGAAAATTTCGGCAACCGTTCTGTCGTGAATAATCTCGACGGAAGGTACAATAAACGTTTCGGGGAAATACACCTTATCAAGGTCGCTGATTATTCTTTTTTCAACTCTTTCGGGTGCCGTACCCAAAGGCTTTATTGCCTTAACGGTGTTATCCGCGTTGTATTCAATATCATAGAGTGAGGGCACATAGACGCCTTTTATTTTAGCCGCCTCAAGCAGAAATTCCTGCTTTGTCGAGCCCTTTGCCTTATGGATTTTGAGCAGATCAATAAGGTCGTTCGTAACCTCTTCGCCCTCACCGGGGAGCATAATATCAATGAAATCAGCCATAGGCTCCGCATTACATACGCACGGACCGCCTGCAATAACAATCGGCATCAGGTCTTTTCTGTCCTTAGCGTAGACGGGCAGGCCTGCAAGGTCGAGCATATTGAGCACGTTGGAATAGCTCATTTCATACTGCAGTGTAAAGCCGATAAGGTCAAAATCCCTTATCGGGTCGCCGCTTTCGAGGCCGTAGAGAAGAATGCCGTTTTCGCGCATTTTCTCCTCCATATCAACCCACGGTGCAAAAACGCGCTCGCACCAGGCATCCTCCCTTTCATTGACAAGCGAATAGAGAATCTTGATGCCGAGGTGTGACATACCCACTTCATAAGTATCGGGGAAGCAAAAAGCGTAGCGGATATCAATATTTTCTTTATCCTTTACAATACTGTTGAGCTCGCCGCCCGTATATCTGCCGGGCTTCTGGACAAGCGGAAGTATTCTTTCGAGCTTTTCGGAAAGCATAAACGTCCTCCAGATGATTAAACAATAATAACCTGATTATTGTACAACATTATTCCCTTCTTTTCAAGAGTGTAAAGGATAAATAAATACTTGCAAGCACAAGAGTTATGTTGTAGCGGCTTCGTATGAGTATATAAAACCCGAAAGCCGAAAGCGGAATAAGGCAGATTATGCCCAATATAAAAACCGTTTTTTCCGCTTTGGCTGAATTCATACGGCACATCAGGCGGCATTTGATTGCCCTGCCGCAGTCGAGTGGCTCAATTGGCAGAAGATTAAACAGAGCAAGGCTGACGTTGACGGCTATGGGCTTGAAAAGTCCGTTCAAATCGCAAATACACATTACAGCCGCCATAACAGCCGCTGCAAAAAGATTGGCGGCAGGGCCTGCAAGAGCTATGCACATTTCTCTGCGGTGGCTGCAGCCCGAAAAACGGGTTATGCACATACCGAAGGGTGCAAGAAACACCTTGCTCGGCTTTTCGCCGCAGGCAAGCATACAAATAAGATGTCCGCTTTCGTGAATTACGGCGGCGAAAATTGTCAGCACGGCGGTGTTGGTAGTGTCGAGCACCAAAGCAATGCAAACGGTAAAGAAGAAGAAAAAGCTGATGCTGACACGGCTGCCTTTTACTTTAAAGGTCATTGAGCAGCCACTCCGGGTTGCAGTATTTACCGCCTATTATAATTGAAAAATGCAGATGCGCACCCGTTGACCAGCCCGTATTCCCCACGAGCGCTATTATTTCGCCCTGCCTTACGACTGCGCCCTCGGGTGCAATAATCTCGGAGCAGTGCATATAAAGCGTTTTTGTTTCACCGCCGTGCGCAACGAGGATATAATTGCCTCTGACCTTGTTACAGCCAACCTCTTCTACAACGCCGTTGAAAGCGGAAGAAATTTTAGTGCCCTCGGGTGCGGCAATGTCAAGCCCGTTATGTACGCCGAATTCGCCCGTTATCGGGTGAGTGCGGTAACCGAAGCGTGAGGTAAACTCGCCCTCAACGGGCAAACAGATATCAACCGTGGTTTCTATGGGCGCAAAGCAAACGTTATCCGTTGCCTCGTAAAGAGCAACATCCTCACCGCCCGAGGGAAGACTCGTCTCCTCTTCGGCAGGAGTCATATCGGGAATAAGATTTTTAACTGCGTTTACAACCTGCGAAACGCTCATATCATTGCTCATAATCGCGTTGAAGCGCGCCCTCAAATCGTTAAAGCCCGTAGGAGAAGCCTTTGAAATAAGCAAAAGCAAGGCTATTCCGATAACAGCCAGCGTAAGCTGTGCCGAAGAGATGCCGACTAGCCAATCGTGCTTTATGCTCTGCTTTTTCTTTTTGGAATTCACCGGGCGTTTTCTCGGATATGTTTCATCAAAGCCTTCCATATTTAACCTCCCTATAACAACTTGTAAATAAATATGTAATCAAAATTACAGATATTACACGAAGCTGTTGCCAAAATGTTAAATGACTGTTAAAACCGTTGCCTAAAACGGCGTATTATGATAAAATTAAGCCAAAGAAAAGGAGTTTGATGATAAATGAAAAGAATTATTGTTGCAGACGATGAAGCCAGAATCCGCAGGCTTGTGTGCGATTTTTTAAGTTGTGAGGGCTACGAGGCAATTGAAGCCAACGACGGCGATGTGGCACTTGAAATATTCAACACGCAGGGCAGTATTGACGCACTCATACTCGACGTTATGATGCCGAATATGGACGGCTGGGAGGTCTGCCGAAGGATAAGAGAAAAGTCCAACGTGCCTATTCTGATGCTCACGGCAAGAAGCGAGGAATTTGACGAGCTTATGGGCTTTGAGGTCGGTGCAGACGATTACGTTACCAAGCCCTTCAGCCCCGGTGTGCTTATGAAAAGAGTTGCCGCTCTTCTGAGACGAGCAGGCGGAGAAGCGGAAGAAACGGGCAAGCTCCCCTCTCTGTGCGGACTTACGGTGGACGAAACCGCCCACGTTGTAACGCTTGACGGCGCGGCACTTGAGCTGACCTTAAAAGAATACAACATTCTTTTAAAGCTGCTTTCCTCCGTAGGCAGAGTTTTTTCCAGAGAGCAGCTGCTTGACGATATCTGGGGCTACGATTACGCAGGCGACATACGCACGGTTGACAGCCACGTTGCCCGACTTCGCACAAAGCTCGGCCAATGGGGTAACGACCACCTTAAGACAGTTTACGGCATAGGCTACAAAATAGAGGCTGAATGATGAAAAAGAGAATCCGAAGAAGAATTCAAAAGATAAAAGGCAAAAAGTATTCCCTGAGGACGCAGTTCTTCGGGGTTACTGCTTTTTTTATCTGTGCCGGCACGCTTGCTATACTGCTTGCGAATTCCCAGCTGATACCGATAATTTACACCATACGCCAGACCAAAAACCTTGTATTTGCTTCCGAACAGATAAACCAGGCACTGTACGAAAGCAAGGATTTTTACGGCGATATGACGGTAATTGAGGACAACTACAACGTAGAGGTTGAAATATACAACAACGAAGGCAGGCTCGTTTATATTTCCGCAATCAACGACTTTTTGCAGGACTGGGTTGAGGATTCGGGAATTAACCTTTTTGACGTAATGCGCACACGAAACCTCACCCTGATTGAGCGCAGAGTGCTGGACAACGGAACTTACTACGAAACGCTGAAGGACGACAGCAACGGGTTACAGTATCTTATGTTCAGCACGCCGCTGGGTACCTCGGGCTCGCTTAAGGTTTATGCGCAGATGGATTACCTTTCCGCAACGGCAAACGCCACGACACGGTACGTGAGCATAATCGCGTGTGCAACGTTTATGTTCATTATTATTTCGATGTACGTTTATCTTCACCATTTCAGCAAGCCGCTCATTGAAATGAACAAGATTACGAGGGATATGGCGAAGATGGACTTTTCACAGAAATGTCCGCCGTACGCCAACAACGAAATCGGTGAGCTCGGGCAGAGCATAAACACGCTTTCCGCTTCGCTTGATGCAACGCTCAAGGATTTGCAGCAGAAAAACGAACAGCTTGAAGCGGATATCGAGCACAAAATAAAGGTTGAGCAGATGCGCAAGGAATTTGTTTCCAACTCCTCGCACGAATTGAAAACCCCGATTGCAATTATTCAGGGCTATGCGGAAGGCCTGAAGCTCGGTATGAAATCGGGCAGAATGAACACGGACGATTACTGCGACATTATCATAGAGGAAACGCACAAGATGAACAGACTTGTGTGCGATATGCTTGAGCTTTCCAAATACGAAACGGGCAGCTATACGCTCAAATGCAGAAATTTCGATATAGGCGAATTCACCAGAGAAAGCATTGAGTCCTACGATATTCTCGCCAAAGAAAGCGGTATTGAAATCATCAACAATATTCCGAACGGTTTAATGGGCCGCGGCGACCCCGAAAGGCTCGAAATGGTTATACACAATTATGTTTCAAACGCCCTTTCCCACGCCAAGTACGACAAAAAAATAATACTCAGTGCACGGGAAACCGAAGACAGCGTACGGGTAAGCGTATTCAATACGGGCGACCATATTGCCGAAAACGACCTTGAAAATATATGGCAGAGCTTCTACAGGGCAGACAAAGCCCACTCAAGAGAAGAAGGCAGATTCGGCCTCGGGCTTTCGATAGTCAAGGCTATTCAGGAATTGCACGGTATGCCCTACTCAGCCCAAAACGTTGAGGGCGGCGTAACATTCAACTTTGATATTAAGAAACCTAACGGAGAAACCGAAAATGAGATCTGAAAGAGCAAATGAAGAAAGGCTTTTCAAGGAAAAGCTTATAGATTCGGCAAACGAAATCACGCTTGAGATAGTGCAGGAAAAGGCTGTTGAATTCAGGCGGCTTCTATCCTACTACCGCTGTGCGCTTATGGAGGTTGAAACCAAATTCAGGGTGCTCAACGAGGAATTCTCGCTCAAATATGACAGAAATCCCATAAGCTCAATTAAAACAAGAATAAAATCCGTACCGAGCATTATTGAAAAGCTTGAACGCAGAGACCTGGCGTTTGACGTTGACAACATAGAAAACTATATCAACGATATTGCGGGAATCAGAGTTACCTGCCCGTTTCCCGAGGACGTTTATCTGCTTGCCGATTCGCTGCTCAAGCAGGACGATGTAATGCTTATAAGGAAAAAGGATTATATTGAAAATCCGAAAGAAAACGGCTACCGCAGCCTGCACCTGATAGTTGCCGTACCGATTTACCTCGCACACGAAAAAAGGCTGATGAAGGTTGAAATTCAGCTGCGCACGCTGGCCATGGATTTCTGGGCAAGCCTTGAGCACCAATTAAGATATAAAAAGGATTTTGATTTCACGGAAGAAATGGCAAAAGAGCTGTTTGAATGTGCAGAGCAAAGCGCCGCACTCGACAAGCGTATGGGCGAGCTGAGGAAAAAGGTAATGAACGAATAAACAAAAGCAAGGTAAAAGCCGCTTGGCAATTACCTTGCTTAATTTTATATGTTGATTAGTCTTCGATTGAAATGTTGCTTGCCTTTTCAAACATTGCAACAACTTCCTTCGTGGGCTCCTTATCGAGAAGCGAAACGATGATACAGCTAAGACCGCCTGCGATAAAGCCGGGAAGAAGCTCGTAGATACCTGTTTCGGAAAGAAGAAGCATCCACGCAACGTCAACGACAGCACCGACGACAACGCCTGCGATAGCACCCTTGTATGTAGTTCTCTTCCAGAAGAGTGAAAGGAGAATTACGGGGCCGAAGGCTGCGCCGAAGCCGCCCCAGGCATTGTCAACAAGGCTCATAATCGTTGATGCACCTTCCGACTTGCTGCTTGCGATAAAGAAAGCAACAACCGCGATAATAAGAACAACTATACGGCCTACCCAGAGGGTTTCCTTATCGGAAGCGTTCTTGCGGAAAACGGGCTTGTAAATATCGCTTGTAAAAGAGGAGGAAGCAACGAGAAGCTGAGAGTCAGCCGTGCTCATTGCAGCCGCAACGATAGCGGAAAGAAGAAGACCTGCAATAAAGCCGGGGAAAAGCTTCTGGGCAAGGGTTACGAAAACAAGCTCCTGCTGGCCTGCATCAACAAGTGCCTGTGTGGGAGCGAAGGCTCTACCCAGGATAGCCATAGCAATAGCTGCACCGAGGGAGAGAACAACCCATACGATACCGATTGTTGCAGACTTCTTGAGAACCTTAACGTTCTTTGTAGACATAAATCTGACAATGATGTGAGGCATACCGAAGTAGCCGAGACCCCATGCAAGACCCGAAACGATATCCTTCCAGGATGCTGCAAAGGGATTGAGGGGATTGACACCGCCGTCAGCAGCTTCAAATACGCTGAAGTCAAGCTCCTGAACAAAGATGAGCATAAAGGGAACGGCAAGAAGTGCGGCAAGCATCATAAGGCCCTGGAAAAAGTCCGTCCAACAAACTGCCTTGAAGCCGCCGAAGAATGTGTAAACAATAATAATTGCTGCAAAAATGACAAGTGCAAGGTTGGGGTTATCCGCAAGCTGGGGAACAACCTGGATGAATACCTTCTGACCTGCAACGAAGCTTGACGCAACGTAGATTGTGAAGAAAACAAGGAATACGATTGCACAGATAATCTGAAGAGCACGGCTCTTCGCCATAAAGCGGTTTGAAAGATACTGCGGAATTGTGATTGAATCGTTGCAGACCTGTGAGAACTTACGGAGTCTTCTTGCAACGAAAATCCAGTTTGCTGCAGTACCGAGTGCAAGGCCGATACCTATCCAGACCTGACCCATACCGAAAGCAAGAATACTGCCGGGGAAGCCCATAAGCAGCCAACCGGACATATCGGAGGCCTGTGCGCTGAGCGCTGTTACCCACGGACCCATTGAACGGCCGCCAAGGAAGTAATCCTTTTCACCGGTACCCTTCGACTTGAAGAAGAAGAAAAGACCGATACCAAGGACAGCTACAAAATAGAGAACGAATGCCAAAAGCTGTGATGTCATAATTTAACCTCTCTTTCTCCGTTGCGCTTTATTGTATTAAAGCGTTACAAAGATAAAATATAAATCATTCTATCACTAATTTTCAGAATATGCAAGGTTTTTCGGATAAAAATTTATAAATATGCAAAAAATCCCCACAGTAATAAAGGCCCGTTATCTGCGGTTTAAATACAAAATCGTAAAGGTTGATATTGATACTATTACAATAAAACTAATACCCCAAAAAAGTTTAGGATTTTTTTGCCTTAAATATTCCAACGGCTTACTCAAAATAAACATTAACAGCATACAGCTCAAAAATACCACTGCAAACAATAAAACAAATTTCATATCAATAAACCTTTCGGTTGTAAATTGATTTGTACGGTTTGCGCTGCAAACCGCTTACGGCATATACGGGTTTTCGTCGTAGGAATAGTCCTCGGGCATAATAAAGGGCTTGACAAAGTTGATTGTGTAATCAACGCCCCACTGGCCGACTGCGCCCTTCCACTTACCCGAATGAGGCTCGATTGAGAGCATACCGTTATATTTCTTTATGTAGAGAAGTGCGAAAACGGGGCCCCATTTGACATCGTCAAGACCTGCGGGCGGGTCATCGTAATGCTCGCCGCCGACGTAGAGTGTACCCTTGATATGGAAGTGGTAGAATCTGTCGCCCCATTTTTCCATTTCGGCAAGGTAGTCGCCGCCGCGGTTTATGCAATGAGACGTGTCGTACTTTATGCCAAGCTCGGGAAGTCTGCCGAGGACAACGCTCCACGCAGGGTCTTCAACAACGAAGTTTGCCCAATCGCAGTTATAAACGGCAATTTTTACGTTTCTCTCCCTGCCATATTCAATCAGCTGCGAAAGATAGTTGATTGCGATATCGCAGTTTTCCGTAAAGCTCTTACCCTCAACCTCGTTACAGCCGCAGTTGAACACGGGACAGCCGACCCTTGAGGCAAGGTCGATACAGTTTTTGTCGTGCTGAAGGGCTTCGGGAATAATTTCACCGTTATCGTCAACCCTGTCCATACCCCAGCGGCCTATTGAGCCGACCTTAACACCGTATTTTGCACAGCTTTCGTTGATTCGGTCTGCCTCGGCAAGCACCTGAGCGCTGTCATAATTATGGTTTACGCAGAATTCCACCCACTTGAGGCCTTTTTTGCTGACAGCTTCAATACAGCCGTCCGACCAACCGTTGATAATACCAAGATACATAAGAATACCTCCGTTTAAAAAATCTTTGTTCTATAATAAGCGCCGCACTCACGGGCCGGCGCAAAGCTCAACGAATAAATATCGTCTGCCTTACATTCAAGAGCAAATATCTCCCCTGCCCTGCCGTCAAGCCCCATTAACTGTGAGGCTCTTCCGACCACGGGCAAAGCGGGCTTTGCGGCAGAGAGTATTTCCCTGCCCTTTTCATTGCAGGCAAGAATTCTGATATAAGGCGGTGTGCCGAGTGAATCCGTTGCCCTCACGCCGAGGAAAAGGCTGAGAATAATTCTTCTTATTCTTGCCGCGGTATAGCGCTTGGTTTTGATTTTTTGGAGCAAATCATCAACGCTTGCCGCTTCACGGATTGCGGAATAAATGCGGTTTTCCAACCCCTCCGAAATATCGGGCGCAAGCGCAATTTCCTGCACGGAAAGGGTACGAAGCTTTGAAAGCACCGCCAAATCAAGCCGTGAAAAGTCGGAAAAATCCTGAGTATACAAAGCACTTAACTCTTCGGGCACGAGTAACGGATTGAAGCTGTTGCTTCTTATTGTTTCTCTTACAGCGGTTGCCGAAGCAAAGCCGCTGCCGCTGTAGACGTTTTCGTTATAGCCGTCACCTGCACGGGAAACGGCGTTAAATTCAAAATTACAATTCATATTCCTTGCCGCCGCAATATATTCAACGGCAAGAATGTTGTTGGGCTTTTCGAGCAGCTTTGCAATATCCTCACCGCACAGAGCTTCAACGGCACTCTGTCGGATTGAAGCAAAGGTTTTGTTTTGAGAAAGCTGAGAAGAAATTACGGCTTCGTATTCTGCGCAATAAAGCGTATCGGCAATTTTCTCAAGCGCAGGCAAATCGGAATTTTCACAGCCGAAAGACAGCACATCAACATTGCCGAGTGCTTTTGCCAAGCCCACAGCCCCCTTTGCAAAGGTCTGAGCCGTACCCGTTGCCCAAGGCAAGGGAAGCTCGACAACAAGGTCGGCACCGCACCTGACTGCGGCATTGGCACGCAAATACTTATCGTAGATTGCCGCTTCACCGCGCTGGACAAAGTTACCGCTCATCACGGCAACAATATGAGTTGCGCCTGCGGCACGTGTTTGCTCAAGCTGATATTTATGCCCCGAATGAAAGGGGTTATATTCGGCAACAACCGCCGCAGTTTTCATTTTTTCACCACCAAAACAAAATGGACAGAAAGTTCTTCTGTCCATATAATACATTATTTTAAATTCTATTTCAATACCGTTTCCATTTCATTTTTTATGCGTTCGATAATTCTTTTTTCAAGCCGTGAAATATAGCTCTGCGATATTCCGAGCAGGTCGGCAACCTCCTTTTGCGTGCGCTCGGTTTCGCCTCCCATACCGAAGCGCATACACATAATCATTCTTTCCCTATCGCCGAGTGAATTTACGATTTTTCTCAGCATCCTTGCTTCGTCCTCGTGTTCAAGGTCGGCGTTGATAAGGTCTACATCACTGCCAAGCACGTCGGAGAGAAGAAGCTCATTTCCGTCCCAGTCAACGTTAAGCGGTTCATCAATCGAAACCTCCGCCTTCAGGTTGGAAATCTTACGAAGGTGCATAAGAATTTCGTTTTCCACACAGCGTGAGGCGTAGGTTGCAAGCTTGATGTTGCGCGAAGGGCTGAAGGTATTTACTGCTTTTATAAGCCCTATCGTGCCGATTGAAATAAGGTCTTCTATTCCGACCCCCGAATTTTCAAACTTCCTTGCAATATAGACAACCAGGCGAAGATTATGGATAATCAGCAGCTCGCGGGCAGAATCGTCACCCTGCTCTATTCTTTGCATTATTTCGTTTTCCTTCGCCTGCGTCAGCGGTGCAGGCAGAGTCTGCGGACCGTTTATGTAATAAACTCCGTTTTTATTTTTTAAGAACAGCTTTTTTATTTTCCGCAACAGCTTTTTCAGCATTGAGTTCACCTCCCGCTTTTTCTTTTATCAGCTGAAGCATATCTGCATTCACAAGCACGGACACACCGTTTCCGAAGCTTTCCGTTTTGCTGACGGCAAGAGCTGAGCCTTGTAATTCGGCAAAGCCCGAATCGGTTTTTACCGTCATTTTTTCCGCAGTAAAAACAGGCAGCAAGCCTTCACCGCCTACGGTATTTGAAACGGTCAGGTGCATACCCTCCGGCAGCTTCCCTTTGAAAACGCACTCCACAGTTTTTTCATCAAACAGCAAAAATGCTGTTGCACGGTCAACCACGCTTATGCTCTTACCCGTAAAGCTGTCGGTAAGCGTGTTGCCCGTATCAATTATCCCTTTAAGGCTTAGTATTTTACCGTTATAATACAGAGAAACCGTGCAGGCACAGCTGTCCCGTTCGGTGCGTGAAAAGAAACGCATAAACACGGTAACGGTCAGGTATACTGCCGCCGAAAACAGCACGAGCGGCAGAAAGCCTATATCAAGGTACAGCCCCGAATTGCGGATTACCAGTCCCTGCGGCCTGAAAACAAGCCATATTCCCAGCACCGCACCCGCAAACAGAAAGCTGACGGCACAAAGGCAGGAAAAGAGCCTGAAAAAGCGTTTTCTGCTTCCGAAGCCAAAAACGCAAAGCGTTACCGCAAACAGAAAAACCGCCCTTAATGCAACACTCACGGCTGTCGGAAGTTCGGGAAGAAAAATGCAAAGAGAATATGCGCCGCCCATAAAGCTGCCCGGCAGCATACGCCACCGCTTTGTGTTTTCGCGGCAAATCAGCCGCACTGCACCGAGCATAAAAAAGCTGATTATGGTATTAAGACAAACCAGTACGTCAACATATATTACCTGCTTTATTCCTCTCACCGCCCTTTAGTGCTTTTATTTTATACCCGTGAGTTTGAAAAAACAGTCGGATTTGATTATCGGGAACAAATCTTTTTTCTTAGGGTGGCGAGAATAAATGCAACATGCAAAACGCAAAGTGCAAAACTGAGGGTCGCTACGCTCCGAATTTTAATTATTGTCTATCAGTGCATTTTGCATTGTGCCCTTTGCATTTTTTGCCGCAGACAAAAAACGGCTTGCACGAAAACCGTTCCGTGCAAGCCGATAAATTCTATTTAATAATTATTTCTGAGGTACCATCTCGCCTGTCGCGGCATTGCCTTTGAGGAACTGCGGATAGTCGGGGTTATCCCATACCGTGGGCTGTCCGTCATAAGCCTTGAGCCATTCGACAAGGTCGTCGTGCTCGTTCCAATGGTTGAAATCCGAAACGAACCAGGTGCTCTCGGGGAACATACAGGTTGAAGCATCAACACAGCCGTCGGGTGAAAGGTGGTTGTGTCCGTCAGCATTCTTCTGTACGTAGCTTTCGCCGAGTGTCTGGCCAACGGGAGCAAAGGTTGCACCGCCAGAGGTAAATTTTGCATCAATCAGAGAGTCTGACTGGTAGCGTTCATTGCCGACAAAGGGCATCGGGTCGCAGCCGTAGTTTGAGATAAGGCAGATTGCCGTGCCGCTGTCCTGACAGGCCTTGAGGATTTTTCCGGCATTAACCTGTGCGTTGTGGTAACGGTCGTACTTTGCAATGAGCTCAGCATACTTCGGGTCGTCACCGAAGAGCAATTCAATTGCATCGTCATAATATTCCGCCGGTGTAAAGTTGAACACGCCCGGCATTGAAGCAAAGGAATTGCGGGCAAAGCCGTAGTAAATTGTTTCAAAGCAGTTGTCCAGAACAATGGCTGCGATTGCTTCGACAAGCTCGTAAATACCGAGATATTTAAGGCCGACAATAAGATTTGTAAGGCTGCTGTCAAGGCCTACGGTGGGAAGCATCGTGGCAAGGTAATTTACAAGAGCTTCGCTTTCAATTGAGCTCTGCTTGGTGAAAAGCTTGCCGATAACGGTAAGTCCCTGGAAAGCGGAGCACTCTGCAATATACTTTTCAATTTTATCCGAGCCGTAAGCATCAAGGTAGGCAAGAGAAATTTCGCCGCCCTCGCTGAAGGCATTGAGAATTACCTTGTCGTGACCCGTTACCTCGATTATTTCGTCAATATAAGCGTCAAGCTGTGCGGCAGACTCATAAGGGTCAAGACGCCAGTCGTACTCAAAGTGGAAATAGTTCTGGTTCAGATGTCTGTCAACCGTTACCTCGTGGCTGTCGTCAACAAAGGTTTCCTTTACGGGGTTGCCCTTATTGTCGCAGTACATATCGGCAAAAAGGTCGTTGAGCAGAGTATCAAGAGCTTTGGCAACGTATTCCCAGCCGCCGAAAACACCCGTAATAAGTGCAACGGGCAGGAAGCCTATAACTCCCGGTATCAGCTTGCTGTTTTCAATGGGAAATACGGAATATTCCTCGCCGTTTTCGTCTACGGAGGAAATTACCGCACCGATACCCGGAACAAAAACAGTAGGCGCCTGACCGCAGTCACAGCCCTCTGCCTCGGTTGCGAAAGCCGAGGATGTAATTGAAAAAATAAGGACAAGGGACATAAGAACAGAGATTATTGCCTTAAACTTTTTTTTCACAGAAAATCCGCCTTTCTTAATTATATTTCCTTATTAATTATTGTGCGGCTGCTTATTCTATACCGAGCTGCTCCTTTACACGCTGAGTAACCCTGTGCATCTGCTCGATTTCATATTTACGGCCTACAAAGAAATCCTCCATCTTGCGTGCACGTGAGGTATAGCCCATATCAATGCCCTCAAGTCCGAGGTAGTATTTTGCATTGATGGGGTAAACCTGGCACTCTGCAACGGAGAAGAAGCCGACAACATCCTGTACCAGTTCTGCCTTTTCTGGCTCCTTTTCAAAGTTCTTGCAAAGCCATGCATAAAGCTCGGGGTGGAAGTTTGCCATAACGCCGGAGAAGCCTGCACAGCCCATACGGAGTGTTTCAAGAAGGGTTGCGGAGTTAGCGTTGTAGATTTTAAGGCCCGTACCCTTTACCGCATCAAGCTTTGCCTGAATCATAGCGGGATTACAGCAGGTATCCTTGAGGAAAGTAAATCTGCCCGTGCGTGCAAGCTCACCGAGGGTTTCGGGAGTCATAAGGCGCTTGTAGGGATAGGGGCACTCATAAATACCGAAGGCGATATCCTTGATTTCGTCCATAAAGATGTCAACGTTGCGAAGGAATACGCTGTCGTCCTCATTCTGCTTTGCAAGACGGTTGGAGATGAAGACGTAGCCGTCTATACCGACATCAACAAAAGCCTTTGCCTCCTCAATCTGTGTACCGATATCGTCTGCCGTGTGACCGGAAGCGACGATTGAAATGTTCTTCGGGGCACGCTCAACAATAAACTTGAGAAGCTCGAGTCTTTCCTCGAAGGAGAGGAAGAAGATTTCACTGGACTGGCAGATGGCGAAAATACCGTCAACGCCCTTTTTGACGTACCAGTCAATGAGCTGCTCCACGGCGTTGTAATCAATTTTGTTATCTGCCGTGTAGGGGGTAATCATGGTCGGGTAAACACCGTTGGGAATGGACTTAATCATAGCAAATATCTCCTTTGAAATTTAATTCTTTTTAAGCTTGGCAAACTTTGCCATAAGTTTCTTTGTTCCTGCCTTGTCGAAGGCAATTTCAAGCAGGGCATCGTTACCCATAGGCTTTACGGAAAGCACAACGCCCGTGCCGAAGGTGGCGTGTGAAACGCTGTCGCCCGTGTTGAAGCTGTCCACAGGTACATCGGGCTTTTTCGGAATTATCAGCGGTTCAGCCTTGGGCTTGGGTGTGCCGGCGGGATTTCTTGCATCACCCGAACTCCTGACTAAATGGCCGCCCGTGGCCGATATAAAGGGTGAGGTCTGTCTTGCTACACCCGTTTCCTTAATCAGCTCCATTGGAATTTCATCGGCAAAGCGTGAGGTGCGGTTGTGAGTGGTTGAGCCGTAGAGCATTCTTGTTTTTGTTTTGGTAAGGTAGAGCTGTTTTTTTGCTCTTGTAATGCCGACGTAGGCAAGTCTGCGCTCCTCCTCGATTTCGGCAGGGTTATAAACCGCCTGCATACCGGGGAAAACGCCCTCCTCCATACCGACAATAAATACGTTGTTGAACTCCAGACCCTTTGCGGAGTGAAGGGTCATCATAACCGCTCTGTCCGCTTCCTCGTTCATAGCGTCCAGGTCTGTCATAAGGGCAACCTCTTCCAGAAAGCCCGTGAGGGTTGCCTCATCATTTTCCTCCGTATAGCGCTGTAAGTTATTTGAAAGCTCGTTTATGTTGGCAAGCCTGTCCGTTGCGGTTTCGGCATCGAGCATTAACGAATCAACGTAGCCGCTTTCCTTCATTGCGTAATCGAACAATTCTTTAAGCGAAAGCTCTTCCGCTTTTTGGGTAAAATCCTTTATCATACCGGCAAAGGCAACGAGCTTTGACGAAGCACGGCTGAGCGGAGGATAATCCTGAGCCTGAGAAATAATTTCAAATATGCTTACCCCAAGCGAATTTGCGATATCCGCCGCGTGGGCAACGGTTGTGTCGCCTATTCCCCTCTTTGGCTCGTTGATAATTCTGCGAAGCCTTATATCGTCAGACGGGTTATTTATAACGGTGAGATAAGCAATTGCATCACGGATTTCCTTACGGTCGTAGAACTTGCGGCCGCCGAAAATCGAGTACGGAATACCCATACGCACGAAGGCGTTTTCAACCGCGTTGGACTGTGCGTTTGCCCTGTAAAGCACGGCAAAATCGTTAAAGCGTTGGCCGCCTGCAACACCGTCAAGCACGGTGTCGGCAATATATCTGGCCTCGGACTGCTCATCGTAGGACGTGTTGAGTATAATTTTTCCGCCCTCGCCGTTATCCGTCCAGAGGTTTTTGCCCTTGCGCTGTGAGTTGTGGGCAATAACCGCATTGGCGGCATCGAGAATGGTCTGGGTTGAGCGGTAATTCTGCTCAAGGCGGATAACCTCGGCATTGAACTGCTGTTCAAAGGAGAGAATATTCTCAATAGTTGCACCGCGGAATTTGTAGATACTCTGGTCGTCATCACCTACAACGCAGAGGTTTCTGTTCTTTGCGGCAAGCAGGCTTACCAGCTCGTACTGTGCGTGGTTGGTGTCCTGATACTCGTCCACCATTATGTATTTGAACCTGTTCTGATAGTATTCAAGCACTTCCCTGTCCTGCTTGAGCAGATAGACGGTATTTACGATAATATCGTCAAAGTCCATTGCATCGGCTTTTTTGAGGTTTGCCTGATACATTTCATAAAGGTCGGCAATTTTTTTGAGCCTGAAATCACTGCCTGCACTTTGCCTGAACTCCTCGGGAGTTATAAGGCTGTCCTTTGCACGGCTGATTTCGGCAAGAGCCGCCTTATGGTTAATCACCCTGTCCTCAATGCCGAGTGCACGCTGACACTCCTTCATTGCGCGGCGTGAATCGTCCGTATCATAAATCGTGAAGTGATTTGAATAGCCGAGCCTTTCGCCGTAGCGGCGTAAAATTCGGGCACAGGCCGCGTGGAAGGTGCTTGCCCAGATTTCACTGCCGTCGGGGCCGAGCATTTTTTCGAGCCTTTCCTTTAGCTCGTTTGCGGCTTTGTTTGTGAAAGTGATTGCGAGGATTTCCCACGGACGTGGTGCATCAACCTGCATCAAATCCTCAATATACATATATGTAAAATCGTCACCGTCGAGATACGCCTCAATTGCATCGATATCCCTTTGGTCAACGGGTCGGCAGGTGTAATCGGAATAATAAGCCTTGCCGAACTGCATAATGTTTGCAATGCGGTTGACGAGAACGGTCGTTTTGCCGC
Source organism: Clostridia bacterium (assembly GCA_017410325.1). Classification (GTDB taxonomy): domain Bacteria; phylum Bacillota; class Clostridia; order Oscillospirales; family Acutalibacteraceae; genus UBA8612. The sequence continues at coordinate 54,380 of JAFQRA010000015.1, read as the reverse complement.
TGCCTGCACCCGCAAGCACGAGCAAGGGCCCCTGCGTGCGAAAGATTGCCTTGCGCTGCATATCGTTCATCCGCCCGAACTGCTTTTCTATAGCCTGTTTTCTTAACTGAATAAATTTATCGCTGAACATAATATACCACCATAATAAGATGTGTTTATTTTACTATATATAAATTTAAAAGGCAAGACGGAAAAATTAAAATAATTGTAAATTCAATTAGGAATTCGGAATGCGGAATTAGGAATTAAAGGGTGGGCTTACGCCCACACCCGATTATATTTTTCGGGTGCGGGTGTCCCGCCATCAATTCCTAATTCATAATTCCTAATTCATAATTCTTCAAGTTTCATTTAAACAACTAATTTTTGAAATCCGTATTGACAAACTCGTTCTAATGCGTTAGAATAGCGTTGTACTAATGCATTAGAACAACGAAAAGGAAGTGAAAAATATGTCTGCACCCAAGGTATTTGAAAGCGAATACCGCTTCTGCCTCATTCTGTGGGAAAACGAGCCCGTTTCCTCCCGCCGTTTAAGCGAGCTTTGCAAGGAGCAGCTCGGCTGGTCGAAAACGACGACCTACACGGTAATCAAGCGCCTTTCCGACAGAGGCGTGCTCAAAAACGAAAACACGGTTGTAACCTCGCTCGTTTCAAAGCAGGAGGTACAGCAGGCGGAAATTGAGGAGCTTATGGAGAAGAAGTTTGAAAACTCCGTGCCCGCCTTCATTGCCGCCTTTGCAAAAAGCAAGGCACTAAGTGACGATGAAATCGAGCAGATTCGCAGAATTATCGAAAAGTAAGGAGGGGTGAGAATGGACGAAATCATTTACTTAATTCAGAAGTTTTTAACCTTTATTACCGTGCCGTTTCTCGAAATTGTAAACATCAGTATTACGGCAGGCTGGATTGTGCTTGCGGTGCTTGTGCTCCGCTTACTGTTCAGAAAAGCTCCGAAATGGCTCAACTGCGTGCTCTGGGGCATAGTTGCACTCAGGCTTATTTTCCCGTTTTCAATTGAAAGCGTGTTCAGCCTTATTCCCAGCGCACAAACAATTGACCCTACTCTGCCCTATTTAAACGAATTTAAAATCAATTCGGGCATTGAGCCGCTTGACAACGCGGTAAACACACAGTACGCCGACTTTGTGCCGATGGCAGAAAGAACGGTTGACGTGACGATTATTCTCGCCTGCGTGTGGCTGTCGGGGCTTGTAATTATGCTGCTTTACGCCCTTGCGAGCTGGGCAAGGCTTAAAATGAGCCTTAAAACCGCAACGAAAAAGGAAGGAAACATATACCAAAGCGAGTTTGTGCAGTCGCCGTTTGTGCTCGGAATCATAAAGCCCAAAATTTATATTCCGTACAAGACAAACGAAAACGACCTGCCGCTTGTAATTGCGCACGAGAAGGCACACATCAAACGCCTTGACCACCTTATAAAACCGCTTGGCTTTGTGCTGCTGAGCATTTACTGGTTCAATCCCCTGCTGTGGGCTGCCTACGTTCTGCTTTGTAGGGATATTGAAGCCGCCTGCGATGAAAAGGTAGTAAAGGAGCTTGACGAGCAGCAGCGCAGGGATTATTCAACGGCTTTGCTAAACGCGAGCATCAGCCGCAAATCCATTGCCGCGTGCCCCCTCGCATTCGGTGAAACGGGCGTAAAAGAAAGGATAAAAGGAGTAATGAATTACAAAAAGCCTGCGTTCTGGGTTATCATTGCGGCTGTCGTTATCTGTATCGTTACGGCAGTCTGCTTCCTGACCAACCCGACAGACTCAAGGAAAATCGACTATTCGCCCGACATATCGCCCGAGCTTGAAAAGACCATAAGTGAGGAAATCGTAAAGCATAACAAGGGCAGTTACCTTGACGGCGAATTTGCCTGTGCAGCATTTAAAGTGCTTGCAACCGAAACCGTGAGCAAGCCCGACGAAAACGGAATAGCAATTACGGTTTACCTTGTATCAAGCTACAACGAATACAGCACCGAGGACGGAAAGCTCATTGAAATGGGCGGTAACGGCACTCCGCTTGCGCTCTCATTCGTTGTAAACGGAGAGGACAGCTATGCGCTTTACGATTACTGGGAGCCGGGTATGGGAAGCTCATACATCAAGGATTTGCAGGCAAAATTCCCGACCGCTTTAGTTAACAAGGTTATCGACGGCGGCTATTCTCAAGAACTTATAGATAACTGCAAAGCACAGGCAATTGCCTACTTCGGACTTAACCCTGAGGACGTTACCGTTACCTACTCCGAGCCTTACTCAACGGTTGCACTCGAAGCAAAATTTGACTATGAGCTGACCGTTGAAAGAAGCAAGACAAGCGGCGTTACGTGGATGACGGATGAAACCTTCTATAAAAAGAACGGTTTTCACGCTTACCTCTACTGCCTTGACAAGGCTTACGTAACGCTCGGCAGTAAGAGCGTTTACATCGGCGATGCGCTCAATTCCGAAAAGCTGTATGTTGACACGCTGCTGAAAAAAGCGGAAGAAGACGTCAAAAACAGCAAGGCAAAAACGGATATACTCAAGGACGGCGGAACGAAGTTTTATTGGTACGACGGCTACACGATAATCAAGCGCAACACGGTTGACGGCAACAAGGATTTGATTATCACTTACGCCGATATAAGCACAACGGAATACTCTGCGGCGGTTAAGTTTATAAGCGGAAGTATCCCGACGGAAAAGGAAACGACGACTACCGCCGTAAAGAAACCGCGCCTTATAGTTAACGGACAGGAAATCAACGCAAACGGTTATATTGAATTCAACAAAGAAGATAATTATGTAACACTTCCGCTGTTTACAATTGTGAAAGCACTCGGCGCAACAGTAGAAAACCCGACAGCCAACGATGTAACAATTAAATACAATGGTAGAAAATATCTTTTGAACAAAGATAAAAATTCACTTAAAATAACAACCGAGCGCAACGATTTCAACTTTCTTGCAAAGCTCCCGGGAACAACCCATAGTGCAGAATGCAAAGCGGTAGGTAACGAATTTTTAATGACCAGTGAGCGCTTGAGTTACTTTTTATACAAAGAATTCAACGCTAAGTTAAGATTTGATTATGACACTCTGGTTGTACGTGTTGAATCAAACGACGACATCAACGGCGTTACAGCACCCGTGGGTTATAATGACGAGCCGCATTTTGATGCTGTAATTGTTGAAAACAACGGCAGCAGCCTGTTTGTTGAAGCGTATGGCAATAATACAGGAATCAAAGAAGGCACGCAAGCCACCGTAAGCCTTAAAAGCGTATTATCCCACATTGAGCTGCCCGAAATGAAAAAGGGCGACAAGGTGAGATTCATTTACGACGGCACGATTCAGGAAACCTATCCCCTGCAAATCCCCACCGTATGGGCAGTTTATGAGTTAGAAGATTAAACTTCACAAAAAAATCCACCCGAAAAAGAGTTTTCATTCTTCTTCGGGTGGTAATTTTTTAATGTAAAGGTATAGCTTACAGAGAAATCTCCATAGCGCAGTTGTAGAGGTCCTTATCAATGGTCTTCTTCATATTGAGAGCCTCATTGATATCGTGATCCGTAATCGTTTCGCCGTGCATTACGACAACGCGGTTGCTCTTACCCTCGTGAAGGAGGTGAACAGCCTTGTTACCCATCTGGCTTGCGATAACACGGTCGCGTACCGTGGGAGTACCGCCGCGCTGAATATGGCCGAGGACTGTTGCACGGGCTTCGATGCCTGTCTTTTCCTCGATTTCCTTTGCCATCTGCTCAACGGTTATGCCGTCACGGAAACGGACACCCTCGGCAACCATAACGATGAAGTGGTTTTTGCCTGTTTCCTTGGTGCGCTTAATCTTGCTGATAACGTCCTTCTCGATATCGTAGGGGATTTCGGGAATAACGATAGCGGTAGCGCCGACAGCAATACCTGCGTTGAGTGTGAGGTAGCCTGCACGGGCACCCATAACCTCTACTACGGAGCAGCGGCTGTGGCTTTCGATAGTATCGCGAAGGCGGTCAACAAGCTGCTGAACTGTGTTAAGGCAGGTGTCAAAGCCGATTGTGTAGTCTGTGCAGACTATATCGTTATCTATAGTACCGGGAACGGCAACACAGGGAAGACCGAAGTTGGAAAGGTCTCTTGCGCCGCGGAATGAGCCGTCGCCGCCGATGACGACAAGACCTTCAATGCCGTTCTTCTTTGCGATCTCAACTGCTCTGCGTACTGCTTCCTCCTCCTTGAATTCGGGGCAGCGAGCAGTATAAATCTTCGTACCGCCGCGGTGGATAATATCGCAGACGTTACGCATATTCATTTCGATAAAATCTTCTTCGAGAAGGCCCTTGTAGCCGTAACGGATACCGACAACCTCCATATTGTTGTAAAGAGCTGTACGGACAACTGCGCGTACCGCAGCGTTCATACCCGGTGCGTCGCCGCCGCTTGTGAGAACACCAATCTTTTTCATAATAAAAATCTCTCCTATGGTTAATGCTTAAAAATCATTCCCTAATATAATACACAAATAAAAAAATATGTCAAGTTTTATAGAAAAATATACTATTCTGACTACTGCAGAACGACGTTTTCTGCGCCCAAAAGCCGTTTTAATTCATTTACAAGCGGCTCGTTGACGCCAACTCCGACAGCCTGCTTTGAATATTCCTTAATATCATTATAGTAAATATACGCCGGTGTGTTTCCCTCGTCAAAAATGCCCAGCAAATTCAGCGCTCGCTTTTCCTGCTCGCCACCCCTTGCTTCAACGCGTAGGAACAGACCGTGCTTTTTCTTTTTTTCAGGCGTTGCTTCGGGCACGTCCTTCGGGCAGGGTGAAAGCTTTTCGCACACGAGGCTCGGCTCCTTGTCCTCACGCAGGCTGAGTCTGCCCTCAAGGAGCACAACGTTACCCGTCTTTAAAATTTCCATTGTCGAGGCAACGGTTTTCGGGAAGAGAAGCGCTTCAATATTGCCGCTCATATCTTCAAGGGTAACGAAGGCCATTTCAGCGTTGCTTCTCGTTATTTTTTTCTTTACAGAGGTTATGATGCCCAGCACTTTGATGTTTTCATTGTCGGAATAGCCTTCGCCTTCCGTCAAATCAAAAATTTTTGCACAGCCGAGCTTTTCGGCAAGCGGAGCATAGCCCGACATCGGGTGACCGCTGACGTAAAAACCGACAACCTCTTTTTCGCGCATCAGCCTTTCGTCCTGCGGAAGCTCACTCACCTGCGGAATTTCGGGCTCTATGCTTTTTTCCTCGCCGATGAGGCTGAACAAATTAATCTGACCGCTCATACTGTAGGCCTTGTCCGCCTCAAGCTGTGACATAACGGCAGGAAGCATCTGCAGCATCTGACGGCGGTTTAAGCCCAGCCCGTCAAGAGCGCCCGAATAAACGAGGCTTTCTGCGGCACGGCGGTTGAAATTGTTTCCGTAAACACGCTTGCAGAAGGAGTAAAACGACGTGAATCTGCCGTTTTTCTCTCTTTCCTCCACAATAGCCCTGATAAGATTTCTGCCGAGGTTTTTTACGGCAAGCAGGCCGAAAAGAATTCTGCCGTTTTCAGCCACAAATCCGCCGTAGCTTGAATTTACGTCGGGCGGCATAACCCGTATTCCCAGACGCTCACACTCGTTGATATAGCCGCAGACCTTGGCTGTCTGGTCAAGCACGCTTGTGAGAAGCGCCGCCATAAACTGCTGCGGATAGTGGCATTTGAGATATGCCGTGCGGTAAGCCACCAAGGAATAGGCGGCGGCGTGGGATTTATTAAAGGCGTAGGAAGCAAACGATGACATATCCTCAAAAATCGAATTTGCCGCGGCAGGCTCAACTCCCCTGCTGACAGCACCCTCGATAAAGGTTTTGCGCTCCATTTCCATAACGTCGTGCTTTTTCTTGGACATTGCACGGCGCACGACGTCTGCCCTGCCGTAGGAGTAGCCTGCAAGCTCACGGAAAACCTGCATAACCTGCTCCTGGTATATAAGACAGCCGTGCGTAACCTCCATAATACTGCGCAGCTTGTCCGCTTTATAGCTTGTCTTTTCGGGATTTCTTCTGTTTTCTATATATGTGTCAATCGAGTCCATAGGGCCGGGACGGTAAAGCGAAACAACGGCTATCAGGTCTTCAAGCACGGTCGGCTTAATTCTGGTAAGCACGCTTCGCATACCTGCGGATTCAAACTGGAAAACGCCCAGAGTCTGACCCGAAGCAAACATTTTATAGGTTGCCTTGTCGTCAAGCGGAATTTTTTCAATATCGAAATCGGGCTCAATTTTCTTAACCGCTTTTTCGGCATCGGAAATAACGGTGAGTGTTTTAAGCCCGAGGAAATCCATTTTAAGAAGACCCAGTTCTTCAAGGGAAACCATAGTGTACTGGGTAACAGCCAAATCGTCACTCAGCGCAAGCGGCACGTATTCCTTGACGGGGTCACGGGTGATAACAACGCCTGCGGCGTGCTTTGAGGCGTGTCGGGGCATACCCTCAATCTGCATAGCGTTGTCAATAAGCTCTTTCACAGTTTCATCGGAATCATAACGCTTGCGTAAATCGGACGAGCGTGCAAGAGCCTTGTCAAGAGTGATATTCAGCTCAAACGGAATGAGCTTTGCAACGGAGTCCACCGTTGCGTACGGCAGACCCATAACCCTGCCTACGTCACGCACGGCGGCCTTTGCGGCAAGCGTACCGAAGGTGACAATCTGCGAAACGTGGTCGGAGCCGTATTTTGAAATAACATAGTCGATAACCTCCTGCCGTCTTTCATAGCAGAAGTCAATGTCAAAGTCGGGCATACTCACCCTTTCGGGGTTGAGAAAACGCTCAAAAAGAAGGTTATACTTCATCGGGTCAATGCCCGTTATGCCTATACAGTAGGCGGCTATACTGCCTGCGCCCGAGCCTCTGCCCGGGCCGACGGGAATGCCGTTATTCTTTGCGTACTGAACAAAATCGTTGACTATAAGGTAATAGTCCGTATAGCCCATTTTGTTGACAACGCCGAGCTCGTATTCAAGCCGCTCCCTGTATTCCTCGGTAGCGTTTTCGCCGTAACGCTTTTTAAAGCCCTCACGGCAGAGTGAAGCAAAATATTCAAAATGGTCCTCACCGTTGGGGGTATCGAAATTGGGCAGCTTCGTGTTGCCGAATTCTATTTCAACGTTACATCTTTCGGCAATTTTTGCGGTATTGTCCACAGCCTCGGGGAAATCGGCAAAAAGCTCCCGCATTTCGCTTTCGCTCTTGAGATAAAACTCGTCTGCCTCAAATTCAAGCCCTGTGTTTTCGCCGAGGATATGGTTAGTCTGTATGCAGATCAGAATCTGCTGAATTTTGGAATGCCGTTTTTCTATATAGTGGGTATCGTTCGTGGCAACAAGACCTATCCCCTGCTCCCTTGCAAGGCGGACAAGCTGAGGCAGAACACGAAGCTCCTCCTCGATACCGTGGTTCTGGATTTCGATAAAGTAATTGTTTTCGCCGAAGGCTTCTTTGTACCACTGTGCCGTCCTGACAGCCTGCTCGTAATCGTTTTTGAGAAGCGCCTGCGGAATTTCGCCGGCAAGGCAGGCAGAAAGGGCAATTATACCCTCGTGATATTTTTCGAGCAGTTCCTTATCTACACGGGGCTTTGTGTAAAAGCCCTGAGTCCAGGCATCCGACACGATTTTGATCAGATTGCGGTAGCCCGTATCGTTTTCGGCAAGCAGTACAAGGTGGTAACGCTCGCTGTCCATACCGTGAACCTTATCAAAGCGTGTTCTTGCCGCAACGTAGACCTCACAGCCTATTATCGGCTTAATGCCCTGCTTTTTTGCTTCCTTATAAAAATCTATTGCACCGAAAAGAGCACCGTGGTCGGTAATGGCAAGGCTTGTCTGCCCCAGCTCCTTTGCAGCGGCGACAAGAGGCCTGATACGGCAGGCACCGTCAAGCAAGCTGTACTCGGTATGCAGATGTAAATGTGTAAAGCCCGACATATCCGTAACCTCCTTTGCGGCTTTGCCGCAGTAATACCGTCACTCGGACAGCTCAATCCTCGCTGTTTGCAATGCTTATTATTCTGTTAAGCCTGTGATAAACGCCGGAACGCGACAGGCTGACGGAGAGCATATTGCCAAGCTCCTTCAGACTGCTTTCGGGATTTTCTTCACGCAGGGTTGCAAGCTCACGCAGCTCTTCGGGCAGACCGTCGAACTTGCCGCTCGCACGAAGCTTGCGTATTGCCTCTATCTGTCCCATTGCCGCATCGACCGAGCGGTCAATGTTTGCGGTTTCAAAATTGACCTTGCGGTTGATTTTATTGCGCATATCCTTTTCAATTTTGACCTGCATAATTTCAAGTGCACTCGACTGCGCACCAAGCAGCATAAGTATATCCTCTATCATTTCACTGCTCTTGAAATATATTACATAACTGCCCTTGCGTTTTGTCATTTTTGCGTTGATTTCAAGCTCCTGCATCAATTTGAGCATATCATCGCTCAGGTGCAGGAAGGGCAGAATAAAGTCAAGCTGATAGCTTTTTTGCGGATGGGTTACCGTTGCGCACGCAAGAAAAGCACCTTTTAAAAACGAGGCAAGACAGCATTCCTCAGCAAGGTTTGAACGGTTGATGCGGACACCGACCATTCTTTCGGACACGCCGAAATGCTCTAAAATTTTAAGCCTGTCCTCTTTTTTTGTGACGCTTACGGAATACTTTCCGCTTTCAGAGCCCTTAAGCACGGGAGCTCTGCCCGTTATTTTCTCAACAGCCGAGGCATACAGTTTTGCCGTGCCCTCGTGCTCCGTTACGAGTATCATGGAGGTTGAACCAAAAGACCTGCCGCACAGCAACAGCCCGTAGGTCATCGCATGGTAGCAGCAGGTCTGCATATCGGCTGTTGAACAGATTTCATCTTTTACCGCAGATGTAAATGACATAATTTATTACTCCGTCAACCAAGTTTATCCTATATATTTGACTTCTCTTTCAAGCTCAACGCCTGTTTCGCCGAGCACCTTTTCGGCAACAATTCTGCCCAACTCCATAATATCGGCAGTAGTCGCACCGCCCTTGTTTACAACAAAGCCTGCGTGCTTTTCGCTCACCTGCGCACCGCCGACCGAAAAGCCCTTAAGTCCGCACTGCTCAATAAGCGCACCGGCAAAATGGCCTTCGGGGCGCTTGAAAAAGCTGCCTGCGCTGGGCAAATCAAGCGGCTGCTTATCCACACGGCGGCCGAGAAGCTCCTGCATTTTTGCGTTGATTTCCTCTTTATCGCCTTTTTTTAGCGAAACAATAATGCCCGTAATTACAAAATACTTATCGGTATAAGAGCTTCTTCTGTAACCGAAGGTGAGATACTCCTTTGTAAGGCGGCCGGGATTCCCCTCAAAATCGAGGTGTGTACAGCAGGTAAGCACATCCTTCATTTCTCCGCCGTAGGCACCTGCGTTCATATATGCCGCACCGCCGGCAGTACCGGGGATTCCGTAGGCAAATTCAAGCCCCGTGAGTGAATGCTCCAGAGCAAATTTGCAAAGCGAGGCAAGCTTTGTGCCTGCTGAGCAGTATATTGTCGTTTCGTCAAGAAGTCGGATTTCCTCGAAATTGTTGGCAAGGCGGATTGAAACGCCCCTTATTCCGTCATCCGAAACGAGGAGATTAGAACCGTTACCGAAAATGAAAGGCTTTACTTCTTCGTCTGAGCACATACGCAGCAGACTGCGTATCTGCAGCTCAGAGGACGGCAGAAAGACAACGTCTGCCTTTCCGCCCGTTCTGAAGCTTGTGTATTCGGACATAGGTGCATCAAGTCGGTATTTTATGCCGAGCTTTTCCGCACCCTCGATTATATTTGTAATACTGTTCATTAAAAAGCTGTCCTTTTAGTTGTCAAGCATTGCAGCACCGATGATACCTGCATCGTTACCGAGTGTTGCACAGCAGATTTCGGTCTGCTTTTCTGAATAGATGCTGTATCTGCCACGGTTGATGTGCTTGCGGATGGGAACAAGAAGATTATCCTTCTCGTGGCTGATACCGCCGCCGATACAAATCATATCGGGCTGAAGTGCGTTGATAACGTTTACAAGGCCTACTGCAATGTAGCGGATGTAGTTGTCTACAACCTGCTTTGCGGCAGCATCGCCCTTGCGCATTGCATCGAAGGCTGTTCTTCCGCTGACCTTTGCTATATTATCGTCAACAAGCTCCCACATTATGCTGTCAACATTCTTTTTCATAGCATCCTTCGTCTGTGCAATAAGAGCTGTTGCGGAAGCATATCTTTCCCAGCAGCCTCTTCTGCCGCAGTTGCACTGCTCGCCGTCCATAGCGATAACCATGTGTCCCATTTCGCCTGCGGCATAGTTACAGCCGACTACAAGCTTGCCGTCGATAACGATACCGCTGCCTACACCCGTACCGAGTGTGATTGCAACAAAGCTGTCCTTGCCCTTGCCTGCGCCTGCGAGAGCTTCGCCGAGGGCTGCACAGTTGGCGTCGTTATCAATATAGATTTTATCCGTACCGAGGTTTTCGGAAAGCAGTTCCTTGGCGGGAACGTGGTCGAAATCAAGGTTATTTGCAAAATCAATGATACCCTCTGCCTTGTTTACCGAGCCGGGTGTACCTATACCGATGGACTTAACCTCGTCAAGTGTGATTTCAGCATCGGAAACAGCCATTCTGATGGCGGTAGCAATATCGTCAAATATCGCCTTTGCCGGACGGGGTGCATTTGTCTTCATTTTGCCTCGGCCGATGATGTTGAAATTCTTGTCAACAACACCTACTGCAATATTTGTGCCGCCGAGATCTACGCCGATTCTGTACATAATTTGTTACCTCCGATTTATTAAACTTCAATTAAATATTTCATTCTTCCATACCTAATCCGTTGAGAAGCTCACGGGCCGCGTTGTAGCCGAGCTTTTTCTGGCGGTTGTTCATAGCCGCCGCCTCGATAATAACGGAAAGGTTTCTGCCGGGGTGAACGGGAACAACGTGGCTGGGAACATCAATACCGAGAATTTCGGTATACTTTTCGTCCAGTCCCAGGCGTTCGTAAGCCTTTTCGCTGTCCCAGGGCTCAAGCTCAACAACCATATCAATTTTTTCCGTAAGCTTTACGGAGCCCATACCGAAAATACGCTGTGCGTTTATGATACCGACACCGCGCACCTCGATAAAGTGACGGATATTGTCGGGAGCGGAGCCGACAAGCGTGCGGGACGAAACCTTGCGGATTTCAACCGCATCGTCCGCAATAAGACGGTGACCGCGCTTGATAAGCTCAAGCGCCGTTTCACTCTTACCGACGCCGCTGTCGCCGAGGATGAGCACACCCTCGCCGTACACCTCGACAAGAACGCCGTGACGGGTGATACGGGGAGCAAGCTGAACGCCGAGGAAAGAAATAATTGCCGACATACAGGCAGAAGTTGAATCCTTTGTGGAAAGAACGGGAACGCCGTACTTTTCGGCAAGGGGAAGAAATTCCTTCGGCATTTCAAGCGAACGCGTGACTATGCACACGACAGGCTTGTGAGAAAGGTAAAAATCGAGCCTTTGCGCCCTTACCTCGTCGGAAAGACTGCGCAGATATTCGATTTCCGTAAGGCCGAGGAACTGAACTCTGCCGGCATCAAAATAATCGTCATAACCGGTAAGAATAAAACCGGGACGGATAACCTCCTGCATCGTGACATCAATTTCGCCGGGGTCGCACGGAGAATAAACAACGCTGAAGCCGTGTTCATCTATTATCCGCTTAAGCGAAACGGAATACTTAGAAGCCATTTAACATCCCACCAATAAAACTTTTTGATATATTATAAATAACTTCTCCATAAACTGCAAGTATTTTACAAAAATAAATAAAATTTTATTGAGCAGATTTGTATTTTTCCTTTGTTGCAAGACCTCCTCTGATGTGCCGCTGTGCCTTGTTCACGTCAAGCACAGCCCTCACCTCTTCAAAAAGCAAGGGGTTGAGCTTTGCAAGTCTGCGCGAAACATCCGTATGTACCGTGGATTTGCTTATGCCGAACTGCTTTGCCGCCGTGCGTACGGTTGCACCGTTTTCAACTATATAGCGGCCCAGCTCAACCGCCCTTTCTTCAACTATGCATCTCAAAAAACATTCCTCCCGAATTCATATCGCTAAATAGATATGTCGGGAGGTGAAAATTTATTACTTGCTTGTCCGTCAGCACAGCCGTGCTGAACTAAACTTAATTTTCAAAGAAGTCCGCTTCAAGCATTGCGCAAAGACAATGGTAAACGGGCAAGGTGAGCTCCTGGATTTTAAAGGTTTCGGTTTCGGGTAAATTTATACAGACTGTACATTTTTCGCTCATCGTGCTTTGTCTTTCGCCCGTTATGCCGATGCTTGCAATTCCCGCGGCAGAGGCGGCACGCACGGCGTTGACAACGCTCTTTGAATTACCCGATGTGCTCAGAGCTATCAGCACGTCGTTTTCACGGGCATAGCCGTAAACCTGCTGAGCGTAGGCACAGTCAAATTCAAGGTCGTTTGCAAAAGCGGAAAGCAACGCAGAATGAGCGTTGAGCGAAATTGCAGGCAACGCACCCTGAAGGCGTGAAAGTATTTCATCGTCACCGTCGGCCGCAGGCTTTTCAATCCTTCTCTTAAGCAGAAAGCCCTTCATAAGCTCGCCTACGATGTGGTCGGCATCTGCCGCGCTTCCGCCGTTGCCGCACACGAGCACCTTGCCGTCCTTTTCATAGCAAGCTTTAAGCAATTTATACGAAGCGTATATATCGTCCTTGCAGCTTTCAAGAACGGGAAAGCGCATTAACAGTTCTTCGAATATCTGTAATGAAGTCATATTTATCATCCTTTTGTTTTTATTCGTTCATAAAAGCAACTCCGAGGGCTGCAAAATCGCCTATTGAGTCGCCCAATTCGGCAGGCAGAATACGGCAGACACCGCAGGAGAGAGAAAGCGCCTCTTTTTCAACCGTTTCCTGCATTCTTTCCCTGAGCAAGACCGATGACCGCTCGTAAATACTGCCTATAACTATTGCCTCGGGATTTAATATATCAATTATAACGGCAAGGCCCTTGCCGAGATGCTCACCGCATATACCGTAAATTTCCTTTGCTGTTTCATCGCCTTCGGCAGCCGCCAGAGCAACGGATTTTGCGGTAATTGAATCAAGCTCCGATTTATCCTTGCAAAAGGACATCTCAACGCCTTCGTCAAGCTTTTTTTCGGCTATGCTTTTTGCCAGCCTTGCTATACCGCCGCCGCTGCAGTAGCCTTCAAACGAGCCTTTTTTGCCATATCCCTCGGGTCCGTCGGGTGCAATCCGTATATGGCCGACCTCGCCCGCCATATCGTTGGTGCCGCTGTACAGCCTGCCGTCAAGAATAAGGCCGGCACCCATACCCGTGCCGAAGGTAAGAAAAACCATATTGCGCGTGCCTCTGCCTGCTCCGAATTTCCATTCCGCAACCGCACAGGCATTCGCATCATTCTGCAGGAAAGCTTTAATTCCGAGCCTTTTTTCCGTCATTTCAACAAGCGGTACGTTATCCCAATCGGGAAGATTGGGCGGACACATTATCACGCCTTTTCTGCTGTCAAGAGGACCGCCGCAGCTTATACCGCAGCCGATAACCTGCTCCGGCCTGACAGAGTTTCTTTCAAGTATGTTTTCAGCACAGGATAAGAGCTCTTCGGTAATTTCCCGCCAACCTCTTTTCTGCCTTGTTTCAAAGCGGATTTTATCAACTATAAATCCGTTTGTCGGATTTTCGGGTATTTCCCCCCTGCCGAGTATAACGGCACATTTCGTACCGCCTATATCAAATCCGAGCGAATATTTTTCCATTTCCTTATCACCTCTTCAATTACAAAGCCAATATATCATATAAAAATGTTTCAGGTCAATATTTTACGTGCATAATTACTGTAAACGGGAGGATAATTTATGGCTACATTACTTATAAGGACGCTTATACTTTTTCTGCTTGCCGTTATTTCCGTACGGCTGATGGGCAAGCGGCAGATCGGCGAAATGCAGCCGACGGAGCTTGTTGTGACGATTCTGCTTTCCGAACTTGCGGCGGCACCGATGCAGGATCTTGATATGCCGCTGATAAATTCCGCATTAAGCGTTTTTCTGCTCGTTGCGCTTTCAATAATCTGTTCCGTGCTGTCAATGCGCTTCGGCAGATTCCGCGAAGCTTTTGACGGCCACCCGGCAATAGTGATTAACGACGGTGTGCTTGACCAGAAAAAGATGAGGGCATTAAGGCTTACCGTGCAGGATTTGCTTTCTTCACTGCGGCAGAAGGACGTTTTCGACATTGAGCAGGTGCAGTACGCAATTGTTGAAACCAACGGCACGGTAAGCGTTATGCTTAAACCCGAATACACATCGCTGACCGCCTCGCTTGCAGGCAGAAAAGCACCCGACGAAGGGCTGCCGCAGCTTGTGATATGCGACGGAAAAATAATCGAAAAGGCTTTACCCTGCGTAGGGCTTGACATAACGCTGCTGAAAAAGCACTTAAAAAGCATACACCGCGAGGAAAGCGAAATTATGGTGCTTACCTACAGCAAAAACGGTTTCGGAAAGGCTATAGACAAAAAATGAAAAGAGGAATAATTGCACTTATACTGATTGCGGCAATAGGTTTGCTTTCCGTGTTTACAAGCAAGGAGGTAACGGAAAGGGCAGATAAGCTGAAGGCCGCCGCGCTGTCCGCCTGCGAAAGCAACGAGTATATTGAACCGCTGAAAAACACCTGGAAAGAAAGCAGAAGCTTTTTCTCACTTTTCGTAAGCCATATTCACCTTGAACCGATTGATGAACGTATTGATTCAATTGACCTAGTAACGCCCGACGAGATAAAGGAAAGCTGTGCGGAAATCGTGGCTTATGCCGAAGAAATAGGCGAGCTTATGAAACCGTCCGTTTACAATATTTTCTGAATGCTTTTCATCGCTTTTTTCGTGTGTGTTCACAAATTATTTACAAGTAAAAACCATACTAGAGCAAGTATCAGCCCATTGCCAAACCACAACCTGTAGCGGTAAAAATCTTTTTGTACACATTATGTTCCGAATTTCCGACTGAAAATTATTGCAAAGAATTTTGATTTGTGGTATTATTCAGACAAAGGAGGTGATAATGTGGTTTTCGTATGGATCGGCGCACTCATAGCGTTCATCGTAATCGAAGCAATGACGGTACAGCTGTTGACAATATGGTTTGCCCTGGGCTCTCTTGCGGCACTTATAG
This sequence comes from Clostridia bacterium, assembly GCA_017410325.1. Classification (GTDB taxonomy): domain Bacteria; phylum Bacillota; class Clostridia; order Oscillospirales; family Acutalibacteraceae; genus UBA8612. The sequence goes on along the minus strand of JAFQRA010000015.1, from coordinate 39,106 downwards.
CAACACTTTGCTCGGCGAGTATACCCGTTCAGATTGCAGTCTTTGCCGCCGTTTCGCTTGTTGCCCTTATTGCAACGAGGCCGTTTGTCAAGAAATTCACGGGCCGCAAATACGCCCCTACCAATGCAGACAGGTTTATAGGCGAAGCAGGCATCGTAACCCAGACTATAGACAACCTGCGTGAAACAGGCTGTGTCAAGGTCAAGGGCAGCGTATGGACAGCTCGTTCTGCCGATAACGGCATTATCGAAGAGGGAGAAACCGTTACCGTAAAACAAATTGAGGGCGTTAAAGCCATCGTCGAAAAACAGACGCAGACGGCACAGGTTTAAACGATTTTTGAGGAATTTTTCAATTTTTTATCAGGAGGAAATTTTATAATGGATGCATTACCGTACATCATTTTAGGCTTATTTATTCTTGCAATTGTCATAGTCGCACTTAATATCAAAATCGTTCCCCAGTCCAAGGCCTATGTCCTTGAAAGGCTCGGCGCATATCAGACAACCTGGCAGACGGGTATTCACTTCAAAATACCGCTTTTTGAAAGAGTTGCAAAGATGGTTTCGCTCAAGGAGCAGGTTGTCGATTTCCCGCCGCAGCCCGTTATCACAAAGGATAACGTTACAATGCAGATAGACACGGTTGTTTTCTACCAGATTACAGACCCTAAGCTCTACTGCTACGGTGTTGAGCGTCCCCTTTCAGCTATTGAAAACCTTACCGCAACTACACTGCGTAACATCATTGGTGAGCTTGAGCTTGACCACACGCTTACCTCCCGTGACACAATCAACGCAAAAATCAGAGGCATCCTTGACGAAGCAACAGATGCATGGGGTATCAAGGTAAACCGTGTTGAGCTGAAAAACATTCTTCCCCCCAAGGAAATTCAGGACGCTATGGAGAAGCAGATGAAGGCAGAGCGTGAGCGCCGTGAAGCCATCCTTCGCGCAGAGGGTGAAAAGGAAAGCCAGGTACTCGTTGCGGAAGGTCAGAAGACCTCCAAGATTCTCGCCGCAGAGGCTGACAAGCAGGCCGCCATTCTCCGTGCAGAAGCTGTCAAGGAAGCAAAAATCCGTGAATCCGAAGGTGAGGCACAGGCCATCATCGCCGTTGAAGAAGCAAGAGCAAAAGCAATTCAGCTTATCAACGAATCCGAGCCTTCAAACGCATTCCTTACAATCCGCAGCCTTGACGCATTTGAAAAGGCAGCAGACGGTCAGGCAACAAAGATTATCATTCCGTCTGAAATTCAGGGTATGGCAGGCCTTGCAAAGGGCATAGTTGAAAGCGTAAAAGAATAAACACATTTAGCAAAAAAGGCTCATCGGTCAGCACCGGTGAGCCTTTGAATTTTGACGAACTTGTGATAATTGTATAAAATAAAAAATAAGGCTTGTATATTTTTTCAAAATAGTATATAATCAAATGCGTTAGTGTGTTTTAAACACTTCAATTACTCGAAAAGGATGATTAGATGGCTACTCAGAAATCAGCAAATGACTACCGTGAGGAACGCAAGGCACGCCTTGCCAAAGCCTCCAAGCAGAACGCAAAGAAGTCCCACAAAATCGGCGGCCACAGAATGAGCAAGAAGACAAAGAGCATTATCTCTATTGTTCTTGTCGTTGCAATCGCCGGCGTTGCAGGCTTCTTCGGCTGCAAAAACCTCGGCGTGTTCGACAGAATGAAGTCTATCGAAACAGTCGGCGGCGAAAAGTATTCCGCCGTTGAATACGAATACTACTACAAATCAGTTCACAACTACATCTACAACATGGCTGCACAGTACGACCAGTACTACGGTGCAGGCTACGGCTACCAGTACACGGGCTACGACTACTCAAAGGACCCCGCAGAGCAGGACTATCCCTTTGACGATTACAAGCTTGAGGACGGCTCAACGGCTACCTGGAAGCAGTATTTCGAGGCTATGGCTCTTGAGCGTATGCAGTACTACAACGTAATCGTTGATATGGCAAACGAGGCAGGCTTCAAAGTAAGCGATGAAGTCAAGGCAGAAACCGAGGCTCAGATTGAAGAGCTTCGCGAAAACATCAAGACCAGCGCCGAAGAACAGGGCGGCCAGGTTGTTTCCCTCGGTGCATACCTTCGCGCAAGCTACGGCAACGGTATGAACGAAAATACCTTCAAGGATATCGTTGAAAACGAAACCCTTGCGCAGGAATACAGCAAGCACCTTCTTGAAACAAGAGGCGAAGGCTACTCTATCGAGGAGCTTGAAAAGGTTTACAAAGAGGATAAGTCAGCATACGACGTAGTTGACTTCCGTCTCTTTGCTATCGAGCCCGAAACAGAAGAGCTTGACGAAAACGCTACAGACGAAGAGAAGAAGGCCGCTGAAGACAAGGCAAAGACAGAAGCCAAGAAAAAGGCTGAAGAGATGTTCGGCAAGATTACGGATTCCGCTTCCTTTGTAAAGCTTGCTGAGGAATACGCAACAGAAGCACAGAAAGAAGCTAACGATTTCAAGGACAGCAAGACAACACTCAGCACGTTCATTCAGAAGTCCTCCGTTCAGAACAGCTTCAGCGAAGATATAATCGACTGGCTCTACAGCGACAAGACAAAGGCCGGCGAGAAGAAGATGTTCGACGTAAGCGGTTCACAGTACATCTTCATGATGGAAAAGCCCTCCTACAGAGATGACGAGACTATCCCCGTAGACGTTCGCCACATCCTCTACCAGTTTGCTGAAGATGCAACTGACAAGGAAGCTGAAAAGGCAAAGCAGAAGGCTCTTGCAGAGGCAGCACTCAAGGAAATTGAGGCAGCGGCAGACCCGCTTGAGAAGTTCCTTGAGCTTGTTGAAAAGGACAGCAAGGACACAGGCTCCAACACAACAGGCGGCCTTTACGAGTACGTCGGCAGAGGTCAGATGGTTGAGCCCTTCGAGGCATGGTCACTTGACGAAGCACGTAAGGAAGGCGACATTGCAGTTGTTGAAACAGAGTACGGCTACCATGTAATGTACTTCGTACAGAAGCACGACAAGCCCATGTGGCAGATTACAATCAGCCAGAATCTTGCAAGCGAAGCTCTTACAGAGGAGCTTGAAGCAACATACGAGACAGATGCTTACAAAGTAGCAGACGACAACGCTGCTCTTGCAGAAATGAACACAAAGATTTACGACGAGCTTAAGTCTCTTTACTACGCAGGCTGATAACGCAGAATAAACGGCAACGCCCTGAGAGGAGCAATCCTTTCAGGGCGTTATTTATATATTATTATTTATCAATCCTTATATACTTCGCTGTATATAAACCTGACCTTTTCTCCGTTCTTCTGAATGTGGAAGCAGTTTTCGCCGAGTGAGAATATCCATTTGTCGCTTTTAAGGCTGTCAGAGCAAACATTAACCACACGACACTTGCCTATCTCTTCATTGAAACGTCTTATCTTTTCCTCACGCTTACAGTTTTTGCCGATTATTCTGCCGTTTTTCGGGTTATGCACGGTACAGATAAGCTTATCTATATTCAGCCTTAAACAAATATCTGCCAGCAGAAAATCGGGGCTTGCGCTGATTACAACGCAAGGTCTTTCTTTTTTGGCGTTTTTAAACCAGTCAAATACCGTTTTCTCGTACTTATCCCAGAAATTTGCAACATTCTTTTCAAGGTTTATAAAACGAATAAAGCAGAAAAAACGTCCCTTTGCAAAGGTCAAGTCCTTTATTCCCGTAATATATAAAAGCATCATCAGCACCTGATACGGCAGGCAGACGATAATCCACGGGTTACGGGCAAGGCAGAAAAGCCAGAAGCGTGAACCGCTGTCAAACGGAATGAGCGTTTTGTCAAAATCAAAAACATCAATTTCCTTCATAACTGACTAACCTCACATTGAGAAAATGCCCTGATACATAACGGGAAGTGTGGCATTTTCAAGGTCACCGCCGTTTTGAATGAACATATCATATAGTTCCTTTTTTCGCTCATCGGAATAGGTGTAGCCCCAAAGCCGCTCGATTTTGCCGAAATCCTCAAAGGTTTCGCCGGGCAGCACCTCTGCCTCTCCCCTTTTGTACGGGAGCGGAATTTTCACCGTACCGTCGGCGGTTATGAAGTAGGCTGAAGCCAGCTCGATTGCTCTGCGGTTAGCCTCCATCCTCGGGTATTCCTCGTCAAACTTTATTCTCGTTATCGGGAAAACCGCCGTATCTGCGCAAAGCAATTCATAAGCAGACTTATAAAGGCCGTTGTGGCCGTGGTGTGCCACCTGAACAACGTCGCATTTTAAAGCTTTGCCGTAACGCTTTTCAAGCTCTGCGCTTGCAAGGTTGCTTGCATCGCCCGGAATAAAGACCCTGGAGCCTTCCGCAGTGAGCATAACCATACAGGACGAATCGTTATAATCTCTAACCGTCTGCGGATAAATATCCTCGTGCGTACCCATAACATCAAAACAGAGGTTTCGGATATAAAAACGCTGACCCGTATGAATTTTATATGTCGGAATATCGGTTTCAGCAAGCATTTTAAAGAGCTTGGGTGCAAGGCGTTTTTCCTCGGGGTCCCAGAATTCGCTTGCCTTATTGTCGGCAGGAATAAGGTTGGAATATATGCCTTCGATTTCAACGTCGTATCTGTTATAACGCAGAAAATCCATAAACTTTGAAACGTGGTCGGAGTGTGCGTGGGTAAGAAGCCAGCCGTTGACGACTACCCTCTGTCCGTTTGGTGTGCGGTCACGCATAAATTTATAGATTCTGTCGTTGTCGTTAAACTGGAGATAGTGGCCCGAATCGACTATAAAAAAGCTGTAATCGGGGCACTGAATGAGCAGACACATACCGCAGTCTATAAGTGTGCGGTCGTTTTCAAAGCCGTAAAAGGCGGTTTCACCCTCACCCGTACAGCTTGTCTTTTCAAATACGGGTGTACGCTCGCCTTCGCTTGCGGCAACGCGGAGAATTCCGTCACAGGGAGTAAAAAATGCGTTAATTACAGCCTCACCCTTAAGGCAGGTATAAAGGTTGCCGTTATTTTCGGTTTGCTGTAAAACGGCAAAACCGTCGGCAACAAGAGCAGATATCCAGTCCGTATACTGTGCCTTGTCAACGTTCCGGTAAAGGCGCATAAAGCAGCCCTCGCGGCAATCGTAATCGGGCTCATCCGCATTAACACGGAACTGCCTGAATTTTTCAAATACAGAGTTCATAATAAAATTCCTCTTTTATAATATTAAAGGCAAGGAGAATAAACCCTTGCCTTTGATTATAATTATTCCTCGTCAGCGTTTTCCCAGTTGTGCCATACTTCCTGGATATCATCGTTATCGTCGAACATCTCAAGCATCTTGTTCATATTCTTGATATCGTCCTCGTTTGTAAGGGCGGTATAGGTTGAGGGAACATACTGCACCTCTGCAACAACGAAGGTATAGCCTGCCGCTTCAAGAGCATCACGCACTGCACCGAGGTCGTTGGGCTCTGTACGGATTTCGAAAACAGACTCATCCTCTGTAATGAAGTCAACTGCGCCTGCTTCGAGGGCTGCCTCCATAAGTGTTTCCTCGTCAACGTCCTCAGACTCGATAAGGATTACACCGTAGCGTGTGAACATAAAGGAAACGCAACCGCTCTGGCCCATATTTCCGCCGTACTTGTCGAAATAGTGGCGCACATCGCCCGCTGTTCTGTTGCGGTTGTCGGTAAGAGCTTCAACGATAACGGCAACGCCCGAAGGACCGTAGCCCTCGTAAACAATGTTCTCGTAATCTGCGCCACCTGTTTCGCCGCTTGCCTTCTTGATGATACGGTCAATATTATCGTTGGGTACGTTTGCGGCCTTGGCCTTAGCAATAATATCCTTGAGCTTGGAGTTTGAAGCGGGGTCGGGACCGCCGTCACGCACTGCAACAGCAATCTCTCTGCCGATTTTTGTAAACACCTTTGCACGTGCGCCGTCGGTCTTTTCCTTTTTGCGCTTAATCGTGCTCCATTTGTTATGTCCTGACATATTTTTCACCGTTCCTTAATAGATAAGCATTAACTTCTGTATTGTAGCATAATATGATACTTTTGTAAACAGTTTTTTGTCTGTAGTTTTTAATGAATTTATCAATAATTACAGCTTCGTGTATATTGCTTTTTGCAAACACATTCGTAAAATAAGAGTAACACTCAATTGACCGCCAAAGCAATATATGGTAAATTTAATACGGATAAAACATTGACAAAGGAGTAACTCCAAATGAAAAACAGGCAGTCATTTAAAATTGTTTGTATATTGTCTGCGCTATTAACCGTGCTTTGCACGGGCGTGCTTTCGGGCTTTGCGGCAGAGGAAAAGCCGCTTGAAGCCTGCGTCTCACAGCTTATTGATGTTGCCGCAAAGGACAACGACAACATCTATGCCAGCGACGGATATGACCACGGCTATGTCCCAAACATCACCACAGTACAGAACGCTGACGGCAGTTATGCAGTTTGTATCAATCAGACCGACGGCACGCTGAAAATAATTGAAACCGACGGCAAAAAGGTGACAAGCGAAATCACGGTAGAAAAGGAGCTTGTTGATTTCGGCGCCTTCACCAAGGGCACAGACGGCACGTATTACGTGCTTTTCGGCAACAGAATTTACGACAAGGACGAAAGCAAAACGGCAATGCGCCTTGTAAATTACGATTCAAGCGGCAAAAAAATCCGTTCTTTGGATATGACAGGCAACGCACCCGGCCACTTTGAAGGCATAGCTGCATTGGATTGTGGCAACAATGCACTTTCCGAAAATGGAAAATACATTACGGGGCACGTAGGCAGGCTGATGTTCACCGCAAACATTGAAGGACTTGTTCATCAGGCATCTTATTCTTTTGCTGTAGATACCAAAACCTTTAAGCAGGTCAGTGTTCCGAATTCAACAGTTATTCCCTACGCCAGTCATTCATTCCACCAGTTCATACTTCAGGACGGTACGGACTTTGTGTATATCGACCGTTCCGATGCCGAACCGCACAGAAGTTTCCACATTACTAAAATGAGCGGAGGCAACAGTTGGAGCTTACTGCAAAAGGGTGATTCATACTTTTTCAAAGGCGAATACGGCTACAACGACACCTTCAGCCAGCTTGGCGGTGTTGTAAAAACAAGCGCAGGCTACCTGCTTGTAAGCAGCTACCAGAACACAACGGACTCAACGGAAATTTCCGCCGCCAACCTTGTCACTCAGCTTTTCAACCCCTCAACGCTTGCTTCGCAGCCCGAAAAGGTGCTGACAAGCTACACAGGAATAAGGGCAGAGGGTGTCACCAACCCGAAGGCTGTACTTATAGGCAAGGACAAGGTTGCCGTGCCGTATATGGTAAGCAGCCAATTCACGGAAACAAAGAGAATGTACGTAGGCTTCCTTGATGCAAACGGCAGCCTCACGGACAACAAGGCGGTAGAAACGAGTGCCGTGCTTCCCCGTTTCGGACAGGTAATGTACAACGCCGGCACCAACAGCATTGAATGGTTTTCGATTGAAAACGGCAAGCTGATTATTTACAGTATTGATTTGAGCGAAGTCTATACACCCGAAACAACGACCGCACCGCCTTCGGTAACCGAGCCGACCTCAGGCAACGTGCCGACAGAAACAACCACAAGCATTGACGGCACGACAAATCCTTCACAGGAAACCACAACGAAAGCCCCCGCAGAAACAACGACTCAGCCAACCGAAAGCCCCTCCGAAGAGCCCAATTTCTGGCAGAAAATAGTCAATTTCTTTATGGGTATTTACAACTGGTTCATTTCGCTTTTCGTGTAAAAACAACGCAACCGATATGAAGCTTCAGGCCTCATATCGGTTGTTTTTTATTTCATAACTGTTTCTCTCAATATATCCGCAACAAAGTCAAAGCCGTCTATCGTGCCGAGGTTAACGGAATTTTCGTTTTTGCCGTAAATGAGCACGGGCACGTATTCGCGGGAGTGGTCGGTGCTCGGAGTTGATGGGTCACAGCCGTGGTCGGCGGTGATAATCAGCAAATCGGTTTCCTGCATTTTATCAATAAACGAAGGCAGCCAATTGTCAAATTCGGCAATCGCCTTTGCGTAGCCGTCAACGTCGTTGCGGTGTCCGTAAAGCATATCGAAATCGACAAGGTTTGTAAAACAAAGGCCGTTGAAATCCTTATCAAGCATTTCAAGCGTTTTTGCCATACCCTCGGTATTGTTTGCGGTGCGGTAGGCTTCGGTTATGCCGACACCTGCAAAAATATCGCTGATTTTGCCAACGGAAATAACGTCAAGCCCTTTTTCCTTCAGCTCGTCAAGCACGGTTTTGCCCGTTGGTGCAAGCGAAAAATCGTGGCGGTTTGAGGTGCGGACAAAATTCGGATATTCTCCCGTAAACGGTCTTGCGATAACCCTGCCGACTGCCAAATCGCCGCAGAGCATTTCACGCGCAGTTTCACAGTATTTATATAATTCTTCAACGGGCACGATATCCTCGTGTGCGGCAATCTGAAAAACGCTGTCCGCCGAGGTATAGACAATCAGCGCACCCGTTTTTATATGCTCACGGCCGTAATCGGCAATAACCGCAGTACCCGAATAAGGCTTATTACAAAGGCATTTTCTGCCCGTTGCCTTTTCAAAGCTCTCAATAAAATCCCGAGGAAAGCCGTCAGGGAAGGTCGGCATAGGCCTGTCGCTTACCAGACCCGCTATCTCCCAATGGCCCGTGGTGGTATCCTTACCCTTGGAGTCTTCGCTGAGCCTGCCGTAAACGGCAACGGGATTATCGCATTTTTCGCGGCAGTCAACACCGTCAATATTGAAAAGGCCAAGCTTTTTCAGGTTTTCCGCCTTGAAAAATTCGGATTTCGAAATTGCGGCAAGGGTATTGCTGCCCTCATCTCCGAAGGCGGCACTGTCGGGCATTTCACCTATACCGAAGCTGTCAAGGACTATAAGAAAAGCACGTTTCATAAAAATCACCGTATATACTTTTTGTAGGGGAGGGGTCACCCCTCCCGTTGTTAATGCTACATACATCCAACGGGAGGCGAAACGCCTCCCCTACTACGCTGTAACAACTAAACCTTCACTGTAGGGGCGGCTATCAGCCGCCAGCAAACCGAGCAATATCAGCACGGGCGGATAATATCCGCCCCTACAAAAGTCAACTTTAAGATGTTACAATGTACTACTGCATATAAATTTCAATTAATTAAGGTTTCGATTTTTTCGGATACCTTATAAAGCTTATCTGCCCTTGTCGGGTCGGCACAGCGCATACTGTCCGCATCGCGCGAAAGACGGAAAGCAAGCTTGGAAAGGTATTTTTCCGAAAGCTCGGTTTTGCACTGCGGTATTTCGCCGTAATACTCATAATACGCAGGCCGCTTTATGTACTCACCGCAAAACTCAACGCTCATTACGCAGTAGAGCTTGCCGGCATCCTCACAAACGGTTTCACAAACTATGCTGTAACCGTTGGTAATGAGAAATTTGCGAAGCACCTCGGGGTGGCTCATAGGCTGTAAAACAAGGTGTTTCCCGCCTTTTTGCAACCACGGTGCAGCTTCGATAATCTGCGCTATGAGTATTCCGCCCATACCTGCAATCACGATTTCATCGACCTCGTCGGGCTCAAACTTCTGCAAGCCGTCGGACAAGCGAAGAATTATATTTTCTTCAAGCCCCGCTTCTTCAACTGCATTTTTGGCGTTTTCAAGAGGGCCCTTGCGAAGGTCTGCGGCAATGCAAAAATCAGCAACGCCGCTTTGCACGAGGTAAACGGGCAGATAGGCGTGGTCGGTGCCGATATCGGCAACTCTCCTGCCCTTGCGGACAAGAGAGGCTACCGCTTCAAGACGTGGAGAAAGATTTTTCATTGCTTACTTTGCAAGAAAAGCGTTAATCTTTGCAACGAGCTCGTCAGCATTTACACCGTGTACACGGCAGGCCTGCTCAACGCTCTCGCTTCTTGCGGAAGGACAGCCGAGGCAGTGCATACCCATTTCAAGGAAGAAGGGTGCAACCTCACGGTTAGCGTCAAGAATATCGCCGATAGTCATTGTCTTATCAATCTGTGTCATTTTAAAAACTCCTTTTCTTTAAATACTGTATTCATTTTATCAGCGTTTATTCTTTTTGTCAATGTTGCTTGACAGTAAAGTGTTGGCAGTGTTAAAATTTAAAAATCACAACAATAGGAGTATTATATGAACCTTCAATTTAACAACGGAAAATTTAAGATTTTGCAGGTAAGCGACCCGCAGGATATGCACTACCCGAGGCGGTCTATGCTGAGGATGCTGGACAAGGCGTACGATGAATTAAAGCCCGACCTTGTCATTTTTACGGGCGACAATGTTTTAGCCAACCATCTGCTTGACGCACGCTTTGGCAACAGGCACGTTGCAGAAGGCTTTGAAGCGACAAAAGAGAGAATGAAAAAGTCGCTGAAAATTATTCTGGAGCCGCTCAAAAAGCGAAATATCCCGTTCGGTATGATATTCGGCAACCACGACGATATGTGCTGTATGACCAAGGAAGAAATAATTGACCTCTACCGTGAATACAGTTGTTTTGTGGGGCTTGTTGATACATACGGCCACGGTGACGTGGGCACGCACAATATTCTCATTTATTCGGGCGATACGCCGAAATTCAACCTGTGGATGATGGACACCTCCAGACAGAACAAGGAGGAGGACAGATGCTATGAGGGCGTTACCGCCGAAGCTGTCGAATGGTACAGACAGACAAGCGATTCGCTCGGCAGACTGCCCTCGCTGATGTTCCAGCACATTCCGATGACGGAAATTGCAAGCTGTCTTGAGGACTGCGGAAAGGATGACGAGGGCTCGGTTTATGACTACGAGCAGGAAAAGTATGTAAGGCTCAAAGAATCCTGCATCAATTCGGGCAGGCTGTATGAGGCTACCCCCGGCTGTAAGGCTAACTACGGTCAGTATGCTGTGGTAAAGGCACAGGGCGATGTGCTTGCAGTTGTTTACGGCCACCACCATATGAACCTGTTTGACATTGACTGTGACGGCGTGAGAATGATTCAAACCCCTGCCGCCTCCTTCCGCTGCTACGGCAACGAAAACAAAGGTGTAAGGCTGTTTGAAATTGACGAAAGCGACACCTCAGCCTTTACAACGCGCCACATCACCTATTTCGATTTAATGGGCAAAACTCCCCTTTCACTGCTCGGCTATTTTATTGACGCCGATGAGCTTGAAAAGCCGAGAAGAATTGCGCTTGCGGCACTCGGTGCAACGGCAACCGTTGCGGCTGCAGCGGGAATTGCCAAGGAAATCGCAAAGAAAATGTGAACAAATTGTAAACAATAAGCCAATTGGCAAAAATTTCTTAAATACTCTTGAATTTTAAAAAAAATAGGTTAGAATATGAATTAGCACTCGGCGCACGAGAGTGCTAAACCACAAAATAATTACTTAACAGGAGGAGTTATAAATGACAATCAGACCCCTTGCAGACAGAGTAGTCGTCAAGGCTGCAGAAGTTGAAGAAACCACCAAGAGCGGCATCATTCTTGCCGCTTCCGCACAGGAAAAGCCCCAGTTTGCTGAGGTTGTTGCTGTTGGCCCCGGCGGCGAAATTGACGGCAACAAGGTAGAAATGTACATCAACGTCGGTGACAAGGTTATCATCGGCAAGTACGCAGGCACAGAGGTTAAAATCAACAAGGAAGAATACACAATCGTCCGCCAGGGCGACATTCTTGCAGTAATCGAATAATTAAAGGAGAAAATGAGAAATGGCAAAGCAGATTATTTACGGTGAAGATGCCCGCAAGGCTCTTCAGGCAGGTATTGACAAGCTTGCAGACACAGTTAAAATCACACTCGGCCCCAAGGGCAGAAACGTTGTTCTTGACAAAAAGTACGGTGCTCCCCTCATCACAAACGACGGTGTAACAATCGCCAAGGAGGTTGAGCTTGAGGACCCGTTTGAGAATATGGGTGCACAGCTTGTAAAGGAAGTTGCAACAAAGACAAACGACGTTGCAGGCGACGGTACGACAACCGCTACACTTCTTGCACAGGCACTCGTACGCGAGGGCATCAAGAACGTTACCGCAGGCGCAAACCCGATGGTAATCAAGAAGGGCATCAAGCTGGCAGTTGACGCCGCTACGGCAGCAGTCAAGGCTAACTCCAAGCCCGTAAGCAGCTCCGCAGACATTGAGATGATTGCCACTATCTCCTCTGCCGATGCTGAAATCGGTAAGATTATCGCTGACGCTATGGATAAGGTTTCCGCAGACGGCGTTATCACCGTTGAGGAGAGCAAAACTGCAATCACCGATTCCGACATCGTTGAGGGTATGCAGTTCGACCGCGGCTACATCTCCCCCTATATGGTAACAGATACAGACAAGATGGAAGCAGTTATCGACGATGCGTTCATCCTTATCACAGACAAGAAGATTTCCAACATTCAGGAAATTCTTCCCCTTCTTGAGCAGATTCTTCAGTCCGGCAAGAAGCTCGTAATCGTTGCGGAGGACCTTGAGGGTGAGGCACTTTCCACAATCCTTGTCAACAAGCTTCGCGGTACGTTCACCTGCGTTGCAGTCAAGGCTCCCGGCTTCGGCGACAGACGCAAGGAAATGCTCCGTGACATTGCTACTCTCACAGGCGGCGAGGTTATCACGGAAGAGCTCGGTCTTGAGCTCAAGGACACACAGCTCACACAGCTCGGCCGTGCACGCCAGGTTAAAATCAGCAAGGAAAACACAATCATTGTTGACGGCGCAGGCGACAAGGCAGAGATTGCCGCAAGAGTTGCACAGATAAGAACTCAGATCGGCACAACAACCTCCGATTTCGACCGCGAGAAGCTCCAGGAAAGACTTGCAAAGCTCGCAGGCGGCGTAGCAGTTATCCGTGTAGGTGCCGCTACGGAAACCGAAATGAAGGAAAAGAAGCTTCGCATTGAGGATGCTCTTGCAGCTACAAAGGCAGCCGTTGAAGAGGGCTGCGTTGCAGGCGGCGGTGTTGCACTTATCAACGCTATTCCCGCTGTTGAGGCTCTGCTCGACACAGACGATGCAGACATCAAGACAGGCGTTAAGATTGTTCTCAAGGCTCTTGAGGCTCCCGTACGCCAGATTGCCGCTAACGCAGGTCTTGAAGGCAGCGTTATCGTAAACGAAATCCGCACAAGCGGTAAGACCGGCTTCGGCTACAACTTCGCAAGCGACGGCTATGTTGATATGTTTGAGGCAGGCATCCTTGACCCGACAAAGGTTACACGTTCAGCACTCGAAAACGCCTCCTCCGTTGCGGCAATGGTACTCACAACAGAGTCACTTGTAACGGATAAGCCCGACCCCCAGGCAGATGCGGCACAGGCAGCAGCCATGGCAGCAGCACAGGGCGGCGGAATGTATTAATCAAATAACCGCATAAATTTCAAAGCACCGTTGGTTTTAACGCCGACGGTGCTTTTTAAATGCAAAGTGCAAAAAGCAAAATGCAAAATTGTGGGAGGGCTCTGCCCTCACCCGATTGTAATTATACAGAACATAAAACAGGAGAAACATTGTAGGGACAGCAAAAACTCAGCCGAGTTCAGTTTCGGCTGAGTTTTTTATTTTGCCTTATTTTACTTTAATTGTAACAATCTCAAACGGTTTTACGGGAAGAGTAACTGTATTATCAACTACCTCTAATACTTCGATTTCGTTTTCCATAAGGTCGCAGAGCACTGCACTGCTGATATCAAAGCCGAAGGTAAGCGTTGCGCTACCCACACGCTTGTTCCAGCTTTCGTACATACGGACAATCGTTGTGTCAGAGTCCTCCGCCTTCTTGACGGTATCGACAACGATATTCTCGTGCGAAACCGAAACGAGGCTGTAGCTTTCGGGAAGCGTACCGCTCTGCTTTCCGAGCTTAACCGCTGTCATCGGATTGTTGAGGTCGTAAGCGAGGCGTACCGTGCCTGCCTGCTTGAAGCAGCCCTCGTGCGGACGGAGTGAATAAGTGAACTCGTGGTGACCCTTATCAGCCTTGGGGCTGGGATGGGTAGCACACTTGAGAAGCGTGAGCCTGATCACGCTGTCGTGAATATCGTGGCCGTACTTGCAGTCGTTGAGTATGCTTACGCCGTAATCACATTCGGAAAGGTCGGCAAACTTGTGTGCACAGACCTCGAACTTTGCGGCATCCCAGCTTGTATTGGAATGGGTCGGGCGCTCAACGCAGCCGAACTGAATTTCATAGCTCGCCTTGTCAGCATTGATTTCAACGGGGAAGGCCGCCTTGACAAGGATGTGCTCCTGCCACCACTCGGCTGTGGTGTCGAAATCAATTTTATCAATGTCATTATAGAGCCAGATTTTCTGCTCAATCACGGAATCAAAGAACTTTCTTGTTACCTTGAAGCCCTTTCTGACGCCCTCGTCGAGCATTTCAACCGCGCTTACGTCGTTGATTTCCCAACGCTTTTCCTTGTAGTATACGGAAATTTCCCAGGCATCGTACTCTCTGGGGAAGTCCTCGTAGGCTTCGATTACGTTTGCCCTCTCGCCTGCCTTGAGCACCTCTCTGCCGCAGCGCTTGTCGTAAATACGGCTGATAGTATAATCATCCGCAAATTCAAGAACGAAGTATTCGTTTTCAAGCTTTTTGTCGGAAATTTCAACGCTGCCCTTGCTCTCGTTGACCTTGACAACCTTCCAACCCTTTGCAGGAATATTTTCAACGTAAATCTTTTCGCCGTCAACGTCTACTACGCCGCTGTTTGTGAAGGAGTTGGGGTTGAACACGGCAATACCGCCGTCTGTAGCAATATTTGCGGCAATTTCTGCCTTTGCCGTGTCAAGAAGGCCGTTGCCTACCTCGCCTATAGCTTCGTACTGCTTTGTGCTTTCCTCGTACACCTGATAAATAGACGAGCCGGGGATAATATCGTGGAACTGGTTGAGAAGTATGCACTCCCAGCCCTCGTTAATCTTTTCCTGAGGATACTGCGCCTTATTGAGAAGTCGGTTGATTTCGCTGAAAAGCTCAACGTTCTGGTAGAGGAACTCGCTCTTTCTGTTGTTGCGCTTGTTGCACGCGTTGGAGGTATACGTACCTCTGTGGAATTCAAGGTAAAGCTCGCCTACCCAAGTGGGCAGTTTTTCATCCTTTTCAACCTTCTGCTTTGTGCGCTCAAGGTAGTCGCCCGCAAACTCGATAACCGTATTCGGGAAGGACGGTATACCCTTGCAAAGTCTGCGGTGGTTTTCCATATGCAGCTGAGTGGGTCCGCCGCCGCCGTCACCGTGGCCGAAGGTGAGAATAACCTCGTCGTTGAGGTGCTTTTGCTGATATCTGTTCCAGCAGCCCTTAACCTCAGTGGGTGTGAGCATAGCGTTATAGGTCGTGTTGTTTCTCCACTTTCCGAGCGGCTGAGTATCCTGCGCCGTGAGGAAATGGGTAAAAACGCCCGTAGAGTCAATACCCTTCCAGGTGAAGGTATCGTAGGGCATAGTGTTGCTTTCGTTCCAGCTTATTTTGGAGGTTACGAACTTGTCAACACCGCTCTTGCGCAGAATCTGGGGAAGTGCTGCGCTGTAGCCGAATACGTCGGGCAGCCAGAGCACCTTGCTGTCAACGCCGAATTCCTTATTAAAGAAACGCTTGCCGAAAAGCACCTGACGCACAAGGCTTTCGCCGCTTGTGAGGTTACAGTCCGCCTCAACCCACATTGCGCCCTCGACCTCCCAACGGCCTGCGGCAACCATCTTTTTAACCTCTTCGTAGGTTTCGGGGCTTTCCTCTTTGAGATATTTATAGAGCTGTGCCTGCGAGGACATAAACTTGTACTCGGGGTACTCCTTCATAAGTGCAATTACGGTTGAGAAAGAACGCACCGTCTTTTCCTTAGTCTGTGCAAGTGTCCACAGCCACGCAACGTCGATATGTGTGTGGCCTATGCAGATGCAGTTGACCTCCTGCGAGGAGCAGACCTTGCCGTAGAACTCGGTTTTAAGGTATTCAACCGCTCTTTCAACGCTCTCACGGCACTCGGGCGAACCGGGCACACGCATATCAATAAGGTTGAGTGCGTTGTTGATACAGCGGAGAATATCGTTATATTCCTTGCTGTCCTTCTGGAGAAGGCGAAGTGCATCGTAGGGCACCTTAAGGTCGTAATAAAGCTGCTTGTAAAGCCCGTCCACAACGTAAAGACTGCTGAAAACGTTCAGGCGGCATTTATTCATACCCGTGTAAGCGTAAACGTAAATATCGAACTCCTCGCCTGCGGGAAGCTCACAGTAGCGGTGGTTGGAATCGACACCGTGAAGAAGCTCACCGTTGGCGTAAACGGTGAACTGCGGCTCATAATTAACGTCGCTGTAAGGGCCGTCGGTTTCAAAATAGAACTGTACCTTCTTGCCCTTCATATTTTCGGGCAGAGTTACCTTTTTGTAAAACCAGCCGTGGCTGTCGGTTTCATCGCCCCAACGGTCGTACTTGCCGAAATTCTGCCACTCAGCCGTTACCTCGGGGAGTGCATTTCCCGACGGCTTATAGCCGCAGGGTATGTACTTAAAGCCCGTAAGCTCATAAGACTCGGCAAAGACGAGCTTGCTTACCTCGGGCAGAAAAACTTTCAGTTTGTCAAGAAGAAAATTCAAAATTCCGTCCTCCCGTATTTTGGTTTTTGTTTTTATAAGTGTAGCATACAAAGCCGTAAAATAAAAGAGTTTAGCAGTTATTTTTTCAGAATATTTCATATATTTTATTAACATCCGTTTTAAAGGAGGTTAAGCATGAACCACTGTATAGCAACGCTGAAAACCAAAGAAGTAATCAACAAAAAGGACGGCTGTCGGCTGGGACACGTTTGCGACGTTGAAATTGACTGCTCAACGGGGCAGGTTGTCAATATTGTAGTTTGCAGAGGCGGCAGAGCATTTTCGCCCTACGCCTGCGAGAGAGATTTGCGCATTGCTTGGTGCGACGTGGACGTTGTGGGCAATGACATAATCCTCGTCTGCTACACCGCACCCCCTCCCCCGCCAAGACAAAACGACTGTTCAAAACGCGGCTTCGGTTTCTTCCGTTAAAGCGAGCCTTTGCACGGTTGTGCGCACGGTAACGGTTGCAGGCTGAGCAGGATTTAGGCGAAGGCTGTCAATCACAAGCATTCCGCCTGCCTCATCACAGGTAAAAGAAAATAAAAACTCTCCCGTTTCGCACCGGGCAACACCCCCCGTGCTGTCCGGCGGCGTTTGAGAAATGCCGAGCGCCTCAAGTACGGCTGAAGCATGTTCCTGCGAATAAAGGCACATACTCATAACCGACGCACCTGCAAGGCCCGAAAACGCCTTTCCGCTCTTTCCGGAATATGTAACGCACACCCTGTACAGCTTGTAATCCGAATTTGAAAACATAGAAATCTTACAATTATCCACGTAACAGCTTTCCTTTGTTTCCTCCCCGCTTTCGGTTTCCTCAACGACACATTCAAAGCCGTATTCTGCCATTGCACAGATAAAATCCGCGGCATCTCTTTCGCCTGTGCGTACACAGCCGCAGAATAAAAAGCTCACAAGCACAAGCGGCAAAACCAATCTTTTCATATAAGTCCTCCTCCGAAACAACTGTAGTTATAATCACCAAAATGTTGTATTTAATTGCAGATATATACATATATATGTAGAATTTAATATTTTAATAATAAACATCTTGAAAAAAACTGAAAGATACTTTAAAATAGAGGTATCTTGATTTCGGGAGTGGGCGGCTATGGTAATGTGCTTGTCTTTTATTCACAAAAGCTCATACTGCTCTGCCGAGGTCTGCAAAAAAGTGAAATAAAACGGGGCTGTTGCGCTTTGCAACAGCCTTTAATCGTTTTGAAAGGACGGTACAGCTATGAAAAAAGTTGCAATCGTAATGGGCAGTGACAGCGATCTGCCCGTAGTAAGCAAGGCTATCAAAAAGCTCAAGGAATTCGGCGTTGAGGTTGAGGCACACGTTATGTCTGCCCACAGAACACCCGATGCCGCCGCAGAGTTTTCAAAGAACGCAGCTGCAAACGGCTTCGGCGTTATCATTTCCGCAGCAGGCAAGGCAGCTCACCTTGGCGGTGTGCTTGCCGCTCACACAACCCTGCCCGTTATCGGTATTCCGATAAAATCCTCTACACTCGACGGTCTTGACGCGCTTCTCGCAACAGTTCAGATGCCTGCAGGTATTCCCGTTGCAACCGTAGCTATCGACGGCGCTGAGAACGCAGCCATCCTTGCCGTTCAGATGCTTGCTCTTTCCGAGCCCGTGCTTGCAGAAAAGCTCAATGCAATGAAAGAGGATATGGCAAAGAAGGTTCTTGAAAAAGATGCCGCTCTTGCCGCACAGATTGCACAGCTCTAATCCCACGGGAGGAATTGCATTTATGCCTTTACACGAAGAATGCGGCGTTTTCGGCATTTTTAACAGAGGCCGCGAACACAACGCCGTTCACGAAACATATCTTGCGCTTTATGCGCTTCAGCACCGCGGTCAGGTAAGCTGCGGTATTGCCGTGCGAAACGCAAAAACGGTGGACTGCATAACCGGTATGGGTACGGTACCCAACGTATTCACCGCAGATAAGCTTGCCGCCCTCACCGAAAACGGCACGGGCGATGTTGCGTTGGGCCACGTACGCTACTCGGCACACGGCGAAGAGGACGAAATAAACAACCAGCCCATGGTTATGTCCTACGCCAGAGGTTCAATTTCCGTTGCCGACAACGGCTGTCTTGTCAACACGGCACAGCTGAGAGAAAAGCTGCAGAGCGAGGGTGCCGTTTTCCAGACAAACAGTAATGCGGAGCTTATAGTTCACTGCATAGCACGCCACAGGCTTTGTACGGAAAACATCGAAACGGCAATAGCCAATGCGATGAATGAAATCGAGGGTGCTTATTCACTCGTAATTATGTCGCCCAAAAAGCTCGTAGCCGTGCGAGACCCCAAGGGCTTCCGTCCGCTTTGTATGGGCAAGCTCGGCGAAGCGTACGTTATCGCTTCCGAAAGCTGTGCACTGCAGAGCATAGGTGCGGAATTTGTAAGGGATATTGAGCCGGGTGAAATCGTCGTAATCACAAAGGACGACGTTTACTCAAACAAAACGCATTGCGGCAATAAAACCTCGCTGTGCATTTTCGAGCACGTCTATACGGCCAGACCCGATTCGGTTATTGACGGCGCAAGCGTTCACCGCTCAAGGCTCAACGCAGGCAAGTTCCTCGCGCAGGAGCACCCCGTTGAGGCGGACGTCGTAATCGGCGCACCCGACTCGGGACTTGATGCGGCAATAGGCTACGCCGCAGAGAGCAAAATTCCCTACGGCATAGGTCTTATCAAAAACCGCTACATCGGCAGAACGTTCATTCAGACAACGCAGAGCCAGCGTGAACGCTCAGTACAGATAAAGCTCAATCCCCTCGGCAACGAATTAGAAGGTAAGAGAGTAGTGCTTGTTGATGACTCAATCGTCCGCGGCACAACCTGTGCAAAGCTGATAAAACGCTTGCGTACGGCAGGCGCAAAAGAGGTTCATATGAGAATCTCCTCCCCTCCCTTCATCAACCCCTGTTACTTTGGCACGGATATCAGCTCGAAGGACAAACTCATTGCCTGTCAGCTGGATATTGAGGGCATACGCCGGCTCATAGGTGCCGATACACTCGGTTTTTTAAGCCTTGAAGCACTGCACAAGGTTGCCGACAAATCAAAAGTCAGCTTCTGTGACGCCTGCTTCACGGGCAAATACCCGATAGATATTTCGGGCCCCAACTACGTAGACAAATTTGACTATAAAATCAAGAAATAAGGAGAGCTTAAGAATTATGGAAAACAGTTTTTCAAAAAGCTATAAGGATGCAGGCGTTGACGTAACCAAGGGCTACGAGGCTGTCAAACTTATGAAAAAGCACGTCGAGAGAACAAGAATTCCCGGTGTGTTCGATGAAATCGGCGGTTTCGGCGGTATGTTTCTGCCCGACCTCACAGGCATCAAAGAGCCCGTCCTTGTTTCGGGCACAGACGGTGTCGGCACAAAGCTCAAAATTGCGTTTATGATGGATATTCACAACACCGTCGGTATCGACTGCGTTGCAATGTGCGCAAACGACGTTGCCTGTTCAGGCGCAAAGCCCCTTTTCTTCCTTGACTACATTTCCGTAGCAAAGAACATTCCCGAAAAGGTAGCAGATATAGTCAGCGGTATTGCAGACGGCTGTGTTCAGGCAGGCTGTGCACTCGTCGGCGGTGAAACGGCTGAAATGCCCGGCATTTACACAAATGACGAATACGACCTTGCAGGCTTCTGCGTAGGCCTTGCAGACAAGGCAGACATCGTTGACGGCAAGGATATCAAGCCCGGTGACGTGCTTATCGGTGTTGAGTCCTCCGGCGTTCACTCCAACGGCTTCTCACTTGTAAGAAAGGCTTTCAACGTTTCTCCCGAAAGACTCTCAATTTACGTTGACGAGCTCGGCAAAACACTCGGTGAAGAGCTTATCACACCCACAAAGATTTACGTCAAGACAATCAACGCCATCAAGGAAGCCTGCAAGATTCACGGTATTTCCCACATCACGGGCGGCGGCTTCTACGAGAACATTCCGAGAATGTTCAGCACGCAAGGCGTAAGAGCAAAGATAGAGAGAAAGGCTGTTCCCGTAAAGCCCATTTTCAACCTTCTTGCTGCCGAGGGTATCCCCGAGAGAGATATGTTCAACACCTTTAATATGGGTGTAGGCCTTTGTGTTGCCGTTTCTGCCGACAAGGCTGACGAAGCCGTAAGAGCAGTAAACGCCATTGGCGAGAAGGCACACATTATCGGCGAAATCGTTGCAGGCGACAAGGGTATTGATATATGCTGAATATAGTTGTACTGGTTTCCGGCGGCGGCACCAACCTGCAGGCCCTGCTTGATGCGAAGGCGGCAGGCAAAATCCCGAACGGCAAATTTGTAAAGGTTATTTCCAGCAAGGACGGCGTTTACGCACTTGAAAGAGCGAAAAATTCGGGCGTAGCAACGGCCGTTATTGAGCGCAAGGGTAAGACGGCAGAGGAGTTTGAAAACGCTCTGCTGGCTGAATTGGAGGCATCAGAAGCGGACCTTATCGTGCTTGCCGGCTTTATGACCATACTCGGCGAAAAGGTAATAAAAAAGTACCCCGAAAAAATTGTTAACGTTCACCCGGCGCTTATCCCCTCCTTTTGCGGCAAGGGCTTTTACGGACTTAAGGTTCACGAGGCAGCACTTGAATACGGCGTTAAGGTAAGCGGTGCAACGGTACATTTTGTAAACGAAATCCCCGACGGCGGCAAAATAATCGCACAAAAGGCGGTTGAAGTGCTTGAGGGCGACACACCCGAAACACTTCAGAAAAGAATAATGGAACAGGCAGAGTGGAAGATACTGCCCGAGGCAGTGGCAAAGCTCTGCGACGAAAGAAAATAAACGGAGGAATTAACAATGAAGAGAAGAGCACTTCTGAGCGTTTCCGACAAAACAGGAATCGTTGAATTTGCAAAGGAGCTCAACGAGCTCGGTTTTGAAATCGTTTCCACAGGCGGCACGGCAAAGGCTGTTGCAGATGCAGGCATCCCCTGCACACAGGTTTCCGACATCACAGGCTTCCCCGAGTGCCTTGACGGCAGAGTAAAGACTCTCCACCCGATGGTACACGCAGGTATTCTTGCAATGCGCTCCAACCCCGAGCACATGGAGCAGCTTGAAAGATTAGAGGTTACACCGATTGACGTTGTTGCAATCAACCTCTACCCCTTCAAGCAGACTATTCTCAAGCCCGACGTTACGCTTGAGGATGCTATCGAAAATATCGATATCGGCGGCCCCACAATGATTCGTGCGGCTGCAAAGAACTGGCAGGACGTTGCAGTTATCGTTGACCCTGCCGATTACGCAACCGTTATTGAAGAATACAAGGCAAACGGTGCACCCAGCAAGGAGACAAAGTTTAAGCTCGCCGGCAAGGTATTCGAGCACACAGCAAACTACGACTCAATGATTAATACATACCTGAGAAAGCAGAGAGGCGAAGACCCGTTTGCAGAGTGCTTTACAATGACCTTTGAAAAGGTTCAGGATATGCGCTACGGCGAAAATCCGCACCAGAAGGCTGCCTTCTACACCGAAATCGGTGCGGCAGACAACGTTCTTTCCGCCGCAAAGCAGCTCCACGGCAAGGAGCTTTCCTACAACAACATCAACGACGCTAACGGCGCTCTTGATATAATCAAGGAATTCGGCTTTGACGAGCCCGTAGCAGTAGGCGTTAAGCACGCTAACCCCTGCGGTGTCGGTATCGGCGCTACAATTCACGAGGCATACCTCAACGCATACAACGCTGACCCCGTTTCAATCTTCGGCGGCATTGTTGCCCTCAACAGAGAGGTTGACGAGGACACGGCAAACGAGCTTGCAAAGATTTTCCTTGAAATCATCATTGCTCCCTCCTTCTCCGAAAAGGCACTTGAAATCCTCACCGCAAAGAAGAACATCCGCCTTCTTGAGCTTCCAAACCTTGCAGCCCCCAACAAGAAGGGTCTTGTTGATATGAAGAAGGTTGCAGGCGGTCTGCTTGTTCAGGAGCTTGACACAGAGCTTCTCAACGAGGAAGAAATCGTCTGCGTAACGGACAGAAAGCCCACAGAGGAAGAAATGAAGCAGCTTATGTTCGTTTGGAAGGTTGTAAAGCACACCAAGTCCAACGGCATTGCACTTGCAAAGGACAACGCAACAACAGGTATCGGCCCCGGCCAGACAAACCGTATTACAGCGCTTGAGCTTGCTATCAAATACGCAGGCGACAAGGCAAAGGGCAGCGTAATGGGCAGCGACGCATTCTTCCCGTTTGACGACTGTGTAAAGGCCGCAAAGGATGCAGGCATCACAGCTATCATTCAGCCGGGCGGCTCAATCCGTGACGAGGATTCAATCAAGGCTTGTAACGAAGCAGGCATTGCAATGCTCTTCTGCGGTATGCGCCACTTCAAACACTGAGCCGAGAGCCTCGGCTCCCGATGCCTCAATAGAAGCGATATTTCCAAGCACATTGAGGCAACGGGATATGTTACATCACATCAAAAATAAGATGTCATTCTGAGCGAAGCAAAGAATCTTAACACTATAAAGATTCTTCGTCGTTTCACTCCTCAGAATGACAGAGAAATTTAAAACGATATATATTTTAACAGGGATGAAACCGTAAAAAGTTTCATCCCTGTTTTTATGTATTCAATATCAAAAACGCAGTAAGCCCTCTATAACAAGATTCAATGCTATCGGAAACACAAAAAAGAATGCCGCACAGACCAAGGGCACAATTTCGTTGCGAAGCGTCAGCTTTTTATCAAAGGCAAATTTGCTCGGATTTTTCGGGTTTACATACAGCCTGTAGGCGTAGCCCTTTGAAAGCTCGTTCATACGCTTAAGGGTGATACCCAAATCCGTCAGGCTGTGGTACTCCTTGCCGTCATATTCGTAGAAGAATTTTGCCTTGGTGGTTGAATTCTTTATCCTGATAATTCTCACCGTTTCAAGAAACCAGCCGTTTACAATTTCGGTGCACTGCTTCATTTGGATAATCCGTACCAAAGTCATTGCAAGAAAAGCAGCACCGAATCCCCACGAAAACAGATACAAAGCCCACATATATACCCCTCCGATTATAAATACAAAAGGCAGCACTTCATAAACCGCCGTACTGCCTCTGTAAAACTGATTAAGCTATACCGTTAAAGAACATAATAATGGGAGCAAACACCTGTTCGAAAATAATTGAAACGGGTGCAAAAGCATAGCCGAATACAAACGACAGGCTGTCGCCGAGTTCACCGATAAACTGCATTATACCGTCCATAATATACCTCCTTCTTTTTCAGACAAAAGCACAAATTTTATGTACAATCCGCCTGTGCGTATATTATACAATATTTTGCAAAACAAATCAATACGTCAAAAGCGGTAAATGGTGGGGTTCGGGTCACCGAAGCGGCAACGCTACGGGTGCGTTTGCGTAGCGCCGCCCCTCGGGCGGTTTTGGCAACGTTACGCAATTCTTTTGCTCATCGGTTCGTCGTAAAACGCCGAGCCCTGCAAAATCTATCTTCATCTTCCTTTTTATTTTCGGGAAAGCCGGTGTTGTTTTATTCGAGTATATATTCCTTATACGCAGGGCCGCCGAAAAGCGCCACAAAAAAGCGAGGTATCAAAGCAACGGCAGCAACCACCGTTGTAGAGCCAATCCACGTTCCGAAGCCCGGTATCAGAACAAACAGCCCTGTGCCTACTACAAGGCACAACGGCGAAAGAAACAGCCATATAGTTGCGTTACCAAGGTTCTTTGTATATGACTTTGTTCCGCTGAGAACGTCAATCTCCAGCGTTCTTGTGACCATACCGTCGAAATTCAGCTCAACGACATATTTACCCGGCTCCTGCGGTACAAATTCGTTGGAGGTTATTTCGATAGTTTCGCTGTTAAAGGTGTATGTAGCTGTTGTACTTCCAAGCCACACCTTACCGTATTCACCGTAGCCAACTATTTCGACAGGATTTCCGACTGCTCCGTAGCGAGCGGTTTTACTGGTTATTAAATTAACGTGTTCTTCTATTTCAAGTACCTCAAGCTGACACGATAGTCCTAGGTCGTAGGCTCTTTCTATTTTATTGCTCGGTATTTTAACCTTGCCGCTGGTTTCGCCCGATTCCGTAATAAAGGCACCTTCGCCGATTACGATACCGTCTATGTTCTCAAAGCTTTTGGTGTTTATAAACAGCTGAGGATATTTTTCGCCCTCATATTCGTAAATTTTCAGCTTGATTAAATCTTCCGTTACGGAAATCGGAGTATTCCCGCGATAAACGTACGCCTCGGGTATTTCGCCCGTTTGAGAATACTTGCCGTCAAAGGTAACGACAACAAAATTCATTTGGTAAGCTCTTTTCTGATACCAATAACAGGTAATTTCGGTTTCCGTCTTCTCCGCAGGCACAGTTTCATCCTCGGCAAAAGCCGTGATGACACACGAAAAGCAGGTCAGCACCGACAAAAGAACGGCCACAATCTTTTTAAAAGTTTTATTCATCATTTTACCTCCTGTTGATTTAATATTTTATATACTGATATTTTCACATTCTTTCGCCGATTACGGCGGCAAGAAGCAGAACCCCCAACACAGTAAAGCCGACAACCGACAGAACAATCAACATACTTCCACTTTCCTTTAATTTTCCTTTTTTCTTCTTATGATTTTTACCACACCCGTTGCGCCGTCAAGGCGTACCGTATCGCCCGTTCTGACGGTTGACAGCAGGTTATCTATACCCACAACGGCGGGAATACCGAGCTCGCGTGAGATTATTGCCGTATGGGAAAGAAGAGAGCCTTTTTCGCTGATAACACCCTTTGCCTGTGCAAGCAGGAACACCCAGCCCGGGTCGGTCATTTTGGTAACAAGGATTTTGTCCTTGACGTTGCTGACCTGCTTTACGTCGGTTACAACGCACGCCTCGCCCTCCACAACGCCGTTTGAGCAAGGCACGCCGAGCATTTCATCCTTACCGCAACGCACGGCAGTCATATTGATATTGCGGTGATTTTTGTCAAAAGCTTTTTCGCTGAAAACGATTCGGGAATACGCGGGCAGAAGCGCAAACATTTCGTATTTCTGCTTTCTGGACACCACCGTTTCACGCATATCACGGGGCTTATCCGCAAGGGAACGAACCTCATCGAGAGTCAGATAGAAAACATCGCGCTGTGTTTCAATATAGCCCTGCTCAGCGTAAATTCTGCCAAGGCGGAGCACGGCTTCCCTTACCATACCGTAAATTCTGCTTCGGTTAAGGCGCTGAATTTCCCTGTTGCCGATACCCAGCATACAGCGGTTGCTTAAGAATTTTGTTATTAAATCGCCCTTGATTTCGGGTCTTTCACGCTCATCATTGAGCAAAGGGAGAAGCTTTTCCCTGTCGCTTGCGAATTCATCAATTTTCTTGTCAAAAAGCTCACGGTTTGTGCGGAAGGTCAGCGTTTCGAGCTTCAATTCCTCAAGGCATCTGTCGCCGTAAACATCAATATACCCGTCCGCACGCTTTTTGTATTCCTCGGGAGTCATCCTGTCCCTTTCAAGGGCAATGCGAATCATTTCCTTGACGGGCTTCATACTTTCAATATCCGAAATACCCGAAATATAGGCGTTGGCAAACTCCTCGTGGTTTTTGTATTTGCTTTTAAGGCGGCTTTTCAGCAGGCCCGTAAAAATAAAGGCGTAGGTATCGTTAAGCAGGGTTATACCCCAGCAGGAGAGTAGTTTATTCTGAATTTTATCGAACAGCTCAAGGATTTCCCTTGCAGTCATTTCACGGCTGAAACGGTCGTATACATACTCCTTGACCTCGATAAAATCATTGTTGAGCTTTGCCATATTCTTCGGCGTTCTGATAAGCTCGCTGACGGTATTGTAATAAATCGAAGCCTTTACAAGCGGATTTATCTCGTTTTCGCTTTCGTCATATTCCTTGTATTTTACGCCGACAAGCTCCTGCCAGATTGCAATGATTTTCTTGCTCATCGGCAGAAATTTAATTGCCGAATACCAGCTGTTGAGGTTGTAATAAATTCTTCCGTTGGCATTGCCTACGGTGTTTTCAAGAATCGGGTAACGCTTTTCGAGCTCCTTTTGGTTTTTCAGCAGTCTGCGCGCAGTGTCCTTGAACACACCCTCAAAGCACATATCTACAAAGGAAATTGTAAGAGGAAGGCTCAGCCCCGGATAGCTTTCTACGATATTGCTGTTATCGAAAAGGAGAGGCGCTTCGTCCGAAAGAGTTGTAATCGGGCGCGCCTGAAGTATGTAAAGCTTGCCGTTTTCTATGGCAAACTCGATATCCGTATACTTTCCGATGTGACGGCATATTTCCTTTGATGCGGCTATAATTTCACGCACCTTTTCATCGGTTAAAAGGTTTTCTTTTCCGTCGTAATAATAGACGTCGTCCGTGAGCGAATAATAATAGGCTGTGGTATCAATTCTGTCCGAAACAACGTTTTCGCCAAGTCCCCTGCCCGCTACAATAACGGTTTCGTTGAGTATGCCCTGCGGATTTGCGCTGAAAACTATTCCCGAAACATCTGCGTTAACCATACGCTGAACAAGCACGTTCATTTTGAGCGAATCAATATCCATTCCCCTTTTGCCCATATACGCAAGCACGTTTTCATTGTAGAGTGAGCAGACGCAATCGGCTATACGCGCAGGAACATCGCTTCGGCTGACATTGAGAAAGGTGTCAAACTGACCTGCAAAGCTGTTGTCCGCAGAGTCCTCCACGCCGGAGGAAGAACGCACCGAAAAGCTGTCGCCCGAAAGTGTGATTTCACGGCTGACGCTTATGCAGCGGCGCACTGTTTCTTTTAAAATTTCGCTTTTTTCTTCGTCCGACCTGCCCTTGCACTTTTCCAGCGCTGCTTTGACGGGCTCGGTTGAAGCAACTAACTCCTCAAACGAAAACGCCTCAAATTCAGGCACGGGCAAGCCCGCATTCTTTAAGGTTTTAAGGTTTTCAATTTTGCTGCCGAGTGACATTCGTTTAACCCTCCTTATTAAATGCTTCAAAATCGTCTATAATGCCGAGGCTTTCTTCCAGACTGTCCGCAACGACAACTATATCGATAATTTTCCTGTCCTTTTCAGCGCAGTAATCGCTGTAAACCGTACTAAGGCCGTTTTCAAACCGCACCGTGAGAAAAACTCCGAGGTAATTCTCCCCTGCTATTTCCACGGGCTTTGCATCGCGTTCATAGACGATATTTTCTATATACTCCTGCGAAAACACCTCATTTACGTGAGCACGCACGGAGCCCATCCAGGATTCAAGGGCTTCATCGCAGTATTCCTTTACCGAATATCCTCCGCCCTTGTAAAAAACTATACCAAGCTCATCGCCGTCACCCTCAGCGATAAAATACGCCGCACAATCGGTGAGCAGGTTATCGTATGCATCGTAATGCTCTTCTGACGCTTCGGTAAAGCGCTCGTCAACCTCAATTTTAAGGTTTGCCCACTCGTTTGTGTATACATTCCCTTTCAGTTCGCCTTTGCTGTACTGCTGCTTTGTGGAATCAATTACAAAGTCACCGCCTATTGCTTCAAACTTGATGTTGTTGGTAATTTTTTCAATGTCCGTAAGCTCGGAATACTCCTTTTCCAGAACATCGTCCAGCAGCAGCGCACCGACAAAGGCAACCAGAAAAATAACAATTCCCGCAAGCACTCTTTTGGCACGCTGTTTTGCTTTGCTGACAGGCGGCGCATCTACTCCGCAGCACTCGCAGGTCTCTGTGCCTTCAAGGGCTTTTCCGCAGTTTTCACAATTCATTTTCTCTTCCTCCGCTTTAATATATATTTACTTTTTCCTTTAACATTATTTTAGCAAATAAAGACTTTAACTCCAAGAAAGGTTACAAGGTTGTAACTATTTGTAACCATTTGTAACCATTTTGGCAAAAAATGTCAAAAAAAGCCCGCCAAAATGCGTTAAGCACCTTGGCGGGCTGAAAAATCAAGCGTAAATTATTAAATTACTTCTTGTATTCCTTGAAATCTGCGTAGATTTCTTCTGTGTAA
This sequence comes from Clostridia bacterium, assembly GCA_017410325.1. GTDB lineage: Bacteria > Bacillota > Clostridia > Oscillospirales > Acutalibacteraceae > UBA8612. The sequence continues at coordinate 10,447 of JAFQRA010000015.1, read as the reverse complement.
ACGTTGTTTTCGTCCTTATCGTGAAGCGGATACCAGACCTGAGCGAAGAAGGGATTGACCTTTGCTTCGTCGTCGTAAGCCCAGCGGAACTTCTTCTCCTTTGCTCTTTCCTCGCTTGAGGGAAGCTCTTCGGGGCACCAGTGGCCGCCGCGAAGAACAAGGTTCGGGCTCATCATAAACTCGTGACCGTGTGCACACTGCCACTTAACGGGTGTGTACATATCAACGATTTCTTCTGCCAGACACTTACCGCCGCGGAACTCGGCAGCCTTCTGAAGGTCTTCAAGTGTAAGAGAATCGAAATCCTTGCTCTCATCGTAACCGTGGTCAAGAACGTTGGCCTTTGCGGGGTCATCGTTGGGGCGGTAAACCTTGACCTTGCTCCAATCGGAACCGATAGCATTCCACTTTTCAAGTGAACCTACGTAAGCGTTGATTCTGGGAGTGACCTTGTTTTCTCTCCACCAGAGTGTACCGTAAACGGGAGTCTGAGCAATCTTCTTCATAAAGGGCTTAACGGCAAAGGCGAAGGGTTTTGCAAGGAAAGCAAGCTTATAGAACCATTCTACTCTGTCCATCATGCTCTTGAAGTAGTCCTTGATGGGCATATTTGCACGGAAGTGGAGGTAGCTCTCGAGAACGTCGGAGTCGAGATACCACTGACCGTGGAAGTTACGTGTGATGAACCAGTCGGGGTCGAACAGCTTCTTGGGGTCGCCGAGGCCGAGACCTGCCTTGCCGAGAAGGAGCTCTTCAAATTCCATATTTGTAATTCTGTACTGTGCACCGGAACCGATGTTGTAGAAACGTCTCCAGAATTCCTCGGGAACATCGTCACCGCAGACGTTTACAAGCAGACGGCCTGAATCCTCAACAGTTGCCCATTCAAGAACACCGTTGATAACAACGTGGTACATAATGGGTTCCATATTCTTGAGAATATCGGGGTAAAGAATACCGGACTGACGAAGAGATACCCAATGCTTGAGGCCGGATTCTGCGAAGATAGACTCAGCAATAACCTTACTTGTTGCATAGTGGTCGTAAACGCTGATTTTGATGGGGTCGCCCGTACGTGCCCAGTGAATCGGGTCGTCACGCTCGCCTGTTTCAGCAACGGTGCCTATGTAAACAACCTTGATTGCATCGGGGTCCGGCTGTGCCTTAACAGCGGCAACAATGTTCTTTGCTGCGCCGACATTTGTCTTTATTGTTGCAAGGGGCAGATAGTCTGCGGAGGGAGAAACCATACCGCCGACATGAAGAACGTACTGTGAACCTGTAATGCACTTGAGAACGTCCTCGTAATTTCTCAGGTCACCCCATACGATTCTTACTCTGGGATCGTTAAGATAGTTTGCGAATTTCTTTCTGTTCTTTTCGCTGTCACGAAGGAGAACGACAATGTTGAACTCTTTCTTAGCGTAAAGCTGCTGGAAACCTTCCCAGCCCATGTTACCGGAAGCGCCGGTAAGGAATACGGTTTTCTGTGCCATTTTTCATAGTCCCCCAATATATAATTGATTAAATTTAGATTATCACAAATACGAGCAAAATTCAATACAAGTTACAAAAATTATTGTAATAAAGGCATAAAAAATCAGTTCTCAACACATACGGAAATTGCATAGTCACCTTGTATTTCGGTAAAAAAGGAAAACAAATCCGAATTGGAAGCGACGGGATTTTCAAGAGAATAAAATTCAATTTCTTTTGCATTGCCTGCAAAGCCCGTACCGATAGCCTTAAGCCAGCTTTCCTTAAGCGTCCACAGCGCAAAAAAGGCTGAGTTTTCGTCCTTCGAGGTGTCAATCAAACTGCTTTCCCCGTCCGTAAAGACACGGCGTTCAACCGATTTGCGGCGCGTTAACACCGCCTCGGCGTCAATACCTACCCTGCGGTCGGCAAAAGCGCAGGCTACCATACCTTGGGTGTGAGTAATGCTGACCCAAACACCGTCCACGCCTTCAATAAACGGAGCGCCGTTTCGGTCTTTTTTTACGGTAATATCCTTTTCATTCAGCTTCAGGTGCCGCGCAAGGCTTCTTTTAAGCAGCGAATGAGCGGCAAGGCTCTGCTCCTTGGGCGTAAGTATACCTGTCTTTTCAAAAAAAAGCTTATACATATTATCTCCGCTTTTAAAAAGGTGCCGCCCGTAAGGACAGCACCTTTTATTGTTAGAAAAAATTATGCGTTGGGAACCTGAGAAACAGTTGCCTTAAGCAAGCCTGAATCAGCAAGAAGTGCAGAGTCTGCGGCATCAATCTTGCCGTCGTGATTCGGGTCGGCAGCAAGCTTCTGAGCTGCTGTGAGAGCATCAGCAGAAAGCATACCGGAAACAACCATATTTACAAGGAATGAGTCGTTACCGTCTGCAATACCGTCACAGTCAATATCGCCGTAGATGATTACTGTGTATTCAGCCTTAACTTCGCCGTCCTTGACAAGCTTGATAACGGAACCGGTCTTAAGAACCGTGTCTGCGCACTCAACCGTTGCCGTGCCGATAACGGTAGCGTAATCGCTCTTGAACTGTGCAAAGGTAAGTTCTTCTGCAAGGCCGTAAACAAAGCTCTTCTCGGTGTCAACAACCGTTGTGCTGCCCTGAGCGGGAGTAAGAGCAATAACCTCTTCATCTTCGCCGATTTCAAGTTCAAGTCTTGCATTGTCGAAATTACCGATGATATCAACCGTATCGCCTGTTGAGTAAGTGCCGTCTGCTTCGTTGTATGTGGGGTTGGAAATGTAGAACGGATATGCCGTTGTATTATTCTCAACGCCTCTGAATGTACGTGCATCCATTGTGATAAGGCCGGAAACAGCATCAGCAGGAAGAGTTGCCTTTACAGTCATCTTGAGAGTAAAGATACGTGTCTTTTCTGTGAGAACTGCAGGGACATTAGTGGTCTTGTTATAGGTACCGCACTGAACACGGGTACACTGGAAGTCTGTACGGTTGATGACGGGGTCTGTTTCGTCAACAGGTGTAGAGGTATCGTCCTCAAAGTACTTAGCCCAGTAGTTAACACCGTATGCAGCCTGCATAACGAAGCTGGTACCGCTGAGTGCCTTGTAGTAAGCAGAATCTTTGTTGATATCAACAGCTCTTGCAACAGTTGTACCTGCAAGGGCGAAGACGGTTTTATCCCAGATGATACCTGTGATAAGCTGACCGACTGTGAAGTTTGACTTAAGGCTTACTTCAACCTCAAGCTCATCGCCGGCCTTGATTGTTGTAGCAGGAACTCTTACGCCGTTAACTGTCTTGTAAGCATCAAGATAGTAAGAAATGTGAGTGTTGAGAGTCCATACAGCCTTGATGGTTGTTGTACCGCCGACTGTTGCAGCAGCGGGCATTGTTGTTACTGTGTATTCCTGACCGTCAAGTGTCCAGCCAGCAAAGAGGTAGTCCTTCTTGGTGGGCTCAGGAATTTCGATAGCTGTGCCGTAAGCTGCTGTGATTGATTCGATAGCGTTGCCGCCATCCATATCAAATGCAAGTGTATAAGTGTTTACGGTGTACTGAGCGTAGAGGGTGTGTGCTGCTTCCAGAGAAACAACCGTTGCGGCAGTAATCTGCTCGCCGCCTTCAGCCTGGGTGAACCAGCCGTTGAAGGTGTAACCTACACGTTCGGCTGCAGGAATTTCGCCGTAAGCCTGACCGTAAGTTACATTGTAAGTTGAAGCGGAAACTGTGCCCTCACCTGCATCAAGTGTAACATCGTAGTTAGCTGCTTCGTATTTAGCGTAGAGTGTTACAGCATCGCCGTCCTCACCGATGTCGGGCATCGTTGTGTAGGAAGCTGCTGTATCATCGGCATAGAACCAGCCGAGGAATGTCTGACCGTAGAGATAAGGAACGGGCATTTCGATAGCCGTGCCGTAGGAAGCTGTGATAGACTCACAAGCTGTACCGAGACCTGCATCAAAATTGAAGGTATAGGTCTCAACATCGCTCCAGTGAGCGTAGAGAGTTTCAACGTAGTTGACCGTTACCATTGTTTCGGAGAAGATCTGCTCGCCTGCAACGGGATCGGAGAACCAGCCGAGGAATGAGTAACCGTCACGTGTTGCAACGGGAAGCTCACCGTACTCTGCATCGTAAGTAAGCTCAATGGAATCAACCGCTACGGTACCGCCGTTAGCATTGAAGTATGCGTAATAGGTTACGGGCTCGTAAACGAAGGTTACAAGGTGCTCGTCAGCAGTAAGGGAAAGTGTCTGATACTCCGTATCGGGCTGATAGCCGGGATATACGGGAGCAACAACACGTACAACATAAGTTCTTGTACCGTCGTAAACCTTTGAGCCGAGCTCCTTTTCAAGTCCGTTTTCATCGTAAGTAATGCATCTTACCGTGTAACGGGAAACCTTGAGCTGGAGTGTTTCAAGTGCTGTTCTGAGCTTCTGAGCCATAGCGTCAACGACGTTCTGCTGTGAAGCAGGATAATCGTAAACGATAAGGTCGAGAGCCTGTGTTACAGCTGTAAAGGAGTTGTAATCGTCGGGATTGAGCTCGTTTGCCTGAGCAACGAGTGCATAGACCTCAGAATAATCTGCATAAGCACTGACGAGAGTGCCGATTGCCATATTGATATTCTGATATGCACGGTCGAGCTTGGTCTGTGTTGAGGTGGGGTTAGCAAAGTCTACGGTTGCGCCCTTGATAACAGCCTGATATGACTGGAAGCCGCCGCTGTAATCCTCTGCCTGTCTGTTACGTGCATTTTCAAGAGCAATCAATGCACCGAGCTGAGCTCTTGTTGCTTCAGTTGCCGCAGCAGTATCTGAGCAACGGAAATACTGATTGAAGGTGTAGGTTCTGCCATCAAGAACGTAGCTGACTGTGATTGTAGCAGTTGTGCCCGTAGCACCTGTTGCAGTTACGTCAGCGGTGTAGAAACCGTCCTCAGTGAGCTGGAAATCGGTGACGTTTGCATAGTCAGCGGTTACCGTGATGTTTGAAAGCTCTTTTGAATGAGCATCCTTGAACTTAACCTGAACCGTCTGAGCAAGCGGAATTGCATCGGGGAAACGAAGGTTAAGTGCGGAGTGGTAGTCCGTGCCGACATAAGTGAGGGCGGCCTCAGCAGCAGCAAGGTGAGAAACAGCATAGTGGTAATCTTCTTCACCTGCATCTGCGTTGTTGTAGACCTCCTCAGCCGCCGCGAAGGCGGCTTGATAGAAGGCAAAGGAATCTTCCGTGTATCTGTCTGCACGGTAGGTTGTGGGGTTCTCAATCATATAGGCGAGAACCGAATAATCGTAATGAATTGCGTTAGCAATGAAGCCGCACATTGCCTGAACACTGCCGAAGGCAAGCACAAGTACAAGCAACAGGCTTATAAATCTTTTAGTTTTCATTTGTTCTATATTCTCCTCAAAAGCATTAGTTCATTAAAGTTGAACGAAGTCAAGTAAGTGATTTAACTGTTAACCGATACCAAATACATTGGAGAGGAGAAGACCGATAAACTGTGAAAGAGCGGCAATAATCTTTTCGAAGATTGTGGGCTCTGTTTCAGCAGCTGCACCTGATTCAACAGTTGTGTCTGCGGAATCTACAGTAATATCGGAGGATTGAGTATCCCAATCATCTTCCCAGTGAGCGTAGAGGTTCTTGTAGTAGCTTGTTGTAACCTTGGTATTCTCGTCAATCTTCATACCGCCGGAAAGCTTTGTATACCAGCCGGCAAATACGTAACCGTCACGTGTGGGAACGGGAAGATCAGCATAAGTTTCGCCGTAGGTTACCGTAACCGTACCGTTTGAAACCTTACCGCCGTTTGCGTTAAGTCTGACTGTGTATTCATCTGCGGAGTAGTAGAACGCTACAACAACGCCGTCACTCGTAATGGTAACAAGCTGCTGCTTATCCGTTGAAGAATAACCCATAATCTGAGGAACGTTGATAAGAACTCTTTCACCTACGTTACCGTAAATAATGTCTGTGCTGATGAGTGTTGCACCGCCTTCATCATTTACAACAGAAACCTCTGTTTCAGTGTTGGCAACGATAACCTCGCCGGACTTGTTGTAGCAACGGATGTAAATCTTGCCCTGTGCGGGAGTAAGGTTGTCAATAGCTGCTCTGAGCTCTTCAACAGTTTCGTCGATAAGTGACTGCTCAAGCATACCCTTATCGTACTCAATCTTGTTGATAATAACCGTTACGGGGCTGAAGTCCTCGTAATCGTAGGGATTGAGGGAGTTTGCAATGGAGATGAGCTTGTGGAGCTCCTTATAGTCAGCAGTCTTGTATTCAAGGAATGTTACTGCTTCCTTAAGGTTGTCGTCAGCCTCGTTGATCTGCTCCTGAGTTACGAGCGGATTGTTGAGAACGTAAACAGCCTCTTCAAGGTCTCTCTTATAGATATCCCAACCGCCTGAGTAGAACCACTCCTGACGGCAGGCTGCAATAGCCTCTGCAACCGTTGCACGGAGAACTGACTTATCGTATGCGTATACACGAAGGTAGAACTGCGGATAAGATGTTGTTGCACCGCCGTTTGTAGCTGTTGCCGTAACGGTGGGTGTGATGAGAGTAGTGATTGACTGGCCGGCAGCAGGAATCTTACCGGAGAACTTGAAGTTCTTAACGTCTGTCTGGAAGAGGGTCATACTGTAGGACGTGGGATCAACCGTGATGCTTGCATCGGAGGAAGTAATATCAACATTGACTGCAGAGAAGCTGCCGCTGCCGATGTTACCTGCCTCATAGGAGGAAGCGTCCTTGGTAATTGTGAACATGAGACCGGGAACCTGTGAAAGGTCGCTGTAAACGCTTGTATCAACGTAAATCATACCGGTGGGAACGGAAGCCATATAGCCTGCGTTTGTACCGGAGTGGTCAACGTGATAGGTTACGTTGGCAACACTGGTATCGTTAATACCGTGAACGGAAAGCTGATATCTGTTTCTGATATAGCCGGGCTGGCAGGTGTTGGCATCAATAACGATTTCTTTACCTGCGGAAACGAATGTGTATGCCTGAGCCTTATAGGTTTTGCCGGTTGTGGGCTGTGTGAAAGAAATGCTTGCTGTGATTACGGAGTAAAGCGGAGCTGCACCGGGCTCGATAACCCAGCAGTAGTAGTCGCCTTCTCTGTATACTTCGCCGATAACGGCGTTGTTGTTAACCGTTGCGGTAACATTTTCAACGGCTGCACCGCTGGCTTCGCGGAACTTGAGAACGGTGTTACCGTCCTGAGCAACGGAAGAATCGATAACAATGTCTGCGCCAAGCTCGTAGTTAATCTCCCAGAGAGTGAGGTTACCCAGAGCAAGCTGAAGGTCGTTAGCTGCTGTGCTGACGATTTCCTGGTCGTCCTGGTCGTAGTCTCTGTCGAGGTTGACAGCTACATCGTAAGCTGCCTGGAAGGCTGCAAGAGTATCCGTCTTGTAAAGCTTGTAATCCTCTTCGGGGATTTCTTCAGCAAGGCTGATGATGTAATCGAGAAGTTCGTAACGTGCAAGGCCAACATAGGGCTTAAGGCCGTTCTGTGCCTTGAAGAGCTCCTGTCTTGCCTTGGAAAGCTGAGACTGCTTTACGTTTGTAGCTGCGTTGACAGCCTGTGCGTTTGCAAGAGCTTCCTGATAAAGTCTCCAGCTTCTATCTGTGTAAAGCTTTGTGCCGTCTTCCTGCTCGTTGGTAGCAACGTTTACTCTTGTTGCGTACTCAATTTCGCGGAATACCTGAAGCTTGCAAAGCTCGCTTCTGGGTGTAAGACGGTCGTAGTAGTAGCCGAGTCTGTAGTAAAGGTTCTTGATGTCGAGACTTGTTACTTCGTAGGGAGCCGTGTTGTAGAGCTCGATGAGGTCTTCACAGTCCTCGTAAGTATCCATAAACTCCTCGTACTGATAGAGGTGTTCGTAGTCCTCTTCACCGATTGTGAAGTAGCCTTCCTCAAAGTACTTAAGGTCGCCGTTGTCAGGAATGTACTGAGCCATCAGCTTCTTAAGGTCGTTGACGGACTTGTTGGGATAATCAGCGGGAGCGTAAACCGTGTAGTTGTCGTTTGCGCTCAGACCGATGAGCTGACCGATAAGCGGAATAAGTGTCGGGAAGTTGTATTCACGCTCTGTGTAAAGAGCTTCAAGAAGGTTTCTGACGAACTTGCCAAGGTACTCACCGCCGTTGCCGACAACGAGTGTTTCAAGGCGGGTTACGTTTTCGGGAATGATAACCTTGCCGTTCATAAGAACAGAAAGTACATTGCCGAGAAGGTCAAGAACGAACTCAACAAGAGGCTTGTTGAGAACAGCGTCGGCGGAGCCGTTCTTACCGATGAAGCTGAGAATCTTCTCGATATTGAATTCCTGAACGCCTACGAGAATTGTGTCGTAGATGAAGGATTCGGAAACAGTCTTGCCGTTCTTAACGTTGATTGTTGCCATTGTGGGGTCAATGATTGAGAAAAGGATGTTATCCAGCTTTTCCCAACCGTTCATATTTGCGAGATCCTGGCGTGTGTTTACAGCAAAGCCGTAGTTGTTGATAACCCAGGTTGCAAGAGCGTCAATAAGACCCTCAAGGTCTGCATCGGCAGGAATGTTAACGTCGATAAGATTGTTGATCAGGTATGTGAGGTAGTCAACGCCAACCTCAATCCATGCACCGTTTTCGGGGTCAAGAGTGCCGTTTTCAATCATACCGTAGTAGTCATTTTCGGGCATAAGGTCGATAACGAGGCTGATAAGAATATATGTAAGGCATTCCTGAACTGTGTCGCAATCGGGAAGGAAGCGTACCTCGGGAAGAACAAGCGGAATAATGAGCTGGACGATATAGGAAATGAAGTCGTCCGTAGTTGAGCCGGCAAGGTCGGTTCTGAACTCATAATCCTCGGGGAATTCATCCGGGAAAATCATCTGGATAAGACCGGGACCAAGCTCTCTGAGAAGAGAACGGAGGGTCTCGTAAAGCTTATCGTTGATGTCAAGACCGTGGCTCGTGAAGGAGATAATGTCGTAAAGAGCAGCCTGCTCCTTGTAAATCTCACCCGTTGTTTCGTTAACCTTTTCCTCACCGACAAGCAGCCAGGTAGCAAGGTTGTGGAGCTCGATAACGGGATACTCCTCGGGGTCGTACTCGTAGCCGAGTTCAAGCATATCGTTCATAACACCGACGATTGTGGGAAGAAGGCCGGGAGCCTCGGGGTTACCATAGGGCCATTCTGCACTTGTTTCGATGCTGAGTGTGTCGGGAAGAGACTCAACGAGAGTGGGAACAAGGATATCAGCCATAAGAGCGTCGATGGCGTTCTGGATAAGGTCGTATGAAGAAATGTTGGTGATAGAGGTTTTGCCCGCCATACTGGGAAGGAAGCCTGTGTATGACTGTGTTGAAACGTTGTAATCACCGATAAGGAGTGAATCAACAAGGTCCTGAATAACACCGTCGATTGTGAAATCGTTGAGTGTAAGACCGATTTCGGAAACCTTTTCGATTTCGGGCTCGGACTCAGCCTTGAAGAAGCTGTTGTAAAGAGCCGTATAAATCATTTCCTTAAGGAAGTTGGGAAGGTCGTACAGATAGGGGTAATCTTCTTCTTTAAGAGCAAGAGGAAGAATTGAACCCATATCAAGCGTTGTATTGACAAGCTTTTCGAGAATAGCAGCGTTGTCGTAAAGGAACTGAAGGAGAGCATAGAAAACTACAGAGTCCTTTGTGCCGTCTGTTGCGCCCATTGAGGAAGCTCTTCTGGGGCTTCTGATAGCCTCAACGCTCAGGTCTGTAATCTCACCCAAGAGGCTGAGAGCATCGGCAAAGCCAACGAGACCCATATCCATCAACTCAACGAGTGAATTGTAGGTATTGTTGATAGACGTAAGGTTGAATTTAATTGTTGCAACGACGATATCAATTTCTTCATTGATATTCATATCGTAGAGAAGTGCATCAAGCCAGTCAAGAAGCATTGAGCAGGACTGCTCATAGCTGTAAACGGGCTTGCCGAGGCTGTTGTAGCCTGCGGGGGTTGTGTATGACTCGTATGCTGATGCACCGACAGCCGTTGAGCTTGCCATAATGACAAAAGCAAGGAGCATACACAGAAGTTTTTTCATTTTTTTCATAAAAATACCTCCGTTTTTGTTTGTGGATTTTCGTTCAAAAATGCCATAATGTATGTACAAAATAACAGTGCAGATAATTATAGTTATATTATTACACTATTATACATTGCGATTATACCACAAGGTTTTCACTAAATCAAGGCAATTCGCAATAAAAAATTTATATTTTTATTAAAAATTAGTGATAATTGCAATAAAATAACCATCTTTAACCATAATAGACTTGACAAATTACAGTTTGTCGGGGTGTCGTAAGCGTTAAATTGTATATCAAAAATGTAGGGGACGGCGTCCTCGACGTCCCGAAAGGTTTGCGGAAATATCAATGTAAAAATGATATTGTAGGGGAGGGCTTCCACGCCCTCCCGAC
>JAFQRA010000014.1 GCA_017410325.1 Clostridia bacterium | reverse complement strand
TTACAACAATCGCAGAATCAAGCTAAAATTAAATGGCTTGACACCTGCTATGCACAGATCTCAAGCCATTTTAGCTGCTTAATATTCAATTTGCACAAGTTTTATTTTAAAACTTTGTCTAACTTTTTGGGGTCAGTTCACACCCCGTTTATTTTTTCATTTTATTTATTAACAGTTTACCGAAAAAATCCGTAATTGTCTTCAATACGAATGACAAAGCAATCGTTCCGACCGCGAAGACAGCAGTAGCTAAAACCAGAGAACCTATATTTTCATAAACATTAAAAGCTCCCATACAAAAAACGCCGTGAGAAATGTATACATAATAAGAGTATTTATCCATCAGCCTGACAACTGATGTTTCAGATATTGTTCGTACCAAAGAATAATACTTTCTGCTGACGAAAGAGAAAGCAATAACAAACCACACGCCAATAAACTGATGCGACCAAGCGACAAATTGCAGATAAATAAATGAGTCATCAAAATAATGGTGCAATATTACTCTGCTCAACAGCAAAACAACAAATATCACCGTACATATCAAAAATATTCTCAGGTTTATACTGTCAAGCCACTTTATTTTACCCAAGTAATATCCGAGAGCAAAAAGCACGAAGTATTCCAATGATATATATTTATCAAGAAATAAAGAAATCACAAATCCGGCAGCAACCGACAAAACAATAAAAGCACTAAAAAAATCCGTATTGATTTTTTTTGTAACCTTTTGAAGCAAGGGTATCATCAGGTAACACAGCATTATAACCGTTGTAAACCAAAGTGTATCTAATGACGGAATCGCTTCGAACAAATTTCCAAACACGTTTCCGCTTATGAACAATATTCCCTCTGCATCCAGTAAATACGCAATTGCAGAATTTAACGAAACCGTTTCACCTGCAAACAAAAGAACGGCTATTACACCGACAGACAATATAATCGCAGGCATTGAAACAACAAACCATCTTTTGACAAGCCACTTTTTGAAGCCCGATATGGTTTTCGTTCCGTACAGGTATCCGGAAATAAAAATGAACAAAGAAACTGCACAATTAAAAAACTGTGCCAGAACAGAATGGCCGGGAATAAAAGAATAATACTGAATAATATGACACAGCACGATAAAAATCATGCCTAAAACACGAGATAATGATATGGCATAATTCTTATCGGATGATTTAATTACGCTGTTTTGTGTCAATTAAAGCTCTCCTTCATTTTAATTTGCATTTAAGAGATGACGCAATAATATACGAACATTCGGGATTCATCGGGTTTACGGATGCTTCGGGTGAAAATTCTTCGCTGTCTGCCCAGATAAACAATCCCTTTTCGCAGTCATATTTCAGATAACAGCTGCTTATATCGCAGAAGCAGCCTTCCTGCCAGCCGACAAAGCCGAAAGCTCTGACTCCGCTGAAATGCAATTCAAGTGTTTCCTTTGCCGACTGACTGCTCAACGAAAGATAGAGAACCTTTTCTTGCTCCGCACCGTTTCTCATAACACCGTTTTCGTCAACAAACGAACCGGTAAAATAGTTGACACTGAAAATACAGCTGTCGTGGAAACCGCCGTACACATTCATCAGCACGTCAATATCGGACTGTGTTGTGATTTCATTCCAATCGTACATAGCAATCATTCCTCCGCTTCTTTTCGGATAAGTGCGCCGGGGTGGATATTCTGCTCGCACTTAAAGCTGCATTTCATCATCGGGTGGGGTGCAACTTCGATATGCTCGCCTTTTTCGTTGAGCAAATCTTCAATTTTAACCTTAATCGGCTGACTGCCCGAAACCATAATTTCAAGCTCGTCGCCCTCAAAAAAGCGGTTACGCTGAGTTACGTAAGCTCTGCCGTTTTCGCAGTAATTGATTTCTGCCATAACGTTCCAGTTGCGTTTGTAAGTGCCCTCGTAATAAATCTGCGCATCGTCCTTCGGGTCGCCGAAGAAGAAGCCCGTGCAATACTCTCTGTGGCTGACCTTTCGTGTTTCGTCAATCATCCACTGCTCAGGTCTGTAATCATCCGAGGGACTTTTAAGGTAGCCGTCAATCGCCGCTCTGTAGGCGTTGGTAACAACAGCAGTATAGTACGATGACTTTGCTCTGCCTTCAATTTTAAAAGAGCTTATACCTGCCTTTACCATTTCCGGAATGTGCTCGATCATACACATATCGCGGGCGTTCATAATGTATGTACCGCTGTGGTCCTCCCCTATCGGCAGATAGAAGCCGGGACGCTTTTCTTCCATAATGGCGTATTTCCAGCGGCAGGGCTGAGCGCACTCTCCCCTGTTGGAATCCCTGCCCAGAAAATAGTTGGAAAGAAGGCATCTGCCCGAAAAAGAAACACACATTGCGCCGTGTACAAAGCACTCGATTTCAAGGTCAGACGGTGTCTTGGCCCTGATTTCGGCCACCTCTTCAAGCGAAAGCTCACGCGCAAGTACAACACGCTTTGCGCCCATATCGTACATTGCGTTGGCGGCAGCGTGGTTGACAATGCCCGTCTGCGTTGAAATATGGATTTCCATTTGGGGTGCGAGTTTTTTCACGATTGAAAGCACGCCCATATCGGAAATAATCATTGCATCAACCCTTGCCTCAACCGCCCCCTCGATAATTGCGGGGAGCTTTTCAAGGTCGGCATTGTGGGCAAGCACGTTGCAGGTCTGGTAGACCTTTATACCCTTGCCGTGGCAAAGCTCGACTGCGCTTTTAAGCTGTTCGGTGTTGAAATTCTGCGGTGCGGCACGCATACCAAGGCTCGTTGAGCCGAGATAGACAGCATCCGCGCCGTACATAACGGCGGCTTCAAGGCGTTCCCTGTCGCCCGCCGGAGATAAAAGTTCGGGTTTAAACATAACAAAAATTATCCTTCGTTGTCTTTGAGTACCTGTGCCCAGTTTGCCTGGAACTGGCTGTAGGTTGAGGCAAGGTAAATCTTGCCGTTTTCGTTGTGGCAGAAATAGAAGTAGTTTGTGTCGGACGGGTTGAGCGCGGCCTCGATAGCGGCAACACCGGGGTTACAGATAGGGCCTGCCGGCAAGCCAGCACGGGTGCTGTTTGTGTCGTAGCCGCTCATATACGTGTTCGCCTTTGCCGCACCGAGCTCCTTGACAAGGTGATTTGTGACGTACTTCTTTGTTGAGTCACAGCCGAGTGTCGGGTAGGACGAGGGGTTGTTGAGTCGGTTGTGGATAACGGAAGAAACGTCTGCCATCTGACTCTGGTCGGCAGCTTCCTTCTGAATGATTGAAGCAATTATAATAATTTCGTCCATAGTGTATCCCAATTCCTGCGCACGCTTTTCGTACACCTCACTCCACTTCATTTCAAAGTTGGCAAGAAATTTACGGATAACGCTGTTGGGGTTTTCACCTATGCCTCCCGCCTTGTCGCTGACGAAGAAGTCGTAGGTATCGGGGAACATATAGCCCTCAAGATAATAGGCTTTCGAGCCGTCGTTGGTAATTTCGCCGACAAAGCCGTAGTCAAATTCAACCTTGGCAAGAGCGTCATAGAGATATTCCTCGGGACACACGTCGTTAGCGGCAAGCTTTTCGATAATCTGCGGAATCGTCCAGCCCTCGGGGAAGGAAAGGCGGATTGTTTCGCCCGACGTTCTGTTCTCACGCATAGCGGTGAGCATACCCTCAACGCCCATATCTGCGGTGAGATAATGAATACCGTTGATGTAGGTTTTATCGTCAAAGTGTCTGAATTTCGTCATCAGCTTGCAGAACCATTCGTGCTTGATCAGGCCGTTGTCGCCGAGAACGTCGATAATTTCCTTGTAGTCGGCATCCTTTTCTATTTCAACGGTTACAAGCTCATCGTCACGGTTGATGGCAAGCACATCGTTTATACAGGAAATGCAGTACATTGAGGCAAGCACGGAGGTGAGCACAACGACAATGCAAACAAGCGCACGGCGAAGGCGCACAACCTGTTCCGATTCCTTCTTGCGCTGTTTTGCACGCTGCTGCTTTTCCTGCCGCTGCTTAAGCTGCCTTGCCTCCTCCTGAGCACGCCTGTGCTCAAGCTGTGCTTTGCTGGGCTGACGCGAGGCAAAATAAATCGCCTTGTTCTTCGGCTTTTCGGGCTCGGTAACAACCGGCTCGTCGAGAATCGATTCGTCAATATTAAGCTTGAAGTTCTTTACCGTTTCCTGTCTGCTTACGGGAATATCGGCAGCGGAATTGTCCGAGTAAACCTCTTGCGGCTGTTCAGCGGGCTCGGCAGTAACGGGCACGGGCGCGGCGGCTTTTGCTTTTTCCTCGTCGTGCTTTGCAAGCCACGCATCAAAGTCGTCCTCAAATTCAATTTCAAATTTCTTTTTGTCGTCCATTTATGTAGCTCCTGTCAACAAAAATAGTTATCTTTTTCAGTTACTATTATATCCACCTTACGGTCAAATTTACCGTGCGGCAAACTGTCTTTTACCCAATCCGAATACGCAAGCCCTATGCACTTGCCCTTATACCCCGAAAGGAAGCGGTCGTAATAGCCCTTGCCGTAGCCCAGACGAAAGCCCTGCTTATCGTAAACAAGAGCCGGCACAATGCACACGCTCGACGTAAAATCGCTGAGCTTTCTGCACTTTTCGGGTATCGGCTCAAGCACGCCGAAGGCACCGCTTTCCAAATCGTCAAAGCTCGTTATTACGTGAAAATCCATTTCTCTCGTGCCCGGCACGCAACGGGGCACGGCAACGGTTTTGCCAAGCGCAGACGCACGCTCAATAAGCAGCTTTGTGTCAATTTCAACGGGCTTTGCGCAGTAAAGCAAAACCGTTGAAACCTCACGGAATTTCCACAGATTCATAACCTTGCTCTGAATCTTAAAATCCATCCTCTGCTTTTCGGAGCGTGAAAGTGCCTTTCTCCACTCTATTGCGGCGTTTCGCAACGCTGTTTTTTCGGGTCTGATGTCGTTAATCATTGTAAAGTGACTCCCAAAGCTTTTCCGCTTTTTCTTTTCCGATAAACTGCTCAGCTATTACCTTGCCGAATTTAAGCGCAACGCCGCAGGCCTTAGCCGTGATAATCTTACCATCGGCAACCACCGATTTTTCGGAAACCGTTGCGCCGTAAAGGTATTCCTCAAAGCCGGGGAAGCAGATTGCCTCTTTGCCTTCAAGAAGACCTTTTTTGCCGAGTATGCTCGGTGCGGCACAGATAGCGCAGATATACTTTCCGTTTTCGTCTGCATAGTCGATAAAAGCGTTGACTTCGGCTGAGTTTTCAAGATTCAGCGTGCCCGGCATACCGCCCGGAAGCACAACCGCCTGAACGCTGTCATCGGGTGTGATTTCGCTTATTTCACAGTCGCAGACAACGGGGATACTATGCGAACCGCTTACGGTTCTGCCCGTAACGCCTACGGTTTTAACGTCAAGCCCTGCACGGCGAAGCACGTCCACCGTTGCAAGCGCCTCAACCTCTTCAAAGCCTTCGGCAAAAAACACGTAAATCATTTTCATTTCTCCTTCATTCCATAGTTAGGCCTATATACGAATTCAGCTGTACCAGCTTTTCCGCTTTGCCGTCAAGCGGCAGCAACATACCGTAGCGGTATTTCTCCGCTTTTTCACACGGCACTTTTATATATCCGCCGTCAAAAACTGAGTATATTTCACCGTCGGCTTGCAGGATATCCGTGCCGTATTTTTCGTGCTCCGCTTTGATATATTCAATATGCTCACCGCACCACATAAAGCGGTTTTGTGCATCGGGCACGGGCAGATTTTTCATCTGCTTTTTTGCATAAAACGCTGTTTTATATCCAAAGCGCGAGTAATAGTCAAAAAGGCTTTTTTCGGCAGGGACAAGCGCAATAAAACTCCTGCCGTTCTGCTTTGCCGTTTCCTGTGCAAGCTTAAGCAGTTTTGCCATATATCCCTTTGAGCGGTGTGCTTTAAAGGTTGCGGCGGCAAAAAGATAAAAGCCGTCAACGTTATTCAGCGTTCCGTCAATCAGGTATAGCGCACTCACAAGCTCGCCGTTTTCGGTAAGCGGCACAAGGGTACAGCCCTTGTGTGTATCAAGAAAAAAGTTTATATATTCCTCGCTGTCGCCGAACGCCTCTTTCCAGAGAGCAACGGCAGACCCGCGCAAATATCCGTTTTCAATGTTAACCAAAATCAATCACACTCTGCGCTGAATTTTTCAAGCCATATTTCGGGATAATAGGACTGCTTTGCCTTGCGCAGACCCGGTGCACCCGTATCCTCTTCCCTGTTGATGAATTCGTATTCATCCTTTAATCTGACCGCCATTTCGCGGTTGATTATAGGGTAAGCACCCTGCACGGCGGCATAGGCTTTTTCAAAATGGGTGCAGAACACCTTATCATTGAGCCTTTCGCCGAAGGAAAAGGCCACGACCTCGCCTCCCGCACGGATAAGACCGCCCCAAAGACCGAGCTCCTCATAGTGGGCTATGGCTTCATTAAGTGCGCTGTGCTCGGCGGAAATTGCGGTTTCGTCCTTGTATTCGTTGAGCATCAGCCAGCGCTCGTTCATAGCGGCGCACTGACCGATGTTACGGGCAGTTATTTCCTCAAACGCCCAATCGGGATTGTTGCGTATAAAAGCGGAAATGTGGTTGCGCTTGCCGTGAAGCTTCTTGCCCGAAAGCACAGCAAGCTTTTCGGCGGAATATATATAATCAAAGCGGCTGTCATCGGCGGTGAATTTGAATTTACCGGGGAAAAGCTCTTCAATTTTCGCCTTTTCTTCAGCCGAACAGCCCGGAATTTCAGTACGGCGGCCGTCTTTTCTTGCATCGGCAACAATAAGCTCAATCATTTCGGCAAAATCGCCCTCACCCGCGGGACAGCAGTAGCAGACGCCGTCCTCGGTCGTATATTTTGCGGTGAGCATTGAGCCGTGAAAGGCTATCTGAGTTTTATAGATATTTCTCCATATAAACAGTGTACCGAAGCAGTATTCACAGCCCATGTTTGCATCGTTGAGCAAAATCTCATCCGCACGGGGCTTGTCCGCCAGCGTTACAGGGTGAAAATCAAGCATAAATAAACTCCTGAGGCAGTGCCTCAACTATCATTTTATGAATCTGAGCAATGCTGTAGGGCTCGCCGTTTTCGGCGCAGGTGATAACCGTCCAGCCCATTTTTTCCGCGGCGTACATAGCCGCCTCACGGCAGCGGTAAAGGTATTCAACGTCTGCCTCGTGAACGTCTTTTTTCTCGCCCGTTTTTTCGCTTCGCAAAGACATCAGCTTCTGTGAAACGTCAATGGGCATATCGAGGTAAACTACGAAATCGGGCTTGGGTATGCCGAGCTTGACGTATTCAAAATCCTCAAGCCATTCAAGGTATTCGTCCCACTTGTCCTTGGGCATTTTTTCAAGCTGATGGTAGGCGTTGGAGGTAGTATAGCGGTCGGCAAGAATGAGTCTGCCGCCGTCGTAATCCGCCTGCCAATGCTGCTTGAAGCTTGCAAAGCGATCCACCGCAAAGAAAGCGGAAGCCGCAAAGGCACCGACATCCTCGGGCTTTTTGCCGAAGGCGCCGCCCAGGTACATACGCACAAGCGTGCTTGACGGGTCCTCATAATCGGGCAGCTTTATCTGCTTATACGAGTAGCCTGCCTGCTGAAAATACTTTTTGAGCAGCTCAATCTGCGTGGATTTTCCGCTGCCGTCAAGACCCTCTATAACTATCATTCTGCCCATATTCTTTCTCCTTAAAACGCTATTAACCTAATTATACAGATTAGATTATAACACATAAATATTTATATTTCAATTAATATTTCATCTCTTAATTTTCTGTTTACAAATTTTAACAAATATGTTATATTACACATCAGAAGCACAAATTTCCGCTTCAAAACAAACAATATACACAAAAGGAGAGTTAAATTATGTCAAACCTCAAGGGCACGAAGACCGAAAAGAATCTTATGGAAGCATTTGCAGGCGAAAGCATGGCACGCAACAAATATACATATTTTGCTTCAAAGGCGAAGAAGGACGGCTACGAGCAGATTTCCGCACTTTTCCTTGAAACAGCAAACAACGAAAAAGAGCACGCCAAAATCTGGTTCAAGCTTCTCAGCGGTATCGGCACGACAGAGGAAAACCTCAAGGCTGCGGCCGCAGGCGAAAACGAGGAATGGACCGATATGTACGCACGCATGGCAAGAGAGGCAAGAGAAGAAGGCTTCGACCAGATTGCCGACCTTTTCGAGGGCGTAGCCGCAATTGAAAAAGAGCACGAGGAAAGATACCTCAAGCTCCTTGAAAACATTGAAAAGGAAGAGGTTTTTAAGAAGAACGTCAAGACAGTATGGATCTGCCGCAACTGCGGTCACATTGTTGACAGTGAGTCCGCCCCCGAAAAATGTCCCGTTTGTGCACATCCGCAGGCATATTTTGAGCTGAGAGTAATAAACTACTGATACAGTTTATTACAAAGGAGTTTTTGCACAATGAAATATGTTTGTGACGTATGCGGCTGGGTTTACGACGAGGAAAAGGGTTACCCCGAGGGCGGTATAGTCCCCGGCACAAAGTTTGAGGATTTACCCGAAGATTTCGTCTGTCCCCTGTGCGAAGTCGGCAAAGATATGTTCAGCGAGGAATAACAAAAAAGATAACGGACAGTGACCTGTTACGGTTACTGTCCGTTTTTACATTGTGTTGTAGTATTTGTCGTTAAGCCAGCGTATCGGATTTTCGTCGATGTATTGCCAATGTTGCAAAAAATCACGGTAACCCCGTATAACATGGTCATAGTATAATTTCTGCCACGGAGAAAAGCCGAGCCTCTTTGTTACCGCACCCTTGAATTGTTGAATAATACGTGAGGTTGTAGGGGCGACCTTCGGTCGTCCGTCACCAACCGGTACATCATTATACAAAACAAGAAGTAAATGTATATGGTTCGGCATAACAACATAATTCGCCATTTCAACCGTACCGCCGTATATCTCATCAATCTTTTTAATCTCTTGCGCTACCATTACACCGTATTCAGACAACACACCTTCCTGCACGGACGACCAAAGGTCGCCCCTACAGTTTAGCGCCTGCTTGTTCCAGAAAAAGTTTCTTCTGTCCTTGGTGCAGATTGTTATAAAATACGCACCGTTGGTGCTGTAATCATAATTCTTTAACCGGTTGGGTTTTCGTTGATTTTGCATTATTTCGCTTTTCTTTCGATGAGAGCGGCTAATTTGAGGACAGCGGCCTGAGTTTTGCCGTCCTTTATCTGGTTTGTGAGCACCATATCAACCGCATCCGACAGGGGTATGTACTCAACGTTGAGGAATTCATCCTCGTCGAGATTCTGCTCTACCTGAACAAGGTCACGGGCGGCGTAGAGGTAGATAATTTCGTTGGTATAGCCCGGTGTAGGGTAAAACTCGCCAAGGCTGAAAAACTGGCCTGCTTTTACTCCGCCCTCCTCTTCAAGCTCGCGCTTGCCCGCTTCAAGCGGGTTTTCGCCCTTTTCGAGCTTGCCTGCGGGAAGTTCAAGCACCTCTTCCATATAGGGGTAACGGAACTGTCTGACGAAAATGAGCTGCATATCATCGGTCAATGCGGCAACTGTAACGCCGCCGTTGTGCTCGACAAATTCACGCACCGCCTCTCTGCCGTCGGGCAGACCTGCAATATCGACACGCAGGTTTATGATTTTACCTCTGTATATCGTATTTTTGAATACGGTTTCTTCACGGATTTCCATTTTCTTCTTCCTCCTCGAAATTTAGCCTTTCCTCCTCAACAACGAGAGGTCGTTTCATAATACGACTGTTGATATTCATAATATATTCGCCGAGAAGTCCTATAAAGAACATCTGGATTGAGCCCATAAGGAAAACGCCGATGAGAATGGGCGTTGTACCCGCAGGGAAGCGGTACCAGTTGACGAGCTTCAGAATTAGATAAATAAGGGCGATAATAAAGCCTATGAGCGAAAATGCACCGCCCGCAAAAACGGCAAGGCGCAGGCCTATTTTCGTGTAGGACGTAAATGAGAGCATAGCCGCATCGTAAAGGCTGTAGAAATTGTTGTGAGTCTTGCCTGCCCTGCGTTGGGGCTGGGTATACTCGATTTCCTTTCTTTCGGGGCCGAGCTCGGCAACAATGCCGCGGATAAAGGGCTGCGGGTCGTCAAGCTCACGAAGCGTCTTTACAAAGCTCTTGTCGTAAAGCCCGAAGCCTGTGAAGTGCTCAATCTGCTCAACGTTGCTCATTTTCTTGATAGCCTTGTAATAGAGTGAACGCAAGGCATACATTACCTTGCTTTCTTTGGACTGTGTTTTAACGCCGATTACTACCCTGTAGCCGTTTTCCCATTCTTTTACAAACTGCGGAATAAGCTCAACGGGATCCTGAAAATCGGCACAGATTGTGATACAGCAGTCACCGCTCGTGTTAATAATTCCGTAATAGGGGCTGTTGAACTGGCCGAAATTGCGGCAGTTGAAAATTGCCCTTACCTTTTTATTCTCCTTACAGATTTCACGGATGATTTTTCTCGTGTTGTCCGTTGACTTGTTGTCGATAAAAAGTATTTCGTAACCGTACTGCGGGAGGTTTGTTTCAAGCTCGCTTTTAACCGCCTCGTAAATCGGGCGCACGTTTTCCTCCTCGTTGTAGCACGGAATCATAACGGAAATTGTCTTTTTACCCATTGCTGTTTACTTCCTTTAACCAATTTATCGTGCGGCTTATTCCTTCCCCGTAGCCGATTTGCGGCACAAAGCCCGTATCGGCAGTCAAAGCGGAAATATCCGCACAAAGGTACATAACCTGATTTTCGTTGTATGGCAGAGCGCCTAATTCTATTCTGCCGCCTGCTTTTTCCTGCATAATTTCAATATACTCTTTCAGCGGTCTTGCCTTACCGCTGCCGAGTGTATAAACCGCACCGTTTTTGCCCTTGGTTGCGGCAAGATAAAATGCATTTGCGGCATCGTCGCAATAAAGAAAATCCCAAAGCTGTTCGGCGGGAGTAAACTCTGCCGTTTCGCCGTTCATCAGCTTTCTGAGCGAGGAAACGGTTATTGTAAAACCGTTATCCCCCACACCGTAAACGCTTAAGACACGAAGCCAGACGTGCTTTATTCCGAAGCTTAATGCGAGCTCACGGGACTTTTTTCCTGCTTCCAGCTTAGCCTTGCCGTACTCGTTTTCGGGGTTACAGGGTGTATCGGCGGTAAGTTTACCCTCTGCCCTGCCGTATTCCGCCTGAGAGCCCGCACCGACAAAGGCTTTACAGCTGAGAAGCTTTGCCAGTTCAACCGCGTCAAGCGTATACTGCACGTTTTTCTGCTGGATGTCGGCGTTGTTTCTCAATGCACCGGCCGTACCGCACCACGCAAAGTGAAACAGCGCATCGCAGTCACAGCCGATTTTTTCCCTTGCGGATAACACATCCGAAATATCGGTTTCAATTACGTGAACGCTGTCGGATTTTATTATATTGTCTGTTTTTTTCGAGTCGGGCCGCACGAGGGCAAAGACCTCGTGACCCTGCGATACAAGCAGACGGATAAGCGCACAGGCTATCATACTGCTTGCGCCCGTTACAACCGCTTTCATAAATTAACAGCCTCGATTATCGTTTTTGCCATATAGTCAATCATTTCGTCGGTCATACCCGGATAAACGCCGACCCAGAAGGTGTCGTTCATTATTCTGTCGGTGTTTTCAAGGCCTCCGACTATGCGGTAGCCTTCGCCGCTCTTCCTCATTTCATCAAAGCAGGGGTGCTTGGTGAGGTTGCCTGCAAAGAGCATACGGGTCTGTACGCCCTTGCTCTCAATATAGGGCACTACCTTTTTGCGGTCAACACCCTCCTTGCAGGTGAGCAGGAAGCCGAACCAGCTCGGGTCGGAATTCTCGCACGCAACGGGCAGAATGAGCTTGTCCGAAGCACATTCAAGCGCCTTGCGAAGGCGTGCAAAATTGTGCTTTCTCCGCTCAACAAAGCCGGGGAATTTTTCAAGCTGAGCACAGCCGACAGCCGCCTGCAAATCGGTAGCCTTCAAGTTGTAGCCGAAATGGGAATAGACGTATTTATGGTCGTAGCCATAGGGCAGTTCGCCGTACTGACCGTCAAAACGGTGGCCGCAGAGATTATCCTGACCCGATGCACAGGAGCAGTCACGGCCCCAGTCACGCATTGAGTGCATAATTTTTGAAAGAAGCGGATTATCAGTATAAACAGCACCGCCTTCACCCATAGTCATGTGGTGCGGAGGATAGAAGCTGGAGGTACCCAAATCGCCGAAGGTACCCGTGAATTTTTCATCGCCGTCAAGGGTATATTTTGAGCCGAGAGCATCACAGTTATCCTCTATCAGCCAAAGGTTGTGTCTGTCGCAGAAAGCCTTGACAGCTTTGATATCAAACGGATTTCCGAGGGTATGGGCTATCATAACTGCCTTGGTTTTTTCGCTTAATGCCTGTTCAAGCCTGCTTACGTCAATATTGTACTGCGGAATCGTTACGTCAACGAAAACGGGTACCGCACCGAACTGAATTACGGGTGTAACCGTTGTGGGGAAGCCCGCCGCAACGGTTATAACCTCGTCCCCTCTTTTTACCGCTCTTTCGCCGAGCATGGGTGAGGTAAGGGTCATAAATGCGAGAAGGTTTGCACTTGAGCCCGAATTGACGAGGGCGCAGAAGCGCACGCCGAGATACTTTGCAAGTCCCTTTTCAAACTGTGCGGTATATCTGCCTGCCGTGAGCCAGAATTCCAGTGCGGAATCGACGAGATTCACCATTTCATTACTGTCGTACACACGGGAAGCGTAGGGTATTCTCTGCCCCTCTTCAAATGGCTTTTTATTGCCGTGGTAGGTTTCGCAGTACTGAGCCACTGCCTTTAATATTTCTTCTCTTGCTGTTCTTTCGTCTTTCATATTATTCCTCACTTTTTATTTTTACCTGAAATTGTGAAACGGACAAGTATTTTCGTTCTTATAAAATCCGCCAGAAGCGGACAGTAGCGTGACAGCCACAGATATCCCCTTACCATTAAAGATGCGGAAAGCGGCTTTCTGTCGCGTGACATATAGTAGGAGTGTATTTTTTCGAGTTTTATTCTGTCGGGCTGTCGGCTTATCATCGAAATTGCCGCAGCCTTTATTTCTTTTTTGGTTTCTTCAATATCAACCGGTTTCGGCTGCCAGTCGATTTTGTCGTATTCATCGGGAGTATAGAGGTGAAGATACCTGTCAATCCAGCCGTAGCGCTCATCGAAACGGTCACGCACCAGAATTACGGGTATGCCCATAGCCATACACGGCGAAGCACAGTGAAGGCGCGAGGTAATCACGAGAGAGGCTTCATTATAATATCTTTCGTAAACCCTGCGTGCTGCCGCCTCGCACTCCTTGGTGAGCGTTTCAACACTCTCGGCATCGTTCACCGTTATTTCGTGGGTGACGTATTCGGCATTTTTCTTTATATCTTCGGGTAAATACTTATCAATTGACGGGTGTGCATCTACAATAAACACCTTGCCGTTTTCGGGAGCTTTCTCACGCTTTGGGAAAAGCACGGTCATACAGCCCGTAAGGTATGCGTCGTACCCGTGTTTTTTTACCGCTTCATAAGTTGCTTGGTCGCGGCAGCCGATTACACCCGCATTTTCCCAGAAGGCACTGTGCTTGAGGTATTCCTCCGCCGTAGTATAAAGCCCCAAAAACACGGGGGTAATATCCTCGGACAGCGGAAAAGACGGATACTCACGGTTATAGTAAAAATAGCCGTTAAGCGGAAGAAGCACCCTTTCGCCCTTATATGTTGCAAGCGACTGAAAAGGGATATCGACCGTTTCAGCTTTGGTTATTCCCATTTCCCCGTAAAGCAAATCTATTGCAAGCGTCTGCACAAAATCGCCGACGTTGCAGGTGGTTGAAGAGGAAACGAATTCCCTTGAAAAAACAAGACGGCCGTATTTCATTTTACACCGAAGCCTCCGTTTTTTCTTTTTTAATAAGTATTAACAGCCCTGCACCGAGCGTAAACACAAGGCGCAGAGAATTTGCGGCAAGGCCGGCCGTTACAAAGCCCTGCAGACCGTTTTGGTTTGTGAAGGCAATGCTGAGCACAAGGAAAACAGCCGCATAAACCGACTGAATTGCAAACTGCCACCTTTCGCTGCAGAAGGTGAGCATAATTGTAAGCAGCAGACTTGAAGCAAAGCAGATAATCTGCGACAGATTGGCAAGCACCGAAACCGACAAAACGGGAGTATAAATATCGGGGTAAAGCAGCTTTACAAACAGCGGCATTACCGCGCTTATACCCGCAAAAAGCACTGCACCTGCCAGAAGCACGGCACACGACACAAGAGAAAAGCTCTTTTTGGTTACGGGCTTTGTTTTGCCTTTGGTAAGGTGGCCGATAACAACTCCGTTAAGCGGGCCGACAAGAAGCGCCGCCGTTTTGCCGAGCAGAGATGCAACGTAATAAACCGTAACGGTTGACGAATCAATAAGGTGCTGTAAAAGCACTCTGTCAAGATTGAGCACCATATTCACGAGCAGATAGGAAGCCGCCAGCACAAGCACCTTTTTGCTTACAGCAGCAGTATTTTCGCTTTTTTGCAGCGGTTTGTATACGTGCCCTTTAACTACCAGCAGAAGCCACACCGCCGCTTCGCCGAGAAGGAAGCAGAGAAACCAGCTTTTTGTCAGCGGATAAAGCAAGGCACCCGCAATATAACCGAGCGACAAAACAAGGTAATAGACAAAATAGCCCTTGTAGTTGAGCGTCATACGGTATTCAACATCGCCGTAATAGCGAAGCGTTGTGAATACAAGCAGAAGTACCGCGGCAACACAATCCGAAACACCGCTGAAATATCCGTTGCACACCGCAAAAAGCATTATTCCCGAAACGGCAAGCAAAGGCAGCATCGCAAGAGCCAAATCGCCGTTCAGAACCTTTTTTTCTCTGCTTTCAACAAGGCGGATATTGTTTGCCGCAAGGCCGACAGAAGGTGCAAAAACCGCAACGATGCCCAGCACGTAAAGCACGTTGCCGAAGTCAGACTGCCCGAGCTGACGGTTAAGAAACGGATAAACAAAAAGCTGAAGCACACCGTTCATTGTTCCCAATGCGGCAACGCTCCATATAAAATCCGTTGCAAATTTTTTCTGCATCTTCTGCATAAAAAAGCTTATCCTTTACACTTTAAAAAACTCATCAATCTGTTCGTCGAGCTTAAGACCGCAGTCCTCACCCGAAGCCCAGCTTTTAGTCCACTCAACCGTTTTTTCAACCGCCTTTTCAGCGTTCCATTTCGGCTTCCAGCCGAAAACGGTTTTGATTTTCGTACAGTCAAGCTTTAAGAAATTGGCTTCGTGCGGACCTTCTTTATTGAGTACGGTATAGCCTTGTGAGTTGCCCCAGCTTTCGCAGAAGCAAGCCGCAAGCTCACCCGTTGTAAGGCAGTCCGTTTCATTCGGGCCGACATTATAATAATCGGCAAAGTTAATATCCTTATACTGCGCCTCGGCTATCATAAGATAGACGTAAAGAGGCTCTAAAACGTGCTGATAGGGTCTTACAGAGTTTGGGTTGCGGATTATTACCGCCTCGCCCTTTACTGCGGCACGCACACAGTCGGGTATAATGCGGTTGTCCGCAAAATCTCCGCCGCCGATAACGTTGCCTGCCCTTGCTGTTGAAACGGCAACACCCGCCTTATCAAAAAACGAGCGTTTATAGCTGTGAGTCACCAGTTCCGAGCAGGATTTTGAATTCGAATACGGGTCAAAGCCGTCAAGAGGCTCGCCCTCCTTCATAGGCGTGCCGCTCTCATTATTCTCATAAACCTTGTCTGTTGTGACGTTGAGCACAGACCTGACACACGGGCAGAGCCTTACGCACTCAAGCACGTTAACCGTACCCATAACATTTGTTTCATAGGTATATTTCGGCTGCTCGTAGGAGGTTAAAACAATCGGCTGTGCGGCAAGGTGAAAGACGATTTCGGGCTGAAATTCATCAAAAACAGCCTTGAGCTTATCAAAATCGCGGATGTCGCCGATAACGGAATTCATACCGCGCGCAATATCAGCCGCCTCAAAAAGGCTCGGCTTTGTCGGCGCTTCGAGGGCATAGCCCGTGACGAGAGCACCGGATTTGACAAGGATGCGGCTCAGCCAAGCACCCTTGAAGCCCGTGTGCCCCGTTACGAGCACACGTTTATTTTTGTAAAAAGATAAATCAAGCATTTATATCACCACAGTTTCCACGGAGCGGTATTTTCCGCCCAGAGCTTTTCAAGAAGCTGTTTGTCGCGAAGGGTATCCATACACTGCCAGAAGCCATCGTGTTTGTAAGCACCGAGCTGACCCGTTTTGGCGGCCTGCTCAAGCGGATATTTTTCAAACACGGTAGCGTCACCCTCGATAAGGTCGAAAATTCCCGGCTCAAGCACCATATAGCCGCCGTTGATATAGCCTGAGTCCTGTGCGGTTTTTTCGCGGAATTCGCTGACGGCATCGGTCTGATCAATATCAATTACGCCGAAACGCTGGTTGAGGTGTATTGCGGTAAGCGTTGCCATTCTGCCGCTTGCCTTGTGGTACTCAACGAGCTTGTTTATATCAACATCGGCAACGCCGTCACCGTAAGTGAGCATAAAGGTTTCGTCACCGATATATTTCTGCACGCGCTTTACTCTGCCGCCCGTCATTGTATTAAGGCCGGTATCAACAAGCGTAACCTTCCACGGCTCGGAAAAATTGTTGTGCACGGTCATTTCGCCGCCGTTTGAAAAATCGAAGGTTACGTCGCTTCTGTGCAGAAAATAGTCCGCAAAAAACTCTTTGATTGAGTGTTGCATATATCCGCAGCAAATTATAAACTCGTTAAATCCGAAGTGAGAATAGGTTTTCATAATGTGCCAGAGAATAGGCATACCGCCGATTTCAATCATAGGCTTGGGCTTGAGATGGCTTTCCTCGCTGATGCGGGTGCCGAAGCCGCCTGCAAGAATTACAACCTTCATTTGACACTTCTCCTTTTAATTTAAATATAAGTAGTTTAATTATATCACCAAGCATTATTCATTGCAAGTGGAAATTACGGTTTTGCGAGTTCTTCGGCAAACCGTAATTTGCAAAAATATACCGCCGTGCGGATTTTGTCCGTACAGCGGTGAAAAAAATTTGCAGAGTTCGGCGTTTACGCGAACCGTTATTCGGTTGTTTTCGGAATGTCGGCAAGCGCCGTTCCCTACACACAAAACAACGTGTCCGTAGCGCCGCCCTTTGAACGGCTCGTCTGGGAAACTTCAATAAATAATAAAAATTTATGTAGAGGAGACATTTCGCCTACCGCATAAAACGGAATATAATTTTAACGGCATTTTTTCAATATGAATTTTCAGCATATTTAAAAACAGTGTGATTAACATTTTTGCAATTCCGCTTGACACCTTGGCGTATAATAGATTATTATTTTAGTGTATAGCAAAAATAAACGGAGGAAATTGAAAAATGGATTTCACACCCGGTGTTTATATTTTAAGCGCAAGCGAATGTAAGGAAAAAATGTGTGCCGCCGCAGGCAGAATTTCAACTCAGCCCGGCAACGCACTCGGAATATGGGAAAAATCGCAGGACGATGAAAAGAACGCAAGCCTTATTGACAAGGTTACGCGTTCGGGCCACAACTCCACGGTTGAGCACGTTATGTTCAACCTTGCCTTCAACGACGTTTCCGTTATCGTTGAGCAGTTTATGATCGAGTTCCGCCTTGCTTCATTTACTGTCAAGTCACGCCGTTACGTTGATTTTTACGATGCCGGCTACTATATGCCCGAATTCAAATCAGAGGAAAACAAAGCGAAATATCAGCAGACCGTAGACTCGCTTTTTGAAACGTACAAGCTGCTGACCGATAACGAAATCCCGAAAGAGGATGCACGCTTCGTTCTGCCCTACTGCTTTTTGAGCAACTTCTTCTGCTCGCTCAACGGCAGAGAGCTGCTGCACGTGCTTCACGCAATGCTCCACGGCAGAGGCAGCAAGAGCCCCGAAATCAAGGCGCTGGGCGAACAGCTGCTCAAGCAGGCAAGGGAAATTGCACCCGGTGTGCTCACGGGCTTTGAAGAAAGAAAGCCGAAGAAGAACGACACGGTTGATTTAAGCTTTATCAAGGCAACAAAAAAGGCAGACTGCGAGCTTGTTGAATACATAGGAGGCAGTAAGGATGCGGCAAAAACGGTTGCAACGGCCGCAATGCTTGAAAACAACACGTTTTCCGCAAGCGATATAAAAGCTGCCGTTGAAGACACCGAAACGAGAAAAAAGATTATTGAAGCCGTGCTTAACTCATCACGCCCGAGAGCTTTGGAGAGTGTACAGTTCACCTTTGCGCTCAACAAGGTATCGCTTTCAACGCTCACCCACTTTGCGCGCCACAGAATACACTCAATTCAGGTGCCGGGCCTTGACACGGTTGACAGACAGAATTGGGTTATGCCCGAAAGCATAAAGGCAAAGCCCGAAATGCTTGAAGCATACAACAGCGCCTTCAATTCAGCCGTTGCACTTTACGAGGAACTCAAGGCGGCAGGCGAAGAAGAAGCTCTCCCCTACCTCATTTTAAGCGGCAACACTTTGAGCATCGTTTCCACGATGAACGCCCGCGAATTACTGCTCTTTATGAAGCTGAGAAGCTGCACGAGAGCACAGTGGGAAATTCAGATTTACGCTAACAGAATGCTCGAAATTCTCCGCAGTGAAGAGCCCGAGCTTTTCGGCAAATACGGCCCGAGCTGCTACGCAGACGGCTTCTGCCCCGAGGGCAGACTCTCCTGCGGCAGAGCAGCGGAAATCAAGGCAAAATACAGCATATAAAAGTTTAAGAGTGAGTATCAAATCGGCTTGATACTCACTCTTGTTTTTTAAATAAAAAATTACGGTTTGCACAAAAAAACACGGCAACCCGGCAGGGGCTAATTATATTTGCCCGAAATATATCAACATATCAACCCACGGGCGGGCGATTAAAAATCCCCCTACTACGCTGTAACAACTAAAACTTCACTGTAGGGGCGGCTATCAGCCGCCAGCAAACCGAGCAATATCAGCACGGGCGGATAATATCCGCCCC
>JAFQRA010000013.1 GCA_017410325.1 Clostridia bacterium | reverse complement strand
TTGAGCTTCTGCCGCTGACTCTCTTCGAGCCCTTGACCATAAGCACATCGTTTTCAAGTGAATCGCAGTAGAAAAATTCCTTCCACTGGTCTGCTAATGTACCGCCGAGTGCTCCTATACCTGCTTTAATAAGTCCCATATTGCATTTCTCCTTTTTCTTTTGGCTTATGTTGTTTGCTTTGGCAAAAACAACAGTTTATCAAAATAATACTATCATAAATTTAGCGTTATTGCAATAATAAAATTGACACTTATATTTTACTGTGGTATCATTAGCGCATAATATTTTAATATTAAAATGGCTGGTGGAATATATGAAATTACCCGAAAAATGGATATGGCTGAGCAAGGAAAAATACCCCGATAAGCAGACGACTATAAACACAGTCTTCGCT
Source organism: Clostridia bacterium (assembly GCA_017410325.1). Taxonomy (GTDB): domain Bacteria; phylum Bacillota; class Clostridia; order Oscillospirales; family Acutalibacteraceae; genus UBA8612. The sequence continues at coordinate 5,714 of JAFQRA010000013.1, read as the reverse complement.
TCGGAAGATGAGTGCAATTACGCCGTTGCAGAGTTTTTCAAGGAATATAATTTTGATAGGAAGGCAGTAAAAATTGACCTTCGTTTCAGCGGCGATACATATTTTGAGCTTTATATGAACGGTGAAATTGTTGCAACGGGTCCCGTGCCGATAGGCACCGATTTTCTGGGTAATGATTTCTGCCGAGGTCAGCATTACGCAAGCGAGGCTTCGTTTGATTTAAACGGTGAAACCGTAACTTTTTTTGCCCGTGTTAAAATGGGACCTGTTGGAATTTATGAATATTCACAAGGTACGGGCGGCTTTATGCTTTCGGCCTACGTCACCTTTGAGGACGGCACAAAAACCGTAATCAGCACCGATGAAAGCTGGCTTGCATGCTTTAACCCGGCCTATACGGGCAGATATTCGTTTGATTTTAGCAAAAAGCCCGATGAATACTCTTTTGCGCAGCTTACCGAAAATATCTGGCACACACGCACTGCACCTCTGCCCCTGCTGAGCGAAGAAAAAATTCTTCCCGACTGCAAGGAAATAATGGTAGGTGCAAATGAAACCAAAACCGTCTGCGTTGAGTTTGATAAAATCTACGCCGCATATCTGAGCATTGCCGCAAAAGCGGAGGGCGAAGTGAAAATCACCGTAACCGATTACGAAACACAGGTTGACAGCCGCTCAAGAAAGGCGGAAATCACCTTTGACGGCAGCGGCGAATACCGCAGCCTTCAGGTGCACAGCGTCGGCGGTTTACAGCTTGAAATAACAAACAACTCCGACCGTGAAGCCGTAATTCATCCTGCGGTAATTGCGGTCAATTATCCTGTAACCGTTGAAGCCAAAACACGCACAAGTGATGAGGATTTAAACCTTGTGCTTGATGTGTGTGCTCACACGCTTAAAATCTGCCGTCAGCACATTCATCTTGACAGCCCGTGCCACTATGAGCCGCTTGCCTGCACGGGTGATTATTATATCGAAAGCCTTATGACAGCTTTTTCATACGGCGATATGCGCCTTGCGGAATTTGACGTTATCCGCACGGCAGAGCTTCTGCGCAACAATGACGGCAGAATGTTCCACACCACCTACAGCCTTATATGGGTTATGATGCTGTACGATACGTATATGCTCGGCGGCAATATAAAAATGCTTTGCGAGTGTCTTGATGCGCTCATAATGCTGCTTGACCGCTTTGCTGCTTATGTCGACGATAACGGAATAATCGAAACACCGCCCGACTATATGTTTATCGACTGGCTTTATATTGACGAAATTTCGCTCCACCATCCGCCGAAAGCCTTGGGTCAGACCTGCCTCAATATGTTTTATTACGGTGCGCTGACGACTGCCGTAAAGATTTTTGATATCCTCGGCGAGGGTGCAATGGCAGCGGAGTGCACGAAAAAGGCGGAAAGCTTAAAAAATGCCGTAAACACTCTGCTGTTTGACGAAGAAAAGCAGATGTATTTTGAGGGGCTGAATACTCCCACTCCCGAGCATCTGCTCAATAAATGGATGCCGCAAAACACCGCCAAACGCTACTACAGAAAGCACGCGAATATTCTTGCCGCCTATGTGGGAATATGCGATAAAGCATTGGCAAAGAGCCTGCTTCACCGCATTATGAGTGATGAAATTGAGGGTGAATACCAGGCGTATTTTGCACACTATCTGTTTGAGGCACTTTACAGAAACGGTTTAAGAAACGAATATACGCTCACCGTTGCCCAAAGGTGGAAACAGCCCGTCAAGGACTGCACGAAGGGCCTTGCCGAGGGCTTTATTCCGCCCGAGCCTTCCTACAGCTTTGACCACAGCCACGCCTGGGGAGGCACACCGCTTTATTCCGTTCCGAAAGCCCTTACGGGACTTGAAATTCTGGAAGCGGGCTACAGAAAAATCAGCCTCAGTCCGTCACTTTTGGGTCTTGATAAGGCAACAACCGAAATTCCGACTCCCTACGGTCTGATTACCGTTACACAGCGGGACGGAAAGACAGAATACGATATTCCCGAGGGTATAGAGGCAGAGGTGAAATAATGACAACTTTCTTTGAGGTAACCGAATTTGTGGGCATTATAGCCTTTGCAATTTCGGGCGCAATGATATCCATTCAGCGCAGAATGGACGTTTTCGGCGTAATACTGCTGTCAATGGTAACGGCCCTCGGCGGCGGTGCAATGCGTGATATTTTCCTCGGCGTCTTTCCGCCGAGAAACTTTTTTAATTCCTTTCACCTTTGGTGTGCACTGATTACTGCCGTAGCGGTTTTCGTGCTTGCAAAAATTTTCAGCTCGTTTTTCTTTGACAATTTCAAGAAAATAAACGAAACTGTGAATGTTTTCGATGCCTTCGGTCTTGCCGCTTTTACAATTTCGGGCGTGCAGGTAACGATTGACGCAGGCTATGCGGACAAGTGGAATTTTGCCATATTTATGGGTGTTTTTACCGCTGTGGGCGGCGGCCTTCTGCGTGACGTTATGAGCCGTGAAAAGCCCATGATTTTTTGCAAAAATGTCTATGCAACCGCTGTAATCATAGGCACGGTCTGCTATTACTTTCTCGGAAAGGTTGTACCCGAAAACGCGGCTATAATTATCACCTTTGCCGTTATAGTTACAATCCGAATTCTTGCGGCGAAATACCATTGGGATTTGCCCAAGGTAGAAAGACCCGAAAAAGCCGAAGAAAAAACGGCCGTTTGAATTTTTCGCCCGCAGGTTGAGCTCCCTTCAAAAAACGGGTTATTGAATAATCCGTTTGCAAAAGCTACTATGTAATCAGGCTGATCAGTCAATTCAATTTGAAAAGGTGATAAACGTGATTTACATTGGCGAAAACATCAGAAAATTAAGGCGTGAGAACGATGTAACGCAGGAAATGCTTGCAGACCACCTCGGAGTAACGTTTCAGAGTGTCAGCAAGTGGGAGAGGGGAGAAACCTACCCCGATATAACAATGCTGCCTGCAATTGCATCGTTCTTTAACGTAAGCTGTGATGAGCTTCTCGGCACTCAGGCGGCAGAAAACGAAAAGAGAATACTAAGCTATATCGACACGTACACCGACCTTCGCACAAAGGACAGCCCCTACGTTTTTGAACAGCTCGCAAAAGCGGTAAAAGAGTTTCCGGGTGAATACCGCCTGCTTGTGCGCTACCTTGAACTGCTGCTGATGGAAAAGTCAGGTGCAGGTAACGACAGCGAAGCGATTATTGACGAGGTTGAAAGACTGTACAGCAGCATAATCAGCCGTTGCACGGACGATATGATAAGAATGTGGGCAAAGCGGCTTGTCTGTATGTATTACAACACTCTGAGTCACAAGACAAAGAAGGACTGCCATACTCAGCGAATGCTTGAGATTTTACACGGTATGCCCAATATGCTCGACACCCGTGAGTATATTTCAACCCTCGTAAACCTGCCCGAGGATGAGCATTACGAGGCGTGCTTTAAAGCTCTAGACAGAGAAATGCTCCTGCTTATGAGCACGGTTTCAAACAAGATTTTTTATAGAAATCACTTCCCGCCGGAGTATCAGATTCAAGCACTTGAAAGCTGTAAAAGCATAGCAGATGCGTTTTACAGTGACGGCAACTACGGCTCGTGCTACCGCTCAATGATTTATCTTCTCGGCAACCTCGGCCAGCTTTACGGCGCAACGGGTGACGGCGAAACGGCTTTGAAATATTTAAAGGAATGTGCCGCGCTTGCCCAAAAGCACGACTCTCTGCCCGAGGAAACCGAGCACAACGGTATATTTATGCAGGGCAGTACCTATAAAAAAGCCAAGTACGGCAAAACAATGTGCGAACGAATGAAGCGCATATTCCTGAATGATTATCAGCAGTCTCCGTACCCCTTGCCGCAAGAATTGCTTAACAGCGAAGAATTTAAAGAGATATTGGATATTCTGAATTAAATGTGCTTGACAGATTACGGCTTGTAGGGGCGCCCTCGGTAGTCTGTTAAATCGGAACAAACCTGACAAAGGGCATTTCGTAGTACCTTGTCTCATCTTAAAGTTGACTTTTTGTAGGGGCGGATATTATCCGCCCGTGTTGATAACGCTCAGTTTGCCGGTGGCTGATAGCCGCCCCTACTACATTGTAACATCTTAAAGTTGACTTTTGTAGGGGCGGATATTATCCGCCCGTGCTGATATTGCTCGGTTTGCTGGCGGCTGATAGCTGCCCCTACGGTGAAGTTTTAGGTGAAACAAGGTAGTAGGGGTCGGCGTCCTCTACTGTCAATAACCGAATATACATTAATAAAAAGCTCAGCAAACCGCAATTTGTATAGGAGTAAAATATATGAACATTAACACGGCGAAAGAATTTGTTTTAAAAAACGCACGACCTCTTGAGTTTGCTATTTATAAATATTTCTTTGAAAATGAATCAAACCAAGCTGTTGTTGATGAGCTTTTGAATTTTCAAAATTACGACGGTGGTTTCGGCAATGCTATTGAGCCGGATTTTTTCAATCCCAATTCGAGTCCTATAGCAACAAACGATGCAATAATCACTCTTTATCGTGTGAACGCACTTAAAAAGGACTCTGACATCGTAAAAGGAATAGTAAGATATCTGGAATCCCACGATTCATTTGATGAAGATAAAAAGCGTTGGCTGTTTGCGATAGAAAGCAACAAGACTTATCCGCACGCAATCTGGTGGGAGAAAAAGGGTGACGGTATCAGCGGCTTTAATCCGTCAATATCTTTGGCGGCATATATGATTTGCTACGGTAATCGTACATCTCTTTATGAAGAAATCATAAAAGAGGGCTTTGTATATCTTGAAACAGACGAAGAAATAAGCGGCGATTCATTGAAATGTTTTCTGCTTGCATACGAACTTTTGAAGACTAACAGTATAACTGATGTCATTAATTTGGCACAGTTCAAAGAATTGTTATGCAAAGCAATTGATAATTCCATATGCAAGGATATTGAAAAATACGGTGTTGAATATGTACCGATGCCATCCGACTTTTTCTCCGGCTCATATTTGGAATTTATCACACCTGAAACAAAAACTTTGATAGCCGCAGAAAAAAACATTTTAGGTAAGCTTCAAACGGAAGACGGCGGATTTGATATTACTTGGAAATGGTATACTCCGTATCCCGATGAATATGAACAGGCAAGAGCTTGGTGGCGACCTCGCGTTACCATCGAAAAGCTTCTTTTTAATGAGGTACAGATATGAAAACCGATATATTAAAACAAAATGAAAAAAGCTGGAATGCGTTGGCTGAAGATTTCTTTGGCGTAACTGCTTTGCCTGTACTCGGCTGTTCAATTCCGACAGAGGATGAACTTCACCTTTTCCCCGACCTTAACGGCAAGGCTGTGTTTGAAATGGGGTGCGGAAGCGGTCACTCGCTCAAATGGTGTGCAGAACACGGTGCAAAAGAGCTTTTCGGTCTTGATATTTCCGAAGAACAGCTTAAAGCCGCAAATAAATTGCTCGGCGAAAACGGATATTCCTGCACACTCTTTCATCAGCCTATGGAAGATAACACAAACATTCCGCTTAAATTTTTTGACGTTGTTTATTCAATCTATGCTATCGGCTGGACTACAGACCTTGAGAAAACAATCAAAAATGCCGCATCGTATTTAAAACAAGGCGGCACATATATTTTCTCTTGGGATCATCCGCTTCTGCATTGCGTTGATTTGGAGAGCGTTGCTATTTCTGGCGG
>JAFQRA010000012.1 GCA_017410325.1 Clostridia bacterium | reverse complement strand
TGTTCCGTCACCTTCATCGCCTTCCGGAGTGGGTTCCGGGGTTGTTCCGTCACCTTCATCGCCTTCCGGAGTGGGTTCCGGGGTTGTTCCGTCACCTTCAGAATCATCTTTTCCTTTTTTTCGTTTCTTGCCAAACAAGCTCTTGAGCTTATCTATAAGCCTGCGGATAAGCCCCTTCTTCTTTTTCTTTTTGCTCTCCGGCTCCTGTGGATCATCATCAGTAAAGATTATTCCGGGATCAGGATCGGGCTGAGGATCCAAAATCTCTTCAAGCTTTTCACTGTGCCATGTGAGATAATCATAAATAATATTGAAAATTCGCTGAAGGTTTCTTTCTACGGAAATCAACAGCCCCATATCCAGCTGACTGTCTTCAATAATGTAAATACAATTGCTGTTAATTTCGCAATCGTCGCCTTTTACGGTAAATGTGTTTGGTTTGATCTTTTCGTTTTCAGCTATAAACGAATCATCCGTAACAGCGCAAATGAAAGCCTGGTTTTCTGCAAATATTGTTTTGAAGACTTCGTTGAAAAGTACAGCAACGGTATATCGGATAGTATCGTTGTATTTTCCTTCAAAAGCAGGAAGTTCTATACGCAAAATCTCCTTGTTTCGATAACTTCTAGACGGTATCTTGTTTTTCTCGTTCTCGCCCTCAAAAATTATTTCATTTGCCGTTACAAAATCATTATACCGTTTCATATTGTAATAGCCGTCAGTGTTTACTGTTATATCGGCATATTCGCGGTAAACCTTCATTCCTGAAATATTCTTCTGTGAACCGATTTTGTCTGAAGGTCTGACTCCGGCAATAATGTATTCGCGTTTCTGTCTATAACTCGGCCTGCCGTTGATATGATCTGATGCACGGCGTACGAGTGCCTGTCCGTCAGCAGTAAGGTACATCATTTCATAATATTTACCGTCAAATGTAAAGAACTGTCCGGGGAGATGACGTTGATATATGTGTCCGCTCAGTTCAGCGCCGAGGTAGTGCTTACCGCCCTTTTCATCTTCAACGATGTAGCCGGCAGAGCGCAGTTCCGTAACACATGCACGCAAGAAAGACTTATCGTTTATTGCATAAGTAGTTTCCGTACAGCCCTTTTTCAAGTTGAATTTCTCAACAGTTTCAAAAACATCAGCGTTTATTCTATAACCGTCACCGATTATTTCCCTTTTGAAAGCCTCTTCAACCGCTTCCTTATAATCGCCGGGAATCGTAGCCACCTCAGTAACCTTTGCATAACAATTATACATTTCGTACCAAAGCTGCTTTTTCAAGTCAAAAACACTTATATTGAGCAACGAGAGTTCTTTTTCAAGCATCTCTTCACTGACGGGATTAGTACTCATCATCAGAATCAGCCGAAGAAGCGTATTTCTGTTGCTTCGGGTATAATCAGCAACTATATAAGGAATCGCTTTGGCATCTGCTTCAAAAATCGAAGCGTTATCCGCCATATAATGCTTTAAAAGATAATCGGATGAAATAATGTTTACAAATCCCTGCTCTGTAGTCCTCGTTGAGAAGGTGCGCAAAACCTCAAACATATTGTTTGCTTCGTCTTCAACAGTGATGTATGAATTTTTTTCTGCGGTAGCACTCCAGAAGTTCGGGGAAGTCAAGAAACGCTCATCCATTACTTCCTGCGAAGTTGAAAGACCTGCATACTTTGTAAGGTCGTAATAATACTGCTTCGCTATCCAATGCATATCGGATACCGGGAAAACCTCGCCTCCAAACCACTTGGTTTTCGAAACCTGATTCTTTAGCGCACCGAAAGAAAGTTCTGTACCAAAACCAAGATATCTGGAAATATTCGGCAAGAACCTATGATGAGTGTATTCCTCATTCGGCTCCCAGCACATATAAGATGATGTTCCCAGGTGCTTATTTGTTGCAGAAACTTCTGTTATACTTTCCATAAGAATATGCGACAGCGCATCGACAAGTCCATCGCAGTTTTTGTCGCACATACAGTAAACAATTTCTTTGTCTTCGTTATGGCGACACTTCTTGACAATAAGATTAAGACCTATCTGGGCTGTTGAAACCAGCTTTGACGGCTCAATAATTACAACGTATCCGACATCTTCAAAAAAGTCAGAGTTTGCATTGTGCAAATCAATATTAAGAACATCCGACCTGGTTATGATACCGATATGGGGATTTTTAGACTCTGTACCGAGTACTTCTATGTTCCACATATAAGGAACATTAGTAACGGACTCAATGCCTTTTCGCAACCATTCAGTAATATCATTTTCGACAGCGTGTCTACCGAGAATTACCAGCACCTTTTTGTTGCTTAGCAAAACTCTGTTCATAGGATAGAATGCATAGGGTATAAGATCGTTATAAAACGGATTATTGAACAGAACACTTTTCCCTTTCAACAAATCCAGCGATGAATACAGATAATTATGATCTATATTGAAACCGCTTTTGTTCAACATCTTAAGATATGATGAATATGTAACTGTCTTAGGATCTTCGTCTTTTTCCAGCTCGCGTATAATATCATCCGTTGTTATATCGTATCCTAGAGAGCTGTTTACGCTCGTGTTCTCCGCAAGAAGCGAATCACCCAATATGGATCTAAAAAACTTTCTCAGCAAAGAGTAGTTGACCGTTCTGTAAACTTCTTCATCTTCACCTACAACATCTTTTGAATACTCGCGTTTTGTAAGTCCATCCAGATAGAAAAACAGTTCACCGATAACAAGCACACCGAAAACAGGATAGAAGAGAGCCTTCATCACACCTTCGCTGTAATATTCCTGGCTTACAAGCATAATACCAACTGAAAGAGAAACTGCCACATAATACAATATTCCCAACAAACCTCTTGTTTGGACAAATCTGTCTGCAAGACACCATTTGCTTCTTTCAGGGAAAAACTCATAAAAACGTGTAGCTATTTTTTCAAACGCTACGCTATCATAGCTCACTGTTTTGTCAATAATCTTAAGTACAACTTTCTTTGATGCAAGATAAACCGACATAATAACGACATTTGTTAAGAAGAAAATCCAGAAATTCAGGTTAAGCTTCTGAATAAACGCTCTGATATATGCTGATATCTGAGTAAAGACAGCCTTTGCCACCTCGGGAAGCCATGAAATCTTTGATGGTAATGAAACGATATTAGGCAAGCTTTCAACCAGTTTTAAAAGCCAGCCGTCAACCTCTTTAGCCAGGAACATCGCCAGAACGGAAAACAACACGGCGTAAACCGGCATAAAAAACTGCTTTGCTCTGTACGATTTAGGCAAATTAACCCTTTGGCTTGCATAGCAGAGAGCAACGAAGGGAAGAATTGCAACAATCATATTTACTATATCTTTAGCAGTATTGATCATAGAAACTCTCCACCTCCAATTTTATTGAGCTGACATAATTTATCGGCACGTCAATCTTTTCTCCGCTCTGCAGGAAAGTAATACGGTTCACCATCTGCTCATAGGGTAAATCGTATTCATAATCGCACAAAACCGAAAAGTCGTAATCGAAGGGTTCCGCTTCATAATAACCGGGGGAATCCGTATCGATATATCCGGCAAATATTCTGATAATTTCATCAATCTTTTTTTCAATATCCCAGATATGCTTTTTGTAAATGTTTTTCTTTTCCGCAAACTCCTTTTGGGAATAATTGAGAACTGAAAAGCATCGCATGACATTGCAAGCATGACTGAAATATTGCGAAAACGATTCAAGGCCGCTGTCTATATCCCCAAGTATCATACGCATAACCTTGTTGAACCATTTAAAGCGCGTTTTCAGCTTGAAATGCTGAACAACAAGGTATATGATACCCGAAACCGCAAGTATTGCCAAACAACACAGAATAATAAGAATCGCTGCGCCAAACGCTTCACCATCATTGACGTTGTTAAAAATCAACGGTAACAAACCAAAAAGGAATGCTGCCAAGGAAATCACGCCCGCTGCAACTGTTGTCTTCTTCGTCATTCGGTGTGATATGTTACGTCTGATGGCTTTATCTTCCTTTTCAATCTGTTCAATATATTCTTCGCTCTTGAAGATTTTGGGTACAACGGTTCCGACCATTTTATCCTCTTCTTCAACAAGTCTGAAGGCTATATCCTCTTTTTGGCTTTCTGTCAAACGGACAATTTTTTCGTCATCAATTTCAGACCTGATATGCAACTCTTTTTCAGCCGCCCTTTTGACCGCTCTGCGGGGCTCTCTGATATAGCGAATAAAACTTTTCATTATATCGTGTGACTGCTCATCCCACATAGCTTCTTCGCTTTTGGGACAATCCGTCGCCAGGCCGAGACCTTTGCATTCGGCAAAAAGATTATCCGTGCTGTGTGCACTGCCGATTGCGACAGGAATTTTTATATTAGATTCATAGTTTTCTCTGACAAATGCATTGTCAAGCGGATCCTTTGAATCGGACACTTTTTTCTTCATCATTTTCTCAAGAAGACTGACCGTTGCCATCAGTCTTCCGAGATATGAAGAATAAAATACATTGATTTTTTCCTTGTCCATTTTAATATTGACTCGGTACACTTTACCGGGCATCATCACATTCGACGTGCTGTCATTCTGTGCAAGAACAAGAACAAAAACAAGAAAATTAAGATAATCCGATTCCTTTCTCACACCTTTTACATAGGGTATGTCGAAAAGAATATATTTGAATTTTGCAGGATAAAGATTATCCTCACTGAAACGGGAATATGCAAATTCATATTGCAGCTTCCAGGCTTCTTCCGCCTCTTCGTGACCTGATGAAAGAACACGCTCGCTGACAGCAATAAACTGCTTCGGTTTGAACGGAAGCTCACCTTCAGCAGAAAAGTTTTCCTCTAGGAAGCTTTTTCTTACCTGAACAAGTCTGTCTACTTCATATTCAATTGCCCGGTGTGGCCCCGTTCCCAGCTTATCAAAATAATCCCGATTCAGACCGTCTGGCTCATCTGGATATTTCTCGGAAAGCCCGGGGACCGCGTTAAGTGGCGATCCGTCGAGCCATATTCCGAGTTTCATAAGCGGGTTATCAATAGTTTTGCGGCAGCTTTCCGTTGTTTTCTTTCTGAATTCAGCAACCTCTTCCAACGATTTAAGATCTTTAAGAAGATTTTCAGAATCCACAAAATTAAACGGATTTCTTTTCAGAATATTATGTCTGCCATAAATTTCATCATCAAGAACTGCTACTGCACGCCAATCCTTCTTCTTGTCAATCAGACGCCGTAAATCCGGCACGGCTTCATCCATAGTCTGCTTTGTTGCATCCCACGGGCAAAAAGCATATTGCTCATCGTTATCAAGCAAGGGCTTGAGAAAACCGCAATATGCACTCTGGCATTTATCAATAAACGCCTGGCTGCAGATTATAACTGTAAACAACACCACTCACCTCCTTGACGGTGTCTATTTAACCGCTCAGTTTTTCTTTGTTTTGTATTCGTCAAGAGATTTGAGATCGTTACCGTTGGGAAGATATCTGTCTACATATTGCTTGATGAACTTGTGTATGGATATCATAGCCTCATTTGAGTGGATTTCAACACCCATAGCAAGGAAATCATTGAGCTTGACATAATTCTCAAGCAGAAGGTTGTGGTGTTCAACAACAAGCTGTGCTACATGCTTGTCAAGGTTAACTCCTCTTTCCTTTGAAGAAAGCTGATACTTAACCGCATTGATGATGGCCTTGACCATAGCAATGATTTCATCCATATCATCGGAAATCATCAAAGAATTGTAATACATAAGCGGAATTTCAAACATCGATGTCTTAAGTGTTTTTGCAAGCTTAGCATCGCTGCTTGTGATTTCGCCCACCATCTTTTCTCTGGAAAGGGATCCGAGTGCGTTAAAGAAAATTGTCTTGTCAAAGCTGGTTCTGGAATTCCTGTCCCTTGTTCGGTTAGCGCAGGCCATTTTCTTAATGGCCTTCACGGCTGCACGGTCAAAGTAAAGTCCGTCAAGAACCTCATCAAACTTGTCGCAGGGTGTACCGTTTGAAACAGTAAAGTTTCTGGCATTATTATTAATATCGAAAAAGCGGTATGCCCATGTGTTGCTGTCATAAACCGAAGGCTGATAAAGCTCAATAATATCAAACAGGAAGCCGTAGAAGAATGCCTGATGAATGTCCTGCATAAGATGTGACTGATATTCAAGGTCGAGTTCAGGCATAACGGAAATTGAATTCCAGCTCTTATCGATATGCGGCGTGATGAGAGCGTTGAGCTTACAATCCGGACCGATGTTTTCCATATATTCCTGATAATTAACAAAATAGTCACCGATTTCAACATTACCGTCAATGCTGCTGATGTCAACACATTTGGCAAGCTCTTCTTTGCTCATTTCCGGGCTGCACATCTTTGAAATCTGAATAGGAGTAAGACCATAGATTGAACGGAAGAAATGAAGTTCATATCGGGAAACTGACTCTGCTGCATTTTTCTCTTCGAAAAGCTTATTGATTTCCACATTACCGAAATCGGTAAGCGTTTTGCTGTATGCAACAGCAGAAACTTCTCTTTCCTCTTCAAAGTCATTCTTTGAAATACTGGGAGCGGCAAGGTTTCTGCCCTTCCTAAGCAATTTATTGATATATGCGAGCACTTCTTCGGGCTTGTCCCTGAGCTTTTTCAGGTCTGACTTCTCTTCTTCTCTGTCCGCAGCAAGCTGAGAAAGCTTATAGTCATACTTCGTTTCGTGTTCAAGCTTCATTGCGCGAAGAATATCAAGGTCAATTATATCAGCACAACAGGCATCAACGGAATCCTTGAAGGACTTTATAATAATATCGTTGAACACATCAATTTCTGTTTTCTTGGAGAACTTGTCTGCACTGTTCATTTCGCTGATTTCGGTATTGTCACGCATGGCTCTGTAGAAGGTCTTGTAAAGCTCGTTTTCACCTTCTTCATTATCGGCTACAACAGCCTTTTCGGAAAGGGTTTCCAGAAGGTTTCTTGAGCCGAAAAGATTATGTACGCAGCTGCCTGTTTTATTTGTGAGCTTGTCGGCAATTTCCTCGCGTTTCTTTTCAAGTCCGTATGCCTTTGTACCGAACAGTCTGTAGAATTTTTCGTATGTTCTGCAAAGAGCATCAATTCTGTTATATGCCATTTCAATAACAACAGAGTTAATTAATTGTTCCAAACCTGCTACAACCTTATCTCTGTATTTATTAAGCTCTTTCATGCACGTCTTCTTTGCATCATCCGCATTATTTCCGATATTGGCAAGCGTAGCTTTGATTCCATAAAGATCATCCAGTGATTTACACATATTTTTAACGGAATCTGGTGCTCCTCCGAACATAACCTTTAACTTTTCGGTATCTTCAGGTTGATAAACCTTTTTAAGTTCCTCCTCATATGTCGCCCTGTCGAAAGGCGGATTATTCTTCTTCTTTTCTTCAAGATGCTCAAGGAGAACATACAGAAGGAAACGTACTGCGTTAGGATGCATTGCACGGTCACCATCAGAAAGGAAATTGCTGAGCAGATGTGCACCTTTATCTCTGCCAATTACATCTTCTTTTTCAAAAATATTTTTTATACATTCTTCTGCATTTTTCTTTATATTTTGAGTATGGTCAGTGAATTTTGACATTGCTTCAAGTTCGTTATATGCCTGAACATAGTTTCCTGATATTTTCACACCACCGACATGCTTATCAAGCAAATTCTTAAGGGAATTCTTTGCATTTACCATTATATTGGATCCTATTTCGTTTTTTACAGCCTCAACGATGGAATCATAATATTCTTTTGCAACCTTGTGTGAATCCAGGCGGAATGAATTTGCATCATCGCTTGCGTTGGTAGACTTTTCCTTAAGCATATCTATTTTCTTCTGGATATACTTCATCTGCATTTTCTTTGTAAATTCATCAGCATCAGAAGCAGAGAAGCAATCGATATAGTGCTTTCTGAGTTCAGGCTTATTCTCCTCTGTTGATTTAGGATCGTTCTGCCATACCTTGAAGGCTTTATCAAACTTATAATCATAAATCATCCAAGATCTTTCGCAGGCAGCTTCTTCTCTTTGCTCGTCTGTAAGATCTTTTACGGATTTCAGGCCGAGAATTGCGTTCTGTGCCCAATCGTATGCTATGTAATCGCGGATTTCTTCATAGGGATATCTGATAATAGCTGCACCGGCACCGCCGAAACGGTTTCTGCCGTGCTTATCGGTATTCGAGAACTCCTTGATGATATTATCTTCCTTGCTGGAAGCCTGTGACTTGAGCGGACCGATGTTCTGCTCATAAATACATTGAGCGGCATAATCCTGATACTGCTTGAGAGATTCCATATTCTTCTGATTACCGTCAATTCTTTCAATAAGGAAACAGAAATCAAAGGGAAGGTTTGAAATCTTTTCGTCTGCAGAAGCTGTGGTAGGCAGCTTGATATGAAGGTCTTTATATCTGCGGAGTCTGGGGTCATAGTCGAACGCACCGGAAGCCTTCATCATAAACGCATTAATTTCTTTGATAGTTGCGTAACCGTTACGGCGCTGGCTGTTTTTTTCGTTTTCAGACTCAACAACCGTATCCAGAACGCTGGGCATTACAATAAAACCGCGGATAACGGCTGCAGATTCAGGATAGTTTTTCTTGAGATACTGGCGGATAAGCATAGCCAAGGGAAGAGTAATGCCCGAGCCTGTACCGCCGCTTGCAGTTGAAGCGATTACAACCCTGACTGCACGGCTCTTGTTGCCGCCGTCTTTCAGGAAAAGATCATCTATTGCCTTGTACAGAACAGATATTCTGCCCTGTTTGATTGTTGCATTAAGCGCAAGACGTGAAATTGCACGGACCTGACCGGCACCCTCGGAAACGGTTTTGCCGTCAAGAATTTTATTTTCGGGGAACCACTCTTCCTTTGCTGCTCTGTCGTTACGCAGGTATGCGGCAACCGAACGGGAAGAAGATGTCTGGATAGAGAGAATTTCGGGGCCTTCCTCGAGGCGTTCAAGATCGTTTACGTCGGTATCCATTGTTACAAACTGAACATTCTTCAGGTTGTCGTTCTTACACCTTTCTCTGACACCCTTGATAATTTTTGAGCCTATACCGCCAAGGCCGACAAAAAGGGTAGCTTCAACATCATTGGGCTGTAATTTTTCTTTCATAATTATTCTCCTTATTAAAATAGATTGTTTATTTAGTTCAGTTTCGGGGATTTATGAGTATTCGATATTGATTGTCTATACCTCTTCTTCTGGCAACAATCATAGTTTCATTAGTAATTTTCACTTCAGGCTCTTCAGCCACTTTAATTTCCTGACCATCAATACTCATTCTTTCAACACCGGCCATAATTTCCGTGATTTTTACTTGAAACGATGCATTTGTCTTTCCTCGGTTTCCGATTGTTGAAGTCTTTGAAACGTCTCCGCTGAAAATGGTGTCACCATCAAGATCTGTTGCGGAAAAATAATTTCTGACATGAAGTATTATTCCGTTTTCCGGTTCCCACTCATTAACACCGACTTTTTCTTGAATGACCACCTTTTTCGGATAAGCCGGTATTCTGCTGATTATGAAAGCGGCTATAAGCAACGCTAACAATCCCAGCAAACCTGCAACCACGGGTAACCACGAGGGGAATTTTGATATTGTGAATTTATCGCTGTCATCATCCTCGTTGCTGGTCTGACCGTTTTCATCCAGACATGATGCTGTAGCGGTTAATTTGTATTTGCCTGTGTCCGGTTCGGGCTCAGTATCCTTGCCGTTTTCATCCTTTGCTATGTAAACTGCCAGTGCAGATTCACCGGACATAACTTTGTACATAAAAGGCAAATCCGACATATCATCCTTCTGAGGCTCGATAACGATGGTCGGTGCAATCGCCGCTACCTGCTCATCGGTAAGAGGCTCACCGCCAAGAGAAAAGCCAACCTTTATAGGCTCCCACTTTTCTCTGTCTGCAAGTGTGTACCAATCCTTATCCTGAAGGACATCAACATCAACTTTAAATTCCGGCGTGTCGGGAAAATCCTTTATGTTAAATGTTGAGCCCTTTATGTTTTCTTTTGTGGTGATTGTATAATCTTCAAGATATTTAGCACTGATATTAAGGAACAGGCTGTCACCTGCCTTAAGGTCAACCTCATCGCCGCTCTTGAAGTTTTCAATTATCTGCGTTTTACCGTCTCTTGTTATTTCCGCATTGCAGACAAGGTCTTCAACACCGTTCTCACCCATAAGCGGGGAATCGACAACATCTTTTCTTGTCATTCTGTCAATAACGGCATACTCAACACTGTACTTTCCGGGATAAAGGTTATCGCTTTCAGGTGTTACCTCTTCACCTTTTTCGTTTTTTACGGTGATGTCAATATCAACATCGGGCTCATAGAAAATCTGGATTTCGGTTGCGCCCTTATAGTTGAGGATATAATCTCCGGCCTCGCAAGCATCAAATGTAACAACCTGACCGTACAGCGAATCGTCATAGGGAGCCTTTTTGTAGTTTGCCGCACCAAGTTTACTGTACTGTATCTTTCCGCTATCCGCAACAACGGAAATTTTCTTTCCGGTTGCCTTTTGTTCAAGAGAAACTATTTCTGCATTCTTACCCTGAACAAAAACTATCAGCTTTCTCATTGAAATGCCAAGCTTAAGATTTTTGCTGTTCAAATAACTTTTAGACAAAATTGCACGACGGAAAATTTCATTACAGATATCGGTAAGGTCTTTTCTGAGCGTGCTTGCTTTTGAGGTTTTGGAATAGAATCCGTTTGACTCATCGCTTTTCAGTGTTTTTGCACCGTCAAAGCCGAGATACTGAACTCTTATTCCGTCTGTAGCTTTTGATGCAAGATGATCTCTGACCGCATCGGGAGACAGTACCCTGCCCTCATCATCATTAAATTCGCCATCCGTAATAACAACAAGCCATTTTTCAGTAATGGTATCTTCTTTCTCAGGTACGCTGAGAAGATAATTATACGCATTATCCACTTGGGTTATGGGTGTACCGTCCGCATTCAGCGTATACATATTTGAAATTTTCTTTACTTCGTCCGGGCTGTTAACCTGAATACTGCCGGAACTTTCAACAGGTTCGGCCGTCGCTTCTACTGCTTTTCCATCCGTCGAAACCTCCCACATCGGAAAAACGAGAAGCTTGTCGCCATTGCTGTAGTTAAGCATCGAAGCAAATATTTCCATTGAATATTTTGCATAACACCACGCTTTGGACATGTACATTGAACCTGAGTTATCGTAAACAACGGCAATCTCATACCTTCTGTTTACTTTTGTGATGTTTGTGTCCTCCTCGTTTGCCGCAGCAAAAACAAACGTCGACGATAAAGCAACTATCAGCACAAGTATGAGGCTGATAGCTCTTACCGCAACATATTTACCGACAGCACAGGTGCTTTTTTTGTTTTTTGATGAAAAAACACTGCTGTTTTTTCTCATACAAAAACATCTCCCCTCTGTTACTCTGACCGTTTTTTGACTGTTTATTTATTCAAAACCGACAAAAAACGACCTTGTTTTGCATTTTTAATGTTACTAAATATTTTAATTACTGTCAACTAAACAAAATACAATAAAATAAATTTGTATATTTATTAAAAAAACAGTATATTTTCTTGGTAAAATTGACATAATTATTCTATATTGTTTTTATAGTTTACTTTTATGCATATAAACAAAAGCCCAACGCATTTTTCGCCGAAGAGCTCCGATTGATGCAAACATCGCAAAGTTTTATGTATTCAAGAAATCGAACTCGGGAGAGTTTTGCGTTACTAATGGTTTAAAAAAAGGATAGCTCTCAGGCGGAGCTATCCTTAATCTTTTTATTCAGCTTTATAAAACTATATCCGCAAATATCGGGTAGTGGTCGGAGATATATGTGTCACCGTACATATCTCTTACGATGCGGTATTCCTTGACTGCTTCAACCTTACCGTTTATGCAGATAAAATCAATCGGCTCGCCCTCTTCGCCGCCGCTGTAACCGTGGTAGGTTTTGCCGCTCATTGTTTTTTCTGCAACCTCCTGTGTATCTGTAAGGTCACCCGAAACAAGCTGAGTGTAAAGCGGGTCGCTCTTTCCAAAGTTGAAATCGCCTGTTACAACTACGGGTATATCAAAGCTTGCTGCAAGATCTGTAACCAGTGCGAGTCCGTTTGTCCTTGCCTGAGCACCCTTGTGGTCAAGGTGAGTGTTGATATGCGCATATTGCTCGCCGGTTTCCTTATTTTCAAGCACAACCCACGTACAGGTTCTGTGATGCTTTGCATCCCAACCGATTGAAACCTTGTCAGGTGTTTCGGAAAGCCAGAATGTGCCGCTGTCAACAAGCTTGAATTTATCTTTGCGATACATAATTGCTGTTGCCTCGCCGATGTATTTTACACCCGTAAGCCTGCCTGTACCGACAAAGCCGTAGCTTTTCCTCAGATAAGCTTCAAGTGTCATATACCACGTGCCCTCGCATTCCTGTAAGCCGACGGAATCGGGCATATAGTCGGCAATAAACTGCGGCACGTTTTTGCCGCGGTCATATTCGCCGTTACGCACGTTGAACGACATTACGCGTACGGTTTCGCTGTCTTCGGATGCCTTTGAGCCGTATTGCCCGATTGAGTCAAAACCCAGAAAAGGAATAATAAGCGCCAAAAGTACACATGCAATCTTTTTTGCATAAGCTAAAATTTCTTTAAATGACATAATAATCACCTCACATTTAATATAATACATATTTTCTGTTTTGGCAATAAAAAAGTATCCGCAGCCTTTCGCTGATTCACACCACAAACCGATATATCACCGCAAAGTGTACGCCACTTGCAAGCACGGTGAAGATATGAAACACGATATGCAGGGCGGGGCGTTTTCTGCCGAGGAGGCAGAAGAGTGCACCCGTAAGGTAAAGAGCGTTTCCGAAAACTATTCCGCCGAAGCCGCCGCTGTTAAATTGTCCGAGAAACGGAAGGGCACAGCACATCATCAGCAGACTTGAAATTATATAAACCGCAACTGTTATTTTTCGTGTTTTTTCAAAGAAAAACAGCTTTGCAAAAAGCCCGAAAAAGGTGCTGAACCAACCGAGAAAGAACACGGCGAGTGCATGAAAAGCGCTGATTTCATAAAGCGTTATCAGCGCACAGGGGGTTGCCGTGCCTGCAATCAGCAGCGGTACGGTTGAGTGGTCGATAAGCCGTGCGGTGAGCTTCTTTTTTTCGTCTCTGAGCCCGTGATAGACCGCCGAAACGGTATAGACCGCAAGCAGCGACAAGCCGAACACAACGGCAGAAAGCGTGTGGCGCAAGCCATCGGCCTTGAGGGCAAGCAGAATTATTGCCGGTACGCTCAGCACGGCACCGACAGCGTGGGTTATGCAGTTGCCTTTGTCAACCGCTCGTGAATATTCAATTAAACCGATGTCTTTGTTAATCATACTAATCTGTCCCGAAATATTTATATTTATAAGAATACACCTTTTTGCGCACAAGCACAAGTGCATAAAATTTACTTTATTTTTTCTTCGGTCTATTGAGGTTTACCTGCAAAAGTGGTAAAATGATTAAAAACAAAACGGAGGTAAAACAAAATGGCGATTTTCAGACTTATCATTGCAGGCTTCCTTGCGCTGGGTCAGATTCTTGCACCCGTAGGCGGCTGGATTTCCACCTTCGGCGAGGATGCTTATTTCACAGACTGGTCGGCGGAAGACAAATTCGGCGCAGACGACTACCTTGAGCTTAAAAAGACACCCGGTGAGGACTTTGTTGTGCTCAACCTTGCGGACGTTCAGCTTGATGACGACGAGCAGTACGACAAGCTCGGCGAATACGCAGAGGACTGCATCAGAAAGCTCGTTGCAGACAACGAGCCCGACCTTATCACACTTTCCGGCGACAATGCCTGGGGCACAATGTCCTATATTGAGCTTATCAGGCTGGTTGACTCCTTCGGTATTCCGTGGGCACCCGTAATGGGCAACCACGACGGCCAGGGCTGTATGAGCGAATTCTGGGTAGCATATCTTCTTGACGAGGCAGAAAACTGCCTGTTCCAATTCGGTCCCAAGGATATGGGCTACGGCAACTACATAATCAACATCACCGAAAACGGCAGAATAGTCCACACATACTTTATGATGGACACACACAACAACAATGACTACACTCTTGAAGACGGCACGGTTGTAAACGCTTACGACCACCTTTGGGAAAACCAGATGGATTGGTACGAGTGGGCAATCAAGGGTATCGCTTCAATCGCAGGCTATACCGTACCCAGCACGGTTGTTATGCACATTCCCGTTGTTGAATACCTTGACGCCTGGGTTCTCTACACAGGTGATGAAGACTATATGGGCGAAATCAGCGATGTATTCGGACCCCTTGCTTACGGCGGCAGATACGAATTCGGCGGCTTCCCGTACACAGAGGTAAACGGTGAAACCGTTCTCCTCAACAACGGCTTCTTTGCACTTTGCAAGGAGCTCGGCAGCACAAAGGATATCGTTGTAGGCCACGACCACGTCAACGACTACTCCGTAATGTATGACGGTATCCGCCTGACATACGCTGTAAAGACAGGCCTCGGCTGCTACTACACAGAGGATATGATTGGCGGCACAACAATGCACATCAATTCTCTTGGTGTCAACACAATCAGACAGAATTACTACGACGCAGCCGAAAACGGCTGGGTAGTTGAGGAATAATTCCGAACCGTATAAACAATTTAAGGCTTGTACTTCAAATGAGGTACAAGCCTTTTTCTTATAACTTGGGTAAAATAATCGGCTTTTTCTCACCGACTTCGGTCATCTGCTTTATGAGCATCTGCTTAAGCTCTTTTCTCACCTGCTTATATTCGGGGTCCTTTACGAGATTGTTTTTCTCTATCGGGTCTTTTTCAAGGTCATAGAGAAAATCCTCAAAATATATTGGAGAAGAGTGGAGCACGTTGCCTGAGCCGAGAGCTCTGACAGAATATTTATGCCGCTTTGTGCGGATTGCTCTGCCAACCTGCGATTCGCTTATCTGAATAAAAACGTGGTCACGCTCGGTTTCATCCTGCAGAGGAAAGCCCTCATAGCTTTCCGGAATTTCAATACCTGCCGCTCTGAGAAGTGTTGGCGGTAAATCAATAAGGCTGACGAGCCTTTCGTCGATTTTTCCGCTCTCAAAACCTCCGCCGAAGATAAGCAACGGAATATGCGTACACGAATCATGGCAGCTTCGCTTATATTCAGCATTTCTCGTCTTGAAATGAGAGCCGTGGTCGCTTGTATATACAATAACCGTGTTTTCGTATTCGCCAATATCCCTGAGCTTTTGCACAAGCCTGCCTACGTTTTCATCAAGCCTGTTGATTGCAGCGATATAATCGGGATAGCTTTCCTTGTAGTCACCCTTCAAAAAGTTCAGATCATCAGGAATCGGATAACCCCTGTAGTTTTCCACGGTTTCCTTCGGACCTTCGTAGCAATGATGGTCGTTCTGGTGGTGAGGTTCAAGCTGTGAAACAAACAAAAAGAAGGGCTTTTCCTTATCTCTATTGTCGAGATATTCGAGCGCAAAATCGTTTATACAGTCGGCACGGTATCCCGTAAAATCTATCCTGTTGCCTTCACCGTCGAAAACATAGCCGTCGTAGCCGTGTGATGTGAATTCCAGCACATCCGCCGCACGCCAGTATTTATAGCCGCCCTGCTTACTCTTCGGCACGGCTGTGCATTCGCAATGCAATCCTATGCCCGGGTATCTGTCCGACGCTAAATGCCATTTGCCGATGTAGGCGGTGTCGTAGCCTGCCTCATTGAAATATTCTGCAAGAGGCTTTGTGTTTTCAGGAAGGGGGATACCGTTCCAATAGCACTTGTTCTGCGTGGCGTAAACACCCGTTTGCAGACAAGCCCTTGCAGGACCGCAGACCGGCTGGCAGGTAAACGAATTTGTAAACTTTACTCCCTCACTTGCCAGATTTTCAAGATTTGGTGTGAGATCAGGCGTAACGGTGTCCCAACGCTGTTGGTCACTGAAATAAAAAATTATGTTCGGTCTTTTCATCAGTTTTTGCCAAGCCTTATGACATTCCAGCTATGCTTGCCGAGAATTGCCGTAAGCACGCCGTTTTCAACCGAGGGAGCACCGCCGCAAACGGGTGCAACATTGTTCGGGTTTTCCTCGGTGTTTATTGCCTTCATATCGTTGTGTGACATTACGATATGCTCTTTTACCTTAAAGCCTGCGTACTGCCTTAAATCGCAGGTAATTTCAATATCCTCTTTAAGGTCTTTGTTCACGGCAAAAACCGTAATATTTTCATCGTCGTTTTCAACAACAACGCTGTCAACAAGATTAACCTCGCCGTACTTGCGGCTTTCATAAACCGGAGATTTTACGATTGTGTTGAGCGCCGTGCCCTTGCCGTAAACGCTTGCGTGCATATAGGGGAAGAATATGGTCTGTCTCCACGCACCCGTGTCCGAGGTCATAATCGGGGCAATGACGTTGACAAGCTGTGCAAGGCAGGCAATTTTGACTCTGTCCGCGTGACGGATGAGAGTGATGAGCATACTGCCCACAAGAAGCGCATCCTCAAAATTATACACATCCTCCAGCCTTCTCGGAGCTTCCTCCCACGGCTTGCAGAGCCTGTCAAGCTCGTGCGAATGGTACCAGACGTTCCACTCGTCAAAGGAGAGCATAATTTTTTTCTTTGAGCGCTTCTTTGCCTGAACATAGTCGCAGATAGATACGACAGAGGAAATAAAGCTGTCCATATCTGCGCTGTGGCAGAGGAATTCCTCGGTATTATTCTCTGAGTTATTGTAGTATGTATGGAGTGAAAGATAATCAACATCGTGGTAGCAATGGTCGAGCACATCTGCCTCCCACTGGGCGAAGGTGCTCATACCGCTGCTTGATGAGCCGCAGGCAACAAGCTCAATGTCGGGGCTGACCCAGCGCATAACCTTTGCCGCCTCGTGAGCCGCTCTGCCGTATTCGTGCGAGGTCTTGTGGCCAATCTGCCAGTCGCCGTCCATCTCGTTGCCAAGGCACCATAATTTGACGTTATGAGGCTCTTTATGGCCGTTTTTGATTCGCAGGTCGCTCCAATACGTGCCGCCCTGAAGGTTGCAGTATTCGACGATATTTCTTGCATCGTCCGCACCTCTTGTGCCGAGGTTAATCGCCATCATAGGCTCAGTGTTTGCGTCTCGGCACCAGTCGATGAATTCATCCAGACCGAACTGATTCGTTTCGGTGGAATTCCACGCAAGCTCCGCTCTTCTGGGGCGAAGCTCCTTTGGGCCTATGCCGTCCTCCCAGTTGTAGCCCGAAACGAAGTTGCCGCCGGGGTAGCGCACAACGGGCACAGCCGTTTCGCGCACGAGCTTGAGAACGTCCTGCCTGAAGCCGTTTTTATCGCTTAAAGGACTTTCGGGCTGATAGATGCCCGTATAAATTGCCCTGCCGAGGTGCTCAAGGAAAGAGCCGTAAATTCTCTTGTCGATTTCGCCGACAAGGAAGCTCCTGTCAATTATAAGCTGTGCTTTTTTCATTGCAGTCACACTCCGTATTTTTATAATATCAGTTTTCTATATAACCTGTAATTTCTTCGCGTGTTTTGAAAATATAACCCTGCTCGGAGAGCATATCAAGGTCGCCCAGGGCAAGGCCTATGCCCTTTGCAACGCAGTTCTGAGGGTCGGTTGCAAGGCGTGTTTTAATGCCCGTTTTACGGGTAATCGCCTCGCTCATTTCGTTGAGCATTGCACCGCCGCCCGTGAGCAGAATTCCGCTTGTGCCAATATCTCCGACAAGCTCCGGCGGTGTGATTTCCAGCACGCTTCTCACCGACTCGCCGATTGTTTCAATATGTTCGCGCATAGCAAGAAAGCAGTCCGTAGAGGTAACCTCAACGGTAGCGGGCATACCGCTCGTGTAGCGCTTACCCTTGACTGTCAAGCCGATCTCTGCATCGCGAAGCACGGCACAGCCAATCTGCTTTTTGATTTCTTCTGCGGTACGCAAGCCTATTACAACGTCCTTTTCACGCCTAACCTGGCGTACGATAGCCTCGTCAAAAAGATTGCCCGCAACCTTTATTGACTTTGAAACGGCAATACTGCCAAGCGTAATAACGGCGATATCCGTTGTGCCTCCGCCGATATCGACAACCATAGTACCCGTTGCCTGCGTAATTTCGCTGCCTGCGCCTATTGCGGCGGCAAGCGGCTCTTCCATAAGGCAGGCCTTGCCTGCACCTGCGGCGGTGACGATATCGAGCACAGTTCTGCGCTCAAGGCTTGTTACGCTTGAGGGCATACACACGATTATATTGGGCTTGAAAATTGCATTGCCGCAAACCCTTGCAAGAAAGCGGCTGAGCATCTGACGGGTTGCGGTAAAATCGGAAACAACTCCGTCCTTCATCGGGCAGACCACCCTTATTGAATCGGGATTTCTGCCGAGCATATCGTATGCCTTTTTGCCTACGGCGCACATACGCCCCGTTTTTGTACTGTAGGCGACAACACTCGGCTCGGAAAGGACTATTCCCCTGCCTTCGGCGTAGATTATAACCGAAGCCGTGCCGAGGTCAACGCCGATGTTTCTGCCGAGCATCACCGCTCACCTCTTTTCTTTCGTAAATATATATTTATTGTTTATTTCTCAGTTCTGTCTCTGAAGACACCGTTGATGGGATTGAAGGTGAGCTTTGCCGTAAGCTCCTCCTCACCCTTTGCGTTAACATCAAAAATGCTTATTGTAATATGCTGTCTGTCGGTGGCTTCAATTGATGTGTAGGTGTATGCACCTCTTTTGCCCGTTGCAAAGAAGGCTTCAGGCGCTTCAAAGAAAGAGGAAATGTCGGAAAGCTCTTTAGAATATGAGCTGATACTGCATTCTTTAAGATTGATAACCTCTATACCCTTTGCGGTTGCAATGTAGCCATAGGGGTACATTTCGTAATTCTCGGGTATGTCAAGCACGGTGAAATTACTGCAGGGTGCATCAACAACAGTCACAACAACCGCGTTGGGAAGGTAGAGCGCTTTGAGTGCACTGTCATTTTTTGTGCCGGGGTTTTCAACGAAATAAATGTAACTGCCGGTTGTGCGCTTATTCGCCTCGTCAAGCAGTTCAAACTCGCCGCTGAGCTCATAAATTACGCTGAGGTTTCCAAGACTTGTTTCGGTTGCGATGTACTGCTTTTCGTTATACTCGATAAGCATATATGTTTTGCCGCTGTATTCGCTGAGCACCTTGCCCTCGGGAAGGTTAGCGGCAATTTCCTTTGCTATAACAAAGCTTTCAAAGGCCGTTGTCGGCTCTTGAGTTGTTGTTTCTTTTCCGCCGTCACCGTTACAGGCGCAGAAAGAAAACAGCACGGCACCTGCACCCAATAAGCATAAAAACCTTTTAAACATAAGCATTACTCCTTTTCCTTGTTCTTAAAGATTATAAACTTGCTGAAAACGTAATTCATTATAACGACTATTACCGCAAGGCCGATTTTTACAAGCATCTTTCCGTCAAGGGTGAAAAGGCCGAAAACGTTCCACGAAAAGCGGCCGAAATTGAGCCATTTCAGAAAGATGAGCAGACCCAGCTCCTCAACGCCGAGCGAAAAAACTCTCGCGCCGACAAAGGAGGGGATTTCCTTTTTCAACACGTCCGAGCGCCAGCTCTTGCTCTCAAACACCCATATTTTATTGGTGACGAAGGCAAAAATTACTGCCGCAACCCACGCAATAAAATTAGTGAGCAGTACAAGGTCCGTCTGCGTAACGGAGGTGAAAAACAAATCGCAGAGCTTGAACACGCCGAGGTTTACCACTGTTGAGCCGACACCGAAAATAATATATGTGATTGTTTCTTTGTTGATTAGCTTCTTTATGAGTTCTTTCATTTTCTTTCCTTCTTAATATTTATTCCACAGGATAATCTCCCGTAAAGCAGGCATCGCAATAGCATTTGTCGCAGGAGCCGATAATTTCACCGAGCGAAGCCTTGCTGAGGAAGCCGAGCGAATCCGCACCGATGAGCTCGCACAGCTCCTGCACGGAATGCTTGTTGCTTGTCAGCTCCTCACGGGTGGGAATATCCGTGCCGTAGGGGCAGGTGTAGTGGATAGTCGGCGAGGAAATACGCACGTGCACTTCCTTGGCGCCCGCATTTTTGAGCAGGCGTATAATATCCGCACAGGTTGTGCCTCTTACAATTGAATCGTCAACCATAACGACACGCTTGCCCTTTATGTTTTCGGCAAGCACGTTGAGCTTGATTGAAACCGAAGAAGCTCTCTGCTCCTGGGTGGGCTTGATAAAGGTTCTGCCGATATAATTGTTACGGACAAAGCCCATACCGAATTCAATTCCGCTTTCTCTTGAATAGCCTATAGCGGCATCCAGACCCGAGTCGGGCACGCCGATTACGATATCCGCTTCAACCGGGTGCTGACGGGCAAGCAATCTGCCCGCGGTATCTCTTGCAGAGTGGATTGAAACGCCGTCCATCACGCTGTCGGGTCTTGCAAAGTAGACATATTCAAAAATACAGATGCTCTTTTTGCAGCCCTCGTGCTTATAGTATGTGTTGGCTCCGTCAGAGTCAATCACAACAATTTCACCGGGCTCTATATCACGGACAAAATCTGCACCGATTGCGTTGAGTGCACAGGTTTCCGAAGCGACAACGTAACAGCCCTCTGCCGTTTTACCCAGCGTAAGCGGACGGAAGCCGTGAGGGTCGCGCACGGCAACGATTTTGTTCGGGCTCATAACAACCATTGAGTATGCGCCTTTTATGTTTTCGCAGGTGATACGGACAGCCTCTTCGATAGAATGGCTGAACATTCTCTCCTTTGCGATAATCTGGGCTATAAGCTCCGCATCCGAATTCGAGCGGAACATTGCACCGTTCTGAGCAAGAAGATTTCTTAATTCCTTTGAATTGACAAGGCTGCCGTTGTTGGCAACGCAGAGTCTGCCCTTGCCGTAGCGCATAATAACGGGCTGAGCGCTGTGAACATTTGCATCCTTTGCGGAATAGTTAACGTGCGCAACGACATTCTGACCTCCGAGCTTTGCAAGCTTTTCGTCATCAAAAACCTCCGAGGCAAGCCCAATACCCTTAGTACAGTCTATAACGCCGTCGTTGCTGACAGCTATGCCGCTGCTCTGCTGACCTCTGTGCTGCATTGCAAACATGGCAAGATAAGCGTACTCGGCAGGATTTTCAATTTTTCCGTCACCGTAAAGTGCGAAAACTCCGCATTCCTCGTGCATAAATTTCAGCTTCCTTTCACCGTGGAATAAACCGATATAAAAATAATAATACATCGTATATTTTATAATAAAAATTTAATTTTGTAAACAGCAATTGACACGGTTTACAAAATAAATTACGGCTGACACAAGAATGTCAAACCGTAATTTAAGTACAGATTTATTATTTATTAACTTTCATTTCTTCTTTATTGCTTAAAACGCATTCCTGTACATCATTGTGTTTTCTTGCCGTTTTCGGCAGTGCCGCCACCTTGGTAACAAGCATATTAAACCACTTGTTTGAAAACAGCAGGGTTGTGGCAAGCGCCATGGGAACAATATACCACACAGTGTCGCCCGCGGCAAGAATTTCACGCATATCGAAGGTGTTGTAAAGCAGCTTGAGAATTATGTAGTGGAAAACGTATACGGACAGAGTATACTGACCCAGGCGCGACAGCCTGCCTTTTTTGTCAAGTCTGTCGGGAATGATGACGATAATGCAAAGGCACGCAAGTGCCGAAACCGCATAGCAGGCAAGGCGGATTAAACCGCCCCAGTCCTCACCGCCGCCAAGCGTATCATACGGGTGCTGACCCGTAAACATCGGGCGGACGTGGTAGACACCGTTTACGTTGAAGGCAACCCAGCAAAGCACAACCATTGCGGCAAGGGCAAGCAGCTTTTTCCACCAGCCGCGGCTCATTTTTTCCAGCTTTTCAGGCTCTATGCAATAGCCTGCATAGTAAAACGGGTAGAAAACTATAATGCGGGACAGCACAAGCTCGCTGTCTATTGTTTTATCATAGCCCGAAAGAAGGCTCAAAGCCAAGGAGAAAACGAAAACGCAGGCAGGCTTGAAGCGGCTTGCGCCGACCGTTATAAGCCCGAAGGCAAACAGCGCAAACATAAACCACGCAAGGCCTGTTTCGCCGAAAAGACGGAATTCAAAATTCTGCTTGAATATGGCCTCGTAAGCGAAAACCATAACCTTCGTGAAGAAGTACAGAACAAGATAGCCTAAAATCCTGTCCCAGCGCTTTTCGTTTATCATCCGCTTGGAGAAAAGACCCGAAACGAAAATAAAAAGCGGCATATGAAACGAATAGATAAAGAGGAAAAGGCTCTTCATATCGTCACTTTGCTCTGCGTGGTAATCGGCAAAATGGCCGAGCACCACACAAAACATAAGCAAAAATTTAAGTATATCCCATTTCTGTATTCGACTGCTCATTCAATCACCTAAATGATTTTTATTTTACAACTGTTTTTTCGCAGGCTGTTCCCGAAAGCTTACAGCTCACCCCGTCAGGCTGATGTGAGCCGACAAAGAGCGTGAGCCTGCCGTCAGGGTCAACTCTTGAGCCGTCCTCAAGCACGGCCTTTATCCAGTAGCGGTCAACCGTCAGAGTAATTCTCTTTTCCTCGCCCGCTTCAAGCTCAACGGGCTTTACGGCGCAAAGCTGGTACTTGGGTGTGCTTACTCTGCTGTCGGTGTACTGTGCGTAAACCTGTGCCCTGTCAACGCCCTTGAGAGCACCGGTATTTTTAACGGTAACCGAAACGGTGAACTTATCTTCCGTTTCTTCGTCAACTGTAAAATCGGAATAACCGAACTTTGTATAAGAAAGACCGAAGCCGAAGGGATAGAGAGCATCGCCCCGGATAAACCTGTAGGTTCTGCCCTGCATTGAGTAATCCTCAAAGCCGGGGAGCTTATGCTCGCCGCTGTAGATTGTAACGGGCAGCCTGCCGCTCGGGTTGGCTTTGCCGCAAAGGGTGTTTGCAATTGCAAGGCCGCCGAGTGCACCTGGGTACCATGCGTGAATGATAGCCTTTGCGTGGTTTCTTACCTTTTCGCCGACGTCGACACTGCTGCCGCAAAGAAGCACGACGACAACGTTTTCGCAAACGTCGCAGACAGCCTCAGCCAGCTTCAGCTGTGTTTTCGGAAGATAGAGGCTCATCTTGTCGCCGCAGTCGGTATAATCATCGCTGACACCCGTGTCCTCACCCTCAACGGTACAGTCAAGACCCAGCGCAAGAATTGTGATATCCGCCTCGCTTGCGGCGGCTATACCGTCGGAGAGCATATAGTTGAAGCCGCTCCAATGGTTTTTCTGCTCGAAGCAATAGTTACAGCCTCTTTCAACGCTGACAGACGCGTTTTCAAATACTCTGCGCACGCCGTCGGCAACCGTTATGTATTCGGAGGCATAGCCGTTGTAGTTGCCTTCAAGAGCCGTGTAGGACTGTGCATTCGGGCCTATAACGGCAATTCTCTTGTCGGTGTTTTTGTCAAGGGGCAGGAAATTATCCTTGTTTTCAAGAAGCACCATACATTGCTGAGCTACCTTGAGGTTGAGGTCTCTGTGCTCCTTGCAGTCAAGCTTTGAGTAGCTGATATCGGAATAGGGTCTCGTTTCCTCAAATTCACCGAGCATAAAGCGGATTGTGTAAAGCCTTTCCGCGGCAACGGTAAGGTCGTCCTCCGTAATCAAATCCTGCTCGTAGGCTTCTATAAGAGCCTCGTAAGTTTCGCCGCAGTTAAGGTCGCAGCCCGTTTTGAGAGCAAGCGCCGCAGCTTCCTCCTTTGTGTTGGCACAGCCGTGGAATTTATAGATATCGCCGATTGCACCGCAGTCGGAAACGAAGTAGCCGTCAAAATTCCAGTCGCCGCGCAGAACCTTCTGCATAAGGTAAGTGTGCGCACAGCAGGCTTCACCGTTCGTACGGTTATAGGCGCCCATAACACCTGCAACGCCCGATTTTACGGTTTTTTCAAAGGCGGGCAGATAGGTTTCGTACATATCCTTAAGCGAAGCAACCGCATCAAAGCCGTGCCTCGTTCTTTCGGGGCCGGAGTGAACGGCAAAGTGCTTTGAGCAGGCAGTTGCCTTGTAAAATTCGCCGTCACCCTGAATACCCGCAACGAACTTAACGCCGAGCTCTGAGGTAAGGAAGGGGTCTTCGCCGAAGGTTTCCTGGCCTCTGCCCCAACGCGGGTCACGGAATATATTTATGTTGGGTGCCCAGAAGGTTATTCCCTTAAAAATATCGTGGTCGCCGTATTTTACGTGCTGGTTGTACTTGATTCTGCCTTCTGTTGAAATTACATCGGCAACCTCCTGAACAAGCTCAGGGTCAAATGTTGCTGCCATTGCGATTGTGTGGGGGAAAACGGTAGCCGTGCCTGCACGGGCAACGCCGTGTGCACCCTCGTTCCACCAGTTGTATTCCTGAATACCGAGCCTTTCTATTGCGGCGGCGGAATAGAGAAGCTGTGACGCCTTCTCCTCAACCGTCATTTTTGCAACAAGCTCTTTTGCCTTGATTCTTGCTTCATTCTTAGTCATTGTCGTTCTCCTTTGCTTTCTGAACGGCTATGGGAAGCGGTCTGTGCTTTGCGGTGAACTCGGAAACATTTATTCTGAAAACGCTCACTGCACTTACAAGACGCTCATTAAATTCAAAATCCTTGCCGGTCTGTGTTTTCATAAGGCAGGTCAGACCCGCCATTTTGTCCTGCGGATTATCCAAAATTTCAGCCGTGCCCCTGCCCATAACCGAGGAATAAGAAATTCCGTATTGGCAGGCAACACTGCCCTCAAACGGCTCAAGGTCACAGTCAATCTCAAAGAAAACCTTCGGGTTTGCACGCATAACGTCGAGCTTTCTGCCCACGGTTGCGCCGTGCATATAAAGTGTGAGCTTGCCATCGGTATACGTATAGCCGTAGTTCATCGGCACAACGTAGGGCTCGTCACCGTCCGCCATTCCGAGATGAACAATTTTTGCCGTGTCGAGAATACGGAGAATTTCGTTTATATCCGTAACCTCTCTTTCGCGCATTGTAATTCCCTGCTTCATAAAGCACCTCTGTTTTCTTTTTATATAAAACTAATATACTATTTAATTCCATATTTTGCAAGTACCCGCAGGGAATACACGCAAAAAAATCTCCGCCAAGGCACAGCTGCCCGGCGGAGAAAACATTTATACAATCAAAGAAGCAAAAGCGCACATAAGCAGGAAGAAGCCTGCGTAGGGAATCATAATCGGGGCAAAAAGAGGAAGAAGAACCGCCGTTACAGCAGCACCGCCGACAACCTTGATAGCCATCGTGCTTTCGGCCTCGCTGATGTTCTGCCAGGAGTAGTGCAAATCTTTACCGTCTTTATAAACGGTGTCGATAGCCGTGTGGTCAGCCTTTTTGCCCTTCTTGAAGCCGCATTCAAGCAGACCGTCGTAAACTATCTGTGCCATCTCCTCGCTCTTGAAGGTGATTCTGCCTGCAAGGCGAAGCTCGTCGGCAGGCTCCTCTTCGCGAAGGTGGCCGTTCTTGAAGCCCGTACACCACCAGTATTTGTCGTACTCGCGGGTAAACTCACGGACAAACTCGCCGTTAAGGTTCTGGTGGTAGAGTGTCATATCCATTGCCAGCCAGTCCTCTTCCTTGGCACAGCCGTAGAAGGTCCAGTCGTTTACACCCTCTTCGGAGTGAGCACGGTTGTAAACGCCGACCTCGCCGCCGTAGAATATCATACCGTACTGACCCTTCCAGAACTGAATCATCCAGTCCTTGTTCTCGTAGGTGAAGAAAATGCGGATATAGTCGTACTCAAGAAGAAGATAAGGGGAAGCGATATCGTAAATCTTGCCGAAGCCGAAATGCTTCTGCCAGGCTTCCTTGTCGTTGGTATAGTAGTAATCGTCAACGTAGCTGTACTGATAGCTGAGTATCTGATGGTCTACAAGGTAATTCTGAATGAACTTTTCGTTCTTGGTAACGTTGATTGCAAATTCGCCCGTTACGGTCTGACCGTCAACCTTGGCGCTCGCCTTGATAATTGCCTTGCCTACAGCCTTGCCCTTTACGGCACCGTTTGAGTCAACGCTTGCAATGCTTGCATCGGATGTGCTCCAGGTAATTGCGGGCTGCTTGTCAACGTTTGATACCTTTGCAGTCATCTGAACGGTCCGGCCGATGGCAACTGATGCAGCCTCACTCGTGAGAACAAGTGCGTGTGTTGTGCTCTTTGCAGAGGAGTCCGTATCTGCGGCATAAACACCGGCAGACACAATATAACCCAGCGACAGCACAACAAGAAGAAGGGAAAGTGCTTTTGTGAACTTGCTTTTCATAATAATCTCCTTAGCTTTTATAATAAAAAATTATTCAGCAAAATATTTTTCTATACCTTCAACGGCTGATTTTATATCGTCCTCGCCTGCAAGCTCAACCGCACCCATATCAACGAGATTTGCCGTTTTGGGGTTGATGGGAAGACGGGCAAGCACGGGCAGGCCGAGCTGCTTTGCAACCTCGTCAATCTTGCTCTCGCCGAAAACCGAGTGCTTCTTACCGCAGTCGGGGCACTCAAAATAGCTCATATTCTCAACAAGGCCGATAATCGGAACGTTCATAAGGTTTGCCATATTGTACGCCTTCTTGACTATCATCGTAACCAGATCCTGCGGAGTTGTTACGACAACGATACCGTCAACGGGAAGGTTCTGGAAAACGGTAAGCGGAACATCGCCCGTGCCGGGAGGCATATCGACGAACATATAGTCAACCTCGCCCCAGGCAACGTCCTTCCAGAACTGCTGGATAACGCCCGAAATAACGGGGCCTCTCCACACTACGGGTGCATCCTCTTTTTCAAGCAAGAGGTTTACGGACATCAGCCTGATGCCCGTCTTGCTTTCGGCGGGGATAAGGCCCATTTCGCTCTGCTCGATTGCGCTCTTTACGCCGAACGCCTTGGGAATTGACGGGCCCGTAATATCCGCGTCAAGAATTGCGGTCTGCTTGCCCATAGTCTGAAAAGCGCAGGCAAGCAGCGAGGTAACGAGCGACTTGCCGACACCGCCCTTACCGCTGACTACACCGATAACCTTTTTTACGTTGCTGAACTGATTCTGGGGCAGGCGCATATCCTGTGCCTGCTTTTTGCTGTCGCAGTTTGATGAACAGCTTGAACAATCTCCGTTACATGCCATTTTTCTACTACCTCTTTTTCATTTGCTTAAAATACATTTATAATCTTTGCGAACAGGTTAAATACCGCCGCAAGTGCTTTTGAAAGAAATTCTGCAATTTTTGCAAATATATCCGACACGGCTTTGCGTGTTGAATTTAATTTTTCGTATTCGGATTTGAGCATCAGCGTGCCGTCCGTTTCAACAACCTCGTAAAACATAGCGGTTTCCTTGTAGCCCTCACCCGATGAGTTGGGCGAGTGAACGGAAAGCAGAAGCCTGCCGTCATTCGCTTCAAAAAGCATACCGTGTCCGCCGTCATAGCCCGTGCCGCTTATGTCACGGTGGAACAGAAGCCTCGGCTGCTGCTTCCATTCGCCGTCTATAGTATAGCACTCCGCCATACCGACAGCGTAGCCGTTATCCGCAACGTTTGACCAGAGCATAATCAGCTTACCGTCACGGCAGGTGTAAATATACGGGCCGTCGGTAACCTGTCTGTCCATACCCTTTTTGCCGTCATCCGCGCGGAAAATTTCCTGCGGCTCGGAAATAAGGGCCGACAAATCACCGCTCATTTCTGCAACGCACATTCTGCCTATTCCGTCGTCCGTGCTCGTCCATTCATGAACGAAAACCATCCACGGCTGACCGTCCTTATCAACATAAAGCGTGCCGTCAATCGAATCCCAGTCGTCCGGGGTTGCAAAGCCGTCGCTTATCTGCTCAAACGGGCCGAGTGGGCTTGCCGAGCGGAAAACCGCCGTACCCCTGTGGTTTAAAACGCGGTCGTGATAGGTTGCAAAAAGATAAAAACTGCCGTTGTACTCAACACATTCGGGTGCCCAGTAATCGCCGTCTGCGGTGTGTCCCTCGGGAAAGGCGAAAACTCTGTAGGGCCCTGCCCAGTTTTCCAAATCCTCACTGACGTAACAGCCGTAGCCCGGCCAGACGGCACCCGTGCCGTACATATAGTATTTACCGTTACTTACCAATATACAGGGGTCGCGTATGCCGATATCCTCTCTTTTCTTCGGATATTCAAGCTGAGAAGCATAAACAGAAGGGATAAGGCAAGCGCCCATAAGAATTACACACAGCGTTACTGCCATTATCTTTTTCAGCATATCGTGTTCCTCCGGTTAAAAGAGTTCAAAGTGCAAAATGCTAAGTGCAAAATTAAGGGTCGCTTCGCTCCGATTGTAATGGGTGAGGGCGAAGCCCTCCCGCAATTTTGCATTTTGAACTTTGCATTTTGCATTGATAACAAATCTGAAGGATTTGTTATCTTGCAACAATATTTACAAGCTTACCCTTGACATACAGCTCCTTGATGATATTCTTGCCTGCGATTTCCGCGGCAATCTTTTCGTCTGCCTTTGCAAGGGCAATTGCGTCTGCCGCCTCGATATCGGCTGCAACCATCATCTTTGCACGGATTTTACCGTTAATCTGAACTACGATTTCAATTTCGTTGTCAACACACTTTGCCTCGTCGTAGGTCGGCCACTCGCCGCAGGCAAGCATACCGTTGCCGAGTGCCTCGTTGATTTCCTCGGTTACGTGGGGAGCAAAGGGATTGAGCAGGGTGATGAAGGTCCTGAGCTCATCACGGGTGACTGCGCCCGCATCGTAAATCTCGTTAAGAAGTGTCATAAGAGCGGCAATAGCCGTGTTGTATTTGAGGGCTTCGATATCGGAAGAAACCTTCTTGATTGTTCTGTGGAAGGCGGATTCGAGCTTCTTGGAGTAGCCCTCACCGTCTGTGAGAAGGGACTGGAGATTCCAGACTCTGTCGATGAATCTCTTACAGCCCTTTACGCTGTCCTCTGACCACGGAGCGGCCTTTTCATAGTCGCCCATAAAGAGGACGTAGGTACGCAGAACGTCTGCGCCGAAGGCCTCAACAACGTCGTTCGGGTCGATAACGTTACCTCTGGACTTGGACATTTTTACGCCGTCGGGGCCGAGGATAAGGCCCTGAGCGGTACGCTTTGCGTAGGGCTCTGCGGTCGGAACCTCGCCGAGGTCGTAAAGG
This sequence comes from Clostridia bacterium, assembly GCA_017410325.1. GTDB lineage: Bacteria > Bacillota > Clostridia > Oscillospirales > Acutalibacteraceae > UBA8612. The sequence continues at coordinate 27,292 of JAFQRA010000012.1, read as the reverse complement.
AACTTGTGCCAGAAGCGGGAGTAGATAAGGTGACGGGTAACGTGCTCCATACCGCCGTTGTACCAGTCAACCTGACCCCAGTACTTAAGCTTTTCCATATCGGCAAAGCGCTCTGTGTTGTGGGGGTCGATATATCTCAGGAAGTACCAGGACGAGCCTGCCCACTGGGGCATGGTGTCGGTCTCCCTCTTTGCTGCGCCGCCGCACTTGGGGCAGGTGCAGTTGACGAACGAATCAATTTTGGCAAGGGGGCTTTCGCCGTCCTGACCGGGCTCGAAGTTTTCAACCTTGGGCAATTTAAGCGGAAGCTCCTCGTAGGGAACGGCAACCATACCGCACTTGTCGCAGTGAACGATCGGAATAGGCTCGCCCCAGTAGCGCTGGCGGTTGAACGCCCAGTCCTTCATCTTGTACTGAACGCCCTTTTCGCCTATGCCCTGCTTTTCAAGCTCAACGAGCACGCGTTCGATTGAGGACTTCTTGTCCGTATAGCCGTTGAGGTAGTCGGAGTTGACCATTTCGCCGTCACCCGTGTAGGCTTCAACGGAAATGTCGCCGCCCTTGATAACCTCGATAATGTCAATGCCGAACTTCTTTGCAAAGTCGTAGTCGCGCTGGTCGTGCGCCGGCACAGCCATAATAGCGCCCGTACCGTAGCCCATCATTACGTAGTCGGAAATGAAAATCGGGATTTCCTTGCCGTTTACGGGGTTGATGCCGACAAAGCCGTCGAGCTTGACACCCGTCTTGTCCTTGACAAGCTGTGTGCGCTCAAACTCCGTCTTCTTTGCGCACTCTGCACGGTAGTTTTCTACCTCGGCAAAGTTTGCAATCATATCCTTGTATTTGTCAAGCATCGGATGCTCGGGAGCCATAACCATAAAGGTTACGCCGAAGAGAGTATCGGGACGGGTTGTGTAGATGCGGAGTGTTTCGTCCGTATTCTTAACCGTGAAGTTTACGAATGCACCCGTTGACTTGCCTATCCAGTTTTCCTGCTGGAGCTTAACGTTTGGAAGATAATCAACGCCGTTAAGACCTTCAAGAAGCTTGTCTGCATACTCCGTGATACGCAGATACCAAACGTCCTTGGACTTCTGAACGATATCGCTGTGGCAGATATCGCACTTGCCGCCCTGTGAATCCTCGTTTGAAAGGACAACCTTACAGGAGGGGCAGTAGTTGACGAGAGTCTTGTCACGGAAGGCGAGACCGTTTTCAAACATCTTGAGGAAAATCCACTGTGTCCACTTGTAGTAGCCTTCCTCGGTGGTGTCGATTACTCTGTCCCAATCGAAGGAGAAGCCTACACGCTTAAGCTGTGAGGTGAATTTTGCGATATTGTTGTCGGTAACCTGTCTGGGGTGGATACCCGTTTTGATAGCGTAGTTTTCAGTCGGCAGACCGTATGCATCAAAGCCGATGGGGAAGAGAACGTTGTAGCCTTCCATTCTGCGCTTACGGGAAACCACCTCAAGACCCGAATAAGCCTTGATGTGGCCGACGTGCATACCTGCACCGCTGGGGTACGGGAATTCAACAAGGGCGTAGAACTTTTTCTTGTCGGAGCCGTCCTTTGCCTTGAAAACGCCTGCATCCTCCCACTTGTCCTGCCATTTGAGCTCGGCAGCCTTAAAATCGTAATTCTTAGCCATAATTTATCAGTCCTTTATGCTTAAAAGCAATTAATTATTCTGTTACAAGGCCGGAAATATCGACCTGCTTTGCATCTGCCCACAGATGCTCAAGGTTGTAGTAATCTCTGTTGTCGCGTGTGAAAACGTGTAAAAGCACCGAGCCGTAGTCCAGAAGAATCCAGCCCGTAGCCCTGCCCTCGATGTGTTCGGGCTCAATGCCGAGCTGCTGCAGCTCGTATTCAACGTCGTCCGCAAGGGATTTGACGTGTGTGCTTGAATTACCCGTAGCGATTACAAAATATTCGCTGACAACGGTGAGGTCAGTCGTGTCAAGCACGGCAATTTCCTCCGCCTTCTTGTCGTCAAGAACTTTTACTATGCTCTCATAAAGCTCCTTCGGTGTCAATTTTGCACCCTCCTTCTACAGAAAATCTGCCCCAAAACAAGGCAAATAAACACAGTTATAGAAAATAATTCCTAAATTACAGATATATATAATAACATATCAGGGTATAAAATGCAATTTGTATATTTACACAAAACTTACTTTACACAGTTCAAAAAATATGGTAAAATGTATGGCATAAAATTTTGCAAGGAGGAACACAAATGGCCAAACCAGACCTTGGCAAGGTGAAAGCGCTTTTCACCGAAATCAAGGACCATTGGGACACTCCTGCCCCCGGCAAATACGTTCCGTACAAAGAATATAAGGACGTTGTTTTCGCCGTAGGCAGTAACTACGCAGGCTCCAAGGTGCTCGAGTACATAGGCTTTGCTTCTGCCTGTTACCTGATTATGCACCACTACAAGCTGCCCTACCTCACCTTCTCAGTTATCAGCATACTGAATATGCCGCTTGGCTATATTTCGGCGCTGATGTGGTGGTTTGTGTGTGACAACCTCGGCTTTCTGCCGAAAAAGACCGAAAGGAAGTTCTATCTCGTTTACGGGCTGATGGCGCTTTTCGGCATATCCACAATTCTTTTCGACTACTCACGGCTTTTCGACCAGACCAGCTCATTTATTACATACCTCAACGGTCTTGAGGGTATGAACGCAACGGCATGCTTCAAAACCTTCGGCACGCATTTCCTCTACACGGGCTGGGTCGGCGCACGAAACATATTCTGGCGCAAAAAGCTGCTGCCCAAATACGGCCGCTACAAGTATTCGCTTTACTGCGACGTTATTCCCAAGTGCATAATGGTTTTCGTTATCGGTTGGGCACCCGTTTACGAGATTCCCGACGTTGCAACCCGTGTGTGGGTTGCCAACCTTATGTTTGCAACCTATAACGTTTTCGGCTTTGCAAACAATATGGAAACCTGCACAAAGAGCATCAGCCCCAACCTGCAGGAAAGAATTTATGTTCGCAGCTACCCTGTAAAAATTTCCCACTTCTTCCACACGATTGTCGGCATAATCATTCCCGCCGTTATCGGCGCACTGCGCTACGAGTGGGCAGATATCAACGTTTACCGCTACGTTATCCCGATAACCTTTACCGTGCTTGCAGGCTTTACAATGGCGTTTGCAGGCAAAATCAAAGAGCGTATTCCCCAACCGCCCGTTGAGAAAAAGGTGCAGATTAAGTTCTGGGACGGTATGTTCGGCGTACTCAAAAACAAGTATCTGCTTATCAAGAACGTTGTTGCGCTTATAGATTCGCTTGGCAACGGTATGCTGCCGTTTGTCACGATTATCTATTTCTACACCTTCCGTTTAAGCGGTCTGCCCTACAGCCTTATCACAATACTTATTTCCTTTGCAGGCACTCCGCCCGATTTCCTGTCACCCTATTTCCTCAAGCGCTTCTCCTACAAGCAGATTATGATATTCTACCAGCTTACCCGTGCCGTAGGCTATGCAATCATTGCGGCGGCAATGTGGTTCTGCGGCGACAACCTCACCCTTTGCGGTACAATCTGTATTGTTGTTATGTTCTTTATGGAAATGACAAAGACCGTTCCCACAACGGCAGGCCACGATATGGACGTGCGTATAGGCGACTATCAGATGTATCTGTCGGGTGAACGCCTTGAAAGCTTTGCAGGCGTTTTCGGCTGGTTTACGGGCCCGATTGTTTCCTTTGTCGGCCTGCTTATTCCGCTTATGCTTCTTGCCTACGGCTTCAACTCAAACTGGGACGTACTGTTCATTGACGCATCGAGAAGAAGCATTATAGTCATTCCGATTATTGTTGACGTTATAGGCTTTACGCTTATGACCCTGCCCTACCTGTTCTGGGATTACGACAGCAAAAAGCAGAATATGGTTATGGAAGTTCTCAAGCGCCGTGCTCAGGTAACCGAAAAGAAGGCCAAAGAAGCGGGCGAAACCGTTTCCGGCGGCTATCTGGGTTAAGGAGGTGCGGATACAATGAGCAAAAAAGAAATAAAGATAAACAATCAGAACATTGAAGCGCACCTCGACATACCCGAAGACGAAATATGGACCTACAGGGTAGAGGGTCTTGCCGCACCGCACATCAATAAGCCCTACAAATATTACACGTTCAAGAAAATAGTTTTTGCACTTGTTATCATTGTTGCCATTTCGCTTTCGATGTATTTCAGCGTACGCACCGTACAGAAGGACACCTTTGAATACAAGGAAATCACCGACGGCACCGAGGTAACCTACGAGCTTTCAAAGTACAGCAACACGGGCTATATGACCGAGCTTGACATCGACTATGTTTCAACACTTTCCTACGATAAGGAAAACCCCGATGTCAACACGAATTTCAACGTTGATAAGGACGAGAGCAAAAAGGTAACCTCTGTTCGTGCCTACGCACTCAACTGTGACGAAAAAATCCGGGTAATCAATATCGGTGCAGGGGTCACAAACGTTGACCCGAAGGCGTTTTATTCCTGCTGGGCGCTGCAGAGAATTGAGGTTGACGAAAATAACCCCAACTACTGCGACATTGACGGTGTACTCTACAGCAAGGATATGAAAACACTCATCTGCGTGCCGTGTGACCACGACACCTACCGTGCCGAAAAATACGGCCACGCCGAATATGACGCAAACGGCTACAGAACGGAGCCGGCAGAGGATGCGGAAAACTTTGAGCAGTACAAAAAAGACGTGCTCACCTACGTTGTGCCCTCAAGCGTTGAAACAATCGGCCAGCTTGCCTTCAACTATGCGAATATGACCGACGTTTACCTGCCCGAAGGCATAAAGACCATTGAAACACTCGGCTTCTTTGAAATTCCGAGGCTCAACGGAATTTACACCTACAAGGGTGAAAACACCGACACGCATTTCACGGGCGAGGAGGCACTCGGCGAGGTTTACCTTTCCCTGCCCGAGGGGCTTGAATACATCGGCTCAGACTGCTTCAGCTACAACCAGGCTATGACCTACGTTTACATCCCCGAAAGCGTAACCTATATCGGCCACCACGCATTCTGGGACACCTGCTACAAGGACGGCGGCGAGCTTAAGGGCGTTACGGTAATCAACGTTGCGCGAAGCGAGGATGACTTCAAGGCAAGCGTTGAAAGGGGCAACAGCTGGAGGCCCTCTTACGACTATATGCTGTTCAAAAAATCCCTTGACGTAAACTATTCGGCACAAAGAGAAGCGAAATAAACTTTAACAGCTTATCCGATTTCGGGTAAGCTGTTTTTTAGTGCAAAGTGCAAAATGCAAAACGCAAAATTGTGGGAGGGCTTCGCCCTCACCCATTATAATTATTCATTAATTTCCGTTCAGCCATAAATTCTTTCTCTTCTTCATATACTTAACCAGTAAAAGTTGAAGGAGAAAAAATATGGATTTTTATTGTGCGGATATATCACAGACTGCCCGTGCACTCGGCGTTGATACAGCCCGTGGTCTTACACGCTCGCAGGCGGCAAAACGGCTTGAGGAAAACGGCGAAAACAGGCTCAGGGAAAAGAAAAACGGAAATGTAATTTTAAAATTCCTCGCACAGCTCAGCGACCCGATGGTAATAACGCTGATTATTGCCGCCGTTATTTCTTTTTTTACGGCTTACGCCGAGGAAAACGGCAGCTACATAGACCCGATAATCATAGTCGGAATAGTTCTTCTCAACGCAATAGTGGGAGTTATTCAGGAGGCAAAGGCGGAGCACGCCATTGAAAAATTAAAGGAGCTTTCCGCGCCTGATGCAACGGTTATCCGAGGCGGAAAGCAGATTAAAATTCCCGCAGCCGAGGTTGTTGCGGGCGATATAACAGTGCTCTCGGCAGGTGACAGAGTTGCCGCAGACGCACGGCTTATTGAGAGTGTTGAAATAAGCTGTGACGAAAGTGCACTGACGGGAGAAGCGCTTCCCTCCGCCAAAAACGCTTTTATAAAATTGGCAAAAGATACGCCCGTTGCCGAAAGAAAAAACTGCGTTTTCGCTTCTACTACCGTGCTCACGGGGCACGGAAAGGCAATCGTTACCGCAACGGGTATGGACACACAGATAGGTAAAATTGCGGATATGCTCGGCAGGGAAAAATCACCCCGTACTCCGTTACAGCTCCGCCTTGAAAAAATAAGCCGCGTGCTGGGAATAGGCGCAGTTGCAATATGCCTGCTTGTTTTTGCAATGGGTATGCTCAGGCACGACGGCCTGCTTGCAAGCTTTATGCTGGCAATCAGCCTTGCCGTTGCCGCAATTCCCGAGGGTCTGCCTGCGGTTGTCACGATTGTTTTGAGCTCCGGGCTTGGCAGAATGGCAAAGGCAAAGGCCATAGTGCGAAAGCTCACGGCGGTTGAAGCGTTGGGCAGTGCCACCTATATATGCTCGGACAAAACGGGCACCCTCACGCAAAACAAAATGACCGTGTGCCGCCTTTATTCGCAAAGCGGCGAAACGGATTTTTACGATGAAAAGGCAAAAGAAATTCTGGGCTTTGCCGCACTGTGCTGTAACGCAACAGCCTCTTCGGGCGAGCCGACGGAAAAGGCAATAGTTGCCGCTGCAAAAAAATACTCCGCTGAAAAAATCGGAGAAAGACTGCACGAAATCCCGTTCAACTCAACCGACAAAATGATGAGCGTTACGGTAAAAAACAGCGCAAAAAAATATTTCATCACCAAGGGCGCACCCGAAAGAGTGCTTCCCCTTTGCACGGGCACGGGCAACGCCGTTTATTACAACGACCTTATGGCGCAGGAGGGCTTACGCGTGCTTGCCGTGGCGATGAAAGAGATAAACGGAACGGAAAAAGCAGACCGCTCCGGTCTGACCTTTCTCGGGCTTATCGGCATTGAAGACCCCGAAAGAAAGGAAGCGGTGCAGGCAATAAGGGAGTGCCGTCAGGCGGGAATCACACCCGTTATGATAACGGGCGACAACCCCCAAACCGCTCTCGCAATCGCAAAAAAGCTGGGGCTTACCGAGGATAATTCAGCCGTTTTGACAGGCAGTCAGCTTGAAAGTCTTAGCGAAAACGAGCTGAAGGAAAAGGTGAAAATCATCCGCGTTTTTGCCCGTGTCAGCCCAGAGCACAAGGTGAAAATCGTGCGTGCCCTGCAGGCAAACGGTGAAATTACCGCAATGACGGGTGACGGCGTAAACGATGCGCCTGCACTCAAAGCGGCAGACATCGGCTGTGCTATGGGCAAAAGCGGCACACAGGTTGCAAAGGGCGCAGCCGACATAATCCTTGCCGACGATAATTTTGCCACGATAGTACGCGCCGTGCGTGAGGGCAGGGGAATTTACGACAACATTAAAAAAGTTATCCGCTTTATGATAAGCAGTAACATAGGCGAAATTATGCTGATACTTTTTGCCGGAATTATGCGTCTGCCTGCGCCGATGCTGCCTATTCAATTGCTGTGGACAAATCTTGTCACCGACTCCCTGCCCGGTATGGCACTGGGTACAGAAAAACAAGAGCCCGACATAATGAAGCGTCCGCCCGTTGACCCGAAAAAAGGACTTTTCACACGGGGCGGTTGGTTTGACATTGCAATTGAGGGTATGCTCGTGGGTGCGCCTGCCCTGCTCGGCTTTGTTGCTGCAAACCTTCTCTGGGGGCTTGAAGCTGCACGCACGGTCTGCTTTTGTACGCTGAGCATAACCGAGCTGCTGCACGCACTCAATTCACGCAGCGAACAGTCGCTTTTTAAAATCGGTCCTTTCGGCAACGGTAAAATGAACGTTGCGTTACTTGTCTGCCTTGCGTTACAGGTTGCTGTTGCCACAATTGCACCGCTGTGCAGTATTTTTGGCACCGTACCTCTCACCGCCGTACAATGGCTTACGGTGGCGGCACTCAGCCTGTTTATAACGGTTTCGGTAGAAGCATCAAAACTGTTGACAAATAGAGGAAAATAATATTATAATCTTTGCTTGAGAATACAGTTTGAGGATGTAAAAAAGTTGGATAAAAATTTTGTAAAAAAAGAAGTTCTGCCGCTTGTGTTAAGGCTCGGTGTGCTCGCCGTGCTTTTCACGGTTGTGCTGATAAATTATGACAGTCTTGTAAACATTGACGTACGCAAAATCGTCGATGCCGCACCCGGTGAAGCGGCGGCAATACTGGCAGGTATGGGAATATTCGTGCTCAAGGGAATCACCTTTGTAATTCCGGCAATGCTCATTTACGTTTCCGTAGGCATGGCGTTTGATTTGTCAACGGCGCTTTTCATCAGCATCTGCGGAATTGCGCTTGAGGTATGCGTTACGTACTGGCTGGGCAGAGCACTCGGCGGCGAATACGTAAACAGGGTGATTAAAAAGGCCAAGGGCGGCGAAAAGCTGCTGAATATGCAGGACAAATCCAAGTTTTCCTCGCTTTTCGTAATCCGCCTTCTCCCCGTTTTCCCGATTGATTTTGCAAGCCTTTTCCTCGGCTCGATAAAGCTCCCCTTTATACGCTATATGCTCATTTCCGTGCTCGGCATTGCGCCCAGAGTTATAGCCTTCACCCTTGTAGGCGACAAGGTTTACGAGCTTTTTCCGATGGAGCTGCTGCTCAAGGCCGTGCTCTGCATAGTGCCCGTTATAGCGGTTGTGTTTATTGTAAGATGGGCAATAAAGCAGAAGAAAACCAAAACCGAGAAATAAAAACCAAAGCTGTCTGTGCAAGCGTACAGACAGCTTTATAAATTTATATTCATAAATAATTCTCCCTAAAATTGAAATAACCCTTAACCAATGTTTCTTTACACAAAGGTTAAGGGTTATTTCTGTTCGTTCTTAGTATCTAACATCTTTTTGTATACCTCTCTTTCGTTGTATCGTCCGACCTTCTTTTTACGTTTTTACAATCCTTTTTTCATACACTCATTTAGTCCGTATTATCTTGTAAGCAAGATTTCCTTGATGCTGTTTTGGATTCTTTCGTTTTTTTATGAAGGCCGTAGCTGCGGCTCGTTTTACTCTGTTGTATTAACTTTAAGCTGAATTAAAAGTTTGTTTTTGTTCTTGCAGTTTTTTGTTTTTTTCCAGAAGGTTCAGATTTTTTCCTTTAACAGTTTTATTTTCGTTTTCAGGTTTCAATCTTTGAATTTATATTTAATTTTCAGCTTAAAGCTCTGAGTTTATTGAGCCTTCAGGTTTTTACCTGTACATTGGTATCACCTCTCTGTGTCTATACAATAACACATAAATTTCGCTTTTGCAAGACGCAATTTTGTACAACTTTTTGTGCAAATAATTGTGCAGTTCGCAGAATTGTAGTAATATTGCACATAAGTTTTCCACATTGTATTGACAATACGCTGAACAATTTGTTATAGTGAAAATGTTAGGGCATCCTCGGATGTCCCGTTTTTGTTGAAGAGAGTATATAAAAGTGGTAGAATAAGCTTAATGTTTCGAAGAATAAAAAATAGATAAGAAATAACGGTGGCTTTGCCCACACCCATTTATTATTTTTCTTTATTCTTTACTGTTTATTATTTCGGAGGTACGCTTATGCCAAAGCCCGTACTTAAATTCAACGCTGACGGTAAGTTCAGAATACTTATGATATCGGATTTTCATTCCGGGCCCGACTGCAACCCCAAGCTTATGCAGGGAATAGAAGCTCTCGTTGCCGACACAAACCCCGACCTTGTGCTTGTGGGCGGCGACCAGTGCCTTTGCAAGGACACCCCCGAAGAGGTCAAGGCTTATCTTGAAAGAATACTCGAACCCGTGCTTAAAAGAAACATTCCGTGGGCACACGTTTACGGCAACCACGACAGGGAGTGCGGCATAGATTTAAAGCTTGAACAGCAGGTGTGCGAAAGCATAAAGGGCTGTCTTTCCGAATCGGGACCCGAGGAGATAAGCGGTATAGGAAACTACTGCCTTGAGGTGCTTTCCTCAAAGGACGACGGCGTTGCCTATCATATCTGGGCACTCGATTCCAACAGAGAAAACTCCGACTACGTTGAGCGCTTCGGCCTCGACCCCGACACGCGCTTCGTTCTGCCCGACGGCTTCGGCGACGGCTCGTGTCAGGCTTCTCCCATGTTCGACCAGGTAATGTGGTACTACAACGAATCTCTCCGCCGCGAAAAGCAGGCAGGCAGAAAAATTCCCGCAATTATGTATTTTCACGTGCCGATTGTCGAATTCTGTCTGCTCTACCGCAACCCCGAGGAAACCGATCTCATCGGCTCAAAGCGCGAATGGGTTTGCTGCGGCGAGCTCAACTCCGGTCTGTTTATGGCTTGCCTGCAAAGGGGCGATGTCAAGGGAATATTCTGCGGACACGAGCACCTGAACGATTTCCAGGGCAAGTACTGCGGAATTACCATGGCTTACGACTCGTGCGTGGGCTACAATATGTCCGCACACGACGACCTGCGCGGCGGCAGGCTTATCGAATTAAACGAGGACGGCAGCTTTGAAACGCGTCACATCAAGCTGATGGATTTGCTCGGCACAGATGCGATGAGAAACCCCGATTTCTTTGAGGGCGGCTGTAAATATTTCATAAGAAAACTGTAAAAATATTATTGAATAATGCCTTTTAATGTGTTATATTTTTGCTTGTAATTTTATTACGGAGGCGCTTTTAAAATGATAAGAATCGGTATTTACGGCTACGGCAACCTCGGCAGAGGCGTTGAAAACGCAATAAAGCAGAACAAGGATATGGAGCTTGTTGCGGTTTTCTCACGCAGAGACCCTGCAGCTGTTAAAATCAACACACCCGGCGTGCCCGTTTACAAAACGGAGGATGCCGAAAAAATGACCGATAAAATAGACGTTATGATTATCTGCGGCGGCAGTGCAACAGACCTGCCCGAGCAGACACCGGCACTTGCAAAGCTTTTCAACGTTGTTGACAGCTTTGACACCCACGCAAAAATTCCCGAGCACTTCGACAAGGTTGACGAAGCGGCACGGGAGAGCAAAAAAATTGCTATGATTTCCGTTGGCTGGGACCCCGGTATGTTTTCGCTCAACCGTCTTTACGGCGGCGCAATTCTGCCCGACGGCAAGGACTACACCTTCTGGGGCAAGGGCGTAAGCCAGGGCCATTCCGACGCTATCCGCCGTGTTGACGGCGTTGCGGACGGCAAGCAGTACACCGTACCCGTTGAGTCGGCGCTTGAAGCGGTCAGAAGCGGTGCAAACCCCGAGCTGACAACAAGAGAAAAGCACACGAGAGAGTGCTTCGTTGTTGCAAAGGACGGCGCAGACAAGGCGAAAATCGAAGAAGAAATCAAAAATATGCCCAACTATTTTGCCGATTACGACACAACGGTCAACTTCATTTCGCAGGAAGAGCTTAACACAAACCACGGCGGCATTCCCCACGGCGGCTTCGTTATCCGCAGCGGTAAAACAGGCGCAAACCTCGAAAACAGCCACATTATCGAGTACAGCCTCAAGCTCGATTCAAACCCCGAATTCACCGCAAGCGTTATAGTCTGCTTTGCAAGAGCGGCGGCAAGAATGAGCAAGGATGGGTTGTGCGGCTGTAAAACTGTTTTCGATGTCCCTCCTGCATACCTGAGCGCAAAATCGGGCGCAGAGCTTCGTAAGGAGCTTCTTTAACCTAAACCGTTTACGGCACTTTCGTTTTTGCGGAAGTGTCGTTTTTATTTTTTTGCAAAAAAGTGTTGACAAAATGAAATTAAGATGATACAATTCAATTGAGCTCAATTGAATTTAGCGCAACGGAGGTGCATTCCGATGAACAATTCAAAATACGACTGTATCCGACTTGAAAACCAGCTTTGCTTTCCGATATATGCCGCATCCCGTGAGATAGTCAAGCGCTACAGACCCTTTCTTGACGAGCTTGACCTAACCTATACGCAATATATTGCAATGATGGTTTTCTGGGAAGAAAAAAAGATAAATGTAAAGCACCTTGGCGAAAAACTTTTTCTTGACTCAGGCACACTTACACCTGTACTCAAAAGCCTTGAAGCAAAGAGCTTTGTAAGCCGCTACCGCTCAAAGGAGGACGAGAGAATTCTAACCGTCGAAATCACTCCCGAGGGCGAAGCGCTCAAAGAAAAAGCTATTGGAATTCCGCAGAAAATGGCAGGCTGTGTTAAGCTGAGCGCTGAAGAAGCAACGCAATTGCACACTCTGATGCATAAAATTCTCGGAGTAAAATAAAAGCAAGAGGACAAAATAATTAAAAATAAGAGGTGAAACAAATGGCAGCTATTATCAACAAGGAAAATTTTGAAAATCTCGTATTAAAAAGTAACAAAACGGTTTTACTCGATTTCTATGCCGACTGGTGCGGTCCTTGCAGAACGCTTATGCCTGTGATTGAACAGATTTCGGACGAAAACCCCGATATCACCGTCGGTAAAATCAACATTGACAGCGAGCCCGAGCTTGCTCAGAAATTCGGCGTGATGACAATTCCGTCACTCTTCGTTATCAAAAACGGCGCCGTTGTTTCAAGCTCCGTCGGTGTCAAACCCAAAAGAGCAATTCTTGAAATGGTGAAATAAATTATAAATAAGGTGCTTGATTTTGCAAAATCAAGCACCTTATTTAATTACTGTTATATCGGCTTTGTAAGGTACGCTTTGCCGAGCTTTATCGGAATTTTCGCAACACAGTTTTCCGCTTTTTCTTTTGTATCAAAAACGCCGAAAACGGTGGGGCCGCTGCCGCTCATACAGCAGGCAAGACAGCCGCACTCACGCATAATCGCCTTGATATCCGCTCTTTGCGGAACTTCGACAAACTGCTCGAAAACGTTGCCGACGTTCTGCATCGTTCCCTCAAAATCGCCATTTGCGGCGGCGTGAAGCATAGCCGTACAGTCGGGGTGGCGGATGGTTTCGCACGAATCGAAGGCGGCAAAGGCCTCCTTTGTGGAAACGCCTGCCTCGGGCTTAACGAGAACGATATAGCAGCCGGGAAGCTTTGGCAGGGGCGAGAGCACCTGACCGATATCCTGCGCGAGCATAGTGCCGCCGCAGATACAGAAGGGCACGTCTGCGCCGAGCTTTACGCCGATTTTGCAGAGCTCTTCGTTCGAAAGTTTGGTATCGCACAAAATATTCAGCGCTTTTAATACAGCGGCCGCATCCGTGCTTCCGCCGGCAAGACCTGCCTCAAACGGAATGGTTTTGGTCAGCTTTATATCCGCACCGAAATTCAGATTATTTGCTTCAAAGAATTTTACCGCCGCCTTGTAGGCGATGTTTTTTTCATCCGTCGGCAAAGCCTTTTCACTGCACTCAAGCGTGATTTTTCCGTCGTCACGAAGTGTAACCTCTACCTCGTCGCAAAGGTCAACCGTCTGCATAACCATAAAAAGGCTGTGGTAGCCGTTAGGCAGTATTTTTATTATGTCGAGTAAAAGATTAATTTTTGCAGGAGCGTTTAACTTTATTGTGTTCATCGATTTCCCTCCCGTAGCTGTATTGAGTGCAGAATGCAAAGTGCAAAGTGCAAAATTAAGGGTTGCTTCGCTCCGATTATATAATTCGGGTGCGGGTGTCCCGCCCACAACTTTGCATTTATCATTTTGCATTTTGCATTGATTACGGTTTATCGGCAAAGCCGTTAAACTGTAATCTTAACCTGTACCGGCTTATGCTTTTCGTAGTACGTCACGTACTCAAAGCCGGCAGCCTTCGCAATTGCAAAGCCCTCGTTTATGCCCGCGCCGACGTGCTCTGTGAAGTGTGCGTCCGAGCCGATGGTGATATATTCACCGCCAAGCTCCTTGAAGCGGCGCACGTAGTCAACAGTCGGCATAGTTACGCCGATTTTCTGCCTGAGACCGCTCGTGTTGATTTCGAGAGCCTTTCCGTTAGCAATAACCGTTTTAAAAATATCGTCAACGATACCGTCATACTTTTTAAGGTCAACCTTGATGCCGTAGTTGCCCATAATGTAGCGCAGGGGATAGGTCAGGTGAGCAAGCGTGTCAAAGCCGTTCCACTTTGCAAGCAGGAGCATTTCCTCAAAGTATTTGTCGAGCAGACCGTAGACCTCGTCAAGGGTCATATTGGTGTAGTCAAGCTCGCAAAAATCGGGAGTTTTGCGAAGGTTGTGAATAGAGCCGATGATAAAATCGTACTCGTATTTTTCGAGTGATTTCTTTGTCAGCTCGGGCTCGTATGTACCCTGGCCGACCTCAATGCCGACGAGCACTTTTATTCTGTCAGCAAAGGCGGCCTGTGCCGAGGTAACGTCCTCATAGCTTGTGACCTGTCTTTCGCCGAGCCTGTGCTCCTCAAAAAAATCCACGTCAAAATGGTCTGTAAAAGTAATAACGGAAAGACCTGCGTTTACTGCGGCTTCGCACATTTCGGCGGCGGAATAGTGGCCGTCAAACGAACTGCTTGTGTGCATATGAAGGTCGATTAAATTTTTGTAAGCCATTGGAATCACCTTATAATTGAAAAAATTTACGCTACTATTTTACCACAAAATGATAAAATGTAAACATTTTTTGATTTGATTGACAATACATTTTTTAAATACTAAAATAGAATTAAAAGGAGTGTGAGGTTATGAGGAGCATCAAGCCCGGCAGAGGCCCTTCGATGATAGCCGGAGTTGTGGGCATATTTATGGTCTGCTTCGGCATTTTCTGGACGGTAATGGCGGCTCAGGCAAGCGGCTTTATGGCTATTTTCGGTATTATCTGGACAGGTATTGCAATTACAACCACCGTTTACAATTTCAAAAACGCTAAATCAAAAAACCGTTACTCACAGTACGACATAACCGATGAAACCGAGGAGCCCGACCCGTTCAACGAGCGCTTCGGCGGCAGCGGCTTCGAGCGTTGGTCAGCCGAAGAAGAAACCTCCGGCAGCCGCTTCTGCCCCTACTGCGGCGCAAAAGCCAAGGAAGATTTTGAATTCTGCAACAAATGCGGCAAGAGATTGCCGTAAAATAAAGTGAGGTAATTTTTTATGAAAAAGCTTTTAGCATTATCTCTGGCTCTTGTTTTCATTTTTCAGGGCGTGCTTTCAGCCGCCGCCTTTGACGACAAGTCGCTCACGCAGGAAGAATGGAACGCGCTTTACGCCGAGCTTCGCGACGAAAACACGCTGCCCATGCTCTGTGTCGGCGCAGACGAAACCGAACTCAACATCTGCTGGCACGCCGCAAAGGACAAGGCTGTTGCAAAGGTTATGCTTGCAAAAGACGAGGCTATGACAAACGCAACCGTTTTCGAGGGTGAAACCACACCTGCCGAAAACGAAGACCAGCTTGTCTGCCGTGTCACAATGACAGGCATTGAAGAAAACACAACGTACTACTACAAGTGGTATTCCGAAAACGGCTGGAGTGAAGCCTGCAAATATGAAAGCAAGGGCTTTGACAGCTACAAAATGATGGTTGTCGGCGATATTCAGATTGGCGGTCAGTCAACAGACAACCCCGAGGAGCAGTCACGCATAGGCTACGTATGGCAGAACGTGCTTGACGAAGCGCTCACGAAAAATCCCGACATCAGCTTCCTTTTGTCCCCGGGCGACAACACCTCAACGGGCAAGGCTGCTGACGAATGGCAGACATTTCTAATGCCCGAATACACACGGAGCCTGCCTCTTGCGCTTGCAATCGGCAACCATGACAAAAAGGGCTTTACATACGACTATTATACCCATATGCCCAACGAATTTTTCGGCAAGTATTTTGAGGGTCTGGACAGAGATTTCTGGTTCCGTTACGGTGATGTGCTCTACCTTGTTTTTGATGCAACATCTGGCTCTGCCGCCGATCACAGAGCAATGGCAAAGGAAGCCGTTGAAGCCAACCCCGATGCAAAGTGGCGCATAGGCGTTATGCACCAGGCTCTTTACGCTCCCGGCGTTGCAATGCTTGAGCCCGAAACGAACATACTTCTCAATGCCGTATTCCAGCCGATATACGAAATGTACGACCTCGACATCGTTTTCACGGGCCACACCCACATGCAGGGCCGTTCAAACTTTATCAGTGACGGTCTTGTTGTCGGCAAGGCGGAAAGCGGCCAAACCTACACCGACCCCAACGGCATAGTTTACGTAAACGTCAACGCCTGCTGTGACCAGGGCTCACTCGGCGAAGAGCTCGGCTACCTGTGGCCGTACACGGCTTATTCCTTCATCGAAGGCGACGTTACAACCTATTCAACCGTTGAATTCACCGACAGCGCGCTGGTGCTCAAAACCTTCCGAGGCGATAACAGCGAGCTTCTCGACAGTCTCACCATTGAAAAGACGAAGGATTTCAACGACGGCGCACTGCGTGTCGGCATACGCTCATTCTTCTACAAAATCATCGAGCTTCTCGGCCTTGCGTATATGAGAATTGATGCAATAGTTGTTGAAATGAGAGGCGGACATTTTTAAGTAAAAATAAAGTCAAATTTCCAATTATATGTTTTTTTTGTTGACTTTTCCGTTTTTACGGTGGTATAATGTACACGCTTAATTTTATTTTAAGGAGGCTGTTTCATGAACCCCATTTCCATGGCAATTGAAGCTATACAGAACTTCAGCCTGGCCGACACAATGAGCCAGATAAGCGCTGCTATAGCAAACCTCAATTTCATCCGCTGGTTCGACCTTTACAACATGAGCTGGGATGAAATCGCAGCACTCGCTGCTGGCGACTCCACATTCTCGTTAACCACATTCGGCCAGTATTGCGCACAGTATTCCGCTGTTATGACAAACTGGGCATACACCCTTGCAGCTATCTGCAGTATCGTTATCCTTCTTATCAAGAAGAACAAGAAGTGGTACTGGTACACCTTCTTTGCGATTGTTGCCGTAATGAGCGTTACCTCCGTCGGTATGCACACAGCAGACTACGGCGAGTTTGCTCCCGGCATCATCACGACAAAGCTCCTTGCAAGCTACGTTGATATGTCCTTCACCGAGCTGATGGCTTGGTCCGGCGTTCTTTGCTTCACCTTCGAGCTTTACGGTGACAAGCCCCAGCTTCGCAACAAGATTTGTACCATAGTAACAATCTGGGCTGCTATAGTCCTTCTTGTTCTCACCTTTGAAGTATTCATTCAGCACAACCGTCCTCTTTGGTTCGGCGGCAGAGATGAATTCGGCGTTCCCTACGATATGGGCGGCGACCACGGCGGTCTCTCTCTTGCAGAGTTCGGCTGCTTCGTCACCTGCGTACCCCTTCTCTACGTTGTTATTGCCAGATTCAAGACAATTCCGAAGAACGAGCTCGGCCTTGTTATTCTTCTTCTCGCTTCCTTTGCAACAGCTTTCGTCATCACCTCTCTTTGGGGCGACAACGAAATCAACTCCATTGCACAGGGTAACTTCCAGGGTCACTCACTCTGGCACCTGCTGACCTCCATCGGTACATTTGTTGCCGTTGTATGGGTTGACAACAGAACAGAAAACCAGAACAAAAAGAAGCTTATTGACGCTGAAGTTGCCAAGGCTCTCGAAGAGTACAAGGCAAAGGAAGCAGCTGCCAAGTAATTTTCTTCAAATTAAACTGCATAAACCGTCTTGCTTAACCGCAAGGCGGTTTTTTATTGCTGTCTATAATAAAAATATTTGACAAATAATAAAAAGAGTTATATTATGAATTATGTATAATTGGGTAAGTATACAATTTACCCGAACGGAAATAAAAATAATCCAAAGGTGGTTTTTATATGACAGAACGTTATGAATCCGCAAAGAAAATTTACGCTGAAATCGGCATTGACACCGAAAAGGTGCTTGAAAAGCTGGACAGCGTTAAGGTTTCGCTTCACTGCTGGCAGGGTGACGATGTTTCGGGCTTTGAGAGCAGCGGCGAGCTTTCGGGCGGCATACAGGCTACGGGCAACTACCCCGGCAAGGCACGCAGCGCCGAGGAGCTTATGGCAGACCTCGACAAGGCTCTTGCTCTTATGCCCGGCGCACACAAGATAAACTTACACGCTATCTACGCCATCACAGACGGCGAAACAGTAAGCCGCGACAAGCTTGAGCCCAAGCATTTTGCAAAGTGGGTTGAATTTGCAAAGGAGAGGGGACTCGGCCTTGACATAAACCCCACTCTTTTCTCCCATCCCCTTGCCGCAGACGGTCTGACTCTTTCGCATCCCGATGAGAAAATCCGCCGCTTCTGGATTGACCACTGCAAGGCAATGCGTAAAATCGGCGAATACTTCGGCAGAGAGCTCGGCGTTACCTGCGTGAACAACATCTGGATTCCCGACGGCTACAAGGACGTACCTGCTGACCGTATCGGCCCGAGAAAGAGGCTTATGGATTCGCTCGATGAAATTCTTTCCGAGCACATTGACCCGCAGTACCTTGTTGACACGGTTGAGTCCAAGGTTTTCGGCATCGGCGTTGAGTCCTATACCGTCGGCTCGCACGAATTCTATATGAACTACGCCGCAACAAGGGGCTGTGTCTGCCTGCTTGATAACGGCCATTACCACCCGACAGAGGTTGTTTCCGATAAAATTCCCTCAATGCTCCTCTTCAGCGACAAGGTTGCGCTTCACGTTACGAGAGGCGTGCGCTGGGACAGCGACCACGTTGTAACCTTTGACGACGAGCTCAAGGAAATCGCAAAGGAAATTGTCCGCTGTGATGCGCTTGACAGAGTGCTTATCGGCCTTGACTATTTCGATGCGAGCATCAACCGTGTTGCCGCCTGGATTATCGGCGCACGCAATATGAGAAAGGCTCTGCTTCACGCAATGCTCCTGCCCCACGCACAGCTCAAGGAGCTTCAGGACGGCGGCGATTTCACAAGCCTGCTTGCTCTGAACGAGGAAATGAAGTTTTATCCCTTTGCCGACATCTGGGAAGAATACTGCGCACGCAAGGGCGTTCCCGCAAGAGAAGGCTGGCTTGCCGAAATCAAGCAGTATGAAAAAGACGTTCTTTCAAAGAGGGGTTAAGCGATGCCCACCGTCAGAGAAATATACGAATATATAAATTCCTTTGCCCCGTTTGAAACGCAGGAAAGCTGGGACAACAGCGGTCTTCTTCTCGGCGACCCCGAAAGGCAGGTAAGCACCGTTGCCGTTATGCTTGACGCCACAAAGGAAACTGTTGAAGCGGCGAAGGCAGCAGGCGCCGATATGGCAGTTACCCACCACCCCGTAATTTTTTCACCGCTGAAAAAAATCACGGCGGGCAGCGTGGTTTACGATTTGCTGACAAACGATATTTCCGTTGTCAGCGCACACACCTGCTGGGATTCGGCCGACGGCGGCGTAAACGACACTCTTGCCGGGCTGCTCGGCTTTGAAAACGTTCAGCCGTTTGAGCTTGAAGGCACTGCAATGGCACGGATTGCCGAGGTTGAGCCGATGACGGGCGAGGAGTTAGCTCTTCTCGTTAAGGAAAAGCTCGGCTGTCACCTGCGCCTTGCCGATTCGGGCAAAACGATAACAAGGGTTGCCCTTTGTGGCGGCTCGGCAAGCTCGCTTGTCTGCGAGGCAATCGGCAAAGCCGACGCCTTCATCACGGGCGATTTGTCGCACCACGTATTTATTGATGCGGCTGACAGCGGCATGACGGTAATTGCCGCAGGCCACTTTGAAACGGAAAACCCGTCGATGAAGCCGCTTACCGAAAAATTAAAAGAAAAATTTACGGACGTTGACTTTGTTCTTGTTGAACAGAAAAATCCCGTTAAATATTACTGATTATTAACAAACCGAAAGGACTTGTAAAAATGCTTGATATCAAAGTAATCCGCGAAAACCCCCAGCGTGTAAAGGACGCTATGAAAACCCGTAACAAGGATATGGACGCTCTTGTTGACGAGGTGCTTGCAATAGACGTGAAGCGCCGTGAAATCACAGCGAAGAACGACCTTCTCAAGCAGGAACAGAATGCCGCAAGCAAGGATATCCCCCGAATCAAGAAAGAGGGCGGCGATATCTCCGCAATTATGGCAAGAATGAACGAAATTAAGGAAGAGGTCAAGAAGGGTGACGCTGAGGTTGCACAGCTTGAGGAACAGCAGCAGAAGATAATGTACGAGTTCCCCAACATCCCCAGCGATAAAACTCCCATCGGCAAGGACGACAGCGAAAACGTTGAAATCCGCCGCTGGGGTGAGCCTAAGCAATTCGATTTTGAGCCCAAGGCACACTGGGATTTGGGTGCAGACCTTGATATTCTTGACCCCGAAACAGCCGCAAAGGTTACAGGCGCACGCTTCCACTTCTACAAGGCTGCAGGCGCAAAGCTTGAGCGCTCAATCATCAATTTCTTCCTCAACACACATACAGAACACGGCTACACGGAAATTTTCCCGCCCTTTATGGTTAACCGTGCTTCAATGACAGGCACAGGCCAGCTTCCCAAGTTTGAAGAGGACGCTTTCAGACTTGAGAGAGAGGACTATTTCCTCATTCCCACAGCCGAGGTTCCCGTTACGAATATGCACCGCAACGAAATTCTTGACGGAGAAAAGCTGCCCATCAAATACTGTGCATACTCCGCTTGCTTCCGTGCAGAGGCGGGCAGCGCAGGCCGTGACACAAGAGGCCTTATCCGTCAGCACCAGTTCAACAAGGTTGAGCTTGTTAAGTTTGTTGACCCCGAAACCTCTTACGATGAGCTTGAATCTCTCACAAACGACGCAGAGCGTGTGCTTCAGCTTCTCGGTCTGCCTCACAGAGTTGTTGCGCTCAGCTCGGGCGATATCGGCTTCTCCTCTGCAAAGACCTATGACGTAGAAGTATGGATGCCCTCCTACAACCGCTACGTTGAAATTTCCTCCTGCTCCAACTTTGAGGATTTCCAGGCACGCAGAGCAGCTATCCGCTTCAAGAAAACACCCAAGGACAAGGCACAGCTTGTTCACACACTCAACGGCTCAGGCGTAGCAATCGGCAGAACGGTTGCCGCTATTCTTGAAAACTACCAGAACGAGGACGGCTCAATCACCGTTCCCGAGGTACTCCGTCCGTATATGGGCTGTGACATCATAAAATAAATGCAAAACGCAAAGTGCAAAATGTAAAATTAAAGGTCGCTTCGCTCCGATTTTAATTTTATTTTAACATTTCTTTAGTTTTGTCTTTGAAATTTTTCACTATCATCTGTTATACAAACCCACTTCAACCTACAGAAGGTAACAGGAATGAGTAACAACAATAATACTCAACTGAATAAAGACATAAATCTTCTTGTCACGGTGGACAAAAAGTACGTTGAGCCCTTGTGTGTTATGCTCTCCTCATACGGTGAGAGCAACAGGGGTGTTAAAACCAACCTCTTTATTGCCCACTCATCACTCGGCGAAGAGGAGCTGACACGGATTCGTGCACACGCCGACAAGTACGGCATTGCCGTGCACAGCATTTTCATTACCGAAAACTGGTTTGAAAACACACCCGTGCTTGCCCGCTTGCCGCAGGAATCGTTTTACCGCATTATGGCGTTCCACTATCTGCCCGAGGAGCTTGACCGCTGTCTTTACCTCGACCCGGATATAATTATCCGCCGACCGCTCACCGAATTTTATAGCCAGCGGCTTGACGATAATTATATTGCCGCCGCAAGCCACACGCACCGCCTTATTAATTTAGCAAACAACATAAGGCTCGGCACTCAGGACAACACGCTCTATTTCAATTCAGGCGTACTGCTGATGAATCTTGCGGCAATCCGCCGTGATTTCACTTTAAAAAAGGTGCTTGACACGCTTGAAGCAACCATACAGCGCCTGTGGCTCGGCGACCAGGATTTGACGAACATACTCTTCTGCGGAAAAATCAAACTTATTGACGAAAAAATTTACAACCTCGACGAGCGTGTTTTCGCCCGCACAAAAAAAGAGTTCACGCTTGACGATGTTGCCGAAAAAACGGCAATCATCCACTACAACGGCAGACATAAGCCGTGGCTGAAGGGTTACAAGGGCGTGCTTGACAGGTTTTACCCCGAGGTGAAGGACAAGGGGCCTGCACCCGTGGGTAAATGGAAGGCTCAGCTTAAAGCAATTCACGGCATAGTCCGCCCCAACAACCGCCAGAAGATACTTATTCTCGGTGTTCTTGCCGTAATCACCGCCTGCATACTCTGCTGGGTTTTCCTCGGCCGCGAGGTTGTAAAGGTAATCGGCGACCCCGTACTGCTTCGCAACTGGCTGGACCAATTCGGCCCGTATGACGAGCTTGTTTTCATTATCATACGAAGCGTTCAGACGATGATTAAAATTATTCCCGCTGAGCCGCTTGAAATCGGCTCGGGCTACGCGTGGGGAGCAGGCCTCGGTATGCTGTACTGCCTTATAGGTAATTTTATCGGCACGCTGATAATTCTTGCGCTGACAAGGCGTTTCGGCAGAGCGTTTGTCGAATGCTTCCTTCCGGCGAACAATTTACAGCTCATATCGCTTTTCAAAAATTCGGACAAAACCTATGCTCTCCTGTTTTTCTTCTACCTCATACCGGGCTCGCCGAAGGACGGCCTGACCTACCTTGTGGGTATGATGAACGTCAAGGTGGTGCCGTTTCTGGTGCTTACGTTTATTGCCAGAATTCCGTCGGTGCTCTCATCAACCCTGTGCGGCTCAACGCTTGCGGAAAAGCAGTATCTCATTTCTGCGCTGATTTTCCTTGCAACGCTCGTGCTCGCGCTTATAGGCGGATTTATCTACAAAAAATATACGGATAAGAAACTGAAAAAATAAGGACTGATTTCAATGGCTGATTTGCTTAACGAGCTTTTTTGTCCGCTCAGACTTACGGGTATTGCCGCGGCGTTAACAGCTGCGCTGGGTGTTGAAGCCCCGAAGCAGGCTGAGCCTGCGCTTGAAATAATGAAAGATTTCACTCACGGCAGGAACATTGACCGCGTGCTGATATATAACCCCGATGCGGTGGCACTCTGGCTTTTCGGCAAATACACCGATATTTTTCAGCCCGTAATGCTCAACACTCAGCTCACTCTGCCGCTGAAAACCGTTATGCCAAGCGTTACACCCGTTTGCTTTGCAACAATGTACACGGGCGCAACACCCGACGTACACGGAATAAAGGCATACCGCAAGCCCGTTGTAAAAACGGACAGTGTTTTTGATGCGCTTATCCGTGCAGGCAAAAAGCCCTGCATCGTTTCCACGGGTGAGGACAGTATGTCAAAAATCTTCCTTGAAAGGGAAATGGATTACTTTATCGTCAGCACCCCCGACGAAGCCAACGCCAAGGCGGTTGAGCTTATAAAGGAAGATAAATACGACCTTATCTGTGTTTACAACGGCAATTACGACAGCGTGATGCACAAGGTCAGCCCCGAGGGCAAAGAGGCAATTGAGGCGCTTCGACACAACTCGGCGGCATTTAAATTGCTTGCAGATGCTGTCAGAGAAAACTGGAAAAACCACACCACGCTTATCGGCTATGCGCCCGACCACGGCTGCCACGAAATTGACGGCGAATCGGGCGGACACGGGCTTGAAATGCCTGAGGATATGAACATTATTCACTTTTACGGAGTAATATAAGGCGCAATGAAAGCTTACGACATCGCGATAATCGGCGCAGGTGCAAGCGGACTTGCGGCGGCGATTGAGGCAAA
Organism: Clostridia bacterium; assembly: GCA_017410325.1. Lineage (GTDB taxonomy): Bacteria > Bacillota > Clostridia > Oscillospirales > Acutalibacteraceae > UBA8612. The sequence goes on along the minus strand of JAFQRA010000012.1, from coordinate 3,719 downwards.
GAGGACAGCACCTCAAAAATCCGTTGCTGTTTTTGAGCATCTGCCGAGAGTCGGCAAAAAGATACTCGCAACGGGCAACGGCCGCTGTAACCTCGGCAATCTGAACGCCGACACGCACGCTTACACAAACCGCAGTTTTGCACGGCACGCCTTAACCGAATATAACGCAGAAAGCCTGATTGATTTTTTTGAATCAATGGGGCTTTTTACCCGTGCAGACGGCGAGGGCAGGCTTTATCCGCTGAGCAATACTGCCGCAAGCGTGCTCGATGCACTTCGTTTCGAGTGCGAAAGACTGGGTGTGCAGTTTTTCTGCGATTATAAGGTAAGTACAATAAAAAAAACTAACAGTATTTTCAATATAAACGGCGAATATTCCGCCAAAAAGATTATCATTGCCTGCGGCGGAAAATCCTCCCCTGCACAGGGAAGTGACGGCAGCGGATATCCCCTGCTCAAAAACTTCGGGCATAGTATAACACCGCTTGCGCCTGCACTTGTCCAGCTTGTAACCGACACAGCAAAGATAAAAGCGCTCAAGGGTGTGCGTGCCTCGGCAAAGCTCACACTTTCAACGGGCGGTGAAGCAAAGGGAGAAATCCTTTTTACCGATTACGGCATTTCGGGCATAGCGGCAATGGATTTAAGCCGCTTTGTCTGCCCCGATAAAAAGGCTATCCTCACAATAGACCTTCTTCCCGATTTTGATGTAAAAAAGGCAAAATCGGCCGTTTTTGCTGCCGCAAAGCACAATCCCGGCCTTGGCTGCGAATACCTGCTCGGCGGTCTTGTGCCCAAGGCACTCGGCACGGCGGTAATTAAATCAGCGCTCGGCTTCCTTCCGAAAACCGCAAAGGAAATCAGCGAAGAAAGCGCAAAAAAAATTGCCCTGGAGCTCAAGGGCTTCACCCTCACGCTCAAAGGCACAAAAAGCTTCAATGATGCACAGATTACAAAAGGCGGTGCAGACGTAAGGCAGTTTGACGCACACACAATGATGTCGAAAACAGTTGCCAACCTGTACGCCTGCGGTGAAATTCTCGACGTTGACGGCGCCTGCGGCGGCTTTAACCTCGCCTGGGCTTTTGCCAGCGGCAGACTCGCCGGCAAAAACGCCGCAACCGCTTGACACATCTGTTTTTATTTAATATAATAAATTTCGTTGTATTGTTCGTGTGCGTAAGCACATATCGTATCTTTTAAATATTAGCCAAAAGCATATATTTAAAAAATATATCGAATTGCGAAGCAATATATCGAAAATACCGTAAGATATTTATATCGGGGTGTAGCGCAGTTGGTAGCGCGCCTGCTTTGGGAGCAGGATGTCGGGAGTTCGAGTCTCTTCACTCCGACCAAAACAAAGGCTGGTTGATTATCAGCCTTTATTTTTTGCAACATCCTGCGAGCAAAGCAGGGCACCTGCTTTGGGCATTGAAGCCGACCGCCGCCTGTGGCGGATGAAGGGAGGCTGAAATGGCGCAGCGGTCAAAATTGTGCGAAGCGAATAGCGAGCAAACAATTTTGGGCACCGCAAGAGGTAGGGATGTCGGGAGTTCGAGTCTCTTCACTCCGACCAAAATAAAGGCTGATGGGATATCAGCCTTTATTTTATTGTATTAGAAAGCCTGACGAGGCAATCACCCCGGCAGGCCGTTTCGTTTATTTGTCACCATTACCCTTTCACGGTTGTTCCTGTTTCTATCTGTAAATCGGCAGGCTCCAATTTTCTATCTCTTCCTTATCACCGTAGAACAGATATTTTGTTTCGCCGATTTGAGCAGAGAATGTGACTGAATCCACATCTGTATACCATTTATTATTAAAATAGTCCCATACATCAGTCTTGCCTTCAAAGGTGACGGCCTTCTCTCCTGCCGTGACAGCATGGAATACCACCATATTCTGATTTGCCATAAGCACATCCTCTGAATCGGAATAAACATGGATTCCGCAAGCACGTGCAATGGCTTTCAGATTGTTGACTGAAATCAGCGAATCACCGTAATAAATAGTGGTATAGTCTTTCTGTCTGTTGATTGCAAAACCGACAGAGCCGTCGGAATATTTACCGAGAGTCTCGGTCTGTCCGCCGACAACCTTCATAGCACGGGAGATACGCGCAGTATGATTATCGCTGATCAAACCCGGAACGGCAGACTGCTTTGTCATTTTTATTCCGGTTTTGGATTTTAATTTATTTACCTCGAATTCCATACCCGTGAGTGCTTCAGCCTGCTGAGTGGTCATGCTTCCGAAATTATACATAAAGAGCGTTGTCTTGCCGTCTTTATGAAGTGCTGTCTGAAGCTGTTCTATCTGTTCATCCGTCATATCAAACGCAGATGTGATGATATACAGTTTTGCATCGTCAACACGTCCCGCAAGCACATCTTTAAGCTGAACATAGCAAGTTGAGAGTCCTGCGTGATAGAGATTAAGCTGCATCTCGCCCAGCAGTTCATCACCAACAGGACCTTGATTTGCCATGCGGTGAAGCGAATATTCATCTACAACAAGTGCCACATCGAACCGAGATGCCTGTCCGTACCCGTTCTGATATGCCTGATACAGATTCGACAACTTTCCGATGTTTTCCCATATTGCCGGATCATCCAGCCATCCTCTCGCCCATAAATCCATTGCCCACAAGCCGTTGCCGTGGATAATGGTATCGCCCAGCTCTCGCTTATGAACTTCAATAACGTCACTCAGGCTTCTTATGGGGGTTAAAAAAGTATCTTCATACGGCTCATCAGTGTGATTGATAAATGTCCGCTCATCACTTTCCTGAAACCATATTTTTCCGTTTCGCTGAATTGAGTCAACCGTTGACATATATGCACCTGTAGCACCCACAGGTGAATTCGGAGCGTATGAACTTCCGTTGCGGTCTCTGTAACTGATCGGCCCTGCAAAGCCGTCGATATTTTTGTCAGAAAGCAGCCAATTCAGATTATGGTGTCCTGAAAGAGAGCTGTACAGTTCAAACTGATAACCGTAGAAAGAAATTACGATAGCGCGGTTTTCTGTCCGCTCTTTGATAATACGCGCAAGATTAGAAATGCGCGCTGCCGTAAGGTCACAGATATACTGATGATAATCAACATATTTCTGCGCTTTTGTTGAGTAAAAGAGAATATCTTTATACAGCTTGCTGTTATCATAAATGTTGCCGGGGAGATTATTCGGAACAGTCACTGTGGAAAGCTTCACGAAAGGATTCCCCCACGCTATCTGCAAATCCCCGTCTGTCGGATATTTCACTTTCAGCCACCGGGCAAATTTTTCGTTGTTTGCGTTTGAAAAGTCCTGTCCGTTTTCACGGTACAGATACTGAAACCATTCATTATTTTCAAGATGATATCCGATAATATGCTTCGACAGCTCACCGTTGGAGCTGACATAATCGACCAGATGAGCAAGCCTTCTGCTTGATTCTTCATTGAATAAATCTGACGCCATTGATACAACACCGGATTTTATGCTTTTATCTTTATACTGTATTATTTCGCTTTCGGGTATGGAGCCTGTATCGGGCATAGTCACCTTGACACGAAGCAGGATTTTTGCGTCCAGGTCCCCCTCTGTAATACTCTTAACGCTCTCGTGAAGATGAGAGTATAACTGTCTGTATTCCGCCTCGCTGATGCTGTCAAGGTCGGCATAATAATTGATATTTTCAATAATGGAGTGAAGATGTATTCCCGCATCAGCGG
>JAFQRA010000011.1 GCA_017410325.1 Clostridia bacterium | reverse complement strand
CAGGCCCCAAGCACCTTGAAACAACTCTCACAAGAGCAAAGTTCAACGAGATGACAGCAGACCTTGTTGAAGATACAATGAAGCCTGTCCGTCAGGCTATCTCCGACTCCGGCCTTTCAATCGGCGAGATTGACAAGGTTCTTATGGTCGGCGGTTCTTCCAGAATTCCTGCTGTTCAGGAAGCAGTACAGAAGTACCTCGGCAAGGAGCCCTTCAAGGGCATCAACCCCGACGAGTGCGTTGCAATCGGTGCAGCACTCCAGGCAGGCGTTCTCGGCGGCGAAGTAAAGGGTATGCTCCTTCTCGACGTTACACCCCTTTCACTCGGTATCGAAACAATGGGCGGTATCAACACAAAGATTATTGAGCGCAACACAACAATCCCCGTAAAGAAGAGCCAGATTTTCTCCACAGCTGCTGACAATCAGCCCTCTGTTGAGGTTCACGTTCTTCAGGGCGAAAGAGAGTTCGCAAGAGATAACAAGACTCTCGGCGTATTCCACCTTGACGGCATCATGCCTGCTCCCCGTGGCGTACCCCAGATTGAGGTAACCTTCGATATCGACGCTAACGGTATCGTTCATGTTTCCGCAAAGGACCTCGGTACAAACAAGGAGCAGTCAATCTCCATCACAGCTTCCTCCAATATGTCCAAGGAGGACATCGAAAAGGCGGTCAACGAGGCAGCAGCTTTCGCAGAGGAAGACAAGAAGCGCCGTGAGGAAATCGACACACGCAACAACGCAGACCAGATGGTTTACCAGAGCGAGAAGATGATTAACGAGAACGGCGACAAGTTCTCCGAGGCTGAAAAGACAGAGCTCAACGGTAAGATTGACGCTCTCAAGGAAGCACTCAAGGGTGATGATATCAACCTCATCAAGTCCCGTCAGGAAGAGCTAACAAAGCAGTTCAACGATATTTCCGTACGCCTTTATCAGGAGGCCGCAACAGCACAGCAGGCAGCTCAGGGCGGCGCAGCAGGCCCCGACGCAGGTGCTTACGATGCAGGCGCAGGCGCAAACGACGGCTACTACGATGCACCCTATGAGGATGTCAACGAATAATTTAAAGTAACTTAAATAATGAGGGGTGGATTTTCTGCCCCTCATTGTGAAGTTTTGAAAGAGGAACTACCTTGGCAGATAAACGAGATTATTATGAAGTGCTCGGCGTTGCCAAAACGGCGAGTGACGATGAAATAAAAAAAGCATACCGCCAGAAGGCGAAGCAGTACCATCCCGACCTTCACCCCGGTGACAAAGAGGCCGAGGACAAATTCAAGGAGGCTAACGAGGCCTACGAGGTGCTGTCCGACCCCGACAAGAAGTCGAAGTATGACCGATTCGGCCACGCAGGCGTTGACCCGAATTACGGTGCAGGCGGCGGTGCAGGCGGCTTCGGCGGCGGCTTCGGCGGAATGGATTTCGACCTTGGCGACCTTTTCGGCAGCTTCTTCGGCGGCGGCTTCGGCGGAGGCGGCAGACAGGCCAACCCCAACGCACCCCGCAGAGGCAGTGACACTCAGGCGAGAGTTACTCTTTCGTTTGAGGAGGCGGCAAAGGGCTGTAAGCGCACGGTGGAATTCAACCGCGTTGAAATCTGTCCCGATTGCCACGGCAGCGGTGCGGCTTCGGGCACAAGCCCCGAAACCTGTCCCGAGTGTCACGGCAGAGGCCAGGTCAACGTTCAGCAGAGAACGCCCTTCGGCGTTATTCAGACCTCTAAGGCGTGCTCCAAGTGCGGCGGCAAGGGCAAGGTAATCAAAACACCCTGCCAGAAGTGCCACGGTAAGGGCGCAGTTGCAAAGAAGGTCAATGTCGAAGTCAACATACCTGCAGGCATTGATGACCGTCAGGTGCTCAATGTCAGAGGCGAGGGCAACTCCGGTATGAACGGCGGCCCTTCGGGCGATCTGCACGTAACAGTGCTTGTGCGTCCGCACCCGTTCTTTGAGCGCGACGGCTACGATGTCTGGTGTGAAATCACAATCAGCTTTGCTCAGGCGGCACTCGGTGATACGCTTGAGGTGCAGACGCTTGACGGCAAGGTCAGGTACGATGTTCCGGCAGGTACTCAGCCCGGCACAGTGTTTAAGCTGCGCGGCAAGGGCATTCAGGTGCTCAACGGCAGGGGCAGAGGCGACCAGCTTGTAAGAATTATTGTCAACGTGCCGAAGAATCTTTCTTCCAAGCAGAAGGATTTGCTTCGTGAGTTCGATGCCGAATTCGGCAACAAGGCTCCCACAGGCAACGGTGATGATGACAAAAAGGGCTTTTTCGGTAAAAAGAAGAAATGATTGATACAATAATTTTTGATATGGACGGCACTTTGCTCAACACGCTTGACGATTTGACCGACAGCGTAAATTTTGCAATGGAGCAGATGGGCGTTCCCCTTCACACGGCGGACGAGGTGCGTATGATGGTTGGCAATTCAGCCCACCATCTGATAAAATGTGCCTTGCCAGACGGCGCAGGAGAGGACGAAATCACACGCTGTCTTGAAATTTTTGAAAAGCACTACCACGGCAACCTCCGCAACAAAACTGCACCTTATGAGGGCATAATTGATATGCTCGGCAAGGTTAAGGCGGCAGGGTATAAGCTTGCCGTTGTTTCAAACAAAAGTGACGGCTTTACAAAAGAGCTCACACGCGATTTCTTTGGTGAGTTTATTTCCACTGCAATCGGCAGAAGCGAGAAATTCCCCCGTAAGCCTGCGCCTGACAGCGTGTGGCACGCTATGGAGCTGCTCGGCAGCACAAGAGAAACCACCGTTTATGTCGGCGACAGCGAGGTGGACTGTATCACCGCGCGCAACGCAGGTCTGCCGTGCATAGGCTGTCTGTGGGGCTTTCGTGACAGAGAAACACTTGAAGCCGAGGGCGTGACCGCAGTTATTTCAAAGCCCGAGGAGTTAATCAGTGCCGTGGCAGAAAATAATTTAAAATAATAAAGAATAAAAAATGGTGGGCTTCGCCCACACCCGAAAAAAATTTATTATTTAAAAACATACGGTTTGTTTGCATCAGCAGACAAATCGTATGTTTTATTTATTGATTTATTTGAATAAAAATGTTATTATATAAAATAAGTTATTATGTTTATTAGAAGGGGGGCAGGAATATGGGTTCGGTAAAGGAATTTTTCCGCAACAATAAGGGAAATTGGATATGGGCTCTGGTTTCGTTTTTTGCGGCGGCGCTGCTTCCCGAATACATATTTCCCGTGCTGCTCTTCGTTTCTTACATAAAAAACGTTAAATTCAAAGAAGACGGCAAGGTTTCCGTCGGCAAGCTCGGCATTTGTATGCTGCTTTATTCACTGTGGCAGGTTATCGGCCTGTTTTATTCGGACTACCTTGCTTCGGGGCTTTCGGGCATTGCAATCTGGGGCGGAATGTTCTTCTGCTATCTGATGATGCGCAGTGCAATTGACACGGGCGAAAAGCTGGATGCCGTTATTCTCACGGGTGCTTTAAGCGGCGGTGTCGCGGGCGGTATCGGTGTGGGGCAGATGCTTCTCTACCACTACGGCGAGCTTATTCACCCCGCTCTCAAAAGCTTTTTCAACCCCTTCTGGCACCCGCTGGACAATTTTATTGCGGACGTTGCAGTGAATCATTTACTGCCCGATTTCGTAATGCAGTACGTTCAGCGAACCGAGTTTATTTCGATTATCACCCGTGCAAGCGGCACGTTTACAAACCCTGTTTTCTACGCGATTTTCTTAACGGTCATGCTCCCGTTTTCCGCTTACTGTATGTTCTATTTCCACAGCAAGCGTAAAAAGCTTCTCGGCCTTATCTGCCTTGCGCTTACCCTTGGCGGTATTGCGGCATCATATTCAAGAGGCCCGTACCTGGCAATGGCGGCGGCTTTTGTTATTCTGCTTTTCTACGGCGGAAAAAGAACGCTTGTGCTGCTTGCCTGCGGTGCAGGCGGTCTGGGTGCGCTTGCCCTGTTTGCGGACGGCGTTTTCAAGCGGCTTATTTCAATTTTCAATTTCAACGATGTTTCGGTCAGCACACGCTCAAAAATCTGGGAAGCGTGCTTTGAGGTGCTTGAGGACAACTGGGTTTTCGGACTGGGCACGGGTGTCAACAACGTGCGTGATTTTCTGCACAACACCTACGGTATAAAACAGCCCCACGCACACAACATTGTTTTACAGATAATGCTCGAAAACGGTATAGTCGGCTTGGCTGTCTTTGCGGCGATACTTGCAGTGTTTGCCGTCGAAATGATTAAGCTGTCACGCCTTGGCGGCAGGGCAAGAGGTCTTGCTATTTCCCTGCTTGCAAGCATAACCGCCTTTTGTATGTGCGGTATGACGGATTACCCGTTTTACGGACTTAAGCCGATGTGTTATATGATGCTCATTTTCGGTCTGTCTGCGGCGGCAGTAAAAGTATATTTCCCGAAACAGTAAGTCAAAAGCAAAAATAATTTAGTTTATGTCGGTAGTTTGAACGGAGCAGGCTGACGGGCACTAAACTTGACTCATCTATCTGAGCGAAGTTCCGCAGGCGGTACAGCAAGCATAAAAAGTCAGATAAATTCTGAGAGCCGTTGCGGCAGCAGAACAAAACATTTTTTGTTCTGTCTGCTGAGCGGACTGACAGAGCGTCAGCCGTCAGCGTAGTGCGGCATACCTCAAAAGTTCTTTTGGTTACTTTTGTAACGCTTGACAAAAGTAACATAACGTACGCTTTAAGATCCTTCACTTGCGTTCAGGATGACACCGCTTTTTTGGCTTTTTGAAGCCGCTGACGGCATATCGCTTTCAAATCGGGAGGCGAAACGCCTTTCCTACGATTACTAAAATAAAGCATATAATTTTTTGATTACGGAGGAAGCTCTTTACTTGTTTGAAAAAGAAGAAGTTGAAATAATCGGCACGGTTGAGGATGTGTCGGTGCATATAGATGAAACGGGCTTCACCGTGCTTGAACTTTGCAGTGAGGACGACGAGTTTATAACCGTCGTCGGCGTACTGCCCGAAATTGCGGCAGGCGAAAAGCTCACTGTCAGAGGCTCGTTTGACACGCATCCGCTTTACGGCAGACAATTGCGTGCGACAAGCTGTGTGCGCTCAATGCCTACGGGTGCCGAGGATTTGTACAAATACCTTTCCTCGGGCACGGTCAAGGGCATAGGCCCTGCAACGGCACAGAAGATAATCGAAAAATTCGGCGAGGACTCCTTTGATATACTCGAAAACCACCCCGAAAGGCTCTGCGAAATCAAGGGCATTTCACGGGAAAAGGCAAACACAATCTGTACGGAATTTTCCCGCCAGTTTGCCGTAAGGCAGACGCTTATCGCTCTGGAAAAATACGGTATGACGGCAAGGGAAAGCCTTAACACCTATAAAATTTTCGGCTTCAATGCGGTTGAAACCGTGCGCAACAACCCCTACCTGCTTTGTGCGGAGGGTATCGGCATTAATTTTGAACGTGCCGATGCAATTGCCGCCTCTCTGCCCGATTCACCGCCCGAGGCGTACAGAATAAGGGCAGGCGTGCTTCACGTTCTGCGTCACAACCTCGGCAACGGGCACACCTGTCTGCCCAGAGAAAAAATGCTTATTCCCGCAGGTGAGCTTTTAGGCGCTGACGAGGACACTTTAAACCGCGCAATAGATTCGCTTATAACGGACAGACAGCTTGAATCCGCAAAGCTTGACGGCAAGGAATTTCTGTTTATTCCCTCTGCCTACCGCGCGGAAAAAAACGCCGCAAGGCGCATAAAGGTACTTTGTTCATTCCCTCCTGCCGGCAAGCCAACGCTTTTGCAGGATATAGAGAATATAGAATATTCGCTCGACATAAAATATGAGCAAAAACAGAAAAGTGCAATTATCACCGCCGTTGAAAAGGGTGTGCTTATCCTTACGGGCGGCCCCGGCACGGGCAAGACCACAACAATAAACGGAATGATTTCGCTTTTCAGGAAGGATAAGCTGCGCATTGCCCTTGCCGCACCCACAGGCAGGGCGGCAAAGCGAATGAGCGAAATTACGGGTATGCCCGCAAAGACCATTCACCGTCTGCTTGAGGTTGAGTGGGACGACAGCGATACCCAGCGCTTTGCAAGAAACGAGCGCAATCCCATTGAGGCGGACGTGCTTATTGTAGACGAGCTTTCAATGATAGACATATACCTTTTTTCATCACTTCTTGATGCGCTTCCGCTTGGCTGCAGGCTGATTATGGTCGGCGACTCCGACCAGCTTCCGCCCGTAGGCGCAGGCAACGTGCTCCACGATATGATAGAAAGCGGTATGCTTCCCGTTGTTGAGCTTAAAGAGGTTTTCCGCCAGGCACAGCGCAGTCTGATTGTTACCAACGCTCATAAAATCGTCGGCGGAGAATTGCCCGATTTGAGCCGCACGGATTCGGATTTCTTCTTTATGCCGCGCAAAAATTCACAGCAGGCGGCACAGACCGTGTGTGAGCTTGTCGGCACGAGGCTTCCCAAAGCCTTCGGCTATTCGCCCGTAAGCGATATTCAGGTGCTCTGCCCGTCACGCAAGGGCGAAATGGGCACTTACAACCTTAACCGCCGCTTGCAGGAGGTTATAAATCCACCCTCAAAGGATAAAAAGGAGCAGACCGTGGGTCTTTTCCGTTTCCGTGAGGGCGACAAGGTTATGCATATAAAAAACAATTACGATATTCTCTGGAAAAAGCCCGACGGCGAGGAAGGCTCGGGCGTATTCAACGGCGATATCGGCACGATAATTTCAATCAGACCCGACGGTGTTACCAAAATCCGTTTTGATGACGGCAGGGAGTGCAGCTACTTCCCCGACACAATGCGTGAGCTTGAGCTTGCCTACGCCGTAACCGTGCACAAGAGCCAGGGTAACGAGTTTGAGGCTGTCGTACTGCCGATACTTTTCACACCCGAAAGGCTGGCGTACAGAAACCTGCTGTATACAGCGGTTACGAGGGCGAAAAAAATGCTCGTAACAGTCGGCGATGAAAACCAGATTTACCGTATGGCGCGCAACGACAAAAAGTCGCGGCGCTATTCGGCACTCAAATCTTTCCTTGTGGAGGAGTAAGTATGGAGAACAATTTTACATTTGATGACGGCATTGAGCCGGGCGGACTGAGAACAAGGCACGAAATAAAGCTGCTCGTGTGCTACCTTCTGTCCAACGTTGACGAAAAGATAACACGCTCACAGCTTTGCGAAATTGCCCTCGACAAGGGCTTAGCCAACTATTTTGAAATAAATCAGGCGGTTAGCGAGCTGATTGAAAACGGCTCGGTTGTGTCCGATTTTATTGAGTGCGAGGAATACCTCGGCGTTACGGAAAAGGGCAAGGCTTCCACGAAAACGCTGGAGGTTCAGCTGCCCCGTTCGGTCAGGGAAAAGGCGATAAATGCGGCAATAAAAATGCTCACCCTTGCAAAACGCAAGAGAGAGAACAAGGTTGAGGTTGAAAAACTTGAAAGCGGAGGCTACCACGTCACCTTCACAATGGAGGAAATGATGAAGCTGACGATTTATGTTGCCGACGAAATGCAGGTTGAAACCGTTACCAACAATTTCTACGATGACCCGATTAAGCTCTATTCGGGTATTATCGCTTCGCTTACAGTTTAAGAAATTAATTCACAATATAAAAGAGAGGTAGAATAAAATGGCAAAATACGCAATCGGTCTGGACTACGGCACACTTTCGGGCAGAGCGCTCGTTGTAAACGTTGAAACGGGCGAGGAGCTTGCAAGCAGTATTTTCGAATATCCCCACGCAGTTATGGATGAGGCACTTCCCTGCGGTAAAAAGCTCGGACAGGACTGGGCGCTTCAGCACCCGCAGGATTACATAGACGTTCTCAGCCACACGATTCCCGATGCTATCGCAAAGAGCGGTATTGACGCAAATGACGTTATCGGTGTCGGTATCGACTTTACCGCCTGTACCGTACTTCCCACAACAAAGGACGGCACGCCGCTTTGTTTCCTTGACGAATACAAGGAGGAGCCTCACGCTTACGTAAAGCTCTGGAAGCACCACGCTGCACAGGCACACGCAACAAAGCTCAACGACATCGCTATCGAAATGGGCGAGGAGTGGCTTGAAAACTACGGCGGCAAAATTTCCTCCGAGTGGGCTATTCCCAAGCTCTGGCAGATTCTGGACGAAGCCCCCGAAATCTACGAGAAGACGGAGCGTTTTATAGAAGCAACCGACTGGGTTGTATGGCAGCTTACGGGCAACGAAACCCGTAACTCCTGCTGTGCAGGCTACAAGGCTATGTGGAACAAGAACACGGGTTACCCCTCAAACGAGTTCTTCAAGGCGCTTGACCCCAGGCTTGAAAACGTTATTGACGAAAAGTTCGGCAGAGAGGTTCTCCCCAGCGGTAAGTGCGCAGGCTACATCACCGAGGAAGCCTCAAAGCTTACCGGTCTTCCCGTCGGTGCCGCCGTTGCCGCAGGTATAATTGATGCTCACATTTTCGTTCCCGCTGTCGGCGTTTCAAAGCCCGGCGAAATGGTTGCAATCATCGGTACTTCAACCTGTCATATGATGATGTCCGACGTTGAAAAGAAGGTAAAGGGCATCTGCGGTGTCGTTGCGGACGGTATTATGCCCGGCCTCTACGGCTACGAAGCAGGTCAGTCCTGCGTGGGTGACCACTTCGGCTGGTTTATCGACAACTGCCTGCCCGCAAGCTACTACGAGGAAGCAAAGGAAAAGGGCATCAACATTCACAAGCTTCTGCGCTCCAAGTGCGAGGCACAGAAGCCCGGCGAGAGCGGTCTTGTAGCCCTTGACTGGTGGAACGGCAACCGTTCAATCCTCGTTGACGTTGACCTTACGGGTATGATTGTCGGTATGACTCTGCGCACAAAGCCCGAGGAAATTTACCGCGCGCTTATCGAGGCAACAGCCTACGGCACGAGAATGATTATTGAAAACTACCGTGAGCAGGGCGTTGAGGTTAACTCCTTCTACGCCGCAGGCGGTATTTCACAGAAAGACCCGATGACAATGCAGATTTATGCTGACATCATCAAGATGCCCATCAAAATTGCAGGCTCCGACCAGGGCGGTGCACTCGGCTCGGCTATCTTCGGCGCAGTTGCCGCAGGCAGCGAAAAGGGCGGCTATGACGACGCCTTCTATGCCGCAAGCATTATGGGTAAGGTCAAGGACGTTGTCTACGAGCCCATCAAGGAGAATTCCGAAATCTACGACAAGCTCTACGCCGAGTATAAGATTCTCCACGATTACTTCGGCCAGGGCGGCAACGACGTAATGAAGCGCCTTAAGGCTATCAAGGGCGAGATGGAATAATTCGCAATGCGTAATTAAATAAACGGTCGCCGAAGCGGCGACGCTACGCCAACGTATCTGTAACGTACCCGTAGCGCCGCCCCTCGGGCGGCCGTTTTGCTTTAAATAATAAATTTTGTAGGGCGAGCTTTGCTCGTCTTAATTTTGTTTATTTTCTTTTTTTATATGGCTTTTTTTCTGCCGTGCGGCCGAGAATATAGTCCGTCGATGTATCGAGAATGTCTGCAAGCTCGCACAACATCTCAATTCTCATCGTTCTTCTGCCGCTTTCATACATCGAATACATAGACTGTTTAATGTTAAAAAACTTTGCCATATCACCCTGCGTCAGATTTTTGTCTTTTCTCAATTCCTTTAATATGTCTGTGTAAACCGCCATAACAGCCTCCGTAAATTATTACATATGTTGTTATTGACAATTAGAACATATTGTGATATTTTAAAGTTAAATTATTACAACATATGTAATAAAATATTGCTTTTGGAGGTAAAGCAAAATGAAAAAACTGTTTAGAAAAACAATGTTATTTATTACACTAATAACAATGCTTTTATTAGCAAGTATAAGCGCAGAAGCTGCAACGGAATATACTAGCGGTGACTGGACTTATACAGTAAGCAGTAATGTCGCAACCATAACAAAATATAATGGTTCGGACACAAACATTACATTGCCTGTATCTTTGGGTGGATATTCTGTTAAACACGTAGGTTATTCATCTTTTAAAGACAATAGTTCAATTAGTTCTGTAGTTATACCTGAGGGTATAGAAACAATCGGCGACTATGCTTTTATGAATTGCTCATATCTCAAAACAGTAAAAATCCCTAAGAGCATTAAGCAAATAGGAACAGGCTCATATACAGGAAATTGCTTCGAAAATTGTATTAGGTTAGAAACGGTAACTTTAACAGAAGACGGAACAGCAGAAGTAGAAATACATACCGCCGCATTTGCAAATTGCACAGCGCTTAAAAGCATAACAATTCCGGCAAATTACAAAAATACAGGCAACAACGCTTTTGCAGGATGTACAAGCTTGAAAACAGTTGTTATTAAAAGTAATTCTGATGTTGCTTTTGAAAGAATTGTTGACTACCGTTCTTTCTATGGTTGTACTGCATTACAGTCGATTGAAATTCCCGAAGGCTTTATAACAATTGGCGACTCAGCCTTTATGGATTGTTCGTATCTCAAAACCGTAAAAATCCCTAAGAGCATTAAGCAAATAGGAACAGGCTCATATACAGGAAATTGCTTTGAAAATTGTATTAGATTAGAAACGGTAACTTTAACAGAAGGCGGAACAGCAGAAGTAGAAATACATACCGCCGCATTTGCAAATTGCACAGCGCTTAAAAGCATAACAATTCCGGCAAATTACAAAAATACAGGTAACAATGCTTTTGCAGGATGTACAAGCTTGAAAACAGTTGTAATAAAAGATAATTCAGACGGATACTTCGAAAGAACAATAGACTACCGTTCTTTTTATGGCTGTACAGCACTGACTACAGTACATATTCCTGTAAATATTAAGTCTATTGACAGTACTGCTTTTACAAACTGCGCTAAAACTTTAACTTTGTGCAGTAAGAGTTCAGAATGTCCTGCAAAAGAATATGCTCAAAATAACTCTCTTACTTTCAAAGTTTGTGATGGAACGCATAACGATGAAAAGCCTATTATCTACACCCTTTCTTACAATGCAAACGGCGGAAGCGGTGCACCTGCAAGCCAGAGCGGTGCAACAAGCTATACAATTAGTAGCACACAGCCGACAAGAAGCGGTTATACTTTCCTCGGTTGGTCAAAGAGCAGTAGTGCAACAATGGCGAGTTATACGGCAGGTGACAGCATAACACTTACTGCAAATACAACGCTTTATGCAGTATGGCAGAAGAACGCTGTTGCACCCACGCCGGATGAACCCTTACCTGTTGAACTGCTAAAAATTAAAATCAATAAAACGACAACAACTACCATAAATTACGGTGACACGCTTGTTCTTCAGCTTGAAGAAATCGAAATCCCTGAGGGTTATGCGGTCAATTGGTTTGTTGAGGGCGCAGGCGTTTCGACTACGGTCAGTGAAGACGGCTTGGAGTGTCGTGTGACTTCCATTGCTAACGGTAACGCAACAATTTACGCAAAGCTGGTTGACACAGACGAAAACGTTGTTACCAACGCCGACGGCGAGGAGATTTTTGACGAAATCACAGTCACCTCAAAGGCGGGCTTCTGGCAGAAGTTCGTTTCATTCTTTAAAAATCTGTTTGGAGTAAACAGAGTAATTTATTAAAAAACGTAGGGGAGGGGTCGCCCCTCCCGATGTTAAATTTATATGCCGTTTTATGCGGGAGGCGAAACGCCTCCCCTACGTAAATTTTTCATTATTTATTGAAATTTCCCAAACGAGCTGCCCGAGGGGCGGAGCTACGGACACGTTGTTTTGTGCGTAGGGAATGGCGCTTGCCGACATTCCGAAAACAACCGAATAACGGTTCGCCGTAAACACAGAACTCTGCAAAATTATTTCACCGCCGTACGGACAAAATCCGCACGGCGGTAGTTTGATGTTGTGTAATTGATATAACCAAACCGTAGGGGCGATTCACGAATCGCCCGTAAATTACCGCTATATCGCTTTCACGGCGGGCGATTAAAAATCGCCCCTACTTGACTTGTGCGAACATTTGTGCTAATATATCCTACGTAAGGTGTTGTCATAACACGGTAGGCGGTTTGCCCTCGTTTTATTCGGAGGGCGCCTTTTCCCTCCGGAAAGGAGGGCGGTGCCAATGGTTACATACGAAGAACTGTTCCTTTTGGGAACGCTTTTGGTTTCAATCATAGCACTTGTTGTCGAACTGACAAAAAAGAAATAACCGCCCTGTCCTGAGAAAACAAGCGGTTATTTCTTAACTTAACGTTATTCTGAGGGCGTAACCGTCTATCGGCAACACCTTACACTCATATTATATGGGAAAACCTTTTCTTTGTCAATAGGTTTCAAACATCATATCGCTTTCACAACGGACAAGCAAGTGAATTGCCCCTATGGAAATATTTAATGAATAATGAATGATGAAGTCGCTTACGCTGATGAATAATGAATAATACTTTTCGGGTGTGGGCGAAGCCCACCATAATTTCTTCTTTTTTCTTTCTTATTTTCAGTTCATCCCATTCGGGCCCATTCTTTCAAACAGCTCTATTACCGCCGCCTTTAGGGGGGCGTTTTTTTCGCTTCGCAGGGCAGGGTCAAGGTGAAGTGTGTCCTTTGCCGCCTGCTGTGCCTGCTTTAGTAATTCCATGTCGCTTGAAAGGTCGGCTATCTTCATTTCGGGCAGACCGTGCTGTCTTGCGCCGAAGAAATCGCCGGGGCCTCTCAGCTTCAAATCCTCGTCGGCAATTTTAAAGCCGTCGGTGGTTTTGCACATTGTTTTCAGTCTTCTCTGTGCGGTTTCGCCCTTTGCGTCGGAAATCAGAATACAGGTCGATTTGTGCTTGCCTCTGCCCACTCTGCCTCTCAGCTGGTGAAGCTGTGAAAGTCCGAAACGCTCGGCGTTTTCAATAACCATAATAACGCTGTTTGGTACGTCAACGCCAACCTCGATAACCGTTGTGGAAACGAGAAGCTGAATTTCGCCGTTTGCAAAGGCGGCCATAACCGCTTCCTTGTCCTTGGGCTTCATCTTGCCGTGGAGAAGCCCCACGCTGTAGCCTGCGAATTCCTTTTTCGCTATTTTTTCGGCGTAGTCCTCTGCGGCGGCAAGGTCGAGGCTTTCGCTGTCCTCAACAAGCGGACAGACTATGTAGCCCTGCCTGCCCTCGTCAAGGTGCTTTTTCACGTAGCCGTAGGCACGCTGACGGATTGTGCCGTCAATGGCGTAGGTTTCAATTTTCTGCCTGCCTGCGGGCAATTCGTCAAGCACGCTCACGTCAAGGTCGCCGTAAATAATCAGCGCAAGCGTACGGGGAATGGGCGTTGCGGACATAACCAGCGTGTGGGGGTTATAGCCTTTTGAGCCGAGTGCACTGCGTTGACCGACACCGAAGCGGTGCTGTTCATCTGTTACCACAAGCCCTAATTTGTTGAATTCAACGTCCTTTTGTATAAGCGCGTGTGTGCCTATGATTATGTCGGTTTCACCCGTCAAAAGGCTTTGCTTTATCCTCTTTTTTTCTTTTGCAGGGGTTGACCCGACAAGAAGCTCAACCTTCAAATCGGTGGCTTCAAGCAGCTTAGCAAAGGTTTTGTAATGCTGTACGGCAAGAATTTCGGTCGGTGCCATAATTGCGGACTGAAAGCCGTTTTTTGCGCAGGTGTAACTTAGTGCGGCGGCAACTGCGGTTTTGCCCGAGCCTACGTCACCCTGTAAAAGCCTGTTCATCGGCGTTGCGCCCGACATATCGTTTACCGCTTCGCCGACGGCTCTTTGCTGTGCGCCCGTAGGGGTAAAGGGGAGAAGCGAAAAGAATTCATCGGAAAAATCCTTTTCTATTTTACAGCCCGTTTTTTTGCGGCTTCTGCCGCGCAGCAGCAGAAGACCCGTCTGCAAAACGTAAAGCTCCTCAAAGCTTAAGCGTCTGCGCGCGGTCATTACGTCTGCCTGCGTAGTCGGGAAATGGATTTTATGCAGAGCCTCTTTGTATGAACAAAGGGCGTAGCGGCTGCGGATTTCTTCGCTTAAAACGTCCTCGGGCAGGGCTTCAAGCGTTTCGAGCGCACGCTTCACACAGCCCTCTATGGTGCGTGAGGTTAGCGACTGCGTCTGCGGATAAATGGGGCGTATTCTCTCGCCCGTAACGGCTCTTTCAATCTGCGGAGAGGACATTTCCCTGCTGTAGCCATAGGCGGAAATTTTGCCGAAGAAGAGGTATTCCTCGCCCTCTTTTAGCTTCTCTGCGGCAAAGCGGTTGTTGAAAATCGTAATTTTCATTATATTTTCGCCGTCTGTCGCCTCCGTTTTGTAAATCGTCATACCCTTGCGGATAAGGGCGTGGGTTACGGGGGCGCAGACCGTTGCTTTTATACAGCAGGTTTCACCCGGTACGGCATCGAGAATCGAAACGGTACTGCTCCAATCCTCATAAGCCCTCGGATAAAGGCGCACAAGGGAGCCGACGCTGTCCACGCCAAGCCGCCGAAACAGCTTGGCACGGGCTTCGCCTACTCCCTTGAGATATTGAATGTTGCTTGAAAACTGAAGCATAGCTTATTCAACCGAAATTGTAAAGTAATATACGGGCTGGCCGGCGTTGATTACGGAAATTTCCGCATTCTGACAGCGTGAGCCTATGAGTGAGGCAAGCTCTTCTGCCTGGGCCTCGTTTGCATCCTCACCGTAGTAAATCGTTATCATGGAAGCACCGTGCTTTCTGTAAAGCCTGCGTGCAACCTTGTAGCCCGCCTTGATAACGTCGCGCTCAAGCACGGTGATTTTGCCTTCCTCCATACCGAGGATTTCACCCTTGCGCACCTTCTGGTCGTTTACCTCGCTGTCGCGTGCGGCAAAGGTTACAAGACCCGTGCCTACTCTGCCTGCCGCCTTCATCATTTCAAGGTGATTCTTGTCGGCAGAAATCGTTTCGTCAAAGCTGAGCATTGCGGCAATACCCTGCGGAACAGTTTTTGTGTGGAGCACGCTTATTCCCTTTTCGCACATAGGTATAACCTGCTCAGCCGCCATAATTATATTCTTGTTGTTGGGCAGAATGAAAACGTGCTCAGCGGGTGTTGCAAGCACGGCACGGAGAATATCGTCCGTGCTGGGGTTCATCGTCTGACCGCCGCTTACAACCGCATCCGCACCGAGCTGGTAAAACATTTCCTCAAAGCCTGCACCCGCACAAACGGCAACAAAGCCAAACTGCTTTTCAATCGGCGCGGCTTCGGGAACGGAATTCTCTTCTGCAGTGCTTTCGGCTTCGGGTGCACCCTCAACAACATTGTTGCTGTGCTGATAGCGCATATTGTCAATTTTAATGTTGACGAGTGCGCCGTATTTAAGGCCCTCCTGAATAGCGTTGCCGGGGTCGTTGGAGTGAACGTGAACCTTTATGATTTCCTCGTCATCCACAACCACAACGCAGTCGCCGATTGATTCAAGGTAGGCACGAAGGCGGACTGCTTCCGACGGGTCGCTGCCCGTGCGGTTTACAATAAATTCCGTGCAGTAGCCGAATTTTATTTCTTCATTTGCCGCGGCAGAAGCAACGGGCTTTACCGCCGCTGCAGGGTCATCCGTGAGTGAGGGGATAATGCCGTTGCCTTCAAAAACGCTGAGCATACCCTCGAAAATGAGCATAAGTCCCTGACCGCCGGCATCGACAACGCCTGCTTTTTTAAGCTGAGGAAGCATTTCGGGCGTTCTGGCAAGTGCCTCGTTACCTGCCTGACAGGCGGTTTTCCACAGCTGAGTTGCGGAAATACCGTCAGCCGCAAGTGCCGCTTTTTCGCCCGACTCACGCACAACCGTGAGAATCGTACCCTCGGTGGGCTTCATTACCGCACCGTAAGCGGCCTTCGTGCCCTCGGCAAGCGCTCTTGAAAGTGCCTTTGAGTCGGCTGTGTCAAGCCCCTTGAGTGCCTTGGAAAAGCCGCGGAAAATAAGCGAGAGTATAACGCCCGAGTTGCCTCGCGCGCCTCTGAGAAGTGCGGATGCCGCCTTTGCGGAAACCTCGCCCACAGTGCTTGAATTGGGGAGAAGTGCCAGCTCACGGGCAGCGGCCTTGATGGTCATTGACATATTTGTACCCGTGTCACCGTCGGGCACGGGGAAAACGTTTAGCGCATCAACCGCCTTGCGGCTGTTATCTATATTGTTTGCTGCGGAAATAATCGCATCACGCAGAATGTTACCGTTAATCAATTTGTACTTTACCTCAGCTTTCTTCGGCCTTCATGCCGTCAACGTAAACCTTTACCTCGTGCACCTGCATACCCGTGGCGTTTTCCACGGTGTAGCGCACCTTATTGGTAATGCTTTTGCAGATTTCAGTGATGTTGAGACCGTATGTTACAACTATGTGCAGTTCAATTGCAAGGCCGTCAGCGGTGTTGCGTACTATAACACCCTGGTCGTCAAAAATCTTTGCCTTTCGCAGAATTGCACGAAGCTGCTGGCGTTTGTTGCTGTTGCCCATACCCGCAACGCCGAAGCAGGACGAAGCGGCACGGCCAATCAGCGCCGAAAAATAGCTCTGGCATATTTCAATTGTGCCGAGGTGGTTTTCAAGCTTAATCATTTATTTTCCTCCCGTTGAGTCTTTACTTGTTTTGGTTTGCCATTTATCTATGCCGTAAAAATTATCGTAACAGGTGCCCGAAATTTCCGTGGTGAAATCTCTTGAATATACCTGCACCGCATTGCGGTAGCACACGGGCACAAAGGGTGTTTCTCTGTCGAAAAGCAGGCAGAAATCGGCAAGCGACATACTGCCCGAAACAAATTTGCCGTAAGCATCAACGCTCGGGTTGATTTCCCAATAGCCGTCTTCAGCCTCAGCCTCCATAACTGCATTTGCCGCACCGCCGTGGCTGAAAAAGGCCGACAAGTCCATATTGGCGGGAATTTTGATTTCGCCCAGATACATTTCAAACTCACCGTTTGCAATTGCCTGAGTATAGTCCTTGTAACCGAGCTCAAGTATTCTCACGTTGAAATTGACAGCCGCCAATTGCTCCTTGATTTGCTTTGCCGCCGCAACCTTGAACGGGTTGTCGGCGCAGACGGTAAGCGTGCAGTTAAGGCTCTTTGTCCGTGAGGCACGGTAGCCGTAGCCGTTGATGTTGGTGTAGCCAGCACCTTCAAGCAGGTCAAGTGCCGTCTGAGTCTGTGCTGTCGCCGTTGTGTTTGCGGCAATGTTTTTCATACTGCTCCACGCAGGGTTAAAGGGTAAAACGCAGGCTGCTGCGTGACCCTGAAAGCCCATTGAAACTATGCTTTCACGGTCGAGAAGCAGGGAAACAGCCCTGCGCACCTCGGTCTGCTGAAAAATTGTCTTGTCGGGGTTGAAGGCAAGGTAAACGAAGTTGTTTGTCGGCACTACGGAAAGGCCTGCGTTTATGCGGGTGTATTCACCGGAAGAAAGGTCGTTGTACCAGCAGTCGTAGTTACCGATCTGCAGTCCGTACGCCATACCGTCGGAATCCGTAACCTCAAAGAGGTTGATTTCGGTTATATAGGGGTCAAAGCCGCGTACGTTCTTTGTGTTTGCAACAAGCGTTGCGTTGGGCAGGGTGCCTTTAAGATAATATCTGCCCGAGCCTACGGGCGGCGCAATATCGTAAAGGTTTGTGCCCTCGTGCTTCGTCTGCACCGTGCCGTCCTTGACTATCGGAAAATCAAGGCAGGAGAGTGCAAGAATATCGGCGCTCTTAAGGCTGAACACAACCGTGCTGCCCGAGCCGCTTACAGAGGAAATATTGGAAAGGCGGGCGGCGTAGTAATCGCTTTTCTTTGCCTTCTCAAAAGAGTATTCCACATCTGCGGCGGTAATTGCCGAAGAATCCGTAAAATATGCTTTTTTTAGCGTAATGCTCAAGGTTTTTCCGTCAAGTGAGTAGCTGTCCGCTAAAATCAGCTCCGGCTGAAAATCCGCACCGACCGTTACCAGCGGGTCGAAAAGCAGAGTTATCAGCGAACGGTTTACGGCGCTTTCTGCTTTGAAGGGGTCAAGCGTGTCGCTGTGAGCAACGGGAAGCGACAGCGGGCAGGTGGTTTTCGGCTCTGCCGTTTCGTTTTTTGACGGGGTGTCCTGCTCAGGCTCCTGCACATCGTCCGAGCAGGCGCAAAGCCCCGAACAAAGGCAGACTGCCAGAAGTAGAGCGAGAAATTTTTTTGTTCTTTTCATTTTCAGCCTCTGATATTTATTCGTTGAACTGCGGTGGTTTTACCGCTTTGCTTATCGATTTCAAAAAGGCAGGCGTTGAGCATACATTCGCCCTCGTTATTGTCAAAGCGCGTGGGCATACCCGTTTTGAGCTTGGTGATTATTGCCTCGGGTGCAACACCGAGCACGGAATTTACCGTGCCGACCATACCAAGGTCTGTGATGTAGCCCGTGCCGTTGGGGAGAATCTGCTCGTCTGCGGTCTGAACGTGGGTGTGCGTACCGAAAACAGCACTGACCCTGCCGTCAAGGTAAAAGCCGAGCGCCCTTTTTTCGCCCGTTGCCTCTGCGTGAAAATCGCACAGAACAATGCGGCACTCATCAAGCTTTTTCAGCACCTCGTCTGCGGCGGTAAAGGGGTTTGCGCCCTCCATAAAAGCGTTGCCCGCAAGGTTAAAAACGCCTATTTTAACGCTGCCCATATCGGCAACCGCAAAGCCTTTGCCGGGGTTGCCCGCGTAGTAGTTTGCCGGGCGGATAATGTTTCTGTCCGTGTCAAGGCGGTCGTAAATCTCACGCCGTCTGAAAACGTGGTTGCCCGTTGTAATAAGGTCAGCTCCGCTGTCGAAAAGAAAGTCTGCCGACTGCGGCGTAATTCCGTTTCCTGCGGCTGAATTTTCGCCGTTGACAATGCAGAAATCCACGCCGTACATTTTTTTGAGCGAGGGCAGCTTTTTTCTTAAATATTCACAGCCGACGGTGCTCACAACATCGCCTATTGCAAGAATATTCATTGCTCGGCCTCCTGATAGAGATTGCTGATATAGTCCTCAAACAGACCGCAGCGTTCAAGTGTATCAAAGTCGTCTTCGTTGATCACTCCGTTGAAGTCAATATCACAGCAGATTGCTTCTGCGACGGTTTCGGCGGAAAGCATACCGTTCATATAAAGACCGATAATAAATGCGTCCGAGCCGTCTGCCTTTGCATCGCCGTCAACGTCGCCGAGAGTGACGACGGTATATATTTTGTCCGAAATACTGCCGTTTTCGTCGGTCAGCGTAATAATACTGCCTGTTGAGTAGCTGCCCTTTGAGTTTGGCGTGTGCGTAACGGTCAGCTTTCCTGCATCAAGGTATTCTGAAAGGTCACCCACATAGTCGGGCGGAATGACTATAACGCTTTCGGTATTGTCTGCGACTACGTTGAAATCGCTTGAAGAAATTTTTGCAAGCGGCTCAAGGGCGGCAATTGCATCGCGAATGTTTTTTGCCATAAGGTCAACCTCTGCCTGCTCGTCGGCATACTTGCCGTAAACAACGGCGTTGACCGCGTTGGTGACACCGCTGAAATCAACGTAGTGAGAGGCGTCAAGTGCGGTGGCCTCTGCCTTTGCCTTTTCAACGTCGGTGTAGTCTGCCTTGCCTCTTTCTTCTAGCTCATCCATAGCGGCAACAAGCTCGTTGGCCTTTGCGGTTACCTTATCCTGCTCAAATTCATAGAGGGAATAAAAGCTGTCGTCAATGCCGTCAAGCACAGCCTGCACAACCTCAAAATTCTTATAATCGTTGGGGTTGAGCTTTTGTGCGGCGGTCATAATCGTATTGAAATATCTGTAGTTTGCTGGGCCGCAGACCGTGCGCAGTGCCGCCTCTGCACACAGCTTCATACTGATAACCTTGCCGTCGCCCTCAAAGGGGTGGTAATCCAGACCCGATGTTGAATCTATCAGAGAATAGTCGAGTGCCGTGCGCGTTGAATTGGCGTCGTCACAGATTATGTTCTTGACCTGCTCGCCCGTAAAATCGGGGTTGATTGCAAAGCACATTGCCGCAACCGAGGTAACAATCGGCGCCGCTTGCGAGGTGCCTGTCATCCACGCATATCTGATAACGGAGCCGCCGTAGGAGGTATCCGTAATACTGCTGAAAATCTCATAGCCTGGTGCATAGATATCTACTCTGTCACCGCCGTTGCTCAGAGCAATCGTGCCCTGCTGCTCATTGAACAGATAAAACATTTTGAACGTAGCGCCGTCGGCAGCCGTTGTGTAGTTTCTGACACCGCCTACAACAATAATGCGGTTATAAACGTTCTGTATGGCGTTTGTGCTCATTGAGCCGTAATAGCCCGTATAGCGGTGAGCAGGGTTGACGGAACAGTACAGACCGTTCTGCTGTGCATCGTCACTGCGCTTGGTGGTAAAATCCGTAAAGCGTGTGTCAAGCGTTCCGTTTCCGGCAGACTGAACAATAACAAATTCTTTGCCCTGGTTGAGCAGATTGTTCATACTTACGGCACACGGGCCTGCCGAAGAAGCAAGCTGATACGCCGAATAGGGGTTTTCGTACGGGTTGTTTACTCCGTCGTATGCCTTGTCAAGACCAAGGGAAAGGTTGACGGCCTTTGCGCCGTATTCTATCTGCGAAGCAACTGCGTTTACAACGTTTGTTACCGAATTTGACGAAGTGCCTACGGAATAGCCGGCCGCATAGATTTCAACGTCACTGAGCAGACCTGAGCCGCCAAGACCGTTGTTCCTCGTTGCACCGATGATGCCTGCAACGTGTGTGCCGTGGTTGTTTTCGGTGTTGCCCGTCTGGTACATCGTTTCTGGGAAGGTGATAAGTCCGCTTGCAAAGTCCTCGTGATTGACCTTGAAGCCGCCGTCAACAACGCCGACCTTTGCCGTGCCGAAATAGCTTTCGTATTTCCATGTGCTAAGGGCTTCAACGGCTTCAACGCTCCAGTTGTAACCGTTCGGAAGCTCTTCGTTCCATTTTTCGGTGTAATTCGTGTTGTGGTACCACGGGTCGTTGGGCACGCTGTCAAGCTCAAGCTCAATAAGCTTTTCCGTTATTGCAAGGCTGACCTCATCAAGGCTCTGCAGCTTTTTGCAGATTGCTTCAAGCTCCGCAAGGCTTTGTGTATTTGCCCTTGCCTGCACAAGGAAAACGCTGTTGACTTCACCGATGCGGACAAGGCCGCTTTCGGCAAGAATTTCATCCATTTTTTCGTCGGAGACACCGTTCTCAAAATATACGTTTACAACATTTTCAATATATCTTTCGCCGTTTTCTTCCTTGATTTCGCTTTCCTTCGGCTGATAGAGCACACCTCTGTCATAGCTGAGGCTGTAGGTCTTCGTCTGCTTGCCGCCGTTTGCAAGCTCAGCGGTGATTTCAATTTCATTTTCGCCGGGCACGAGAGCGAGCTTTTCTATGCTCCACTCACAGCCGTCAAGCCGTGCTTGGCCCGTTTCCGTGCCGCCCGTAGCCTCGCTTTTAACTGCGTAGGTAACGGATTTGACGGAGCCGTTTGCCGTTGCAACACCGCTTATATCCGTAGTAAGGCGCGTTACGGTTTCAACGCGGTTAAGGTATGTATCCTCGTTTACATCAAATTCAAAATAGCTGTTCTTTGCGGAATTCGCAAGGTAGGAAACGGTGAGCACAACGGGGTAATCCTTGCCGCCGATGCTCACGGTTTCTTCAAGCGTGAAGCTCTTTATATCCTCCGTGCCGACAGCGTGTACGCCGAAAATACCCACACAGGGCAGGCAGATAAGCACGGCAAGCATAAGTGCCACCGCCCGTCTTTTGCGGATTGCAAGAAATGCGATTGCCGCAACAACGGCCAAAGCACCGACAGCCGCAAGAACGCCCGGAACAATACTGCTTTTTTCACTTTTATCGGCTGAAACGGGTGCGGCTTCACGGCTGACAAAAACGAAGCCGTTTTCGTAAACCTCACCTGCGGCAAGTGTGTCAACAAGCACCGAATAGCCGTCGGAATTTTTCTTTGCCTGCTCAAGGTCAAGCCCCTTCGGGACAGTCAGGTCTATGCACACGCCGTTTACATCAAAGCCATTGGAGTTTTTAAGCTTAACGTTGAGAGTGGCAGAGGTCTGATTTTCTTCACCTTCAACGGAAAGGCCGAGACCGTATTCATTGGCACTCAGCGCAGACGAAAAAAGACAGAAGGACAGCGCAAAAACAGCGCAGAGCACCGTCGCCGACAGCCTCTTTGTGATTGCTTTCATATCTCAACCGCCCTTTCAGTTTATTATTTTAAAAGATATTTAATCAGTATTATTATACTTAAAAAGAGCGTAACTGTCAAGAAGGACGAATAACAGTCTTTTATACCCATATAATTCTTTTGCATACTCTTGACACTCAGGTTCGTTTTTAATATAATTTAATAGATTGGAACTAACGGCGGCAGCTCAAGGTTCAAAATATGTAAAGGATGTGTGGATTGAACTATGGATCCCAAGTATGAAGCATTATTTACCCCGTGGAAAATAGGCAATGTCGAAATCAAGAACAGAATCGTTATGTGCCCCATGGGCGGTACGTCTCTGTTCGGCTGGTTTGAGCTGGGTGGCTGTAACTTTGACAAGGAAGCTGCAAAGCTTTTCCTCGAAAGAGCAAACAACAACGTCGGCCTTATCATCCCCGGTATCGCTCCCCTTCGTGATACCTTCTGGGGCAAGTGGCTCTGGCAGAAGCCCAAGATGTTCGATGAGCTCAAGGAGTTTATGGACGAAATACATAAGACGGGCGCGAAGCTGTTCGTTCAGCTTACGGCAGGTATGGGCCGTTCCTGGGCTATTACCGAGCTTGTTGCTCCCCTTCACAAAAACAAGTTCACACGTGCACTTGTCAAGCCGATTCTTGATACGTCACACGAGCTGGCTTCTCCCAGCCCGCAGCCCTCACGCTGGGCACACGATATCATCTGTCCCGAAATGACAAAGCACCAGATTCACGAAATCATCGAAGCATTCGCAAAGACCGCAAAGCTCTGCCGCGATGCAGGCGTTGACGGCGTTGAGGTTCACGCTGTTCACGAGGGTTATCTTCTTGACCAGTTTGCTATCGAATTCTTCAACAAGCGTACCGACGAATACGGCGGAAGCTTTGAAAACAGATACCGTTTCGCAGCCGAGGTTGTCAAGGCAATCAAGGAATCCTGCGGCGACGATTACCCCGTATCTCTCCGTTACTCGGTAGAATCCAAGATGAAAGGCTTCTGCGAAGGCGCAATGCCCGGCGAGGAATACACAGAGGTCGGCCGTGCAATGGCTGAGTCCGAAAGAGCGGCAAAGTACCTTCAGGATGCAGGCTACGATATGCTCAACGCCGATAACGGTACTTACGATTCATGGTATTGGGCACATCCGCCTATGTATATGCCTCAGAACTGTAACCTTGACGACGTTGCTCACATCAAGGAGTTCGTTGACATTCCCGTTGTCTGTGCAGGCCGTATGGAGCCCGATGTCGGCGCCAAGGCTGTTGCAGAGGGCAAGATTGACGGTGTCGGCGTAGCACGTCAGTTCCTTACAGACCCCGAGTGGGTTACAAAGATTATCGAAGACAGAATTGAAGATATCAAGCCCTGTATATGCTGTCACAGCGCTTGCTTCAACTTCTCCTCCTCCAAGGGCCACGCAAATACTCAGGACCTTATGGATACAATGGGCCTTTCCCGCTGCGCTCTTAACCCCAGAACCATGCAGTCCAAGAAGTACAAGATTGAGCCTGCAAAGAAAAAGAAGAATATCGCTGTTATCGGCGGCGGTATCGGCGGTATGGAGGTTGCTATCGTTGCCGCACAGCGCGGTCACACGGTAACCCTTTACGAAAAGTCCGACGTTCTCGGCGGTGTATTCATTGCCGCTGCTGCTCCCTCCTTCAAGGAGAAGGACCGTGACCTTATCGCATGGTACAACCGTGAAATCAAGAAGTACCCCGCTATCACTGTCAAGATGAACACAGAGGTTAAGGATATTGCTTCTCTCGGCGCTGACGAAGTAGTTATTGCTACAGGCTCCGTTGCAAACAAAATCCCCGTTCCCGGTGCAAACGAGTACGGCATTCAGGCCGTTGAGTATCTCCTCAAGGAGAAAGAGGTAGGCGAGAACGTTGTTGTTGTCGGCGGCGGTCTTACAGGCTGTGAAATTGCTTACGACCTCTACCTTCAGGGCAAGAAGCCCGTCATTGTTGAAATGATGGATGACCTTGTAGTAACTCCCGGCGTTGCTCTTGCAAACACAAGCTTCCTGCGTGACTTCTTCAAGACAAACAAGGTACCCGTTTACCTTGAGTCCAAGACAACCGAAATCCGCAAGGACGGCGTAACGGTTGCGACAAAGGACGGCAAGAAGATTGACGTTCCGGCTGACAGCGTAATCCTTTCCGTCGGCTACAAGCCCGCACCTGTTGCAGAAAAGAGCAAGCACGTTCACATCGTAGGCGATGCTTCCAAGGTCGGTAACCTCCGCACGGTTATCTGGCAGGCCTGGGACGTTGCAATGAAGCTGTAATAAAGAGTACACGGCTTTTCAACGGCACCCCACAAAAAACAGTATTGAATTTTTGTTCATAATATGTTAAAATTTTGTCGGCGGTTTTCCGCCTGAATAAAGAAACAAAATTTTAAGAAAAAGGAGGACAGAACGCTATGTCACTTGCAGAAATCATCAACGGCCTTTTCGATTTCCTTGATAAGGTTCAGAATTTCCTTTTCAACTTCGGCGACATCGCACAGAAGTTCTTTGACATGCTTCCTTAAACCCCAAAGCCACACTGCACCTCAAACGGCGGTGTGGCTGATTATTGTTTATATAGCTTTCGCTTTTATATATGTGTTAATTGTATTCCTGATGAAAGGGGAAAATAAATATGAACTACAAAATGCAGCTCACACCCGATGAGATAGAAATTCTCAACGGCGCAAAGGGCGAAACCATGGCAAAGGTTATGAAAACCCTTGTTATGTACGGCGATGCTTTCGGCGCAACAAAGATGGTGCCTGTCGAGAGTAAGATGGGCCACCTTGTTACCAGCTTCGGCCTCAAGGTTATGAGCCCGGTTTACGACCTTATGGATCAGCTTATTGCAGGCGGTGCACTTTCTCAGCAGAAGTTCTCTGTTGACCCCAAGCCGATTGATCCCAACGTTCCCGCAAACTTCCTTCAGAAGTTCGTTTTCAACAAGCTTATGTACTCCAAGCAGAACGAGTACGATGCACAGCTTGCCAAGCTCGGCCTTATCGACGACAAGTCCTACACCTGCACCTGCTATATGGATGAGGTCGGTAACCTTCCCAAGAAGGGTGAGGTTCTCTCCT
The DNA here is from genome assembly GCA_017410325.1 of Clostridia bacterium. Lineage (GTDB taxonomy): Bacteria > Bacillota > Clostridia > Oscillospirales > Acutalibacteraceae > UBA8612. Next base: position 64,268 of record JAFQRA010000011.1, on the reverse strand, counting down.
GGGCAGAGTCTTCCGCAGTTGTTTACGCTAACTCCGTTATCGGTGCAAGATGTAACCGTAACTCCGGTATCATTGAGCTGTTCGGCTCAATCGTCGGCAAGGTTCCCTACTTCGGCCTTGTAACGGACGAGGGCAGAAAGGCAACCTGGATTGTCGAGGTGAAGACAACCAAGAAGCCTGAGGCACAGATTCTCGGTTCCGCTATCGGTATGAAGGTTATGGAAGACGTTCCCTTCATCAAGGGTCTCGACCGGTGGATCGGCACAGAGCTTGACGGTGACACCAAGGCTTACCTCAAGGATTTCGGTGCCGCTACGGCTTCCAACGGTGCTGTCGGCCTTTACCACATCGAAAACCTCACTCCCGAGGCTGTTGAGCAGGGCGAAAGCCTTATCGCAGAGGGTGCACAGGTTTACGTTGTTGACGATGCAGAGCTCGCAAGAGTTCAGGCAAACTACCCCGTAATGTGGAAAGACAAGAACGCAACACCCAAGCTTTGCTTCGTCGGCTGCCCCCACCTTTCACACGCACAGCTTATCGAGTGGACAGACAACGTTGTTGCAGGCCTCAAGAAGAACGGCCTCAAGAAGGTTTCCATCCCCACCGTATTTACAGCTGCTCCCGCTGTTGTTGAGGAGTTCAACAAGACGGCAAAGGCAAAGGAGCTTGCAGCTACAGGCGTTGTTCTCAGCTACATCTGCCCGCTTATGTATATGAACAACCCGCTTTGCAAGAAGATGCCCGTTATCACAAACTCCAACAAGCTCAGAACTTACACGACTTCCCGCTACTACAGAAGCGAGGAAATTCTTGATATCATCACAAAGGAGGCTAAGTAAGATGAAACAGTTTAAGGGACGTCCCGTAGTTGCAGGCACATGCACTGCTCCCGCCCTCGTTTCTCACGGCGGTTTCAACACACTCGCTTCCTTCCAGAATGCACTTCAGTTTGGCGACAAGCAGGCTAAGTGCGGCGACCAGAACAACGCAGACCTCTACCAGAAGCCCATGGTCGGTACGGCTCTCTGCCTGCCTCAGACTATCGGCTCCACAACAGGCGGTATGGTTCTCTACTGTGCAAAGGTTATGGAGAGAACTCCTGCCTGCCTGCTCTTCTCCGAGCACATCGACTCTCTCGCCTGTGCAGGTGCAGTTCTCGGCGCAGTATGGACAGAATCTCCGATGCCCGTTATCGACTGCCTCGGCGATGAGTTCCTCAGCTACGTCAAGGACGGTATGAAGATTACCGTTGCAGAAGACGGTACCGTTACGGTTGAATAATTTTTAAAATAACCAAGGGGTTGTGTCGCAAGTACGATGCAACCCCTTAGTTTTATTATGCTGTCTGTGCTACAGAAAGATACTTGATAAAAACAGAACAGTATTATATAATAAAGGAAATAAATTCCACAAATTTGCGGAGGATAATTTATGAAAAGTTTTTTTAATGATGAAGATTCTTTAGAAAAAGTAGTCGGCGGTATATTCGGAGTAATTGCTGTAATTGCCATTGCCTATGAAATGTATCTAGGAGGATTTGATAAATCTGCAATAACAGGCGGAATAAAAGACCTTGCAGGAACTCTAATAACAATTGTTATGTTGTTTGTGGCTATAAACGCTCTCAAACCCAAGAAGAAAAAGCAAGAAGATTTTGACTCTGTTATGGAAGAAGAAATGGAGAAAGTTATAAGTAAATATAATCCTGTAATTTCTTTTTGGGGTAAAGAAACATATAAAGGAAAAGAGATGAGCAGATATAATATCGCTAACAGATTAGATGCTATTTCAACTAACGATCCCGGTGGTAATAACAAACTTTTCAGAATTGCAAAAGATGTTAGCGAGATTGAATTTTCTGTTTCTGAAACAGTATTTCCGGCAAGAAGAGAAGCTGTTGCTTCAAGAGTTTCAAGTAAACTTGCTTTAGCTCACAGCGAGTTTATCAGTGATGTAAAAACAAACCAAACAGGCTTCGTTCTTACCTTTAAGGAGCCTTTAACAACGGGCGACAATGCAAGAACAGCTTCTGAAATAATTGACCATGCACTTTTGTTATACATAGCTGAATTTAAAAAAATAAGGAAATAAAATGGAACTTAACAAAATTTTAGATTATGCCATTATGGCAGACGAAACCGCTAAAAATCCCGAAGTAAAATCGGGATACAATATCAACGAAAAAACCTATAACAACTATCTTTCCAACGATTCATTTGCAGAGTTCGTTGAAGATATGAAAACAAATCATCCCGTTGCCTATGAAATGTACGGTAAAGGCGGAGGAAAAGAACTTGAAGAGCGTGTAAGCGGAAAAAATATTTATCCCCCTAAAATGGCATCTTTCGGCTCGTCAAGCAGAATGATTTATAATATGATGAAAGATAAGGAAGGTTTTCTTTTTGAAAAGAAACTTCCCACAACTGTAGGCGGAATTGCAAATCTTGACGGATTCATTGAAACCGATGAAAAGTGCGTTTTCGTTGAAGCAAAATGCAGAGAGCCTTATACCCAAAAAGACAGTATTTATGAAAGAAAATACGAAGATTTATACAGAACAATCTCTGCATCAAGCACAACATCTGTTGCTTGCAAAATTGAAGTGATTGATGAGCGCAAAATGGAAGTTAAGTTTGTGTCGGGTGAAACTGAAATTAATTCATTCGATATGAAACAGATGATAAGCCACCTGCTCGGCGTTGCAACCGCTTATCTGAAAGGTGAGTTTGATAAAAAGATTGACTTTATCTATCTGCTTTTCAATCCCAAGCTCATCGAAATCAAGGAAAGCAAAGAGGAAATTCACCGCATTTATGAGCAGACCCGCAATGAATGTAATTCCGTTGATTTCAAGGCTCTTTTTAAAGTTATTGTTGAATATCTGCAAACGGTAAAGGGTCTCGGAAAAGAAAAAAATAAAATTGATATCGTGAAAAACTTTAGTTTCAGACTCTGCGACCAAAGCAATATGAATATATAAAATAAAAGTCTCCGGATTGTAAGGAGACTTTTATTGTTATGTTATACAACTTGGTTATGTGTTGTTTGTGCACCATAACAAATCTGTTATGCAACATATACAAATATTAATATCTCGAATTGTGCAAAAAGCCTTGACAAATCCTGTAAATATGAATAGAATATGAATGTAATCAAACGAAAGGAGAAAACAGAACGATGTATTCAAAGTATCTTGTAAAGCAGGAAAAGGCTCTCATCAAGGAAGTTGTTGCTGAAAAGAACCTTTTCAAGAAAATCGCTAAGGCAACAAAGCTCAATGCACTTCTCGCTTACATGGCAAGCAACGTTGCTTAAGTAACGGAATGTGAGAGCGCCGAAGTAACAATGGTTTATAAAAATCATTGGTTACAAACGGGTACGCAATTCGGGTCGCAAGACCTGTTTATATAGATAGCATTTCCCCTTAAAAGATAACAGGACATCTTACCTTGCCGGTGAGATGTCCTTTTTGCATATTAAAAATTATTTTCGTCACTTAAAACTGCGTGGGCACAGTGTATTCCGTCAACGCCTGCGGAAACGATACCGCCTGCGTAGCCTGCACCCTCGCCGCAGGGGTAAATACCGCCGATGTTGCATTGGTAGTATTCATCCCTCGTTATTCTCACGGGTGAGGAGGAACGGCTTTCGGGCGCGGTCAGCACGGCATCGTGAAGCGCAAAGCCCTTGAGCATTCTGTCCATTTTAGGTAAAGCATCTGCAATTGTGTCCGTAACCTTTTTCGGCAGGCAAAGCCTTATATCCGAGGGGGTGACACCCGTCGGACAGCTTGGGCGTACGTTGCCCAGCTTTTCAGAGGGGCGGTTTTCAAGGAAATCACCCACAAGCTGTGCAGGCGCACGGTAATCACCGCCGCCGATTTCAAAGGCCTTGCTCTCAATTTCTCTTTGCAGGTACATACCTGCAAGCGGATGCTCACTGCCGAAATCGGCAGGCTCAATGCCAACGAGAATTGCGGAGTTTGAATTTTCCTTGTCACGGGCATATTCGCTCATTCCGTTTACGACCATTCTGCCCTTTTCGCTCGATGCGGCAACAACCGTACCGCCCGGACACATACAGAAGGTGTATGCGCCTCTGCCGTGCTCGGGGTGGCAGGCGAGCTTGTAGTTTGCGGCACCGAGCTTCGGATGCCCTGCAAATTCGCCGTACTGCGAGCGGTCAATAAGCTCTCTCGGGTGTTCAATTCTCGTGCCGACGGAAAACGGCTTCTGAATCATTTTAACGCCGCTTTCATAAAGCATTTCAACAGTATCCCTAGCCGAATGGCCGATTGCGAGTATTACCGTGTCGGTTTCAATTTCAACCGCTTTGCCGTCCTCGTTTTCGTATCTGATACCGTGAATAAAGCCGTTTGCAACTATAATTCCCGTCAGCCTACAGCGGAAATTGACCTCACCGCCCAGAGAAATGATTTCCTCACGTATGGATTTTATAACACCGCAAAGCTTGTCCGTACCGATGTGAGGGTTAGCCGACCACAGTATTTCCTGCGGTGCGCCGTGGCGTGCAAATTCAAGGAAAACCTGTCTGCAGAGCGTGTCCTTGATTCCCGTTGTCAGCTTGCCGTCGGAAAAAGTACCTGCGCCGCCTTCGCCAAACTGAACGTTGCTGTTTTCATCAAGCTGCTTTTCTTCCCAAAAGGTGCGTACTGCCTTCGTGCGCCGTTCAACACTGTCGCCCCGCTCAAGTACTATGGGCTTTAAGCCGGCCTTTGCAAGTGTCTGTGCCGCAAAAATGCCTGCCGGACCGAAGCCGATAACAACGGGGCGCAGGGCAGAGGTGCGCTTGTTTTCGGGCAGGGTGTAGGTAAAGGGCGTGTATTTTTCAGCCTTGCCGTCCTTTGCCTTTGCAATAAAAGCGTCCTCGTCCCCGTCAACCGTTACGTTAATGTGATAAACGAAGCAGACCTCGCTTTTTTTGCGCGAGTCAACTGCTCGCCTTGCAACTTCCAGTGAGGTTATCTTCCTTGACGGACAGCGGAGAATTTTCGCCGCCGCCGCAAGCAGCTCGTTTTCACCTGCCTCAACCGGCAGCTTTATCTGGTTAATTCTAATCATGATTCTTGTCCTTTGACCGTTAATAAAGATATTGTATTATATTTCCGCTTTCTTTACTGTCATCTTCCATACAAGCGCTGCCGCCGCAAACGCCGCAACGCCGCTGACGAGCTTGCCGACTATCATAGCAGGCACGAAGCCCTCATCAAAAGCCATTGTAAATGCAAGGTGGTCGCCGAAGACGAACGAAGCCGAAACCGCAAACGCCATATTCAGCACCACGCCTTTTTTGTCCATTTTTTCTGCCATATTAAAGGTCGGTATACTGTTGGCAACCGATGAAACAAGGCCGAGCACAGCCGTTTCGTTTATGCCCAGTTTCTTTCCCAGGAGCGAAAACGGCTTGGAGAAAACCTTTGAAACAACGGCAATAAGCGGAAAGACGCCCGAAAGAATAATCGCAATATCGCAAACGATTACAAATGCATCCATTACGGGAAGCATACCGGGAATGAGCGTAACCGAAGTAATGTGCTCAAAAATTCCTGCCGCAAAGCCGATAACAATGAGCGTTGAAACAAGCCAGCCTATACCTGCAAAAATTTTACTGCACAAATCGGGCTTTACAATCAGACCGATGCAGGTAATAACCGCCATTAAAATGACGGGCATTAAATTGAGAATAAGCGCACCGAAGGAAATTTTAAGCATAAGACCCGAAACGATACAGCCCAGCGGCATTGTTGCAATGCCGCAGAGTATACCGAGAAGCACCTCTTTGTGAAGGCTTTTGTCAATCATTTTAAGCGCAACGGGCACGGTGAAACAGATTGTGACACCCATCATTGATGCAACGACAAGGCCGTTGAAGCCGCCTATGACCGCATCGGCTGCAAGTGCTTTTGATACAGCAGCACCGCCCATATCGTTTGCGATGAATGCGCCCAGAAACGACAGGTCGATATGTAAAAATTCGGCAACGGGTGTAAACACGGGGGTCATCCAATCAGCCAGTGCAGGTGCAATGCACAGCATACCTATCATTGCAAGCGAAAGCGTGCCGGCCGCCATGATTCCCTTGTCAAATTCCTCACCCAGCTTGAAACGGTTTCCGATTATTTTATCAGCCGCACCGAGCAGGGCGAAAACAGCAAAAATAAATCTTAATACTTCCAAAGCCATTCTCCCGCATCATAATTGTTCAACCCATTTTTCAAGGCCGCGTTTTCTTTCGGCAATTGCAGCCGGCTTTTCGCCCGCAAAAATCTGCTTTGCGTTGCGTACAATATCCTCACAGGTAAGCGGTCTGCCTTCAAGCAGCGAATCGGGTCTTTCAAAGCCGACCTCGTAAAGCCACGGGCCCTCGTAGCCGACCTCTTTGAGCGCCGAAGCGACACTCTGCCAGTCGATATCGCCCTCGCCGGGAAGCCAATGCCGCTCGTTGAGAAAATCGTAATCCGAAACGTGAATCGTAACGATTCTCTTGCCGAATTTTCTGATATAATCGGGCAAGGCTTCGGTAAAAAGGTGGTTTGTATCCAGGCACAGCCTAAGCCTCTCGTCAACGCTCACAAGCTCGGCAATTTCCTCGGAATTTCTTCCCAGACAGGTGCGCGGCAAATCCTCAACGCACAGCACGGCACCCTCACGGTGTGCAATTTCCGCAAGGCGTGAAAGGCTGTCCTTTGCGCAGTTCATCCGTTCCTTGCGCCTGTCCGCCTTAATCGGCTCTGCGCTGGGGTGGAGGATGAATTTTTCTATGCCGATTGCGGCAGCTTTTTTGATAAGCTGAGTGTGGTATTCTATCGTGCCTGCCTGCGCCGACGGGTTTGAAATATCCACCGTGTTAAACGGCGCAAACGGCAGATGAAAGGAGTTGAGCCGTATGCCGTATTCTTTTGAAAGCGAGGAAATTTCATTATAATTTATCAAATCAATTTCATCGTAGGGCTGTGCAATTTCCATGGCAGAAATACCTGCCTCACGGTATTGCAAAAATAAATTTTCGTCTATTATTTTTGAACAGGTCGATAAGCCGATTTCAAACATTTTGGTTACCTCTCTGTTATAACAATTTTTCCATTATAACGCTGCCGCCGTAATCTTCAACGGTTTTAAAGCCGTTTCTTTCATACATTCCCAGCGAAATTTTACTGTGTTTGAACGCATTGAGCACCATTTTTATGTAGCCGTTTTTCTTTGCATCCTCCTGCAGCTTAACAAAAGCACTTTTGCCGTAGCCCATACCTCTGAACTCTTCTTTAATCACATTTTCAATGACAAAAGCAGCGTTTTCTTCAAACGGACTTTTCTGGTAACCTATTACGCCTACGCCCTCACCTTTTTCATTGAGAACAACATACAGAAAGTTGTTTTCCGTATCGGCACCGCTCGGAAAAACATCTTTGAATTCCGATTTTGCAGCCCGTTTGGCTTTGAAAAGAAATTTTTCATCGCCCGATTTAATAAGGTTTTCGGCGTAATTTTTTATTGACCATTTTTCAAAAATCTCAAACTCTTCTCTGTTGATTTTTCTGAAAGAAATTTCTCTTAAATCGCTCATTCAAGCACCTCAATTTCCGTGTCATAATATTGCTCTTGAAAATGTACGGCCGCTTCGATTTCAGCCTTTGAAAAACTCATATTTTCGGGGGCTGCAACGAGCTTGTCCTCAATATCGTTGTGCCTGTGGACAATTGCTATGATTTTAGCCGTGTATTCTTCAACGGGTATTTCAACACCGAGCAGATAGACATCAAGCTCCTCGCCGTCACCGCCCAAAACGCCCGGAATGTAGCCGTAATTTACAGGATAAACAAGGCTGTATTTTTCTTTCCGGTGCACATAACCGACAGGACGGTCAATGCCGATTTTCACCGTTTTTCCAAGGTAGCTTTTTACCTGTGCCTTGCGCTGTTCAAAAGTCATAGTATTTCCTTTCGGTTTCGACAAACCGTAATTTATTTAAGGCTTTCCATTATGCCTTCCGCTATTGCTCTTGCGTATTCGTCGAAATTTTCATCGAACAATTCATTGTCTTTTTCCGTGGTGATGAAGCCCATTTCGACAAGGCAGGAGGGCATATCCGTTGCGGAATTTACGAGGTAGTTTAAAGAGGTGTCGCCCTGATATCCCCGTTTGACACCGCGGCTGTTGCCGTAGCCGACCTCGTCTATTTTGCCGAGGATATTCTTTGCCATCTTTTCTTCGTATACGGGCGCAGTGTTTTCAATCCATATCTCAACGCCGCTTACCTGTGCTTCTGCGCTGTTGCGGTGGATTGAAACAAAAAACGTCGCCTTCTTTTTGTTGGCGTAAGCCGCTCTTTCTTCAAGCTCGACAAATTTATCGTCTTTTCTCGTGTGGATAACCTTGATGCCGTTATCCTTGAGTATTTCACCAACAGCCAGGGTCAGCTTCAGGTTATCGTCTTTTTCGTATCTTCCGTTGTATTCTGCGCCGACATCGCTGCCGCCGTGGCCTGCATCAAGACAGACCTTCGGCTGGTCGGTGCCGGAGAAAACACCGAACTGCCACATTACAAAAACGGTCAGCGCCGCAGTAAAAACAAGCAGAATTATTTTCAGCTTCTTTCTCATTTTTCACTCTGTCCTTATTTATTAATCAAAGCTTTCATTACCGTGCTTGCTATCGGCACGGCTACGTCCGAACCGCCGCCACCGTTTTCGGCAACGACTATAATTGCGTAGGGGAAATTGCCGTTTGTCGAAAAGCCCATAAACCATGCGTGTGATTTTTCGCCCGCAACCTGTGCCGTGCCTGTTTTGCCGCCGAAATCCAGGTTGGGAAAACGCTTGTCGCCGTAGTTGTTTATAACGTTGTTGCGCATCATTGTTTTGAGCGTGTCAGCCGTGGTCTGCGACATAAAGCTGTTTGTTTTAACGCTTCCGACAACGGCTTCAAGTCCCTCATCAACAAAATACGGTGTGGGGGTTGTACCGCCCGAGGCTATAGCACCTGCAAGCATCATCATATGAAGCGGATTAACGAGCGTTGTGTATTGGCCGATTGCTGCCCAGCCCGTGTCGATTTCAACCGCATCGTCCAAATCAATTCGGCTTGCCTGGGTTTTGACTCCGCTTATGTTGAAGCTCTTTCCGAAGCCGAGGTTTTTTGCGGTTTCCTCAAGCTCTTTTCTGCCGAGCTCTATGCCGAGCTCTGCATAGGCGCTGTTGCAGGATTTCGTGAGCGCCGTGCCGAAGCTGATTTCACCGTGCTTGTTGTTGCAGATAATTTCACCGCCCTGTTCTGTTTTGAGTGCGCCCGTGCAGGTGAATTTTCTGTTCTGAATGTCGGGTATGTTTTCGAGTGCGCAAACGGTTGTAATTGTTTTGAAAATTGAACCGGGTGTGTAAAGACCGGTGAGCAGACGGTTCATATAAACCGCCTCGTACTTGTCGTTGCTTTCGATATCCTCGGGCTTGTTTTCGGGGTCGTAGCTGCCGCTTGAAACCATACAGACTATCTCACCCGTTTTGTAGTTGTAAACGCCGACGGCACCTTTGTTGTTTCCGAGCGCCTTATATGCGGTTGCACAGAGCTTGGCATCAATCGTGAGCGTAACGTCACTGCCCTCGCCCGTGTTAATCAGGTCGTAAATTCCGTTTACAAAGCTGTAGCCCGTAAGCTTGTCGCGGCAGAGAGTGTGTGCACCGTGGGCAATGTAGCCGTAGGTGTCGCCTACCGCGTGAAGGGTAGCGGTGCGGATTGTTTTGTCGGAATTGTATTCTCTTTCGCCATCGTCGCTTTCGGCAAGGACTGTGCCGTTGCGGTCAAGAATTCTGCCGGCGTTGGTAATCTGCCCCGCGGAATAAAGGTGGCCGTTGACACGGTTCGTTGCCCACTTGCCGCCGTTTATATAAAAGCTCACGCCGAGTATGATTATGCCTGCCATAAATGCCGCAATGATTCCGAGCAGTACGTACGCACGCTTCGTTACCGTGTTCACTTCAACACCCGCCTTTCAGAATTTTTAAATCCGGTGTGGGCATAGCCCACCCTTAATTTTGCATTTTGCACTTTGCATTCAGCCTTTTATTTATCTTCCATCTGTTTTTCAAGCTTCGGATAAGTTTTAATGTCTGCACTCTTAATAAATGCAAACAGCGCCCACGAGCAAATCATACTCGTACCGCCGCGGCTGATAAACGGCAGGGTAACGCCCGTAAGGGGCAGCAAATCCGTTATGCCGAAAACGTTAAGGCTCAGCTGCACGAGCAGCATTGCCGCCGCCGCAACAGCCGCAATCGAGTAGACCGTTGACCTTGCGTGGCGAGCAAGGCGAAGGGCGTAAACGCCGACAAACGCAAAGCAAAGCACAACGCAGAAGGCGACAAGCATACCCCATTCCTCGCAGATAACGCCGAAAATGAGGTCGGTCGTAGAGGCGTAGACGTTGCGGAGTCTGCCTTCTCCGATACCGAGGCCGAAAAGGCCGCCCGAAGAAGAATAAATCAGCACTCTTGTCTGCTGGAAGCCGCCCTCGTTTATGTATTCCCACACGTGACGGTATGCCTCGAAACGGGAGGCAACGTAGGGCTTGAAATAAATAATCAGTCCTGCGCCGAGTATTGCGCCCACACAAAGCAGGCCTATTGTTTTAACGTCACCCGAGCGCATAAAGGCAATAACCATAAAGGTTGCAAAGAAAATAAGCGCCGTGCCGAAGTCCCTCATCAGGAAAAGCGCACCCACACAGCCGAGCGAGAAAACAAGGTATTTAATCTGGCTGGTGGAGGATTGCAGCTTTTCAAGCGTTGCCGCACCGACGAAAATAAAGGCAATTTTAACTATTTCCGAGGGCTGAATTGAAAACGAACCGATGTTAATCCAGTTGAGTGCGCCGTTAATTGTTTTTGCAAGCACAAGGTTTACCGCAAGCAGACCCACGGCCGCAACGGCAACGAGGGGGCGCAATGCGGAAATGACCTCAACGTTTCGCATTATTGCCAAAAGAATAACAAAAGCCGCCAAGCCTATAACAATTGCGATAAATTGCTTGAAGGCATATTCGGGGTAAACGCTTGCAACGGTGACAAGACCTATGCCCGAAAGCATGAAAGCGATTATTTCAAGCTCCGTTGCACGCTGATTTGCAAGCCAGCGTGCGCAAACGAAATATCCCCATTCAAGCACCAGAAAGCCGCCGAAGGTCATAAGTACTTCGGAGTCGGGCTCGTCCGCTCTGAAAAGCACGGGCATAGCCGAAACAATCTGAAACAGCGTTACAAAAAGCAGCATTGAAACCCAGCCGAAGGGCTGCTTTTTTTTCTGCACCTTTTTTGCCTTTTCCGCCACAAACATTCACCACCTTTTCAATAAAATCGGGTGTGGGCAAGGCCCACCCTTAATTTTGCGTTTTGCATTTTATTTTTTTACCTTATAGTATTCATTAAACACAAATATAACTCCGCCAAGGCCTACTATATCGCCGTCCTTGAGTCTGCGCCGTCCCGTGCCGAGAGCTCTTGCATTCACCTTGGTGCCCGTTGCGGAATTCATATCCTCAATAAACCATGCGGTGCCGACCTTGTAAACCTTGGCGTGCACCGAGGAAATTGCGGGATACCTGAGCTTTACGTCGCAGTCGGGTGAGCGGCCGATTACGCAGCTGTCACAGCCGAGCACGTAGGCCTTCTGCGCCGCTTCATCGATAAGTGCGGGAATAAACACTGCGGATTTTTCGGGTCGTGCGGCTTTGGCCGCCTTTGCCGCCGCCTTAGCCTGCCTGCGGCGTTCGTTTTCCTGCTCGCGCTCCATATCGTCAACGTCGGCATCTATGAATTCAAACGCCGCCGTGCCGAAGGTAACGGTATCGCCGTGGTTGAGTCTTGTGGTTTTTGCGATTTTTTCACCGTTTACCAACACTCCTGTGCGCGAGTTAGTGTCCGCAACAACCCAGCCTGACCTGCGCTTTGAAATAACGGCGTGGAAACGGGAAACCGTAGAGGCGCTTAAAACGAGGTCGCAGGTGGGACTGCGGCCGATGGAATTTTCCCAACGGGTAAGCGGATAGCGCTTATTACTGCTTTTGTGGACAAGGTAGGAGCCGACACGGGTGCCGAAACGGCGCGTGACAAGCGAAATGACACAGCTGCCGATTACAATAACGGCCATACCTGCGAGCATATAACGGCTCATAAGCACCGTGAACGAAAAAACATCGTTCATATTCATTGCGCCGACCCTCCTTGAAAATAATGTATTTATATTTTAATATCATTAAGCGCTACTGTCAACCGAAATAAAAAAAGAGCCGTCAGAAGACAGCTCTTAATTGTTGGTCGATTAATCCTTTACCCTGTCAAGCATACCCTTCTTGTACATAAAGAGTGCACCGAGAACGGATGCAACGATACCGAAGAAGAGCAGTGTGCTTGCGCCCATTGTGGGAGCAAAGACAAGCACGATAATCATAACGATAATCGGGAAGAAGGAAATTCTCCAGTGCTTGATGAAGTAGCCTGCACCCAGAGCACCGAACAGGGCGGGAAGCACCTGAGCGAATGCGGGCTTGAGCAGAGCGTTTTCCGTAAAGGACTCAAGGAAGGGAGCAAAGGCGAGAATACCGATTGCAAGAACGGCTGTCGTAACGATAGCAGAGGTTGCAATGGCGATTGTGGAAACAACCTCACCCTCCTCGGAGTTAGCCTTTACGTCTGCACCCTCCATAGCGTTGATTGCGCAGGGGAGCTTGAGGTTGGCAATGTTACCCGTAACAAAGGAAAGGTAGGTGCCGCCTGCACCGAGCATAGGCGTGTAAACAATAACTTCAACAACGGCAACCGTCCAGTAGGTCGGAATGAGCTTGAGCAGACCCTGAAGGATACCGCTGATTGACGGAAAAACATCAAGATAAAGACAGATTGCAACGGGGAACATCAGCAACGCGCACAGAGCGGTAACGCTGGAAATTCTGCCCCAGGAATGAACGCGGTCAATATAAGATTTGTTTGTGTTTTTAGCCATTTCTTAACCCCTCCATTCTAAGGTTGCAATGTCTTCGGGAAGAACATTGAAGAATACGATTGCGGCAACCATTGCAACTATCATACCGATAGGCATAACAAACGGCTCAAGCCAGGTGAGTTTGAGCTTCTTTGCCAGAACTTCAAGCGCAATTGAAACGACAACAGCAACAACGAGTGTGATGATTGAAAGAACGCCTGCGCCGTCGCCGAAGGTTTCGGGCTTGCCGCCGCCGATTATTGCACGGGCGACAAAAGCGCCGATAAGGCCGATGAAGATTGCGGGAGTTGCAAACTTGTTGATAAAGCCGTTGAGGCTTCTCTTTTTCTTTTCGTCTGCGGGAGCGTTAGTGTCAGCCGGTGCAGCTTCTTCCTTTTGGCTTGCTGCCATAAACTTTTTGTGAATGGGCTTTGCAAGGAAGGGGAGAATGATGAGCGAGAAGCAGATACCCAGAGTCATAACCCAGGCAACGCCTGCGTAAACCTCGGGGTCCGTAACGGGCACAGCCATACCGCCCTCGTGGCCGAGTGCTTCCATTGCCGCTTCTGCGGCAGTTGTCTCATACATCAGGTTACCGATAACCGAAAGACGTACCCACGGAATAACAAGACCGAGTGCAGGGGCAAGGGCAATAACCGTAGCAAGAACGGAAAGAGCCGAGGGAATCGTGAAAAGTGCGCTTGAAGTAACAGCGTTGCGCAGCTTAGCCTTGTCTATACCGAGTGCCCTGCCCTGCTTCCAGGCCTTGACGAGGAAGAAGACAGACTGGCCGAGAACGAAAAGGATTACTGCACCTGCTATTGCATACAACGCAGGGGAGGTTTTGAAATCCATTGATATCACCAATCCTTAGATTTTTTTATGATGAAACAATAATATATTAATTTAAAGCGATTGTCAACACAAAAGAAATTACAGTTTAGCGGGATTTGACAGCCTCTTAATAAAGTGTTATGCTGATAACAGTTAATTTTCCGGGGTGTATTATATGAAAAAAAAGCTTCTTTTTGTAATGGAATCTATGGGCAGCGGCGGCGGTGAACGCAGTCTGCTGACCCTTTTACAGCTTATAGATTATGATAAATACAGCGTTGACCTGATGCTGTTCAATTCCTCGGGCCTTTTTATGGATATGATACCCGAGCAGGTTAATATAATATCTTTCGGAAAGAGCTACGAAAGCTTTGTTCAGCCTTTCGGCGTTAGCTTAAAAAAGTACCTGCTCAAGGGCAATTTAAAGGGTGCATACAACAGGTTTATGTATTCGAAGACGGTAAACGGCAAAGAGGGAAGCACGCTTTACCGCGACCAGCTTGCGTGGAAGTATATGAAAGGCGCTGTGACTGTTGACCTGCCCGAATATGATGCGGCGATAGGCTATCTCGAAGGTAAGCCGAACTTTTTCGTTGCGGACTGCGTAAAGGCAAAGGTTAAAATCGCTTACATTCACAGTGATTACAGAAAGCTGGAAATGGATAAAAAGCTTGATGAAAAAATATTTGAAAAGTTTGATTATGTTGTAGGCGTATCGGACAAATGTGCCGATATTCTCAGAGAAGAATTCTCTGATTTAAAAGAAAAAATCCGTGCGGTTGAAAACATTACTTCGCCCGAAGTGCTGCGCAAAATGGCGGAAGAGAGCGCAGCAGAATACGAAAATGCCAACTCTAAAGTTTTGCTTACCATCGGCAGAATTGCGCCGCCTAAAGGCTACGACATTGCTGTGGATGCTGCTAAAATTCTGACGGAAAACGGTGCGGATTTCAAATGGTTTGCGATAGGCAAGGGCGAGCTTCAGGCAGAAATTGAGCAGAAAATCAAAGAGAAAAACCTTGAGGATAAATTTATTCTGCTTGGTGAAAGGGCAAACCCGTACCCGTACATAAACGGTTGTGATGTTTACGTTCAGCCGTCGTATTATGAGGGCAAATCGATTGCAATTGATGAGGCGAAGTGTTTTGCAAAGCCGATTGTTGCAACAAGGTTTACTACCGTGCTCGACCAGCTTGCCGACGGCGAAACTGCCGTGCTTGCCGAAATTGATGCGAAAAGCGTTGCGGAAAAAATTATGCGGCTTATGGCAGACGAAAAGCTCTGTGAGCATTTAAGCGAAAATCTGAAAAAAGAAAAGCTCGGTAACGAGGAGGAAATAAATAAGTTTTACGAAATGTTAAGATAAGCCCCACAAATCTTTGACAAATTGTAATAATTCCGAAAGAAATTCTTGTAAAACCGCTGATATATTAGGAAAGGAGGAGGGGATAGGCGATGTACAACGTGCTTGTCTGCGATGATGACGTTGCAATTGTAAATTCCATAGAAATTTATTTACAGCTGGAGGGCTTTAACGTTTTCAAAGCCTTCAACGGCCGTCAGGCTGTGGAAATTTCTGCCCAAAACGAGCTTCATTGTATTATTCTTGATATAATGATGCCCGAAATGGACGGACTTCAGGCTACGCTCAGGCTTCGCGAAAAGAACAACGTGCCGATAATTATGCTCTCGGCGAAAAGCCAGGATACCGACAAAATTACGGGGCTCGGCTTCGGCGCGGACGATTACGTTACCAAGCCGTTCAATCCCCTTGAGCTTGTCGCGAGAGTAAAGTCGCAGGTGCGCAGGTATATGAGTTTGGGCGGCGTTGCCGCACCGACTGATACCTGTATCGTCACGGGTGCTCTTGTGCTTGATACCCAGGCGCACGAGGTTACCGTTGAGGGCGAAGCGGTTAAGCTGACCGCAACGGAATACAAAATCCTTGAGTATCTTATGATAAATCTCGGCAGAATTCTTACCACAACGCAGATTTACGAGGCGGTGTGGAACGAGCCGTCCTACTCAACGGACAGAACGGTTACGGTACATATCAAAAGAATTAGGGAAAAGATTGAGCTTGACCCGAAAAACCCGAAATATCTGAAGGTGGTGTGGGGACTTGGATACAAAATCGAAAAAATATAAAATTATACGGATTATCTGTTTTTTGCTTTGCGTAGTCTGCGTTTGCACAAGCGGTGTTGCCGTTTCCCGTGTGGCGGATTTCGGACTTCAGGCGGGCTATTACTACGGTATGGATACCATCATAAAAAGTAGAGGTGATGTTGAGCGTTCCGTCAGCTTTCTTTACGAGGTGGGTCTTTCTTATTACGCTTTGCGCCGTGCCTTTGTAACCTATAACGACGGTGCAATTTTTGAGGACGAGGCTTTTAAAAAGCACCTTGAAGAAAAAGCCGCCGAGCGTGTTGAGGAATACGTAAATGACCGGGCAAAAGCATTTAAACTGTATGCTGAGGAATATAACGACTGGCTTGAGAATGATTATACCGAAAACTATAACGAGAACTACTGGCTAGAGGGCTATGGTACGCTTTCTCCGAGAAATAAAAATCCTTTTGATGGCAACAGTAATTATGTTCTCAATGAAGACGGTACGGTAGGCGTTAATTACGAAGAGCTTCGCCGTGAAGCCAAGTCAAACCTCGGCTATGATTACGACATTGACGTTTACAAAAACGAATATAAGCACCTGAAATCCTATATTTCAACGCTTGGTGCTCTGCAATATTTCCTTGTGGATAACACAACCGGCAAGGTTTACACCAACAGCGGCTTTGAAACCGCCGAGGAGTTTAAAGATGCCTACGCTGAGCATAGCTGGTTTGTTTCTTCAACAGATAATTTTGAAACGGTAACCGTCGGCAATAAATTCAAGAAATTCAGCGAAACCTCGCCGTCAGCTCTTCGTCATTCTTACGGCAAAGAAGCGGATATAGTGCAGACACAGGACGGTATAATTCTAAATCCGTCCGCCTATACTTATGAATTTTTCACGGCGATTCGCTACGGCTATTCGCATTATACAGACCGTTACGGCTATATTGTCGGCTCAACAAGCCTTTTTGAGGCAGGTCCGTGTACAGTTTACCTTGGTTATGACCTAACAAAAGCAAGCGCAAACGATCCGTTTACTGCGGTTTTAAAGGAATACGGTGAAGCTATACAAGGTCTTGAGATTTACGTTAAGTTGGGTCTGCTTTCGCTTGCACTGCTTATAATTCTCACTCTGGTTATTCTCTTTCTTGCGGGCAAAAAGCCTGTTCATCTCAATTGGCAGAATAAAATTCCCGGTGACATTCATTTAATTGTGTCAATTGCTGCGGCAATAGGAATGGGCGTGCTTGCTTTCTGGTGTGCGGCGTACACGTTGGAATATTACGACCGCAGGGAATGGATTTATCCTCTCGGCAGTGCAGGCTGTACAGCTTCGGCGGTTGTTTGCTACTCCTTCCTGATTAACGGGCTGGTTACGCTTATTCAGAACATTGCAGGCAAGGTCTTTGTAAAGAGATTGTTTATCCTGCTGCCGATAAGGCTTATTAAGAAGCTGATACATCAGCTTACCGCAAACAAAACTAATCTTAAAAACGGTGTAAGACGCCGCTTTATGATAATCGTTCCGATTTATGCTGTTATTATGGCAGTGTGCTGGTTCATTATGGCAGCGAATAGCTATGACTTTGTGATTAGTGTATTTCTCGGTATTGTGCTTCTTCTTTTAAGTGCTGCTTTCTTTGCGCTGCTTTATTACTACGCAAAGTCGCTCGACAAAATCCGTGAAACGGTTGCAAAAACTCAGCAGGGCGATTTTGACGTGCAGTTTGACTGCAACAGTATGCCAAAATCTATGGTCGATTTTGCCAACGATATTTCCGCTATGCGAAGCGGCATGAAGCTGGCGGTTGATTCCGCCGTGCGTGAGCAGAAGGCGAAAACGGAGCTTATCACAAGCGTTTCGCACGACCTTAAAACTCCGCTGACTTCAATTATTAACTACGCCGACCTTATTGCACGCAGTACCGAAGGCAACGAGGAGGTAAAGGAATACTCCGAGGTGCTCACCGAAAAATCAATGAGGCTCAAAAACCTGATTGACGACCTGACGGAGGCAACCCGTGTTTCAACGGGCGCAATTGAGCTCCACCCGACGAAGGTTGACCTTTGCGAGCTTGCGGCACAGGCTGTCGGTGAGAACACGGGTGCGTTTGAAAAAAGCGGCGTTGAGCCGATAATAAACAACAACGGCTCAAAACCGATAGTGTTTGCGGACGGACAGAAGACCTACCGTGTGCTTGAAAACATTATATCAAATATAACAAAGTACTCTCTGCCCGGCACGAGAGCCTATGTGACCGTAGGCGAGGAAAACGGTATGGGTATGGTAATGTTCCGCAACATTTCTGCCGCACCGCTTAATATTTCCGCCGACGAGCTTATGGAACGCTTTGTAAGGGGCGATTCAGCCCGAACAGGCGAGGGCAGCGGCCTCGGCCTTTCGATAGCCAAGGATTTGTGCGAGCTCCAGGGCGGCAGATTTGAAATCCATATTGAGGGCGATATGTTCACCTCCCGCGTGCTGTTGCCGATGGCGTAGTTTGTAGGGGCGACCTTCGGTCGTCCGTTGTCGAAACTACTTTTACATTAATAAAGAAATCGACAAACCGTAATTTGCAATTAAGAAAGGCAGGAAAATGAAAAAGAAAGTTTTATTTTTCGTTTTGGTTTTGTCCTTCGCAGTAATTCTGATACTTAATTTTTCGTTTGTAAAAGTCAATAACAGAGATGCGGCAATTGCCCGATATATTTACGGGGATAAGAATATCACCGCTGAAATATCAAGCGAGGATATTGAGAAAATTGCGGAAATTCTGGACGGAAAACGGATAAGTGTTTTTGACTTGCCCTCCTGCGGCTTTGATGAAAACGTTGCAGTGGTTATCGGCAGCAAAACCTTTTGTATCGCTTGTGATGATTGCGGAACAATATACTATAAGGACAAAGTGATTAAAGGCTATATATATTTAGATGCTGACGAAAACGAAAAAATCAGAACGATATTAGAAGATTACGGCTTTGAGTGGCCGTGCGTATAATGTAAAAAACGATGTCATTCTGAACGCAGTGAAGAATCTTTTGGGTTTATAAGATTCTTCGGCTTCGCCTCAGAATGACATCACTTATCTGTTCTGCATAATTACAATCGGGTGAGGGCGAAGCCCTCCCGCAATTTTGCGTTTTGCACTTTGCATTTTGCACTAAAAAAGCTTTCCCGTAAAAAGGAAAGCTTTTTTGTCAATTAAATTCCGCTGCGTTAATATAGTACCCGACTATAAAATTCTTTTTGTTTGCGGCAAATTCTGCGGAGCTGAATTCGTAGCGTTTTGCGGCGGTGGGAAAACGGTTGTAGATGTAAATTCTGCCGCCGTCGTTTTCTATTGCGGCGGCGTGGGGAATTGAAAAAGCACCGCCTGTTTTGCAGATGATAATTCCGCAGTAGCCTTCGCCGAATTTTTCGCAGAAGGAGTTAAAATCCCTGTCGAGGTTTACGGGAATATAGTGTGCGGAAAAATAGCGGAAAACACGCAGGGGCCGTGCGCCCAAAAGCCCGAGGGGCGAGCGTGCACGGATGTAGAGCTCTCTTGCAATATCCGCCAGCACGGCAGGCCGGTTGAGCAGGAGCATAAGGTTGTACACGGCTATAACCGCACTGCCAACGGCGGAAAACGGGCGCAGGCCGAAGCGCATTCTGCCGCAGCGGTGCACTGCCTGACCGTTTATCAGGGCGTTGGGGTCGCCGAGCGTTTTGTTGTGTTTATGGTTGCTTTTTTCGAGCATATCAGACCGATTCTTCCTTGAGGTTGAGTGTGATTGAGTCGTGGTTGAGCTTTAATTTCGTCAGCTTTATGCCTGCGGCATTGAACATTCTTTTGGAGGCTCTTGTGCCGGGCGTGTCGGCATATTTGTCCGAAAGGTATATAACCTGCGTAATGCCGCTCTGGATAATTGCCTTTGCACACTCGTTGCAGGGGAAAAGGGCAACGTAAATCTTACAGCCTCTTAAATCGCCGCCTGCGTTGTTGAGAATTGCGTTGAGCTCTGCGTGGCATACGTAGGGGTACTTCGTGTCGTACTCGTCGCCCGAGCGCTCCCACGGAAATTCCTCGTCGCTGCAGCCGGCAGGGAAGCCGTTGTAGCCGACGGACATAATTTTGTTTGCGTCGTTAACTATACAGGCACCGACCTGTGTGTTGGGATCCTTGCTGCGCTTTGCGGAAAGCAGGGCAATACCCATAAAATATTCGTCCCACGAGATGTAATCCTGTCTTTTAGGCATTGGAAAATCTCCCTTATTATATAATACATTAATATTACCATAATTCTATTCTTTTCGCAACAAAAATCAGAACAGAAAACAGAATTTAAAAAATAAATAAGAAATAATAAAGAATAAATAAGAAAGAATGAATTTCAATCCTCCGTCTTTTGACTTTGTCAAAATCCACCTCCTTTAAAAAGGAGGTAAGCCCTACTGAGAAGCGATGTGAACTGCTGTGATGAACGAAAAAATCCGGATTATGCGTTTATATCATACAAAAAACGGGAGAGCATCAGCCCTCCCGTAATTCCTAATGATTCGTAATTCCGAATTGATTATTCGCCCTTCATTTCAAGGAGCTTGACCTTGCCCTCGTAGGCGGCCTGGCTGACCTTGATTGAATCAAAGATGGCGGCTCTGATATCGTCCTCAGTTGCGCCGAGCTCAACGGCATACTTGCGGTCGATAAAGAGGTTGATGTCCATAATATCTGCAAGGCCGTCAACATCGATACCGCTTTCAATTCCCTTTGCGGCGTATTCCTTCTTGACACCGCCGAGGCCCATTCTCATCATCCAGGGAGCAACGCTGATAATCGGACGGTTTTCGCCCATACCGCGTGCCGCGTAAACAATCTTGAGGAATTCCTTCCAGGTCTGGTTATACATACTGATAGGCCAAGCTGTAGCGCCCTTGGACTTTTCAGCCGCACCTACAATAACCTCACCGACCTGACGGACTGTCAGCATAGCTGTGCCGCCGCCGGGATACATTGTGCAGGGAAGCTTATCCATTCTCTTAATCTGCTCGATAAGAATAACCCAGACGGGCTTTCTGCCGGGCTGTGTGCCGAAGATATAGGGGAGTTCGAGAACGGCAACGTCAAAGTTTTCGTCAGCAAAGGAGAAGGCAACGTTCTCCTGGTCGATTCTGCTGCGGATGTAGGGGTGCTTTTCGGTGAGCTTCATATCGGGGCGCTCCTTTGCAAGGTAAGCAAAGTAGGAGCCGAGGATAACGGCATTCTTCATACCGACTTCCTTACAGATGGGAAGAAGTCTCTTGAGGGGAGCGATGTTGCACTTGTAGTAGAGATCGTAAACGGGAGCAGGAGCCTCGACTCTTTCGTCAACGCCTGCGGCGAAAACAAAGCAGTCACAGCCCGTCATCATTTCCTTGATTTCCTCATCGCTCTTTTCGTAAAGGTTGCAAAGCTCAATTTCCATCTCTTCGGGGATGGGAGCTCCTTCGGGGAGAGGGGGAAGAGCAACGCTCTTTACCTGGTGGCCTCTCTCAATAAAAATTCTTGCAGCCTCACAGCCGAGAAGGCCTGTGCCGCCAATCATAAATACTTTCATCGTAGTGAAAAGTCCTTTCGTGGAATAATTTCAAGCAGAGCAGTAGGATATACTGCTCTGCAAATTAGTTTTATTAGCCCTGTGCGTATGCGCCGACCTGCATCATAAAGTCGCCGAGCTGTGCACCGAATTCGGGTGCACCGTCCATAATAAGCTTGCCCGCCTTAACGGACTCAAGCATATCTGCCGTCTGCATAAGAATACCCAGTGCGCTGTCGAAATTGTCAAAGCGCATTGTAAAGAAGGGCATAGCTCTCTTGTATTCGCCGCGGCCTGCTCTGGACTTGCCTGCCTTGATGCGGATGTATGCGCTGACCTCGGGATAGCCGTTGACAGCCCAGGAGTAAACGCGGTCGGGGCTCTTTGAGGTCCAGTCGTGAATAGCATCGTGGCCGTTCTTGTTGAGCGTGCTGATACCGCTGGAAAGCAGGTAGAAGTAGCACTTGACAAGAAGCTTCTTTGTTTCCTCGTCCTCGGGAGCTTCCTTAGCCGTGAGGAGAGAGGACATCTTGAGTAGTACCATCATAAAGGAGGCAAATGCACCCGTGTGCTTTGCAAGACCCTTCATTTTGGGAAGATACTGCGGCTTAATCTGACCCTTGAAGAAAGCGTTGAGAGCCTCAATGCTCTTGAATTCAAGCTCAACGTGTGCGTTGTTGGTCAGCTTATCGGTGTGAACAATCCACTCGCCGTTGTTTA
The DNA here is from genome assembly GCA_017410325.1 of Clostridia bacterium. Classification (GTDB taxonomy): domain Bacteria; phylum Bacillota; class Clostridia; order Oscillospirales; family Acutalibacteraceae; genus UBA8612. The sequence continues at coordinate 42,051 of JAFQRA010000011.1, read as the reverse complement.
CAACAAGATGTGTGCCTACCTTGCCCTCGGGTGAATCGGGGTCAAGTGCACTTATCTGGTAAATTGTGTGAGCGTGCTCAAATTTCTTTGCAAGGTTGGGAACATCGTTTGCGATGACCTTGATGAGCGGGATTGCAGCACAGAGGAAAATTTTATTGGTAAAAACTTCGTCTCTTGTAGACATAAAAATCAATCCTTTCTGCTGTTAAAATCTGATTTTTTATAAATCAGACCTCGTCGTCCCAGTCGTCGTCAAGCTCAAAGTCAGCGTTCATTGCTTCACGAACGGCGGCAATGATACCGTTGGAGTCAATGCCGAGTGAGGACATAATGTCTTCGTGAAGGCCGATGGGTGCAAACTGGTCCTGAATACCAAGGCGCTTGAATGCACAGCCCTTACCTGTTTCGGCAATAACCTCTGCAACCGCTGCGCCAAGACCGCCGATAACTGAGTGGTCTTCAACAGTGATGATACGGCGTGTATCCATAATAGCCTTTACAATAGCCTCTTTGTCGATGGGCTTGATTGTGTGCATATTGAGCACTCTTACCTTAAGACCGTCTGCGTTCTCAAGGAAGTTAGCTGCCTGGAGTGCCTGGAATGCGCAGGAACCGCAAGCGATAACCGTAATATCGGTACCCTCTTTAAGCTGAACAGCCTTGCCTACCTCGAAGCCGTAGTCTGTTGTTTCGTAAAGAACACGGTCGAAGCCGCGGTTGATACGGATGTAGTAGGGGCCGGGGTTCTCGTATGCTGCGCGTACTGCATTGACTGTCTCAAGACCGTCAGCAGGGCAGATAAGAGTAATGTTGGGCATTGAGCGGACAACAGCCATATCGCAGATTGCGTGGTGTGTTGAGCCGGCCTGACCGAAGGATGTACCTGCGTGTGTGGCAATAACCTTTGCGTTTACGTTCTGGTAGCAGATATCCGTGTGGAGCTGGTCTGCACTTCTGAGCGAAGCGAAAACGGAGAAGGTGGAAAGGAAGGGAACAAGACCTGCCCTTGCCATACCTGCGGCAACACCGAACATATTCTGCTCTGCAATACCTACGTTGAAGTATCTGTCCGGGAAATGCTCGCCGAACATACCGATTTTTGTTGATTTACCAAGGTCAGCCGTGAGAGCGACAACGTCGTCGTGCTCCTGGCCGAGTTCTACGAGCGTTTTGCCGTAGTATTCAGCTGTTGAGAAAGCTGTAGATTCAGTAGCTGTGTAAGTAAGTCCACCTGCCATGGCTTATGCACCCTCCTTTTCTGCTCTTTCGCAGCGCTTCTTGTAGAACGCTTCGAGGCTCTTCTTTGCAAGCTCGTACTTTTCTTCGTTAAGTGCGCCGTAGTGCCACTTGTAGTCGCCTTCCATATAGTCAACGCCGCAGCCCTTGACTGTGTTTGCGACAATCATAACGGGCTTCTCTGTGTTTTCGTATGCGTAGTCAATAGCTTCACAAAGCTCCTTGATGTTGTTACCGTCGATTTCGATAACGTGGAAGCCGAAGGAGCGCCACTTGTCGCAGAAGGGCTCAAGCTTCATAACTTCTTCCGTCGGGCCGTCAATCATGCACTGGTTACGGTCAACAAAAGAGATAACGTTTGTGATGTTGTAGTGAGCAATTGTCATTGCTGCTTCCCAGTTGGAGCCTTCGTCGCATTCACCGTCGCCGAGGATGCAGAAGGTCTTGTAGTCCTTACCCTTGATTCTTGCTGCAAGGCCTGTACCCGCCGCAATGGAAAGACCGTGGCCGAGAGAGCCTGTGGAAGCATCTGCGCCCTTAACCTTGTTGGAGTCAAGGTGGATACCCATCTTGGAGTTGGAAAGGTTGAAGGTTTTAAGCTGTTCGGGGTCGTTGTAGCCGTAGTCGCAAAGGACTGCTGCATAAGCAACGCCTGCGTGGCCCTTACTGAGAATGAAACGGTCTCTGTCTTCCCAGTTGGGGTCTTCCTTGTCGAGGTGCATATACTTGTGGTAGAGAACAGTCATCATATCCATGACACTCATACCGCCGCCGATGTGAGCGGAGCCTGCCCAGTAAGTTGTATCGAGGCAGAGTTTACGCAGCTCATGAGCCTTTTTTTCGAGTGCAAGCCACTCTTGCTTGGTCAATGGCATTTTGTTTTCCTCCTGTATTAAAAGTTTCAATTAAAAGAGTTCGGGGTGATTTGCGGCAACAACCTTGAATGCTTCGTCGGCAACCTCAAGTGTGAGGTTGATATCCTTGTCGCTCATTGCGGCATTCATAAAGTGGTTGTGGTGGCTGGAGAAGAAGATACCTCTCTTGACACATTCGGCAACCCACTCCTGGTGGAGCATCATGGAGTTGTCGTTTGCTATTCTGAGGTAGAAGAGTGCGGGCTCACCGGAAACGACAAGGTTGAAGCCGTTGTTTTCGGCGGCAGCCTTAAGGCCGTTTGTAAGCATAAGACCCTTTTCGCGGAACAGCTTGGGAGTGTCAAGCTTCTTCATCTTCTCGATACAGGCTATACCGGCTGCAAAGGGAACGGAGCTGAGCCAGTAGCTGCCCGTGTAGCTGAGTGAGCTGACAGCGCTCTTGAGAGAGTCCTTACCGCAAAGGCAGGAAACGTTCCAGCCGTTTGCAATAGCCTTACAGAAGCAGATAAGGTCAGCCTCAAAGCCGTAGAAGTGGTCGGAGCCTGCAAGGTCGAGACGGAAGCCGCAGCGTACGTCGTCAACGATGAGGACGATGCCCTTGCGTGTGCAAAGCTCGCGAACCTTCTGCCAGTAGCCCTCAGCAGGTGTTTCGTTGTCCTTATAGTTGCCGTGCATATACGGAGTGGAGATGAAAGCGGCTATTTCGCCCTCGTTTTCCGCAACGAGCTTTTCGAGTGCTTCGAAATCGTTCCAGTCAACGTAGAGGTTGTTTGCAACGTCCTCGGGGATAACGCCGGGGTAGTCAACCTTCTGTGTCCAGGGAGCAACGCCGTGGTAGAAGCCGTTAACGAAGATAATCTTCTTGCGGTGTGTTGCTGCACGTGCAGTCATAATAGCGGCTGTTGTAACGTCGTTACCGTTCTTTGCAAAGAAAGCCCAGTCTGCGCTCTTTACTGTGTCAACCATAAGCTCTGCAAAATCAACCGTGATTCTGCTGGGAGAGGTTGTGCAGTTGCCGAGCTTTGCCTGTGCGGCTGCTGCTGCATCAACATCCTTGTCGCAGTAGCCGAGAACGTTGGGGCCGTAGGCACACATATAATCTATGTACTTGTTGCCGTCAACATCCCAGAAATATGCGCCCTTTGCCTTGTCGCCGAAAAGCGGCCAATCGCAAACGGGGATGAAGTTACCCTCTGCCGGGCCGAGGTGGCCGTAAACACCTGAGGGAATTACCTTTGTTGCTCTGTCGAAGAGCTCACGGCTTACTTTATGTTCATAAATGGGAAAACTCATTGTCGTGCACCTCCGTTATGCTAAGTACAGAGCTACTCTGTCGAGTATTCTGTTAAGGTTGTCGATCATATTGATCATGCCCTTCATCGTGATAGTACCTTCACCGATGCAGGCAACGGCATTGACCTTGCCGTCGAAAAGGTCACGTGCCAGGTCGAGGTCTGCAAATTCCATAGCGGCACGGGGATTTTCGCTTGCCTTCTTGATTGTGACAAGGCGGTGGTCCTTAACGCGGATGGTTGCCGCAACGCTGTCCTTGATGCCGAAGGCGATTTCGCCGTCGGGAATAAGGTGAGCGGAGAACTTACCGATCTGGTCGTTGTTTGCAATCTGTGCAAGGGCAACGGCAATTGTGTAGAACATCAGCTTTGTGCTGGTCTCGAAAAACTCTCTGTCCTCAAGGTCCTTCGGGTCGGGACGCATAAGGGCGGAAAGTCTGTCCGTCAAGGGGGTGAAAACCTTGAGCAGGAACTTGATGTGCTGGAAGCCCTTTGAGGGGATGGGTGTAACCGTGCCGTCGATAAGACCGTTGAACTTTTCGCAGGAGCTGAACGGGAGCTTAACGTCACAGTCTGTGCAGCCCTGCTCCATGCGGCAGCGGCCGTTTTTGAAATAAAGTGTGGCCTTGGGGCCGTCGGCAACGTCGAAGCCAACCGAAATGGGCTTCTGGTTTGAAAGGATTGCGGAAGCGACGGGGTCGATCTCGCAAAGGTTTTCAAGCGTACCGAGAACAGCGTACATATTGATGTAGGCCATTGTCTTTGAGTCTGTCAATGTGATATGATCTGTCAAAGCACATTCCTCCTTAGATAGGCGAGAAACTTGAATTTGCCCGCGGGCACTTCGCCTATAATAAATCACCTTATTTTAACAAAATATTATAATACTTGTCAATAATAACAGCCCGCATTTAACAAATATTTAACTATTTAAAAATATTTTTTGTGCACAGTGACATAATTTTATGCGAAAATTTGGATACTATGCTTTTATGCGGTAAAAGACACTTTATGATTCGGAAAATACCGCAGAAAAGGTTTCCTGCCGCAAATGCAGTTGTACCGCAGAAGAAAATCAGCACCGCACAGCAGTAAAGCGATGAATTCGGTTTTCATAACCATCACCTCATAAGTGCATCATATCACAATCGAGCGCATTTTTTAATTGAATTACGGGCAAGGTATAGCCCGTGCCCGTAAAAAGTTGTAATATTTTTCTCTTATTTTAAAAAAACACTTGAAATTATTGAAAACTATGTTTATAATAAATAAGCTGTAAAAAATAATACGGCTGTATGCTGGTGTGGCTCAATGGCAGAGCAGCTCATTCGTAATGAGCAGGTTGCAGGTTCGATTCCCGTCACCAGCTCCATAAAAACCACTTCTTCTGAAGTGGTTTTTGTTGTTTGATTACGGAAAAAACACCAACTCATAAAAATCTTTGAATAAAAACCGGCTTTTGCTTGCAAAAAAGGATATTAGGATTTATAATATAATGAATAATAATTTTTAAGGACGGATAAATGAATGAAAAAATTACTTTGTGCGCTGCTCGCATTTTCAATGGTTTTCTGCTTTGCCGCCTGCGGTGACGATACACCCGTCATTGAGGCTACGGAAAGCACGAAAAAGGCTCCCGGCTTCGATTGGCCCGATAACCTTCTTTTCGGCGATGTTCCCGGCCCTGTTGACCGCGTTGACCTTTATAATGAAAAGAAGAACGAGCAGGGCTATATTTACGAGTTTGCCGTTAAGGATATGAACTACGAGGACTACAGAGCGTATGTTCTTGAGCTTGAGAAGGCAGGCTTTGAAATTTACGACCCGAGCGGTCTCGGCCTTGTAAAGACCGAGGACAGACTGCCCGAAACGCTCGGAGAGGACAGCTTCAATTCCTCCTGGGCAGGAAGCAGAAAGGGCCTTTACGTTGCAACCTTCTGGTTCGGCGATGAATACTACGAAAAGAACGACCTTGCCGACGACGTAAACTTCCGAATGACCTTCTACACCTACAACGCATTCGATGCAGTAAAATAGTAGTACATTGTAACATCTTAAAGTTGACTTTTGTAGGGGCGGATATTATCCGCCCGTGCTGATATTGCTCGGTTTGCTGGCGGCTGATAGCCGCCCCTACAGTGAAGTTTTAGTTGTTACAGCGTAGTAGGGGCATCTCTGCAAAATCACCGCACAAATCTTGTGTGCACTTTGATTTTTCAGAGCTACCCGTTTCAATAAAAAATAAGGAGATAATTATCTGATGATTTCACAGCTTGCAAAGCCCGTTGCGGGCGAAACCGTAGCAACAATGCAGACCTCTATGGGCGATATTAAAATCCGCCTTTTCCCTGAGGCGGCACCCAAGACGGTTGAGAATTTCACAACACACGCAAAGAACGGTTATTACGACGGCCTTATTTTCCACCGCGTAATCAACGATTTTATGATTCAGGGCGGCGACCCGACAGGTACGGGTTGCGGCGGTCAGAGCATCTGGGGCAGCACGTTTGAGGATGAATTCTGCACGGACCTTCACAACCTGCGCGGTGCTCTTTCAATGGCAAATGCTGGCCCCGGCACAAACGGCAGCCAGTTCTTTATCGTTCAGGCAGACGAGGTCAGCCGTGACCTTGTTGAGCAGATGGAGCAGCTTTCCGACAGAGGCTTCCCCACAGAAACGGTTGAAAATTACAAGGCTGTCGGTGGTACACCGTGGCTCGATTACAAGCACACCGTTTTCGGCCAGGTTTACGAGGGTATGGATGTTGTTGACGCTATCGCAAACGTTAAAACTGCCCGCGGCGACAAGCCCGTTGAGGATGTTGTAATCAACACAATCGTTATTGAAACACTTTAAAAAAGCAAGGACACCTTCCGTTTGGAAAGTGTCCTTTTTGTTATATTATCTCAAATGCTTCGCCGTTTTCGGAAATTTTAAGGGTGAATTTTTCATTGCCGAAGCGGTAGGTCATTTCGCCCTTGCCGCCGAGAAACTGCGACACGGCTTTTTTGAGCTTGGCGGAATCAAAGCGGTTGGTAATTATCCAACAGCCCTTGCCGTCTTTTACCTTCGTAAAGCCGCCTTTAGGCTTGATGTGAGCGGGAGCAAAGCGCTTGGAGGTGACGGCGGTGAGCCCGTTTTCCTTTACAAGCTCGCCGACAGCTTTCAGCGTTTTTTCGCTTATGTGATAGCCGCAAAGGAAGCAGAGCCTTAAGGATGAGAGCTTGTCCTTTTCCACTCTGTCGTCGAAAACCGCCGTGCCGTTCATTGAAGCAAATGAACGGTGGGGCTTAAGTGACCACGGGGAAATTCTGTTCCAGTTTATGGCGTGCTTGCTCGTTTCGCCGTGAGTAATCAGGCGGAAAACGCGAATCCATTCCTTAGCCCGCTTGTCGGGCTTTATTTTTTTGTTGCCGAAAAGAATTTTGCGCCACGCAACAGGATCGCCCTGACCCCAGTAGGTGTCATCGTAGCGGATTATGCCGATTTCGGGCTTGTAATCTCTTGCGGTGTAACTGCGGGGTTTATCCTTGTATTCATCAATGAATTTTTTGTAGGCTTTTCCGTAATCAGTCAGCCTGTCCCCGTCATAGAATTGATTGGAGGCTTCTACGTACACCCTGTCAACGCCCGTAAGGTAGGAGAATACGAGGTTGTGGTACATTTCGTCTGCCGTATGGCCGGGGTAGGTGAGCTTGTGCCACAGGTCAACACAGCTCCACAGCTCGGTGCCGTACTGCATCGCCGCACCCGCCGCAACCGCAAACTGCAGGTTGCTGTAGCTTTCCTTCTGCGATTTGAAGTTGGGGATGATGCCGTTTCTTGCAAAGGTGTGGTAAAGCACGGGGAAAACGTGCTCGCCGACAAAAACGGGCGCACCCATTGAGCGGAAATTGTCCGCATATTCAGCGAACTGTTTACTGCATAATTCACCCTGCTCAACAACGTCCTTCGTGTCACCCGGCAAAAACATAGGCAGGTGGTTTCTGCCTTTTTTGTCCAGCGTTATTGAAAGGTTCGTGTTAATCAGCACGTGCTCCATTTCGTCGTGCATAATGCCAATCAGATTGCCGTGACTTGCGAGTGCCCTGACGTATTCCTCGGGCAGATTCAGGCGGTGAGTGCCGTCGGGATTGTTGCACCAGTCAAAGCCGTCCGCGGTTCGGCTATGGTCTGCAAAGTTTATAAACTCAAAGTTTGCAACGAAACACAGCCCCATATCTTTGATTTTCTTTGCAACGCCTGCGGCAAATTCACATTCTTCTTTGAGCGTTTTGCCTATCGGGTTAAAGTGGCAGACGATAAAGTCTGCGCCCGCTTTTGCAGGGCCGGTAAAAGCAATGCTGTCCGCTCTGTCGGAAAAGCTGTTGTAGCCTATGTGAATGAAGTTGTCCATAGTATCACCTCTGTATATAAATAACAATATCATAAGTGCAGTCGGATTTCAAGTGAATGGTAAATTTACACAAATGCCGCGGGTTAGCACAAGCTAACTTTTCGGCATACTGCCGAATTTGAAAAATATCATTTAAGAGCGTTGACTTTGAAAAAATACGGTTATATAATTTAAGTAGTTAGCAGAGGCTAATCAACTATATTTTCGGAGAAATATTATGAATCTGTTTTCAGCACAGGAAGGAAAAGAATACATAATCGACCGCATTGAAACAGACGATGAGGAGCTGGAGGATTTCCTGTTTTCTCTCGGCTGCTACAGCGGAGAGCCCATTACCGTTATTTCACGCCTTAAGGGCGGCTGTGTGGTTACTATCAAGGACGGCAGATATAATGTAGATAAGCAGCTTGCCGAGGCTATAACGGTTATTGGTTAATCGGCACATCAAAACTGAAATATCAAAAGTAATCGGCCGATTACTTTTTTTAACGGCTTGTGGTTAGCCTTAGCTAACCACAATAAACGAGGAGGAAGCAGAAATGCGAATTGCTTTAGCGGGAAACCCCAACAGCGGTAAAACCACTATGTATAACGCCCTTACCGGCAAAAGCGAAAAGGTCGGCAACTGGGCGGGTGTTACCGTTGACAAGAAGGAGCACTCAGTTAAAAAAAGCATTTACAGCGGTGCAGAGCTTATAGCCGTTGACCTTCCGGGTGCTTATTCAATGTCACCCTTCACCTCGGAGGAGAGCGTTACGAGCGACTACGTCAGAAACGAAAAGCCCGATGCGATTATTAATATTGTCGATGCAACGAATCTGAGCAGAAGCCTCTTCTTCACAACTCAGCTGCTTGAGCTCAATATCCCCGTGGTTGTTGCGCTCAACAAGACGGATATCAATAAAAAGAAGGAAACCGATATAGACGCCGCTGCTCTTTCGCAAAAGCTCGGCTGTCCCGTTATTATGACCGTTTCCACAACGGGCGAGGGACTTGACAAGGTTGTTGAGGCCGCTGTCAGCCTTATCGGCAGGGGTCAGAAGGCACCCTACACCAACGCTTTTGTAAACCTGAACGATAAAGCTTCCGTCAAGGCGGCGGACAGAAAGCGTTTTGAGTTTGTAAACGGCGTCGTAAAAGCAGTTGAAAAGCGCAAGGTATTCACCCGAGAAAAAAATATTCACGATAAAATAGATGCCGTGCTTACCAACAAAATCCTCGGTATTCCGATTTTTGCCGTTGTAATGTTCCTCGTTTTCTGGATTTCGCAGGCTGGCCCCGGTGTCTGGATTGCGGACGCACTCGTTGCCCTGCTCGAAAAGGGGCAGGAATGGGTAGGCGGTCTGCTTGCAAACGCAAATCCGCTTCTTTACGCCCTGCTTGTTGACGGTGTAATCGGCGGCGTGATTGCCGTTATCGGCTTTCTTCCGCTCGTTATGGTTATGTACTTTCTCATTGCCTTGCTTGAGGATTGCGGATATATGGCACGTGTTTCCGTTGTGCTTGACCCGATATTCAAAAGAGTTGGCCTGAGCGGAAAATCCGTTATTCCCTTCGTTATCGGTACGGGCTGTGCAATTCCCGGCGTTATGGCCTGCCGCACAATCCGCAACGAGCGTGAACGCAGAGCAACTGCTTTGCTTGCGCCCTTTATGCCCTGCGGTGCAAAGCTCCCCGTTATTGCCCTTTTTGCAGGCGCATTTTTTGAGGACGCTTCGTGGGTAGGGCCGCTGATGTATTTCGTCGGCATAGCCATAATCTTCTTCGGTGCACTGATTATAAATAAAATTACGGGTGCAGGCGCAAGAAAATCTTTCTTTATTATGGAGCTGCCCGAGTACAAGGCACCCAGCCTTTGGAGAGCGGTCAAGGCTATGTGCAGCCGCGGCTGGGCTTACATAGTAAAGGCGGCTACGATTATCCTGCTTTGCAACACGGCTGTTCAGATTATGCAGAGCTTTACGTGGAAATTTGAACCTGCCGAAACGGCTGATGCTTCAATACTTGCTTCAATCGCAGTCCCGTTTGCCTATATTCTCGTGCCGGTTGTCGGCGTGCTCTCGTGGCAGCTTGCCGCGGCAGCGGTTACGGGCTTTATCGCAAAGGAAAACGTCGTCGGCACGCTTGCCGTGTGCTTTGTCGGCCTTGAAAACCTTATTGATACCGAGGAGCTTTCAATGCTTGAGGGTACGGGCAGCGAGGTAGCAGGCGTTATGGCAATTACAAAGGCCGCCGCCCTTGCATATCTTATGTTCAACCTTTACTCGCCGCCCTGCTTTGCGGCTATCGGCGCAATGAACAGCGAGCTCAAAAGCGCAAAATGGCTTTTGGCGGGCATCGGTCTTCAGCTCGGTACGGGCTTCACCGTCGGTTTCCTCGTATATCAGCTCGGTACGCTTATCACGGTAGGCACTGTCGGCAAGGGTTTCGTTCCCGGCCTTGCAGCCGTTGCGGTATTCGTGACAATTCTCGTTGCGCTCAGCATTAAGGCAGATAAGCAGGCTAGAAAAGAAAAGGAAGAAAAAGCGAAAAGGAAAGCGGCGGCAAAGAAGTAACGGCAAATAAAAGAAAGGGGTGTCCGAATGGAAAACTTTATTATTATTGCAGTTGTGTTGTTGATTGTTGCCCTTGCGGGTGCCTATGTTTACAAAGCCAAGAAAAGCGGCAAAAAGTGCATAGGCTGTCCCGATTCGGGCTCCTGCGGCGGTAATTGTTCCTGCTGCAGCTGTGGCTGCGGTCACGCTGAAAACGAATAATTTTCCTCCTATAACGTACATACATCAAAAAACTCTCCTGTGATTATCTCACGGGAGAGTTTTTTTAGTGAAGTTTAAAATTACATTACGAATACATTATTCTTTCCGCACCGTTTAGCATATGGTAATAAACCTGAAGTGAGTAGCGGTAATAATTCTGGAAATCCTCGTAGGTTGCATAGAAAGCCTTTCCGGGCTTTTCGCCTTCCGTACCTCTTACAATACCCATAAATACGGCGTATCTGTCAGCGGCTTCGACCATATAGTCATACCACAGCTGCAGGTTTTTATTGCCGACGTATTCGTACAGCTTTTTGTCGGCTTTTATGCTCTTGACTGCATTTTCAATGCTTCTGAGGTAGTCGGGAAGCTTTTCCTCCGCAAGGTAAAAATCGCCTGTGGCGAGTGCCGCATCAAAGGGGTTGGAGATGTTGAGTATGCCTGCAAGCTTATGTGCATCTTCCTTTGAAAGTGTACCGTTGAGAGCGTAGGTTTCGCCTTCGGGAATTTCCTTGAGCGTTGTGGGCTCCTTGTCGGTGTTGGGGGTCTGGAGTGCACCGCCGTTTGCGGTTGTGGTATCGGCAGGCTTGGTGGTTGTTTCTTCTTTGTTTGTTGTTTCACCGCTTTTTGTTGTTTCGTTTGCGGCGGGTGCGGTGGTCAGGTCAATAAAATCACGGTCAACCTCTACACTCTGTGCAACCGTTGTTTGTGACTGTTTGATTGTTTCGCCTTCGGGGGTTGTTACAATGTAGCCGCCGTCCTCAGTTACGGGCGGGTCGTATGGCACAAGCTCGGTCTGACCCTCATCATCTGTTACGGGCTCACCCTCGGCATCCGTAATAACCTCGTAAACGGCGCTTTCGCCGTCCTCAAAGGTTATAACCTCTGTTTGGGGCGGAGTGTAAATTTCGCCCTTGTTTCCGTTTTTGCCGCAGGCCGCAAGGCAGAAAATTACGGCAAAAACAAGCAGAATACAAAGTCCTTTTTTCATTTTTCTCTTTCCTTTCTTATCTGTTTTTTAAATGCTTGATAATGCTTTTTATGTTGTTTTCCGTGTGAAGGCTCAACTCGGCCGGACGCAGGCTTTCAAGTCTGTGAGCATCGGACGAGGTGAGAATTTTCATATCGTTCAACACGGGAAATTTCTCTTTCAGGGCGTGTACGTCGCCCATAGGCGAAACCTCGGCAACCTCAAAGCCCATTTCGGGGGTTATCATACCGAGGTTGGAAATAACGCTGTAGCTGCTTCGGTCTATATGTGCAGGATAGCACACTCCGCCGTAGCCGTCAACAAGTTTTTCAACGCTGTCAATCGAAATACTGCTCGCCATGGTCAGCAATAATTCCTGCTCGCCGAGCACCTTGTCGGTTTCGTCCATTATTAACTGCGTGCCGAAAATTTCGGGCTTGTTCTTAATCTGCGGAGCGCCACGCAGAACAAAATCGGAAAACTCCTCTGCCGCTTTCAATTCTTCAAAAAGGCACACGATGTGTACTTCCTCGCAGGTACAAAGCTCCATACCGGGAATTACGGTTATTCCTGCCTGCTCGCCTGCCCGCATAGCCGCACCGCAGTTCTGGCAGGAGTTGTGGTCGGTGAGGGCTATGGCCTGCATACCCATAATTGCCGAAAGGTTGACGAGGTTGTACGGTGTCATATCCTCCTCGGCGCAGGGTGAGAGGCAGGAGTGAATGTGAAAATCGTAAAACAGGCTCATATCAGCTTTGCTATCCTTGCGCCCAGGTCAAATGCGCTTTCTGCCGAGCGGAGAACAATTACGCCGTTCTGCTTTGCGCGGGTGAGGGCATCATCGTCAAACACGGCGTTTTCGGTGAGCAGTATGCAGGCAACATCGGCAAGTACGGCAACGCCGACGGAGTTTACGTTACCCATAACGGTCAGCCAGCAGTCGCCCTCTTTGGCCTTGGACATAACCCAGCTCAGAAGGTCGCCGCAGTAGCCGCCCGTGATTTGCTTTTCCTCTGCCAGCTCAGCGCCGCAGAGAACCTCAAGCGAAAATTCTTCTATAAGTGTTTTTACTGTCATAATCATTCGTCCTTTTCTTTTGCTCTGTAGGGAGCAGGAATAAGCTCACGGTCAATTCCGCTGAGCTGGTCACGCAGCATAAAGACGCAGTCCTTTTCCGAGGCGAAGCCGCGTACGATATCGTCTGCAAGCGCCGCACACGAGGGTGCACCGCAGGTACCGCAGTCCAGGCCGGGAAGCTTGTCGAGAATTTCACGCTTTTCTGCCATTTTTCTCATCGCCTCGGGCACGGTGTCCGCAAGCTTCATAACGTCAGTTGCAACAAGTGTCTTGTGCCAGAACATATTGTCGGGCACGTCAACGGTGTCAAGGCGGTTGCAGGAAACGGGCAGGTACTTGCGCAGGCGCTTTATTCTCGCCTTTGCAACGTAGGGATTTTCATAGGTCAGCGCACCGCCGACACAGCCGCCCGTACAGGCGTTGAGCTCGATAAAATCAATATCGGGCAGCTTTTCGTCCTCAAGCTCGTTGAGAATGTTTATTACGTTGTCAATTCCGTCTGCCGCAAGGCAGTTGTCCTTGAGCAGTGAATTTGCCTCGCCGCCGCCCGTAGCCCAGCCGACACCGATAACGCCCGAATCCTTTATGGGCTGTGTTTCGGTCAGGTGGTTCATCTCGTGCACAAGGGCAGGGTAGATGTCCTTGATTGCGATTGCGCCGTTGAGGTTGGATTTTTCAAGGCATACGGGGGATTTGAGCGCCGTGATTTTAGCAGGGCACGGCGAAATGAAAAACACGCCGATATCCTCATCGCTTAAGCCCGTTTCCTTCCTTGCCTTTTCTCTTGCTATTCCTCCTGCAACCTCCATAGGTGAGGTCAGCGGTACAACGTGTTCGATAAGGTTGGGGTAATTTACCCTTATCAGCCTTACTACCGCAGGGCAGGCGGAAGAAATTACCGGCTTTCTGAGTATACCCTGCTCAAAAAGCTTCCTCGTGGCATCGCTTACAAGCTCTGCCGCCTTTGCAACTTCAACAACGTCGTCAAAGCCGAGCTTTTTAAGCGCGGTCAGCACGTAGTCCACGTCGTCAAGGTTGTTGAACTGGCCGTAAAGCGCAGGCGCAGGCACGGCAACCTTGTATTTGAATTTATGTATTTCTTCAAGTGAATCGTATTCGGCTGATTTTGCGTGGTACGGGCACACACGGATACATTCGCCGCAGTCAATACAACGTTCTTTGATTATATGCGCCTTACCTTCACGCACTCGGATTGCGCCCGTGGGACAACGCTTGATGCAGTTTGTACAGCCACGGCATTTTTCCGAGTCCAACCGCACGGAATGGTAGAAATCTGACATTTTTGCCTCCAAAATTCGGTAGGGGCGACCTTTGGTCGTCCGTGTTACGATATATCAATTTAAAATGATAGCGCAGGGAACGGTCTTGACCGTTCCGCGAGGTCTGATGTAGCTTAACGGAACGCTCAAGAGCGTTCCCTACATCTCACCGTAAATTTGATATAATATTTCATAACGGAGCGACGGGGGCGTCGCTCCCTACTTAACATAAATTTTAAGCGTCATTACCGTGCCTTCGCCAAGGACGGTATCAATTTTCATTTCATCTGTATATTTTTTAATGTTGGGCAGGCCCATACCTGCGCCGAAGCCCAGCGCACGCACCTGGTCGGGGGCGGTGGAGTAGCCCTCCTGCATTGCAAGCTCAACGTTTTCAATGCCCGGGCCGTGGTCGGTGAGAATAACCTCAACGTAGTCGGGGGCGATTTCAACGTCAATTTCGCCGCCGCCTGCGTGAATTACAAGGTTGATTTCCGCCTCGTAAACGGCAATTGCCGTGTTGCGGATAATTTCGGGCGGAAAGCCTATATCCTTAAGCGTTTTTTTGATTTTGCCGGAAGCCTCACCTGCACGTGTGAAGTCCCTGCCGTCAACATCGTAATGCAACTTTATAGCTTCACTCATACCGTCTGCCCTCCCTTATTCGGGTCTGTGTGCGCCGCCGCGCAGACCGTTTTCGTAAAGAATACCGCAGGAGGTGAACATTTCACGCTTGGTTTTGAGCAGGGGAATTCCGTTTTCCTCAGCCAGCTCAATCATACCAAGGTCGGGGCTTTTGCCGCGGACAAAAACGATGCACTTCATATCCATCATTTCAGCCGTGCGTACAACCTGCGGATTAACAAGACCCGTCAGCAGTACTGCCTGCTCCTTGACGTAAGCCAGCACGTCGCTCATCATATCGCTGCCGCAGGCGGAATGAACCTCTCTGTCGAGAAACTCCTCGCCGTAAACCAGCTCGGCATCAAGCACTTTCATAATTTCGGAAACCTTCATATTTTTCTTTCCTTTCGTGTGAGTTAATATTTTAACAACAAATCATATTCATAACTGTCGCCTTGATAGCTTTCTTTCTGTCGTGAAATAACCGTATCAAATCCGTACTTTTCATAAATATATCTTGCACGGATATTGTCATCTTCAACGCCTACGGTAAATTCATAATAGCCTTGCTTTTCAAGTTCTTTCAAAGTGCTTTCCAAAAGCATTTTGCCGAATCCCTGTCCTTGAAAATCCTTGTGTATTCTGTAGGCAAAGAGATAGGCTCTTTTGCCCTTTTGAGCGAATAAGTGGTTTTCGTTTTCGTAAGAAATGTGTAGTTCACCGATTAATTTATCTTCATAAAACAGAACAAAAATATCACGAACTTCGTTTAAAATGTTTTCGGTGTTTTCTTCAATCATTTCATCAATATTCTTATAGTTGAACAGTTCAGTAAGTATGCCGAGCTCTTCGATTTTTAATTTTCTGAATGTCAGTTTGTTTTTCATTTACAATACCTATAGTTATATGTTTTATTCAATCCTCAGTCGAAATCGCTTGCGATTTCGACAGCTCCTTTAAAAAGGAGCTATTGACAAAGCAATTTACAACGCTGTTGAGTGGGGCTTTACCTCCTTTTGAAAGGAGGTGGCACGGCATAAGCCGTGACGGAGGATTGATTAATATTAATACATCTTTTTCATATTGCCTTTTTTCCATTCTTTATAGAAGAACTCCATTGAAAAGGCAAATACACCCTTGTTTTTTATAACGGATTTAAGTACTTTTTTACACTCTCTTTTATAATCAAAAATTAGCAGGGAGGCAGTCATAGCAGCAACATAAACGTCCTCGTTATAAAGCTGTGCCTTTGCAAGGTCTATGCCTTCTTCGCTGGACATTAGTATACCAATATTTTTAATTATAACAGAGTAAGCTTTGTTGACAAGTTTATGATCTTCTCCATGCTCTAAGCCGCTTCCGTAGATATGGCAGGCTTCAATATATTGCTGGAGTACGGCTTGCAAATCCATATTATTATCCTCAACAACAATTCTTTTTAGATAACCTTTGCTTGATTTTTCCTGCAATGCTGAACAGCACGAACATAATTGCATTAACGGCAACTACGCTGGCACCCGTCGGCAAATCGAAGCTGTAAGCCGCAACGAAGCCGAGGAAAAAGCCGAGCGTAGACACCGCCGCCGAGCAGAGCACAACGCCCCTGAACGAGCGGAAAAAGCGCATTGCCGTAAGTGACGGAAAAATGAGAAGCGAGGAAATGAGAATTGCACCCATCAGGCGCATACCCACTACAATAGTAACCGCAGTAAGCAGAGCTATAACCGTGTTGTAAAACGAAACCTTCGTGCCCGTCGCTCTTGCAAAGCTCTCGTCAAAGGTTACGCCGAAAACGGTTTTGTACATCAGTGCATACATCAGTATTACAACGGCGGAAAGTATTATGCTAACAGTTACGTCGCTTTTGTTTACGGCAACAATACTGCCGAACATATAACTGCCGACATCTATATTTACATTGCCTGCGAGCTTTACCGTCAGCACGCCCACGGCAATGGCTGTGCCAGAAATCAGGGCAATTGCGCTGTCGCCGTTGATGCGGCTGTTGCGGCTTATGCGAAGCAGAAAGAACGCCGCAACTATAACTACGGGTATGGCGATTTTAAGCGGTGCAATTCCTGCCGCCGCCGCAACGCAAAGCGAGCCGTAGCCCACGTGCGAAAGCCCGTCGCCTATCATTGAAAAACGCTTGAGCACAAGCACCGAGCCGAGCAGCGCCGCACAAAGCGAAACGAGTATGCCCACCAACAACGGCGTGCGCAAAAACGGGTATGAAAAAATTTCTGTTATTGCTGTGATAAATGACATAATTTTGCCTCTGGATATATATTTTTTGACCTCTCCGTCACGGCTTACGCCGTGCCACCTCTCCTTTCAGGAGAGGCTTAATGCGGGACAGCGCTGTTCATATCGAATCTCAGGTTTTTATGCCGTTTATTGCTACGACCTCTGCCTCTCCTGAAAGGAGAGGTGTCGCCGCAGCGACGGAGAGGTTATAAAAATCCACGCTCAAAAAACCTGCATGGGAATATTAAGTTTTTCGCTGATTTTTTTATCAATTGCCAGACAGACACCTTCAAAATTTTCGTTTACATCGCTGTTGGAAAAACGCAGAACTTCAATTCCGAGTTGATTGAGAACAGCGGTTCTTTTGCTGTCTGACAAAATTCCCTCTTCGCTGTAATGCTGACTTCCGTCAAGCTCTATAACAAGCTTTGCTTTTGAACAGTAAAAATCGACTATGTAATTGTCAAGCGGTCGCTGCTTATAAAACTTAACGGGATGTTTTTGAAGGAAATCATACCAAAGGTGTTTTTCCTGCTTCGTCATTGATTTTCGCAGAGCTTTTGCAAGGTCGATATTGCCGCTGTTGTAGGAGGTGTATTCGTAGTCCTTTTTTTTACTCATAACTCGTAAGTTTCCGGACAAACCTCAAGTATCTTTTCCCTCAACGCAATAAAATCTTCAAGCGCTTCGGGTTTGTGATTCGGGTTGCGCAGGAGTGCTGCGGGGTGGAACGTGCCCATCATAAGGGTGCCGTTTTTATCAAAGAACTGACCGTGCTGTTTAGTCACCTTGAAATCGGGTGAAATGAGCCTTGTTGCCGAAATTCTGCCCAGGCACACGATGATTTTCGGCCTGAGCAGTCTTGTCTGTTCACGAAGCCAGCCGATGCACTCGTTCTGCTCCTCGGGGGAGGGGTCACGGTTTTGAGGCGGACGGCATTTTACCATATTTGCAATGTATATGTTCTTTTTTCTGTCAAGGTCAACTGCGGCAAGGAATTTGTCAAGAAGCTGACCGCCTCTGCCTACAAAGGGCTCGCCCTGCAAATCTTCGTTTGCGCCGGGGCCTTCGCCGATGAAGAGCACCTTTGCGTTTTCGTTGCCAACGCCGAAAACGAGCTTAGTTCTCGTTGCGGCGAGCTGACATTTCTGACAGTTCATACAGTCGTTTTTAAGCTGTTCCCAATTATCGTACATAATTTATTTCTCCAACTGTTCAAGTCGTTCTACTTTTACTTCAAGTCCTTCCATGTGTACAAGGTTTTCCTCGTCACAGCAGGTGATGAAAACCTGCCTGTTCTGCAGGCGGCTGACAACGTATTTCTGCCGCTGCGGGTCAAGCTCGCTGAAAACGTCGTCAAGCAGAATTACGGGCTCTTCACCCGTGGCCTTTGCAATTAAATCCGCCTCAGCCAATTTAAGCGAAAGTGCGGCACTTCTCTGCTGACCCTGCGAGCCGAAATTGCGTGCGCTTTTGCCCGAAAGCTCAATTGAAAATTCTTCCCTGTGTGCACCCACGCTCGTTATACAGCGGTCAACGTCGCCGTCTCTTTTTTCACGGAGTGCGGCGATGAGGCTCTCGTAAATTTCTTGTCGCCCCTGTGCCTTTTCACGGGCGTATTCCTTGTAGCGCAGGGTAAGCGTTTCCTTGCCCGAGGAAATTTCGTCGTAGGCAGGGCAGGCATATTCCTTAAGGCTTTCAAGACAGCGCATACGGCTGTCAATTATAACTGCGCCCTTTTGCGCCAGCTCCTCGTCCCATATATCGAGCATTGCGAGGAATGACGGGTTATCCCTCGCCGCACGGAGTGTGGCGTTGCGCTGGGCTAAAATCTTGTTGTATTCAAGCAGGCTTTTTGCGTACTTGGGCTTTAACTGGCTTAAAGCTATGTCGAGGAATTTTCTTCTTTCCTCGGGTCCGTCCTTTACAATTGACAGATGAAGCGGAGTGAACGCAACGCAGGTGAATTCACCCATCATCTTCCTGCCGGAGGCAAGGGAAATGCCGTTGAGTTCTGCGTGGCGCTTTTCGTCAACGGTAATCACGGCATTTTTCGTGCGGCTGCCCGAAAAGAACTCCATTTCGAGCCTCGCCTGCGGTTGGCTGAACATAACAACGTCCTTATCCCTCACGCTTCTGAAGCTGCGGCAGCCCGTGAAAAGCCAGATGCTCTCTATTAAGTTTGTTTTTCCCAGGCCGTTTTCGCCGCAGATTATGTTCACACCCTCGCCCGGGGTATAGTCCAGCCGGGCAAGGTTGCGGTAATCATAGGCTTTGAGGTTAAGAACTTTCATTTATATCCCTTTTATCTTACGATTTTTTCGCCGTCAAATACGATTACGCCGAAGCCGTGGCCCGTTTTGCCGCCTGCCTCAACGTATTCTGCAAACGCACGGCGCATAGAGGTGTCTCTCGGCCACTGCTCAACGGGCAGGTCGGAGAAGCGGTCAAAAATTCTCCAGCCGTCGTTGAATTCTTCCTTTGCTTCCTGGCGCAGAATTTCAAAATCGCGGATGAATTTTGCCGTGTTGCTGTTTTCGGGCAGGAAGTCAAGGTACTTGTCGTAAAGCAGCCATGAGCCGCAGCCGAAAATTACGGGACCGCCGCCAAACTCATCCTTGAAAAATTCAAAAGCCTGACGGTATGAATCCATACGGATTTCGTCTGTCAGCGGAATACCGAGTGACGGAATGTGGAAGTTTACGTATTTGTCGCCCGTGTGGATAACGTGGCCGCCCGAAAGCACGTGTCCGTCGTGCTTGTCGTCAAACTCGCGAAGCTCATACTGGAAGCGGCCCAGTGCAAAGCGGTCAACCTCGTACTGGCCGTGGAACCAGCCGCCGACAAAGGTGCCCCAGCAGTTTTCGCAGTTGCGGCACTCGATGAGCTTACAGCGCAGGTCGCACATATGGTCGTAGTAGAGCTTATCGGAAAGACCCTTTTCACGGTAGCGGTTGAGAAGCTCCTCACTGCAGCAAAGCAGGAAGGTCATATGCAAAGTCTGCTCGGGCTTTTTCATTTTCTCTGCAAGTGCAGTCAGTCTTTCAAGCTTTTCGCCAAGCTCGTTTGCCCACGGGAACATATAGTCCTCGTAGATTTTGTCAAATTCATCGCCCCACTCCTTGTTTTCGTCAAGGAGCTTGAACATTTTAATAAAGCAGTCCTGTGCTTCCTGCGGGAAGCCGATTCTCTGCATAACGTCTCTGTTGTGTTCTGAATTGTGAAGCATAGTGGTTACGTCCTTTCAATTAATGAATTTATGTTATTCGGATTACAGTTCAGTATGGGAATAAATTGTTGTGAATGAATAATGAATAGTGAATAATGAAAAATGAATAATTGATGGCGGGACACCCGCACCCGAATTATATAATATGGGTAAGGGCGTAGCCCATCCTTTATTATTCATTATTCATCAGCGTATGCGACTTCATTATTCATTTTTCATTTACAGTTTGTCGCCGACAAACTGTTATTTCCTTGTCAGCCAAATAAGCATATCTGTTTCGCCTCTGTTGGCGTATGCGTAGTAGGGGATAAGCTTGATTTTCTGTGGGGTGAAGCTTTCGTCGTAATCGTAGTACAGCTCGTCGCTTTCGGGGCGGATATAGCCGTCAAGCTCAATTGCGCTCACGCCGTATTCGGGAGCTTCAATGAGCGTTGCGCCGTTTTTCGGGTCAACGTAAAGGCCCTTGAGCGGCAGGGGATTGTCAACACCCTCGGCACAGTATACGACGGGGCCTCTCTGCACGGCAACTCTGCCGCAGCACTGGCGAACCTTGGGGTTTGCCTGAACAAAGCGTACGGGCATATCGAGCGTGTACTCAACAACATCGCCGTCTGTTACGTCAACGTAAATGAAGCCGTCTTCCTTAAGCGTTGCATTTTTGCCGCCGCTGAGTGTGTAGCTTCTGCACCAGGAGGGCAGACGCAGCGCAAGCGTGAAATTGCCCGAGCAGGTAATTTCCGTTTTACCGTTTTCGGGGTAAAGCGTTTCAACGCGGATTGCCTTGCCCTCGCCCTTGAATTCGCCGCTCATAAAGTGGTGAAGCCAGAGCGTGCCGTCGTTTTCCGTGCAGGCAAATTCGCCTATGTTTGCAATTAACCTTGTAACGTTGGGGGGACAGCACGAGCAGCTGAAAACCTCAAGCCGCTGTGTAATCGGGTAGAATGGTCTGTGCCTGTTGTCGTGGGGATTGTTTATTCCGATGAGGTCAACCTCAATTGAATTGTCATAGAAGAAGCCTTTGCCGTCCAGCGACAGTCCGCAGAGGAAGCCGTTGTAAAGTGCAAGCTCAGCCGCATCGTCGTACTTTCTGTCGGGCTTGACAGCACTCATACGCTGTGCAAAAAGAACATAGCCGATGTCGGCACAGGTTTCACAGTAGGACGAGGTTTCGGGCAAATCGTAATCGCCCAAAAATGCTTCGCCCACACAGGTCTGACCTAAACCGCCCGTAATGTACATCTTCTTTGCCATACTGTCAAAGAGTGTGTCTGCGGCGTTGAAAAGGGTTTCATCGCCGTACTCTGCGGCAAGGTCTGCCATACTGCTGTAAAGGTAAACCGCACGCACGCTGTGGCCGACAGCCTCGTCCTGCTCTCTGACGGGCTTGTGTGCCTGGGTGTAGCTGTCTTCCTCCGCACCTCTTACGTCAACAAAATATTTGCTCAGCTCAAGGTATCTCTTTTCGCCCGTGGCACGGTAAAGCTTTACGAGAGCAAGCTCAATTTCCTCGTGGCCGGGGCTGTCAAACTCCGCCCATTTTTCCGTGACAAACGCCTTTTCAATCATATCGGCGTAGTCGCACATAATTTTCAGAAATTTGTCCTTGCCCGTGGCGTAGTAATAGGCAACGGCCGCCTCCATAAGGTGACCGGCGCAGTAAAGCTCGTGGTTGTATCTTGCGGTGAAGCGGTCCTCAGGCTCGAAAAGAGTGTAGCAGATGTTGAAATAGCCGTCGTCCCAACGGTTTTTGTCTATCAGGTCAACCGTTTCGTCAATGATTTTTTCAAGCTCCGGGTCGGGAGTTTTTGCAATTATGTACGCCGCACTTTCAAGCCACTTTGCAACGTCCGAATCCCAGAAGATGTGCGGCTTGTTAGGCTCGCCCTCCTTCCAGTTGAGCTTGAAGGCTTCAAATCTGCCTGTCTCTGCAAAGCGGTCGTAAACGCTGTGAATGGTAACCTCACGGTTGAGCTTCTGCTTGTCTGCCCAGAAGCCGCCCGTGATTTCGGTGTTCTTAAGAGGGATGATTTTACTGGTTGGTTTCATTCGGTTTTTCCTCTTTTCTTTTATTCGTTTCTCTGACTACATATATCGGTCTTTTTTTGACTTCCATATAGGTTTTTGCGAGGTACTGTCCTATAACGCCCATACAGAAAAGCTGAATTCCGCCGATAAAGCAGATAAAGCATACGAGGGATGCCCAGCCCTGAACGGGGTCGTCGAAGAAGAGCCTGCGGATGAAAACGACGGCAACGCCGACGAAGGACATAACGGTGAAGAATATGCCTATCCACGAGGCGATGTTGAGGGGTGTCTGTGAGAAGTTGATTATGCCCTCAAGCGAATATTTGAACAGCTTCCAGAAGCTCCATTTTGTTTCGCCTGCGGCACGCTCAACGTTCTGAAACGGCAGCCAGTAGGTCTTGAAGCCTATCCAGCCGAAGATGCCTTTTGAAAAGCGGTTGTATTCGCACATATTGACTATTGCGTTTACCATATCTCTTTTCATCAGGCGGAAATCCCTTGCGCCGTCAACAATGTCGGCATCGGAAATTCTGTTGATGATTTTGTAGAACATACGGGCGAAGATTGAGCGGATTTTCGGCTCGCCCTCACGGGTTACCCTGCGTGTTGCAACGGAATCGTAGCCGTCCTCCTTGATTATGCGCAGCATTTCGGGCAGAAGCGAGGGCGGATCCTGCAAATCGGCATCCATAACGGCAACGTAGTCTCCGTCTGTCTCGCAGAAGCCTGCGTACATTGCCGCCTCCTTGCCGAAGTTGCGTGAGAAAGAAACGTATTTTACTCTTTCATCGGTCAGAGAATATTCTTTGATTATTCCGAGCGTCTTGTCCTTTGAGCCGTCATCGACAAAAAGGAATTCAAATTCGCTGTCTTCCATTTTTTCTGCCACGGAGCAAAGCTCTTTGTAAAGCAGAGGCAGTACCTCCTCCTCGTTGTAGCAGGGGATGATAAGGCTTAGCTTTTCCTTCATTCTTTTTCACTTCCTTCAAAATGGTAAAAATTCACAAAAATTTGGTTGACTTTTAAATTATAATACCCTAATATAACTATATACCCTTAAAGTATAAAATAATAAAAAGAATTTGTCAATGAATATTATTACTACGGGAGGTATAAAAATGCTGTACAAAAAGAACTCCGAGCCGTTGACTAAGGAACGGTTTGAAAACCCCACAAGCGAGTACAGGGCAACCCCCTTCTGGGCGTGGAACTGTGAGCTCAATCAGGAGCTGCTCGACAGGGAAATCGGCTGTATGCAGGAGATGGGCTTCGGCGGCTTCCATATGCACGTGCGTGTGGGTATGTCCACGGAATATCTTTCCGATGCCTTTATGGATCTGATTAAGGGCAGTGTTGAAACCGCCAAGGATAAGAATATGCTTGCCTGGCTTTACGACGAGGATAAGTGGCCCTCGGGCTTTGCTGGCGGACTTGTTACAAAGAAGAAAGAAAACAGAGAAAAATATCTTCTCTTTACACGCAGGGGCTACGGTGCGGGTACGGGCAGCTCAAACGACAGCTCTGCCGCCGCCGTGCGCGAGGAAAACGGCTGCCTGCTGGCAAGATACACCGTAGCTCTCGACAAAAACGGCTGCCTTGAAAGTTACCGCCGCCTTGCAGACGACGAGGAGTGTGCGGATTGCTGGTACGCCTACTGTGAAACCCAGGGCGAGAGCGACTGGTTCAACCTGCAGACCTACGTTGACACGCTTTCTCCCGAGGCTATGACGGAGTTTATCAATATAACCCACGAGCGATACAAGGAGTGCATCGGCGGCGATTTCGGCGAGGCCGTTCCCGCAATTTTCACCGATGAGCCTCAGGTTGCACGCAAAAAGATGTTCGGCAAGGCAACGGGCGACAGAGACGCCTTCCTGCCCTACACTACGGATTTTGCCGATACATACAGGCAGATGTACGGCGAGGAGCTTTTCGACAAGCTGCCCGAGCTTTTCTGGGAGCTTCCCGACGGCAAGGTTTCCGTCACTCGCTATCATTACCACGACCACATTGCCGAGCGCTTTGCGGTTGCGTTTGCCGATAATATCGGCGGCTGGTGTGAGAAAAACGGCATTATGCTCACGGGTCATATGATGGAGGAGTCTTCGCTTGAAGCACAGAATGCCGCAGTAGGCGACTGTATGCGCTCTTACAGAGGCTTCGGACTGCCAGGTATAGATATGCTGTGTGACAGCCGTGAATTTACAACCGCCAAGCAGTGCCAGTCCGCCGTTCACCAGTACGGCAGAGAGGGTATGCTCAGCGAGCTTTACGGCGTAACCGGCTGGGATTTCACGTTCAGAGGCCACAAGCTTCAGGGTGACTGGCAGGCGGCGCTGGGTGTAAGCGTTCGTGTGCCGCATCTTTACTGGGTATCAATGAAGGGCGAGGCAAAGCGTGACTACCCTGCCTGTATCGGCCATCAGTCTCCGTGGTACAAGGAGTACACTTATATTGAAGACCACTTTGCAAGAGTAAATGCCGCTATCACAAGGGGCAGACCCGTAGTGCGTGTGGGCGTAATTCACCCGATAGAAAGCTATTGGCTGCGCTACGGCCCCGAGGAGCAGACCGCCGCAATCCGTGACGAGATGAACGAGCAGTTTATGCAGCTTGCGGACTGGCTTCTCTTTAATCTTGTTGATTTTGACTATATCTGCGAAGCCAACCTTCCCCAACAGGCAGACGGCACTAGAGTGGGTCAGATGCAGTACGATACAATTATAGTTCCCAATCTTCTCACCATCCGTTCTTCAACGCTTAAATTCCTTGAGCGCTTCAGGGCAAACGGCGGCAAGGTTATTTTTGCAGGCAGTCAGCCCGATTACGTTGATGCTGTTGCAAGCGATGAAGCAAAGAAATTCGCCGCAGACTCAACGGCTGTCGGCTGGTTAAAGGGTCAGCTTCTCAATGCGCTTGAGGCAGACCGCGAAATTGACCTGCGTGACGACAGGGGCGAGAGAACGAGAAACCATATGTATCAGCTTCGTGATGACGGGGACTGCCGCTGGCTGTTTGTCGCACCCGTAAACCACACGGATGACCATTACATCTGCTACAGCGAGGATTACACACTGCGCATCAAGGGCGAGTATGCACCCGAACTCTGGAACACAATGGACGGCTCGGTAAAGCCCCTTGCGGCAGAATATAAATACGGCGACACGTATATTGATTTCGAGCTTTATCCTCAGGACAGCGTTCTGCTAAAGCTCGTTGAGGGCAAGAGCGGTGTTGCACCCGAAAAGAAGAAGGAAAGAACTGTTGTAGGTCTGCTTCCCTATAAGGCTCAGGTTGAGCTGGCAGAGCCCAACGTTGTTCTGCTGGATATGCCCAAATACCGTCTCAACGGCGGAGAGTGGAGAGAAAACGAGGAAATTCTCCGCATCTGCGACGGTCTGAAGGCAGAGCTTAAAATGAAGAACGCTATTGCGGGCGGTGCTCAGCCGTGGCTGTTCGGTGTTGAAAAGGAAACCGAAACGGTTGACCTTAAATATACCGTTTATTCTGATGTTGAGGTTGACTGTGTAAGCTTTGCTCTTGAGGATATTGACAAGAGCGCAATTACCTTCAACGGTAGGACTGTCGATATGGTCAGCACGGGAAAATACGTTGACGATTCAATCGACGTCGTTAAGCTCGGCAAACTCGAAAAGGGCGAAAACATTATTGTTCTCAGCCGTGCCTTCGGTAAGGTTTCAACGCTTGAGGCGTGCTACCTGCTCGGCGATTTCGGCGTAGAGCTCAAGGGCAGAAGCTTTAAGGTTACGGAGCCCGTGCGTGAGCTTGAATTCGGCGACTGGACACGTCAGGGTCTGCCCTTCTACGGCGGCAACGTTACTTATAAGCTGAAAATTCAGGGCAGCGGCGAGGAGCTGAGCGTTATGATTCCGCACTTCACACAGCCCGTATGCACGGTTTTTGTTGACGGTAAGAAGACGGGCACGGTTGCCCTTGCTCCCTACAGTGCGCCGCTTGGCAAGCTTGACGAGGGCGAGCACACGGTTGAAATTACCGCCTTCGGCAACCGCTTCAACACCTTTGCCGCACTTCATATGTACGACGAAGCGGCACTCTGGCACGGCCCCGATAAGTGGAGGCTCAAGCACACACGCTGGTCTTATGAATACAACGTACGCAAGAGCGGTATTACCGCAACGCCTATGCTTGTTAAATATGAATAACAGATAAAAGGCTGTCCCGACAGGAAGAGAATTTCTGTCGGGACAGTTTAATTTTTACTCTAGCATATTCACCCTGTGGAGGTGTCTGCCGCCTTCAAATTCCGCGTTCAGCCACGCATCGACAATCATTTTTGCAAGCTCGATGCCGACTACTCTTGCACCTATGGCAAGCACGTTAGTGTTGTTGTGCTGTCTTGACAGCATTGCCGAATACGGCTCGCTGCACACGACGGCACGCACGCCCCAGGTCTTGTTTGCGGCAATCGAAATGCCGACACCCGTACCGCACACAACAATTCCGAGCTGAGCATCGTTGCCCGTTACCGCCTTTGCAACCGCCTTGCCGTAAACGGGATAATCCGTTCTTACCTCGCTGTGTGTGCCAAGGTCGGTTACCGTGTGCCCCTTGCCCTCAAGGTAGGCCTTAAGCTCGTTTTTCATAGCGTACCCTACGTGGTCGCTGCCGATTGCTATTTTCATTTCACGTTTTCCTTGGTGACAACGTATGAATCAACGGGTATGGTCTGCGGAGTCTTGTTCGGGTCAATGTCGGGCTTGTTTTTAACTGCCTCAACCATCCGGCGCAGAGAGGTTGCGCCGATTTCGGCAGGGTCCTGCGCCACTGTTGCGGAAAGCTGACCCGCACGGATTGATTCAAGTGCCTCTGCGGAGCCGTCCGTGCCGACAACGATGATTTTGCCCAGCTTATCTGCGTTGATTACCGCCTGAAGCGCGCCGAGAGCCATAGTGTCGTTGCAGCAGTAAATTGCCTCAAGCTCAGGGTACATCTGAATATATCCCGTTGCAACGTCGAGAGCCTTCTGTCTGTCCCAGTCAGCGGGCTGTGAGGCAACAAGGTCAATATCGTCAGCCTTGTCAAACGCCTGCGTTGCGCCCTGCTTCCTGCTTTCGCCCGAGGCGTTGCCTGCCTTACCTTCGATAATAGCAACGTCACCGCCGCCTTCGCCGAGCTGATTTATAATAAACTGTGCGCCCTTTTCACCGACTGCAACGTTATCCGTTGTTGCAAAGGCGATAACGCTGCCGCCTGCATTTTTCAGCGAATCAATGTCAATCTTTTCGTCAATGTTCATCACGTAAATTCCCTTTTCGTTTGCCTGAACAATACCGTTGATGAGGTTTGTAGGCGAAAGGGGAGCAACGCCGATTGACTTGTAGCCTTTGGTAAGGCAGTTTTCAAGGATGGTGAGCTGACCTGCCGTGTCCTCTTCATTCTGTGCGGCGAAAATGTCAACGGTAACGCCGAGCTTCTTTGCCTCGTCCTCAATGCCCTTTTTCATCGTTGCCCAGAAGTCGTTGGAAAGGGTTTTGAGAATTACTGCGTATTCAGCCTTGCCCGAGCCGACCTCGGACACGCCGTCGGCGTTGGGGTTGGTTTTGTCGGTGCCGTCGTTGCCGCCGCAGGCTGAAAGCACAGCCGCAAGCAGGACAACGCAAAGGGCAACAGCCGTAAGTTTTTTGATTTTCATTTGGTTTTACCTCGTTTCATAATTTGTTTTTGTGCGAATATTCCGCTGCCGAAAACGCCGCTTTTCTGGTCGTGGCGTGTAAACAGCAGGCGAAGGCTTTTTTCGGGATACGGCTTGCGTGCGTAAAAATGTACCGCATCAAAAAGTATTTCCTTGGGGAAGCATTCCATATCAATAACACCGCCGCCGATTATGCACACATCGGGGTCAAGAATATTGATTTCGGTTGCAATCGGCACGGCAAGGTTGTGAACGAATGCTTTGAGTATTGGCTCATTGCCGTGTGCTTTAAACACCTGTTTGATATCCGTGTGCGGAAAGTGCTTTTCTGCAAGGGCCTCAAGCGCCTTTCCCGAGCACACCGTTTCGATGCAGCCCGTGTTTCCGCAGGTACACTTAAGGTCGTTTCCGAGTATGGGAATATGGCCCAATTCGCCTGCCGCGCCGTTACTGCCCGTGTAAAATTTTCCGCCGAGAAAAACTGAGTTTCCGAAGCCTGTTCCCACATAAAAACCGAGCACGTTTTCTTCGCTTTTTATTCCCAGCTTTTCCATATCGTTTTGCAGAAGAAAATTGACATCTCTTTCAATAAAAACGGGAATACCGAGATTTTTTTCAAGCTCTTTTTTTAGCGGAAGATTATCAAAGCCTTTTAAGTTGGGGGTTGAAAGCACGGTGCTTCTGCTCTTGTCAATCAGCGACGGAAGGCCGACCGCAACAGCCAAAATCCGCTCTGCATAGCCGTTTCGGGTTATGTGTTCCTTTATTTCTCCGGCAAGGCTTTCGGATGCGTTTTCGTGAAGGACACAGCTCGCTTTTCTTTCAAACGAAATTATTTCGCCTTCAGACGATACTATTCCGAGCCGAAAGTTTGTGCCGCCTATGTCTGCACCGAGGGTGTAGCGAGAAGTCAAATCAATCCCTCCTCAGCCCGTGCATTTATTAAAATTTTCTTCCATTTTGTTCCACGCTTTTTTCAGGTCGCTGTCAAGCGAAAACAGACCCGAAGTGCCAACGACAAAGCACTCTGTTCCTGCCTTGTAAAGCTTGCCGAAGGTTCGCTCATTGCACGAGCCGTCAACCTCAATAATATACCTGTAGCCGCTTTCCTCCTTCAGCCTTTTCGCCTGTTCGATTTTACTCAGCATACCTGCAATAAACGGCTGTCCGGCAAAGCCCGGGTCAACGGTCATTATCGTAATTTTGTCAAGCAGGTGCAGGTAATAACGGGCACTCTCCAGCGGCGTTGCGGGGCTGAAAACCGCACCAACCTGACAGCCCGTGTCCTTTATTGCTTTTATAATTCTGAAGGCATAGTTGCTGACAGCCTCAGCGTGAAAGCAGATTATATCGGCACCAGCATTCTTGAGCGGCTGAATATAATCCTGCGGATTCGTTACCATCAGGTGACAGTCAAGCGGTTTGTCCGCCACCCTTTTGAACGCTTCAACAAAGCAGGGCGAGAGAGTAATGTTCGGCACAAAGTGGCCGTCCATAATGTCAATGTGATAAAAGTCACAGCGGCTGTTGAGAATTTCCGCCTGATTTTTAATGTCAAGAAAGTCCATGCACATAAGCGAAGGACTGAACATAGGTTTCATCTGTTTTTCCTCCTATTTTCTGCCCGCAACAAAGCGGTCAAGTGTTACCGAGCCTATAATCAGCGCGCCCATTACAACCTGCTGAAGTGTGCTTGATACGGAAAGAAGATTCATTCCGAAGTTTATAACGCCGATGATAAGGCCGCCCATAACAACGCCGAAAATTTTGCCCTTGCCGCCGAAAAAGCTGGTGCCGCCGATTATTGCCGCCGCAATCGCGTAGGTTTCAAAGCCGGTTGCCGCCGCGGGCTCTGCCGAGCCGACACGGCCAAGCAGCACAACGCCTGCAATGCCTGCGCAGATGCCCGAAATCACAAACACAATCAGCGTGTGAAGCTTGATGTTGATGCCCGAATACCAGGCGCTTTCCCTGTTGCCGCCAAGGGCGTAAATGTTACGGCCCAGCTTCGTCTGGCGGGTCAGAAACGCCAGTATAAGCGCCGCGGCAATTGCTATGATTGCCGCCACGGGCACGTAGAATATACGCTGCGCCATAAACCGTGAAAAGCTCGCAGGGAAGCCGAAAACAGCACTTGAATCCGAAATTATGAGCGTAACTCCACGGAAAATTGCCTGCGTGCCGAGCGTTATTATGAACGGGTGCAGACCCGTTGAATTTACGAGTATGCCGTTGATGAAACCGAGCAAAGCACCCATAAAAACTCCGAGTAGTACGGCGGCAATCGGCGAAGTGCCCGACACCATCAGCTTTGCCATAAACATACCCGAAAGCGCCACAACGCTGCCAACGGACAGGTCAATGCCGGCTATGAGTATTGCAAAAAATTCGCCGAGAGCTATGAGAATATTGACGGAGCTCTGCGAAAGAATCTGCGTTATCGTGCTTGTTTTGAAGAAGAATGAAGGTCTGAGTATCGCCAGAATAACCAGCAGTAAAACCAGTATTCCGAGTGTTCCGTAGCGTTGCCACGCCTGTGAAAAGGTAAGCTCCCTTTCTTTCATTTTTGTCGGCATATCAGTTAAGTTTCCTCGCTTTCCTGTGCTGTTGATGCGTGAATTATATTTTCCTCCGTTGCTTCACGGTGGCTGAAGAATTTTACTATTTTTCCTTCGAGGAATACGGCTATCGTGTCGCAGACGCTGAGCAGCTCGGGCAGCTCCGACGACACGACGAGCACACCCTTGCCTTCATCCGCAAGGCGGCGCATAAGGGAATAAATTTCGCTTTTTGATCCTACGTCAATACCCTTGGTCGGCTCATCGAAAATAATAATTTTTGAGTCGGCGGCAAGCCACTTGCCGAGTATTACCTTCTGCTGATTTCCGCCCGAAAGCTCTGACACGAGCTGCTTGGTGGAATAGCATTTTATATTCAGCCGTTCCCTTTGCTCGTCGGCCCACTGAGCTTCGGCCTTTTTGCTTACGAGTCCCGAAATTCCGCCTGCACCCGATGTTTTCACAAACGGCAGTATGGAAATGTTTTTCGCAATGTCAAAGTTGTGGAAAAAGCCCGTTTCTCTGCGGTTTTCGGTTACCATTGCAAGCCCCTTTTTGATTGCGGAGTAGGGTGACGGGGTTTTGATTTCCTCGCCGTCGATGAAAATCCGTCCCGATGATTTCGGCTCTGCGCCGAAAATTGCGTTCATCATTTCGCTTCTTCCCGAGCCGACAAGCCCCGAAAAGCCGAGTATCTCGCCCTTGTGAAGCTTAAAGGAAACGTCTCTTACCTTATTATCCTTGCGTGACAGATTTACTACCTCGAAAATTACCGGCTCATTTTCAAAATCAAAGTTTTCGTGCTGATAATTCTTGCTTATCTGCCTACCGACCATCATTGTAACGAGGTCGTCCTGCGTTATGTCGGAAATGTTTTTTGTGCCGACGTAGCCGCCGTCCTTGAGCACGGTAACCCTGTCGCCGATTTCCATAATTTCGCCCAGCTTATGCGAAATAAAAACAATGCCCTTGCCGTCTTTTTTGAGCTGACGGATAATTTTGAACAGGCTTTCCACCTCACTGCTTGTAAGCGAAGCCGTGGGCTCATCCATAATTATTACCTTGCTGTCGGCGGCAATTGCTTTGGCGATTTCCACCTGCTGTTTTTCGGATATGCTCAATTCCTCAACAGCTGTTTTCGGGTCGCGGTTAAGGCCGACGGTTTTGAGTATTTCCCGTGCCCTTTTGTTTATTTCGGAATGGTCAACCGTTTCAAAAAAGCCGAGCTTCTTCATCGGCAGCCGCCCTATAAAAAGGTTTTCGCCTATTGAAAGCTCGTTTATAACGCTCAGCTCCTGGTAAATTACGCTGATTCCGTTTTTGTAGGAATCATACGGAGTCAGGTGGGAAAAAGCCTTGCCGTTAATAATTATTTCACCCGAAGTGGGCTTGTGCACACCGCTTAAAATTTTCATCAGCGTGGATTTTCCTGCGCCGTTTTCGCCCAGAAGCACGTGTACCTCTCCGGCGCGTATATCAAACGAAATTCCGTCGAGCGCAGTTACGCCGGGGAATTTTTTGACAACGTTTTTCATTTCAACTCTGTTTTTCAAAAAGTCACCGCAACCTTTCAAGCAACTCTGATTTATCCGTATTATGTGCCGAAACTTTTGCTTTTATCACAAAAATTAATGCAAATTTTTCTTGACAAGCTGCCTATACTTAAATATATAATGAAAGTGTAAGGAGGTTTTGCTATGAAGAAGGTTATAACAATAAGCCGTGAATTCGGCAGCGGCGGCAGAGAATTTGCCCGTCGGCTTGCCGACAAACTGGAAATAGCCTATTACGACAGAGAAATAATTACCGAGCTTGCAAAGCGCACCAATCTTGCGGAAGGATATATAAACGCCCTCAACGAACAGCGTCCTGCGCCCCTTTTCCCAATTACGGTCGGCCATACGATTTCACCCGTGCCGGATGCTATGTGGATACAGCACAACACAATTTTTATTGAGCAGGCTAATCTCCTTAAAGAGCTTGCCGAAAAATCGGACTGTGTTATTGTCGGCCGCTGTGCAGACCGTATTCTTGAAGGCTACAGCCCTCTGCGAATCCGTCTTTATGCCGATATGCAGTCCCGCATTGAGCGCTGTAAATCACGGGCAAAGCAGGGCGAAGCCTTAAGCGACAGAGAATATAAGCAAAAAATTAACGAAATAGACAGAAACAGAGCGAAGTATTACCAGTTTTACACGGGTAAGCGTTGGGACGACGAGCTCAACTACGACCTTTGCATTAACACAACGGGCAAGGATATAAAGCAGCTTGCCGAATATTTTGCACAGGTTTTAAAGTAATATGCTCCCCGATTGACGGTTTTGACATTTTATGGTAAAATGTTTGCTGTCAGGAGGGATTCGGATGAAATCGACAGGAATAACAAGGCAGATTGACTCTGCGGGCAGAATTGTGCTGCCCAAGGAACTGCGCACTATGCTCGACCTGAAGGAAAACAGGGATTATCTTGAAATCTTTACGCAGAACGACTGCATTATTCTGCGCAAGTATTCGCCTGCCTGCGTTTTTTGCGACGGCGTGGAGGACGTGATTGATTATCACGGCAAAAAGGTCTGCCGTGCCTGCGCAAGCGAGCTGTTTGACAAGTCCAGAGAGTTATAAAAACCGAAGGTCGGCTGTTGAAACCGACCTTTGTGTATTTTCGGAGTAATTATGATTGATGATGAACTTCTTTTGAAAAAGCGTTTTAAGGAGCTTGCCTCGCGAAGCCGCAACAAAGGGATATGGGTGTTTTCCGATTTTCTCAGCACGGCTCAGCAGGGTGTGCTGCTTTCAATGCGCCTGCCGTACAGCTTTGAATTACAAGGCGGCTACGAGGGGGCAGAGCGCAAAATTGCCTGCTTCGGCAGTGAGAGCGACTGCGGCTACGAGGCCGTGCCCGACTTCGTGTGCATAAAAATCGAGCCCGTTGCGCAAAAATTTGCCGATGAGCTGACTCACCGTGATTTCTTCGGTTCGGTTATGGCACTCGGGCTTAAAAGAGAGGTGCTCGGCGACATAATTGTCTATGATAACTGCGGCTATCTTTTCTGCAAGGAGGAAATCAGCGCTTATATCCGTGAAAATCTGAATTCGGTAAAAAGGACTACTGTAAGCTGTACCGAGGTTGCTTCACCGCCCGTGGAAAGCGTAGCCCTGCCCGATATAAGCGAGGTTATTATTGCCTCTGAACGCCTTGACGCACTTGTTGCCGCCGTCTATAACCTTTCACGAAGTACGGCAAAGGAATTGATTGAGCAGGGAAGAGTGAGCGTAAACAGCGTTGTCACCCTGCGTGCCGACCTCGTCATAGAGGAGCACGATACAGTTTCCGTGAGAGGAAGCGGAAGATTTATCTTCGAGGGTGTTTTACGCAAAACAAAAAAAGACCGACTTCGTGCGGCGGTCAGGATATACAAATAAGTTTTGTTCGCCGTGCGGCGACTTGTATTACCGAGTAGCGGTATTATGCTTCACATAGTTATATTTGGCTTTCACTAAGTTAAATAAAGAAAAAAAGCCGTTGCATCGTTACTGATACAACGGCGATATTTTTTATTCTTCTGTTTGAGTTACAACGGGCTTCTTGGGCTCGATTTTGCCGTAGCGTGAAGCGTTGGACAGGTCGGAACGGGGCTGGCGTGCAGGTGCTGCGGGAGCTTCCTTTGCGGCAGGCTTTGCCTGTCTGTTGCCGCCTCTGCCTTTGTTGTAGCCGCCGTTGCGGTTGCCGCCCTTGTTGTAGCGGCCCTTTGAATCGGGGTTTGTGGGCTTGAAGCCTTCTGCAAGGGTGATAACAACCTTACGGTCTGCATCGGAGCCTACGGAGTGGGATTCAACGCCTTCAATCTCCTGGATTGTGGTGTGAATGATTCTGCGCTCGTAGGGATTCATCGGGTCAAGAACCATATTTCTGCCGTTCTTGAGAACCTTTGCAGCGTTTCTCTTTGCAAGCTCGCGGAGTGTTTCGGCTCTCTTTTCGCGGTAGTTGCCGATGTTGATGGAAACGCGCTTGTAGTTTTCCTTGCCCTTGTTCATATAAAGACGTACAAGGTACTGGATGGAGTCGAGTGTTTCGCCTCTTCTGCCGATTACTACGCCGTAGTTTTCGCCGCAGTCAAGGTCAATTGCAATGCCCTCGTCCTCTTCTGCAAAAGCAACGGAGCACTCGTCAATGCCGAGGCCCTTGAGGATTGAGCGGATGTATTTTTCCGTGCCGGTGAAGGCTTCGGGGTTTGCAACGGGCTTTCTTGCGGGAGCCTCAACGGGTGCGGGAGCAGCCTTGGGAGCCTTTGCCTGCTTTGCGGGAGCGCTCTTTACGGGCTTGGGTGCTTCAACTGGGTCGGGAGCTTCGTAGTAAGCTCTGACCTTTGCGGGTGTTTCTTTGCCGAAAATGCCGAGAGTTTTCTTCTTGGGCATTTCGAGAATTTCAAACTTAACGTCAGCTTCAAAGGGAGCATCGAGAACAACCTTTGCGTTTTCGAGAGCTTCCTCGGGGGTCTTGCCGACGCCGATTGCTTCCTTAATCAAAATGTTTTACCACCTTAAATATTATTCTTCGTTTTTCTTTGCCGCAATAAGCTTGGTGTTGATTTCTTTTGAGCGGCGTGCAATGGTTTCTTCAACCATCTGTTTTGCGATAACTTTTTCGGGGCTGTAGAAGTGACCGACGATAAGGGTCTGAAGGAAAGAATATACGTTGTTGATAATCCAGTAAATACCAATGGCAGCCGGGAACATTGTAACGAAGTAGAGGGAGATGAGGGGCATACCAAAGGTCATACAGCCCATAGTGGGGTTGTTTGCCATAGCCGGGTTGTTGCGCTTGGAGCGGATATGGCCGATGAATGATGTTGCAAGTGATGTGAGACATGAGAGCACGGGGATGATTGTGAGCAGTGTAAGCGGGCTGAAGGAAGGATTCTGGGCAAGAGAGTAGCCGAAGAAATTGAATTCGCCTGAAAATTCTTTGATTTGTTCGAGTATGCTCACGTCAATGCCTGCTTCAAGTGCGCTGTCCCAGATTTTTTCGATGTTGTCGATTATAACGATTTCAATAGCTCTGTTGGCACGGCTTGCGTTTGCGCCGCCGTCAACGGAAACCACCTTGCTGACAAGCTCGGTAAGTGTTGCGATAGCGGATGAGGAAATACGCACAGCGAAGGTGAGGGGCTTGTAAACTGCGCCGTAAAGGCCGAGAATAATAGGCATCTGGATAAGAAGGGGGGCACAGCCCTGGTTCATCGGGTTGAAGCCTTCACGCTGATAAAGAGCCTGCTGCTCTTCCTGGATTTTCTGCTGTGCATTCTTGTCGCCCTTGTAGCGCTCCTGAATTCTGCGGAGCTTGGGCTGAAGTCTTGCCTGTCTGGCGCTGCTCTTCTGCTGTTTGATTGCGCTGGGAAGAAGGATGATTTTGAAAAAAAGCGCAAAAAGAACAAGGGCAACAAAATAGTTGCCTACGAAATTATAGAACTGTCCGAGCAGCCAGCCGAAAGGCACGGCAATTGCATCATAAATTGCGGTCATTAATCGTCCTCCGAGTGGTGTTTCTTTGGCGGAACGGGGTCGTACCCGCCGGGGAACAAAACATTGCACCTCAAAAGCCGGCGTAACGCCAGCAGACCGCCCAAAAACAAGCCGTGCACCTCTATTGCTTCGATTGCGTACTGCGAGCACGTCGGATAATAGCGGCACATAGGTGGCTTGTGCGGCGAAATTTTTTCACGGTAGAAGCGGATAATCCGCAAAACTGCCTTTTTCATCGGTTGATAACACCCGCCTGCTCAAGATGCCTGAGAATTATAGGTTCAAGCTGAGTGCTTTTGAGGTATTTTGTTTTGCTTCTTGCGACAAAAACGATGTCCCAACCGCCGCCCGTAAGCGGGGCAACGGCACGGTACGCCGCTCTTATCACTCGTCTTGAACGGTTGCGTTCGACAGCATTGCCGATTTTCTTGCTTGTAGTTATTCCGATACGACAAATACCTGCACGGTTTTTTGTTACGTAAGAAACCAGTGCAGGGCTTGTGTACACCTTGCCGCGCTTGTAGGCACGGCGAAAATCGGTGTTAAGATTGAGTGTTTTAATAGTCGAAGCCATAACCGTTCCCTTGTGTCAGCTCAACTCACTTATTAGTAAGAAAGCTGCTTTCTGCCCTTTGCTCTGCGGCGGGCGAGAACCTTGCGGCCGTTTCTGTCTGCCATTCTCTTGCGGAAGCCGTGTTCCATCTTGCGATGACGCTTCTTGGGCTGATACGTTCTCTTCATTGGTGCATAACCTCCATTCAAGGGTGTAGTTTGACGACTAAAGGGAGAAAAAGCATATCGGGCTTATACCCCACTTTAGACCTTACATCGGGATATTATATAACAAAAATGCCCTTAATGTCAACCTTTTTTTATATTTAAATAAAAGCTCAATATATAGTTCTGCCAAGGGTCAGACAGACTATAAGTAGTACCGAAGCAATTGGCTATTGTTTTTTCGGAACAATTGTGCTATTATTTATAATAATTAAGACTAACTTATCGGAGGCCGAAATGTCAAAACCGGTTAACAATAAACTTGTAGCGGCTGCGGCAATATTTTTGCTTGCGCTTGCGCTCATATTATCCGTGCTTCTGCTGACAGAGGACGGTAAAGACGATGTGACACAGCAGACACAGCCGCAGGAAACGACTGTTCAGAACATACAGCCCGAAACGACAACACAGCCGCAGGAATATATTCCCGACGTACCGACAAAATTTCTTTGGCAATACGGCTGGCAGCAGATAGCTGTCGATAAGCCTGTCGAAAACCCTACCGAGGTCGAGGAAACCTCACACGTATCGCCGCTGTATACACAGCGCGTGCCGGAAACCTATTACGAGGTTATAACCAACTGGAAGGGTGAAGCCATAACGGGTGAGGACGGCAGCGAGGTAACGGAAATCCGTACGAAGCCGCAGACGACCGTTTATACGGAATACGTCACGGACGAATACGGCGAAAAGGTAACCGATGAAAACGGCGAGCCCGTGACTGAGCTTCATTCCGAGGTTGTCACAACGGCACCGCCGCCCGTATATGTAACGGACGCAAACGGCGAGCAGCTTACCGATGAAAGCGGCAACCCCGTAACGGAGCTTGGCACAACCGCTCCCGAAAGTACAACGGCGGCAGTCGGCGGCAATTCGGGCGAAGCAAGGTGGGCACAGGGCTTCAGCGACGGTGAAAAATACGTTCGAATGAAGATTTATCTGGAGGGTGAGTATGACATAACCAGAAGCAGTGTTATGACGCTTACCCTGCGTGAAAAAAGCGGTATGATTTCAATACCCGACACGCTTACCTACAACCTCTACAAAGGTACCTGCAGCCTTTCTCCCACAAAGAAGTATAATGAAATGGCCTACGTAACCAAGACGGGCGGCCAAACGGTTGTAACGCTTATAATTCCCGAAGAGGCCAGACCTCTCGTTTCGCAGACAACATCTTTCAAGGCAAGCTCTACCATAAGCACATTCAGGGACAGCAACGGCAACACAATTGACGAGTTTACCGTTTCTGTAGACCTTTAATGAGAGGACAGTCCTATGCACGAGGGACACAGAAAGAGAATAAGAGAAAAATACCGCCGCAACGGGTTGGACGGCTTTGCCGACCACGAGGTGCTGGAATTATTGCTTTTCTATTCCAATAAGCGCAGTGACACCAACGAAACGGCACACAGGCTGCTTGAGCGCTTCGGTTCACTTTCTGCCGTGCTTGAAGCACCGTACGATGAGCTTGTGCAGGTTGAGGATATAGGTGACGTTGCCGCAACGCTGATTACAATGGTGCCTGCACTTTTTCGCCGCTATTCTGCCGATAAGGTCAGCAGTATTACGGAAATCGGCTCGGCACAGCAGGCAATTGACTATTCAAAACCCAAGTTTTTCGGGCTGAGCACCGAGCGCGGAGCGTTGATTTTCCTCGATTCGCAGAACAGGATTAAAAATTTCCTTTTCGTGTGCGAGGGATCGCTGAATACAACTTCGCTGGACATACGCAAATGTGTTCAGCTGGCACTCAATAACAATGCTTCGTCGGTCATACTTGTTCACAACCACCCGACGGGTGTTGCTTCGCCCTCAAGGAAAGACGTTGAAACAACGCAGGCTTTGGTTGCCGCAATGGCACCGATAGGAATAGCCGTTTCCGACCACATTATTTTAACCGATTCGGATGCGTTTTCAATGGCAAGCCACGAAAGACTGGCAACGATATTTCAAAGATAAGAACAAAGGCTTATGAGCACGCACTCATAAGCCTTGATTTTTATTCGGTTTTAAAATCAAAGAAGGTCGTCAAACAGTCTGATGTTTGATGCATCGAGCTTGAGCTCGCCTGCCTGTTCTTTCTTGATGATTTCAACAATTCTGTCGTTGATGGGTGTGGGCACGCCGCACATTCTGCCCCATTCGCATACAACGCCGTTGATAGCGTCAACCTCGCAGGGCTTGCCGTGCTTGATATCCTGGAGCATCGAGGGCTCAATATCTCTGTGCTTCTTCATTGCAATCGGAACGAGAAGCTGTGCAATTGCACGCTTGACGGGGTTGGTGTAGTAGAAGAGCTTTGTGATGTCCTTGCCCTGAACGGGTGCGAAGGTTGCGCCTGCCGCGTGGCCGACGTCAATGCACTCCTTCATACAGCGTACGGCAACCTTCTGTCCGTCCTTGTTTTCGGAAACGTCGCCGAAGCGGCCGCCGACAACGGTGCCGAGACCGGAGAAGGTTGCGTTGATAAGAAGCTTTGACCAACGTGCGCCGAGGAGATTGTCCTCAATGTGAACGGGGCACATTTTTTCAAGAAGCTCCTTTACAAGTGCAAGCTGCTTGTCGGTGATGCCGGGCATCTTGCCCATGTGGAAGGAAAGGCTGTCGGGTTCAGAGGTGAGAGTTGCTTCGCCGGGTGCGGTGAGTGCGGCACCCCATTCAACGGGACAGCCGACCGTGTGCTCGTTGCCGACGATTTCTGCAATGCCGGGCTCGGGAATACCGTTCTGGAGCGTTGCAATAACGCCGTCCTCCGTAAGGAAGGGCTTGAGGAAGGTTACAACTTCCTTGTTGTGAAGCTGCTTTGTCATAAGGAAAATTACGTCGTACTTGCCCGACATTTCATCGGGTGTAATAGCCTTTACGGGTGTTGTGAAATCAACGGTACCCGTAATGTGCGCACCCTTTTCGTTAAGGGTTGCAACATGAGCCTTGTTTCTGTTTACAAGCTCAACCTCTACACCGTTCTTGGTCATATAAGCACCGAGAACGGTACCGAGAGAACCTGCGCCGTAAATTGCACACTTCATTTTCGTCACTCTCCGTTTAAATTTATTTATACATTGAATAAAAGCTCGCTGTAATTGGGGTAGGGCCAGTATTTTTCCGCAACGATTGTTTCAAGCTCGTCTGCAACAGACCTCAGCTTTGTCATTGCGGGCACGAGCTTATCTCTGCAATATGAGGAAGCCTCAAGGCTGTCGTTGGTGCTTGAGAGGCCTGCGACGGTTGCTTCAAGCGCATCCGTTCTGCGGTAAAGCTTGTTGTAAAGGTCGGTAAGCCTCGTGCACAGCTTGAGCGTAGCGTCACCCTCGGCAATGATGCCGATATCCTGCTTTAGCTTTACGCCGTTTGCAACCTCGTTTGTGTAGCTGAGAACGGCAGGCATAATCTCTTTCTTTGCCATTTCAAGCATTGTGAGCGCTTCAATGTGGAGCACCTTGCAGTAGCTGTCCAGCATAATTTCACAGCGGGAGGCAATTTCGCTCTTGGTGAAAATCTTGTGCTTGGTGAAAAGCTCAATGTTCTTTTCGTTTACAAAATGGGGCACGGCATCCGCCGTTGTTTTGAGCTCGTACAGACCTCTGCGGTGGGCTTCGTTTACCCAGTCCTGAGTGTAGTTGTTGCCGTTGAAAATTATACGCTTGTGGGCTGTAACGGTCTGGCTCATCCATTTGTCGAGCTCTTCTTCAATATTCTCTGCCATTTCAAGTCTGTCCGCAAGGCGGTCAAAAACATCGGCAACGGCTGTGTTGATTACCGTGTTCACGTCGGCAATTGAGAAGCTTGAGCCGAGCATACGGAATTCAAACTTGTTACCCGTGAAAGCAAGGGGAGAGGTGCGGTTGCGGTCTGTTGTATCCTTTTTGAAATCGGGAAGCACGTCAACACCCGTAACAACCGTTTCAGCCTTTTTGTTTTCGCCGTGCTCACCCTTTTCTATGGCGTCGAGAATTTCTGTCAGCTCATCGCCGAGGAAAACGGAAATGATTGCGGGCGGGGCTTCTGCGGCACCGAGTCTGTGGTCGTTACCTGCAGAGGCGGAGGTGATACGCAGTAAATCCTGGCTGATATCAACCGCTTCGAGCACTGCGCAAAGGCAGACGAGGAAGGTCTTGTTGTCCTGCGGCTTTTTGCCGGGCTTGAAAAGGTTTTTGCCGTAGTTTGTGGAAAGTGACCAGTTGTTGTGCTTGCCGCTTCCGTTAACGCCTGCAAAGGGCTTTTCGTGAAGCAGGCAGGCGAGGCCGTGCTTATCGGCAACCTTCTTCATTATTTCCATTGTGAGCTGGTTGTGGTCGGCGGCAATGTTTGCCGTTGCAAAAACGGGCGCAAGCTCGTGCTGTGCGGGAGCAGCTTCGTTGTGCTCTGTTTTTGCGTAAACGCCGAGCTTCCACAGCTCAATGTTGAGCTCCTGCATAAATGCCATAACTCTGGGCTTGATTACGCCGAAATAGTGGTCATCAAGCTCCTGGCCCTTGGGAGGCTTTGCGCCGAAAAGCGTTCTGCCCGTGATTACAAGGTCACGACGCTTTTTGTACGTTTCCTTATCTACAAGGAAGTATTCCTGCTCGGGGCCGACGGTTGTGTTTACTCTCGTAACCTGGTCGTCACCCATTAATTTGAGCAGACGTACCGCCTTCGCGTTAACTGCTTCCATTGAACGCAGAAGCGGAGTTTTCTTGTCAAGCACTTCACCGCCGAAGGAACAGAAAATGGTCGGAATGCAAAGAGAGTCGTCTTTAATAAAAGCGTATGAGGTCGGGTCCCAGGCAGTATAGCCTCTTGCCTCAAAGGTTTCACGAAGACCGCCCGAGGGGAAGGAGGATGCATCGGGCTCGCCCTTGATAAGCTCCTTGCCCGAAAATTCCATAATAATTCTGCCGTCGGACTGCGGTGTCAGAAAGCTGTCGTGCTTTTCTGCGGTGATGCCCGTAAGCGGCTGAAACCAGTGAGTGTAGTGGGTTGCGCCCTTTTCAATTGCCCAGTCCTTCATAGCGGCGGCAACTGCGTTTGCAACCGTGATGTCGAGAGCCTTGCCCTCCTCAATGGTTTTGTGAAGCGATTTGTAAATTTCCCTTGGCAGACGTGCACTCATAACGTCGTCGTTGAATACAAGACTGCCGAATATCTCGGGTACATCCCTCATCGTGAAAGCACCATGCCTTTCTGTTTTAAAGAAAATACATAAAAATACAGTATTCATATTAGCACAAAGAAAAACGCTTTTCAATCGGTTAAAAAATTTTCGTCGGATATGCAACATTACCCGACGAAGAGAAGAGGAGATTTATTTATTTTATATAAATTAGAGTTTGTAGGGGCTACTTTTGGTCGTCTGTCAAATCAGAACAAACCTGACAAAGGACATTTCGTAGGGGACGGCGTCCTCGACGTCCCATTGCAAAATGTTATATCATTTTTATGGCGAGCTGTAGGGGAGGGGCTCTGTCCCCTCCCGTTACGTAACTGATACATCAATGTCGGGAGGGCATGGAAGCCCTCCCCTACAAT
>JAFQRA010000010.1 GCA_017410325.1 Clostridia bacterium | reverse complement strand
CCCATCGTCCAGCCCTCGCCGTAAATGATCGCATGGGAATTGATGGCATGTACCGCGCTCTCCACTTCCTGCATAGTCTCCACATCGTGAAGTCCCATCAGGTCAAAGCGTGACGGTGTAATGGAAGAAAAAGATTTTGCATTAAGACTTGCACAGCTCAGAGAAAAGAAAGGTGTGTCTGCCCGAGATATGAGTCTGTCAATGGGACAAAATCCGGGATATATCAACAATATCGAATCAGGAAAATCACTTCCATCGTTGCCGGGAATATTTTATATCTGTGATTATTTAGGTGTAACTCCGAGCGAGTTTTTCGATTTGGGATCAAAGAATCCTACAAAGCTTGATGCAATTATTAAGGATTTGAAATGCCTTGATGATAAACAGCTTGATACGATTTCGACACTTGTAAAAGATTTAATACGTAAATAAGCATTAAGAGCAGACCGACGGTCTGCTCTTGTTATTTGTCTGTGCGTATGCTATACTGAATTTACAGGCTGTGCCTGAATAAAATTTTTGGAGAATGCTGTTTGAAAATGAACAACACCTTGGAGATAGTAATGTAAACCATGAGGTTTGCAAATACTTCTCCGCAAGCCTCCGGTGATTGAAGGTCAACAATTTTTGGAGGATTAACAATGAAAAATGACTGCATCATTCGTTTGGAAAGAACAGAAGAACACCGTGAAACTGAAACTCTTATCAGAGAAGCGTTCTGGAACGTTTACCGTCCCGGCTGTCTTGAGCATTATGTAATCAATCAGCTGAGGAACGATGAAGCGTTTGTGCCCGAACTGGATTTCGTTATGGAGAAAGACGGAAAGATAATCGGTCAGAATATGTTTATGAGGGCGGTTATCAAAGCCGATGACGGCTCAGATTTGCCTATTATGACTATGGGACCGATTTGCATTACGCCCGAATTACAGGGCAAGGGCTACGGCAAGATACTGCTTGACTATTCTTTGGAAAAGGCTGCAGAGTTTGGCTGCGGAGCGCTTTGCTTTGAGGGGAACATCAATTTTTACGGCAAAAGCGGATTCACTTATGCGAGCGAGTTTGGTATACGTTACCACGGTTTGCCCGAAGGTGCGGACGCATCGTTCTTTCTGTGCAAGGAGCTGAAAAAAGGTTATCTTGACGGCATCAGCGGTGAATATACTCCGCCGAAAGGATATTTTGTTGATGAGGCAGAAGCCGAAGAATTCGACAAACAGTTCCCGCCGAAAGAAAAGCTGAAACTCCCAACACAACTGTTTTAATCTGACCGAATAAAAAGAGCCGTCCGAGCAATCGGGCGGCTTGATGTTTAAAAATCGGTTGACTTAATGTATATTTTATGATATATTGATACAAACTGATACTAATTACTATCAATTTGGAGTTTGTTATGGATATAAAGCTTTTTTCAAAAATGCTCAAAGACAAGCATTTTTGTAATCTTGAGAAAATGAAATACAAATACAGTGGGGATTTTGCAGAGTTTCTGCAGACTCTATCTGAGCTTTATTACAAAGATTTGCCCATTTTGGACTTCAACGGAAACAATATTGTTTTCATCGAAAACCATGCGGCGGTCAGTCAGAATGCGGTAAAATTGCTTTTAAAAAATCGGAACAATTATTACGGTGTCAAAACAGCCGAAGATGAAATTGTGGCTACTTCTGCTATTGAAAACATTGATTTCAGCCGTGACAGCGTGCGTAATATTCTTAAAGGCTATGCACCGAAAAACGATCAGGAAAGCAGAATTCTTGGTATCAAAAAGGGATTGGAATTTATTGCCGATACTTCCAACAAAATCACGGAAGAAAATTTGCACAAGCTTTATATGATGACAGTCGGCGATTTCCTTGAAGGTGATGACAGGCTGAATGACGGTGAATTCTACCGTCACGATACCGTTTCTATTGTAGGAAGTCAAATTGAGCATATGGGTGTTAACTACAAAAAGATACCGGGGCTTATGAAGGTCCTGATTGAGTTTATAAATACTGATGACGGCATTAATGACCTTGTTAAAGCAGCTATAGTTCATTTTTATTTTGCCTATGTTCATCCGTATTTTGACGGCAACGGCAGAACGGCAAGGTTAATGCATCTTTGGTTTCTCATTCAAAAAGGTTATCAGTCAGCGCTTTTCATTCCGTTTTCGGGTTTGATTGAAAAAAGCCGCAAGGCATATTATGATGCGTTTTCGGCGGTTGAAGATAACCAGATATTCAGCGGTGTAATCGATGTAACGCCATTTGTTCTTTATTTTATTGAAAATGTTTATAACAAGATGAACGACTCAACGGATACCCTTTCAGCTTATGATGAAGCGGTAAAGTCAGGCGAACTCACCGCAAAGGAAGTTGCATTGTGGCAGTTTGTTATTTCGTGCTACGGAACGGAAGAATTCTCAACCAAACAGCTTGAAAAAGACTTTGGTAATGCCGCTTACGCAACAATCCGCAGTTTTGTACTCAAGCTCGAAAAGCTCGGACTTCTTACATCGGTCAAATACGGAACAAGAACTAAATACAAGGTTGCAGAGTAAAGCAATAGCCGTCCGAGTGTTCGGGCGGCTTAATGCTTTTTATTCAACTGATTCAAGTTGCAGTTCGTGTCCGCCGTTGATGTCGATTTTAACGGTTGCGATACGTCCGTCATCGCTGATAAGGTCGGTGAGACCGAGCTCCTGTGCGAAAGCTTCGCCGTTGGTTGCTTTGAGGAGCTTTCTGCAAAGGTCTGTGAACTCAATCAGCTCGTCGTTGTTTTTGA
Organism: Clostridia bacterium; assembly: GCA_017410325.1. GTDB lineage: Bacteria > Bacillota > Clostridia > Oscillospirales > Acutalibacteraceae > UBA8612. Next base: position 141,413 of record JAFQRA010000010.1, on the reverse strand, counting down.
GTTCAAGGTTATTGAGGTAGAAAGAAATTCCGTCTTCATTGACAGTCAGTTCATCATAGCTGCTGAACTTTGTCATTTCACGGCAGATGGGTTCAATTTCTTCGATATTCTTCAGCCCGTCTTCAACGGGGTCGAAAATAACCGCAGTCTGCGGAGAGTACCACACACCGTCAGGCAGAGTATCGGCAGCTTTTTTCTCCACCTCACCTGTGTAAAGCTTGCCGTTCTTCTCGCCATAAGCAAGAACTATGCCTGCGCTTTCTGAACAGTCGGCTTTATGGTAAATGGAGTAGAACAGACCGTCGAGACAATCTGTGCCGAATTCTTTGATACATTCATCAAGGTGTGTAACCATATCGAGTACATCGGGGGCAATAGCGCTCATACCGTATTTGAAATAGTTATAATCCGCAATAATTTCCAATGAGTCAGCGTTGCTTATCTTGCGGATAATGCTGTGAAACTTTTTGGTGATGGTGTCGCCTGAAAATTCGCTTCTTTTACCATCGGCTATAACAACAAGCTTGTTGAAGCTGGCGTTATCTTCGAGGACGAGTGCTCCGATACGTACAAGGCGGTGTGAATAAACTCCTACGGAATAATCCTGCTCGGTTGTGTCGGAAACGATGAAGTGTTCTTTGACGTTGTAGTAAATGCTCATTTTTAATTCTCCTTAAGTGTAAATGATTTTTTGTTTGTCGTTCGCTGTGATTAAAGTATATCGCATCAGGTGTACGTTAAAACGGACTCAAATGGACGGAATTTGCGCTCAGTGCAAAATCAAGGGAGTTTTATTGGACACTTAACTTGCTATAATGAGTACAATCAAAGAAAGAGGAGATAAAAGCATTATGACAAAGCGTATCAGTCTGGAAGACCTGAAGGACATTGTAATTGAAGAAAATATTGATTTACCCGAAATAACGGATAAGTCAGGGTACAGGAAATATTCAAAGAATATTGCTCTTACCGTTGGCTTTATGATAGGTGTAAGCGAGGATGCTTTAATGAAAAGACTTGATAACCCCGACGAGTATCTGCCGGTAAAAGAAACATTGGAAAAGAACGAGGATGCAGTAGCAATCAGACACCTTAACAACATCCGTTCCAACCTTATGTTGCATTTTAAAGAGGTAAGCAGAAATTTAAGAAATATGAATACAACCTTTGTACCTCTTGATAAAACCGATTTATTCAAAGAAGATTTTAAAGTTCTCAACAGAATGTCTGTTTATATCATTACAGGCAATTCCGATATAAACGAATACCTTAAAAGAATCAACAGCGAAATACTTAAAAGAATTGACAGAACAGAAAGACTTTTCCCGGAGTGGGTAAGATTCAGGCATATCAGAGCAATGTTTATAATGCCTGTAAATACTGAAGAGGAATCTAAAAAGTTTCAGGCAAATCAGAGCTTTTATCCGTTCCAGAGGTATTTCAACTGGCGTGAACCCTGTGACTGCGGCTATATACTTGCAACTGATCAGGATCTGCTCAGCGTAATTTATATGAATGGCAACGAGGTTTTTACCGACAATGACAGAGTCTGCGACGCAAGCGACAACGTAAAAAACAACATAAATGAATTTATAAACAGATCCTCAAAAATTCAGGTTTTTATCGACGGCGAAAACGCTGACCCATACAGATTTGCTTCAGCCATCGAAAGCCTGAAGGACCACGAAATTGAAAAAATAAACAAGATAGTTGTTTATTATGACAGCGAGCATACCACAAAAGCATGGACCATGCTCAAGCACTTTACTTACGGAATTGAGGTTGAGACAGTACCGGTTGAGCGTATTGTCGAAAATAAATCACTTGTTGATCACCGGCTCGTTATGGGCGTGTCGAAAGCGATTTATAAGGATGACGTTGATTCTGTAATTCTCGTTTCAAGTGATTCGGATTTCTGGTCCGTTATTGATGCCTCGGAGGATGTCAGATATCTTGTAATGGTTGAAAGCGAAAAATGCGGACACGAATTTAAAACACTTCTGCGTGATAAGGATGTATTCTATTGCTACCTTGATAAATTCATAACACCAGACGACGACAGATTCTTTAATATTGTGTTCCGTTCCGAGCTCGAAAAGATAATCAGTGACAGGTTCTTCCTTGGCAATGCAAGGGAGCTTTTAACAAGCGTTCTCCGTTCGTGCAGAGCAGGTGTATCAAAGGCGGAAGAGGATATGCTTTTTGATAAGTACATAAAAACACTTACCCTTAAAATCAATTCCGACGGTGAGTTTGTCCTCGAGATTGCGGGTAAGTGATGATGTGAAACAGAAAGTATTACGGTAGTTATGTCAGATTACAGTAAACTGATAAAAAGGAGACAAGAAGGATGAGCATTTTTCATTTTATGTTTGATCACGATGGAGACGGCAAACTGAATTTCTGGGAAGCATCTGAATGTGATATGTGGATTAACCAGCGTTTTTTCAGCGACGATGATAATGATGATACTAACCACACGTGCAGCTTTGCTGATAGTTATGCTGCAGCATATGATATGCCTTCAGAAGCTGCAGCAGATACTGACAGTAAATATTCATTATACCAAAAAGATAAATATGATAACTATTATACCGGCGACTATCTGGTTGAGTTCCATGGATATAATGAATATGATCTGAAAGAGTTCTGTGGGGAGGATAATGAAGATATATATCCGTTTTACTTTGAAGATTTTCATCCTGAATTCCGGAGCAGAATGCTTCGGAGAAAATATGATGCAGACTATCCTGAAGGCTGTGGAGTATATGTAGACAGAAACAACCCGAGTTATCAGAAACTGATAGCTATGGGATATTATGATAAGATGCTGCATATTTCAGGATTTTTCGATATGAGTGATACTGAAAAAGAAAACTTTTATAAGAGGCAATGCGATATCAAAGAAGAAATTAAAACAGAAAAAACTAATGTGAGGTAACAGCCATGTTTGATAAGGGTTTATTCGGCGGTATGTTCGATTTTAACAACGACGGTAAAATGGATTCGTTTGAAAAAGCGGCAGAGTTCGGCTTCTTTATGCATATGATGGATGAATCAGAAAAATCCAACAAGGAAAGCAAGAGCAGCACATCGGGTGGCTACGGATATTCAGGCTTTGGCGGAACAACAGAGCTTGAGGATGCACTTGACGACGCCGGAATTGATGCGTATGATTTTGAGCTGATGAGTGACGACGAACGAGCCGAAGCACTTTCAGACGCAGGGTATGATATAGATGATTTCTGATATTAATTGTTGAAATAATAAAAAGTAAATGATATTATTGTTCCAGAATAGTTTATCTATGGGTGGGAGGACTCGTATATGTCAAAAAAGGCAGAACTCCTGAAAGAAAGATTTGAAAAGCTGAAAGACCGTTATCTTGACAGAGATGGTTTTACTCTGCAATACACCATAACAGAAGACATTATAGCCGTAATGCTTAAAGAAGATCTGGATGAAGGTATCCGCATGTGGGAGTATATGCTCCAGAAATATGTAAACTGTAAACACCCCGTTAATTATACACCTCTTACCAACCACGTAATAGAAACAGCAGACTATGGCGCTTTGAAGAAAGCGTTTAAATCAAGTGAAATTATACGTGAACATGTTTACAGGCTTGATGCGTACGAGAACCATCTTGATGCCGAAAAGTTTATTGCACAACTTGTTTATGATGAGGAATTTGAGCTTGCCGAAACTCTGATAAACCTGTATATGCAGAATGACAGGGATGAAAACAAACCGAAAATCAACCTTTACGAACTGCTGACGACTGTAGTTTCATACAGTAATGCGAAATGGGAAATGACCTCTGCGGGTATTGACTATATCAGTAAATGGATAGCAAAGCTTGAAGATGAAGGACACAGAGCCGAAATTGAAGTAGCTCTGCTGAGCGTAATAGACTGCGTTGAAAACGGAGCACCGAGAGGTGCTATGCCGTTCGGTTTGTTTATGGCTGAAGGCGGTACTGAACGGTTTATGGAAGAAAAAGACCGCCAGAGCAAGGCAGCAGCTCAAAGCAGCAAATCAGCCAGAACCGATTTTGAAGACTTTATACAGAACCGTTCAACAAAAAACACAAAATCCAACAAGCCGAAAGATGATGACAAATACGAGGAAAACGATTGCATAGAAGAGGATTCCGAGGAGGAAGAGGAAAGCACCGGGACGGCTGAAAAGCAGCAGAAGCCGGAAACACTTGAAGACTATATGAAAGAACTTAACGAGCTGATTGGTCTCGGAAGTGTCAAGGCGGAGGTAGCTAACCTTACAAATCTGATCCGTGTAAGTCAGATGCGTAAAAAGCGTGATATAAAAGTTCCCGATACCTCACAGCACCTTGTGTTTCTCGGCAATCCCGGTACAGGTAAAACAACGGTTGCAAGGCTGATAGGCAAAATTTATAACAAGCTCGGCTATCTTGAAAAAGGTCATTGTGTGGAGGTCGACAGAAGTGAACTGGTTGCAGGCTATGTCGGACAGACAGCAATGAAAACACAGGAAGTTATCGACTCTGCAATGGGTGGTGTTCTGTTTATCGATGAAGCATATTCTCTTTATGCTGAAAGCGCTGGTACAAAGGACTTCGGGCAGGAATCTATAGAGACAATACTCAAGGAAATGGAAGACCATCGCGACGAATTTATTGTTATTGTAGCAGGCTATCCGGAGCCGATGAAAAAATTCATCAATTCAAATCCGGGCCTTAAATCCAGGTTTAATAAGTATGTTTATTTCCCCGATTATTCCGGCGATGAGCTTTATGCGATTTTCAAACTTCAGCTGAAGAAAAATCAGTATCAGCTACAGGACGGACTGGATAAGGTCATCAGGAAGTATTTTGATTCCGTTTACGAAAACCGTGGTGATAATTTTGCCAACGGCAGAGAGGTGCGCAATTTCTTTGAAAAGCTTGTGGAAAAACAAGCAGGACGTGTTGTTTCAAAAGCCTTTCCGACGGACAAGGACCTTGTAACAATTACCGTTCAGGATTTCCTTGCCGCCGGCGGAACAATTGATGCAGGTTATGTGTTTGAGACGAAGGAAACTCAAGCACCTGTACAGGATAAAAGGATTATAGACATACAGAATAAGATTTATGTGCTTGAGAGCAAAATTTCCGGTATGAAGTATTACATTGAGAGTGATTCAGAGCGTGAAAAACTCCGCGAGCTCAAACCGGGCGATATACTTAAGCTTGTAAGAGAACCGTATAACGAGTACGATAAAAATGCGGTTGCCGTTTATCTTGATGATAATGACAAAATCGGTTTTTTAGCCCGTACCAAAAACGAAATGCTTGCAAGAATGATGGATGCAGGCAAAGAGTTCATTGCAATAGTAAACGAACCGATATCGGAACAGAACTCTTATGGCAAGAGCTCTGACGAAGTATATGTTGAAACAAAGGTTTCTGTTTATATGCTGGAAGACAAATGATTTGAATCTGAATAGAAAAAGCAACACCTCTGCCGTTACAAGCTGAGGTGTTGCTTTTTAATATATGAGTTGTTTCTGTTAACTGAGCCATTCTCTGTGCGTATTCCAGCTGTGTCCGCAGCGGTTGCAGTAAGCTATAACCTGACGTGAATTCATACCGGCTATATATTGCGAGCCCTTTATGTTGAAAATGTCTCCCCAGTATGCATAATTCCAATTGTAACCTCTGCGGCCAAAGGAAATTTTCTGGCAGCCGCAAGAGGGACAGATGCTTGTGTTATCTTTATAGAACTGAGCAAGTATTTTCGTTTTCTTTTTGTCCTTTATAAGGTCTGCTGCTTTGATGGTAACCATTATTATTGCGGCAGGTACAACAATTGCCGAAGCAATGATAAGCGAAATCTTAACCGGTCCTGATGAAATAAAAGAGTAAGCGGCAACAAGGCCCAGAAAAAGTATTACAAGAACCAACGCAACTACGGAGTATCCGGCTATTTCGTGAGCGCAAATTTTTTTGTGCTGATGTTCCTGAAACCGATTGAGCCTGTATTTTGATTTGCTTGTAGCGGTAGACTCGCTGCAATTGGGACAATATTTTAAACTCTCGGAATACTCATAGGAGCAATGAGAGCATTTAATTGTTGAGTATGTTTGCTTTTGTTGTGATTTCCTTGCCATAAACCGTGTCCTTCTTTCTCTGTAGTGTCTTTATTTTATCATATTATAAGTACAATAAAACGGACTTGATATAACACAAAACCGAAAGACCGCTGCTTGTTACACAGCGGTCTTTCGGCACACACTAAAAAAGAAAAGAGGTTGTATATAAAAAGAATTTATTCTTTTGATGTCTGAGTCAGCTTCTCCCAAAGCTTTACCATTGCGAAGGTGTCGAGCTTACAGTAGGCGAGGAGCTGTTTTCTTGTTTCGGTGACTTTTTCGGGTGTCATACGCTTCATTGCGCTGAAGGCGTTTGCCGCCTGGTCGCCTTTCTGTATGCCCTCGAGGTTGTGGTAATCGAGCGAAGGCTCGGTTGGATAAAGCGCAGGAAGAACATATTTGATAGAGTATGAGCCCTGCATTTCGGGCAGGTAGTAGTGCTTTTTCTGGAAAGGAAGCATAAGGTCCTTTATATTGTCGTGAATGTCCATCAGGTGGTCGGCAAGGTCGGGATAAATTTCTGCCAGCTTTTTGATGACATTCTTTTCAAAGCTCATATTGTAGGCGGTGGTGCAGACTCCGCACGGAATATCTGCACACAGCTTTTCGGCAAGTGCTCTGCGTGGGTCTGTGCCTGCCTGCGCCAGAAATTCGGTGTGCTTCAGATCACCGTCGGGGCTGTCAAGCCAATGCAGAGAATACTGGAACGGAATCTGCTCATACGGCTTTGTGTTGTCAAAGGGAGGTATTGCCTCCTGGAAGGTTTCAAAGTCCAGAAAATAAAGCGGAAACGAAAGTGTGTCGAGAAGCTTTGCTATTTCCTTCGGGTTGATTGTGCCCTGACCGCTTAAATGCGATTCAACCTGCAGGCGCTGAGTACCCTTTATTTCCTTGCGCTGTGCAAGGCGCTCAAAGGTGTAGTCGCCGTCGTTATAGAAATTTATTTTCTTGTCAAAACCAAGACGGCTGACATCAAAAACATTGGGGTGGGGCAGACGTCCTGTGCAGTAATCGAAAAAACCGCAGGCGTAGGGTGTGTGGCAATGGCAGCCGACAGGTATCTCGGGCTCAACGCCGTTGCTCATAATCTCTTCGAGCTCGGGGATATAATTTCTGACGCTGCTCTGCAAAGCATCTGTATCGACCTTTATATTGTTGATTACAAAAAGCTCGTTAAGATTAATTTCACCATGGCGGACATACTCGGGGTTGATGTGCACAAGCTTTGCTCCGTCAACCTTGTAGCCTAAGCCTTCAAGCACATACTGCTGATAAGCAACGTCGTGCAGATAAATTTCGCTGAGCTTTGTTGAACTTTTGACCTCGTAAATCTCAACATGACCGTTGCCCTTGTTTTTGAGTATATCCACGCTGCAGAAAAGTCCTTCGTATGAAAACGATGCTTCCGCAATTATTGGCGTGCCTTCGTCAAGCAGCCTTTGGGTTTCGTTTATCATATCGCCAAGGTCACCGAAAGGCACTTCAACATAATCACCAAGCAGGCCCATGGCAAGGTCGCCAACTGCGTTACCCGTTTCAAGTACGGCCTGATTCATAACGGATTCGTCAAATTCTTCCCGTTTGTATTTGTTGAGCCACAGCATTTTCGGGCATTGTACAGCGTTGCAGTATTTTGATTTTGAAAGATGAAGTGCCATTTGTGTTGACCTCCGTGTTTTGTTAATCAGAAATCTGTGCCGAGGAGAGAGAATTTACCGTCGGTTTCGTCCATGAAGATGATACCGAAGTTTTCCATATCAAACCATGCGTTAAAAGATGTTGCGGCAGCTGTGGGCATATAGCTTTCAAGTGCAGGGTTTTCAACAGCGGCATTGAGTTCAGCGAGGAACTCTGCAACCTTTGTGAAGTTTTCGGGTGTCCACTGGATACAGCCGAGAATGATTGAGTTATCATCCTCCCAGTAATCTGAGCAATACTCTATTTCCGATTCGGGAACGTATCTTTTTACGATTTCGTGGACCTTTTCAGCCTGCTCATCTGTGATGCTGTCAAGGTTGTATGACAAGCCCATATTATATGAGTACCAGGGTGCTGTATCCTTGATTGCAAGAGGGAATTCCTTGTTTGCCATACCGTCAATATCGATACGCTTGCTGTCCTTGATTTTGAAATAGCCGAACTCACTGCTGTTGGGGTAAAAAGCAATATGCTTGTACTCAAAGCCGTCAACGTTTTCAAGGGAGCTTAAATGGTTAAGAAGACCGTCGCTGAAGAACGTTACGATTTCTCCTGTGCCGTCACCCTCTTCGTCATCTTCGGGGTGTGCATTGTAAACAGCTGAACGGTAGTGAGCATCAAGACGAACGTCAAGCTCAAAGGCTTCTGCATCTGAAAGCTTTCCGGCGGATGCAAGGAAGGCCTGGGAGTCGGTAAGGTCGGTGCGGACACCGTCAACGATGAGGTAAGCGCTTGCCTTGATGTCTTCATCTTCGGCAGGGTTGCCGGCACGGTTAACGAGCTCGTCACAGTAGAAATTGATGGCGAGAACGGTTTCGGCGGGTGCCGGCTTGTTAAAGGTGAGTCTTTCGTGATACTCTGAGCTGCCCATAAGTACGATGATTTCTTTCTCTGTGTTCATAATATAATCTCCTTTTTGGCTGTCGCCGTGTTTTTATCTTGACTACATTATGACATAAGTCGTGTCCAATAAAAAGGACTCTTAAACGGAAAATTTTATACTACTGCCGCCTGTTTTATCTTTGGTGATGATAATCTGCTTGTCAATTTTTTCTTTAAGCTCGGCAACGTGTGATATTATACCGACAAGTCTGTTGCCGTCGGAAAGCTCGGCAAGGGCGTTGAATGCCTGGGTGAGAGATTCCGAATCAAGCGAGCCGAAGCCCTCGTCAACAAACATAGTGTCGAGCTTTATACCGCCTGCGCTGCACTGAATTTCGTCGGCAAGACCGAGTGCAAGTGAAAGCGAAGCCTTGAAGCTTTCACCGCCCGAAAGGGATTTGACGCTTCTGACAGAGCCGTTGTAGTGGTCTTTTACGGAAAGTTCAAGTCCGCTTTTGCTCTGGTGGTTTTCGGCTGTTTCACTTCTTCTCAGCTCGAACTGACCGCCCGACATCTTCATAAAGCGAGTGTTTGCGCGGGCAAGAATGCGGTCAAGATAAGTCATCTGTATATATGATTCAAGTGTTATACGCGCCTTGCCTGAAACCTTTCCGTTTGCGGTGTCTGCAAGAGCCTTGAGCCATATGCTTTTCTTTTCGGCAACTGCCAGCTCATCAGACCTTGTTCTGATGTTGCTGTATGCAGCGGAGTTTGCGCTTGTGTGCACGCCGAGGAGCTTCAGGGCTTCGGTAAGCTGTTTCTTTATTTCAATAAGTTCTGTTCTTTCTTCTTCACAGCCCTCAATGTCAATATCTTCTGCTTCTTCAAGCTGTGCTTTGAGCTGATTGATTCTGCCGTCAAGCTCGGTTATATCCTTTTCGGCTTTGCTGAAATTTCTTTCTGCTGCTTCAAGTGCAGTTTTCATAGCTGCGAGTGAAGCATTAAGCTTATTTATCTGTGCTACTGCTGTGGTCTTATCTGCAAACTTCAGGCTTTCAGCAAGGGCTTTGCTCTGGCTTTCGATTTCAGCTTTTGCAGCAGTATCGGATGCGATTTTTTCCTTGAGCCCGACAATATTCTTTTCAGCAGCTTTCGCTTTTTCTTCGTAGGACGGAATACCGCTGTCAAGCTGAGCCTTTCGCCTGACATTCGCTTCTTCTTTGGCTATGGCGGATTCAACGGCAACTGTTTCTGCTTTGGTTTCTTCAATATATTTTTGGGTAAGCTCTCCTGCACCTTCAATTTCAGCTTCGTAGAGCAGGGCTTCAACCTGTTTGTACAAAGTCTCTTCAAGTGCTGCAATTTTGCCGTTGGTTTCACCTGCACGAAGGCTTGAATCTGCGGCAAGCTTCTGTGCCGCATCGGCTTCAGCTTTTGCGCGGTTTACCTCTGTCTCGGTTGGTGCGCTTTCGGATTTGACAGCAGGGCGTGGGTGAGTAACCGAGCCGCAAACGGGGCAGGGCTTATCCTGCTGCAGATTTTCTGCAAGTATTCCTGCCTGCTCATCGAGAAAGGCTTTGTTCTTTGCAGAGTAGTTGTTCTGTGCAGCTTCTGAGTTTTGTGATGCAATGAGATAAGCCTGCTTTTCTTTAGCGTGCTGTGCATTTAGTCTGACAAGCTGAGTGAGATTTGCAAGTAGCTTTTCAAGCTCGGCTTTATTGGTCTCAAGCCGTTCTTTTTCACGCAGAAGCTTCTCTTTGCGTGCGCCTGCGTTTTCAAGTGCCTTCTGTTCGGCTTTAAGGGCTTCAAGCGATTTGGTAAGCTTATCTGCTGTAGCCTGTGTCTGTTCAAGGGTAAGGTTGTCTTTTTTGATGCTCGCATCAAGAGTTTTTGCTTTGCGGACAACCGAATCATACTCATCATATTTTTTCAGCTCTGCTTCAAGTGCGGCAATCTGTTTTGTGAGCTTTTCCTGCTCGGGCTTTTTTGCCTTTTCTGTTTCAAGTACAGCTTTTGCCTTTTCAAGGTATTCAAGCATAGGCTTGCGGTTTTCAAGAGCCTGGCTGAGGTTGTCGCGGGCTTTGAGCTGCTCCTGACCCTTGGTGAGTGTTGCGATTACACTTGTAAGATTTGCTTCTGTCTGGGCAAGCAGCTTTTTGTTCTGTTCCTCTGCCTGTCTGTCCTGCTCAAGCAGCTTTTCAATCAGCAGCAGTACATCCTCAACGAGCATTTCACCGTTTACGGCTTTTGCTACATCAATAGCCAGCACATCATCCTCATCACAGTTGATTCCGCTGATATACTGCTTTACGCTGTCTTTAAGTCGGTCGCATTCCGCCTTGACTGCCGAGTAATCTGTGTTTATTCTGAACTGGAAATCCTGGTAAGGTGTTGTTTTGAATATTTTGCGGAAAATTATCTCACGGTCTTTGGTTTCAGCCGTAAGCAGCTTTCTGAATTCACCCTGAGCAATCATTGCTATTTGTGAAAACTGGTTGTGGTCAATTCCGAGAATATCTGTTATGGCGGCGTTGACCTCTTTGATTTTTGTGATTGGAGCACCGTCGGGCATAATAAGCTCTGCTTCTGCACTCTGTTTTGTTATGCCGCTGCCCCTTTTTGTTTTTGATTCACGCATATAGTCAGGGTTGCGCTTGACGGTGTATATTCTGCCGTCATACATAAAAGTCAGCTCAACAAAGGTAGGCGTAGACGGGTCTGCATACATTGAACGAAGCATAGAGCTTTCGCGTACATCGCCGCTGGGCGCACCGTAGAGGGCAAAGGATATGGCGTCAAATATTGTTGTCTTGCCTGCACCTGTATCACCTGTGATAAGGTAAAGTCCGTTTGTGCCAAGTGCTTCAAAATCGACCTCGGTCACACCTGCATAAGGACCGAAAGCGGACATTTTAAGTTTTAAAGGTCTCATTTTTCGCCCTCCCATATGCTTTCGATAAGCTGTTTTGAAAATGTGAGCTGTTCATCGCTCATTGTCTGACCGTTCTGTTTTTTGTAAAGCTCGCAGAAAAGCTCCAGAGGAGATTTCTGCTCAATATTATCTGTTACATCAAGGCTTGAGCTGCTTCGCGTGCGCTTGTTGTCGTAGTCAATTTTCATAAGATTGGGGTAAATGGAGCGCAGCTTGCCTAATGCGTCGGGGATATCGTCCTCGTCTGTGAGGGTGATGTGCATATAGTCGTCTGTGTCGGTGCCCTCATAGTTTTCTTTTAATACAATATCATCATACTTGCCCTTGATTTCGCGCATATCGTGCTTAGGGATAAGCGGTACGGTGCGGATTTCAAGCTCACCCTTCTTGCCGAGGTTGACAACAGTTACGCTCTTATTATGCTTGACTTCGGAGAATGAATATTTAAGCGGAGTGCCGCAGTAGCGGATTCTTTCGCTGCCGATATTCTGCGGAGAGTGAATATGACCCAGTGCAACATAATCAAACCCGTCAAAAACGATTGCGTCAACGTTGTCCGAGCCGCCGACAGAAACCTCTTCCGATTCGCTTCTTTCTGCGCCGGTTACAAACTGGTGTGTGACGATAACATTTCGCTCGGCTGTGTTGATATTCATATTCTCCACTGCAATGCGCACAGCGTCTGTGTAGCTTTCAATCGCTTCTTCTTCAAAAAATCTGCGCACATTGGCAGGCTTGATAAACGGGAGCATATAAAATTTTACCTTGCCGTTTTCATCCTCAAGGCTTACGGGCAAAACTTCACCGGAATAAACCGGGGACATATGTACGCCGCTCAGCTCCATAAGTCTGCCGCCGAAAGCAAGCCGCTCGGCAGAATCGTGGTTGCCACTGATAATGAAGGTGTGCAGCTTTCGCTTTGCAAGGTCCGTTAGAAAGCTGTCAAAAAGCTGTACCGCTTCGGCAGACGGTACGGACTTGTCGTAAACATCGCCTGCTATAAGCACAGCATCGGGCTTTTCGTCATCAATAACATTGATAATTTTTTTGAGTATATATTCCTGGTCCTCAAGCATAGAGAATTCATTTACTCTCTTGCCGATATGCAGGTCGGATAAGTGAAATAGTTTCATCAGCAGAGCCTCCGTAGATTTATAGGTATATTTTAGCAAAACGGTTTGTTAATTACAACAAAAATTATATCAGTATATGTGTACAATAAAACGGACTTGATTGGAAAATTTTGTGGTTGATGTACTTGTTATTGTACAGATAATGATGTATAATAGCGGTAACCAAGAAAGGGGTGCGCTGTATGGCAAAATCCGCAAACCAGAAACTGAAGCTGTTATACATCACAAAACTGCTGATGAATAATTCGGATGAGAATCATCCGGTAAAAATGGATCAGATTCTGGAAGAACTTAACCGCAACGGAATTTCTGCCGAGCGTAAGAGCATTTATGACGATATGGAGTCGCTCAGGGTATTCGGGCTTGATGTAAACCACATCGGCGGTAAAAACGGCGGATATTATATCGGCGAGCGTGATTTTGAACTGCCCGAGCTCAAGCTTCTTGTTGACAGCGTTCAGTCTTCAAAATTCATTACAGAAGAAAAAACTTATAAGCTGATTAAGAAAATTGAAAATCTTGCAAGTATCTATGACGGTCAGCTTCTGCAAAGGCAGGTTTACGTCAAGAACAGGGTCAAGAGCATGAACGAAAGCATATACTATGCCGTTGATGCTGTTTCGGATGCGATAGCGCAGAACAAAAAAATCAGGTATAAATATTTTGAATACACCGTCAGCAAGGAGCGCAAATTCCGCCATGACGGTGCGGTTTATAATGTCAGTCCGTTTGCACTTATATGGGACGATGAAAACTATTATATGCTTGCATGGGATTCGGCAGCGCAGAAGATGAAGCACTACCGCGTTGACAAAATGTACGGCGTTGAAGTGACTGACGAAGCAAGAGAGGGCAGCAAGGCGTTTGAAGGCTTCGATATGTCGGCGTACACCAAAACTGTTTTTGGTATGTTCGGCGGCGAAGATGTCAAGGTCAAACTACGCTTTGCCAACCGTCTCGCAGGCGTTGTGATTGACCGCTTCGGCAAGGACACTATGCTCATTCCCGACGGTGAAGAACACTTTATAGTAAATGTAGATGTCGTGCCGAGCACGCATTTTCTTGCCTGGGTTTTCGGCTTCGGCACAGAGGCTGAAATTCTCTCGCCCGAATCCGTCAAAGACGAAATGAAAAATCAACTTAAACGGCTTACACAAATGTATAAATAATAACGGGGTGATAAAATGCCGTTGCAGATTATCCGACAGGATATAACTAAAATGAAGGTTGATGCCATAGTAAACACCACCAACGAAGAAATGATTGGGTACAGCGGTGTTGACTATGCTGTACACACCGCTGCGGGACCTGAACTTGATAAAGAGTGTCAGCGCATTGCTCCGCTCGGGCTCGGCACAGCGAAGGTAACGAAAGCATATAATCTTGATGCAAAGTACATAATCCATACTTCCGGTCCAGTATGGCAGGGCGGTCTTGAAGGTGAGAGTATAATTTTAAAATCCTGCTACCTTGAGTCATTAAAGCTTGCAGTTGAAAACGGCTGTGAATCCGTTGCGTTTCCGCTTATCTCCGCAGGCGCTTACGGTTACCCGAAGGATAAGGTGTTGAGGTTTGCAATTCAGGTTATAACCGACTTTCTGTTTGAGCACGAGCTGACGGTATATCTCTGCGTTTTTGACCGCAGCTCATACGAATTCAGCAAAGAGCTTTTCAATGAAATCAGCGAGTTTATTGATGACGGTTATGCCGCAAGAAAAAAAGCTGGATCATGCTTTACGCTGAGATTTAATAAGGGTGCTTCAGCACGCAGGCGCGATGTTTGCGAGGATGAAACAATAACGGCAGATTTTTCCGAATGTTACGTTGCGGAAATGATGCCGTGTGCGTCGGTGCCACCACCGTGCAGCAGTATTGCCGGTAAATCGCTCGAAGAATATATGAAGGCGATGGACAAATCCTTTGCGTATAAGCTCTTTGATTATATCGACAGCAAGGGTATGACCGACGTTGAGTGCTACAAAAAAGCCAACGTTGATAAAAAGACTTTCTCAAAAATCAAGTGCAATCCGCAAAGCTACAAGCCATCAAAACAGACCGCAGTTGCCTTTGCTATTGCGCTTGAACTCAGCCTTGACGAAACGCAGGATCTGCTCTCGTCAGCAGGTCTTACACTTTCCCGCAGTTTTGCCTTCGACAAAATCATCCGCTACTTTATCCAGAAAGGCGAGTACGATGTTTTTGTAATAAACGAAGCATTATTCGAGTTTGACCAGATGCTGCTGGGCTGCTGAATATGAATATTAAATCAGGAGGTTTATTATATGGGTACACTGTTGAATCGGGCTATAGCTTATGCTGTTGAGGCACATGACGGTCAGTTCAGAAAAGGAACACAGATTCCGTATATTCTGCATCCGTTAGAGGCTGCTGCCGTTGCGGCAACAATGACTGATGATGATTCCGTTCTTGCTGCAGCTGTTTTGCACGATGTTGTTGAAGATACCGAAACAACAATAGAAAAAGTAAAAGAGCTGTTTGGTGAAAAGGTGGCTGAGTATGTGGGTGCAGAAAGTGAAAACAAACGGGAAAATTTATCTGCTGAATCTACGTGGAAAATACGCAAAAAAGAAACGCTGATTCATCTGAAATCAGCATCAAAGGAAATAAAGATGATTACTCTCGGCGATAAACTTTCCAATATACGTGCCATTAACCGTGACTATAAAGCATTTGGTGATGAACTGTGGAACAGATTTAATCAGAAGGATAAAAATGAGCATTGTTGGTATTATCAGAGTATTGCCGATTGCCTTTCGGAGCTGGAAGAGTATACTGCATATCAGGAATATTGTGCTTTGGTGGAAAATACTTTCAGCAAATAAAAAAGTCTCCTGACAAGCGACCAATAGAATAACACTAATCGCTATAATGTGGTTGTAAGGTTAAGAAAGCCTTACAGCCACATTAATTTTTTAAGGAGGAAATGAAATATGTTGGGTGCTATTATAGGCGATATTGTAGGTTCAAGGTTTGAGTTTGATGACCACAAATCAAAGGAGTTTGAGCTGTTCAGCCCGGAGTGCGATTTTACGGATGATTCCGTTATGACTCTTGCAGTTGCAAAGGCTCTGGCAGACTATGATGAAATCACAGATTATGAAGAGTTTAAAAATCACCTTGTCAAAGTGATGCACAAGGTGGGCGGCAGGTATATGGGCTGCGGTTACGGCGGAAGATTTTATATGTGGCTGAAATATGCTTGTATAGAGCCGTACAACAGCTACGGCAACGGCTCTGCAATGAGAGTTTCACCCGTTGCGTGGTTTGCTTCTTCACTTGAAGAGTGCGAAAAGCTTGCCCGTGCAACGGCAGAAGTTACTCACAACCACCCCGAGGGAATCAAAGGCGCTGTGTCCGTTGCAGGTGCGATTTACCTTGCGAGAACCGGTCACACAATGGACGAAATAAAGGAATATGTCAGCAAGTTCTACACCATTGATTTCACGCTCGATGAAATCCGTGAGGAGTATGAGTTTGAAGTAAGCTGTCAGAAGTCCGTGCCGCAGGCGTTTGAAGCGTTTTTTGAATCTACGTCGTTTGAGGACACAATCAGAAACGCAATTTCAATCGGCGGCGACAGCGACACAATCGCTGCCATCGCAGGCTCAATCGCCCAGGCGTATTACGGTATTGATGAAGAAATAAAAGAAACGGCGCTTTCTTATCTTGATGAATATCTGCTGGGTATTGCAGAAGAATTTGAAGCTTTTATGGAAAAGAACAAAGCCGAATTTCGATATTCCGAGCCGGGTGATTATTTCTCCGAGGAAATACGCAAGAAATATCACCTTGGCGAATATGCGGAAGATGACGGGTATCTGACAGACTGCGGCGGAATTCAGCCGATAGACTTATTTGAAGAATAATAAAAAGGAGTTTTGAACAATGAAAGAAAAAATCAGAAACAACGTTACGGAGCTTGTATTTATCCTTGACAGAAGCGGCTCTATGGTTGGGCTTGAAGCAGACACAATCGGCGGATTCAACGCTATGATTGAAAAGCAGAAAAAGCAGGACGGCGAATGCTTTGTATCAACCGTGCTTTTCGACGGTGTGAGCGAAGTGCTTCACGACAGAGTACGACTGAGTGAAATCAAGCCGATGACAGATGAAGATTATACCGTCAGAGGCTGTACTGCGCTGATTGATGCGCTCGGCGGTGCGATTCACCACATAGGCAACATTCATAAGTATGCTCGCCCCGAAGACGTGCCCGAAAACACAATGTTTGTAATCACAACAGACGGTATGGAAAACGCAAGCCGCAAGTATTCGAGCGGAAAAGTGAAAGCTATGATTGAGCGGCAGAAGGAAAAATACGGTTGGGAGTTTCTCTTCATCGGTGCTAATATCGATGCTGTTGAAACCGCTTCGAGATATGGCATCGGTGCCGACAGAGCGGTAAACTACAACGCCGATAAAGAGGGTACGAGCATTGTGTATGAGACAGTTGCAAAAGCTGTCTGCAACGTAAGGGCAAAAGCCCCTCTCTGCGAAGACTGGAGCCACGAAATCAACGAAGACTACATCCGCAGAGGCAAGAAAAACTGAATCCGCAACACAAAAAGCCGCCCCAAATCGGGCGGCTTTGCGTATAGGTGCTGTTGAAATTTCTCTTTCCTCCTTGATGATTTATTTGCTCCTGTCATCTTTTATACTTTATAGAGTTGAAGTTCTTTTAATATATTTTTGTTTTTCCTTAGTCACATAAATTATGCAATTTTTTGAAGGCAGATAAAAGAAAAACAGAGCCTCGAATGGGCAGAAACGAGGCTCTGTAACAGGCAGAGAGATGAATATACAAACGTAATCTTATTGACTGAAGATTGGAGCATAATTAAATAAGCAAATGGAAATATATATGAACCGCCTGTTACTGACAGTATGACAGATTGGTGATGCTGATAACTGATAAACAGTAATTTTATTTCATCTCAAAGCCTTTGTTGTTGAAAAGTTTTATGTTGCCGTCGGGGTAAATAATCTTAAACTGTTTTGCGATAGGGTAGCCACATTCATCTGCTTCATAAGTAACAGAAAGTTCGCCTTCATAATCAATAATTTTCGTCTTATCCTGAATTATCGTATTACCAAAATATTCACATATGAATGTAAGTCGGTATTTATCTTCCTCGAGAAATTCCTGTATTACTGTTCCTGCCGCAGTTGAGTACACATTAAACACCCGACCTTTCGGGTCATCGATTATTTCTTTACCGGTGTATGTATCAATCACTATTCTTTCGTTCGGACGCCGGAGTTCAATAAAACCTTCTCTGAAATAGCGGTAGCTGTCATATTCTTCGGTAAGATATCTTGGCTCTGACAGATATGCACAAACCGCAATTCCGTCGAGTTTATTATTTTGCAAGATAAAATTTTTCCCGTATGAACCGAGCGTGTGAATAAAATCATATTCACCAGGGATTTCCATCTGTAAATTATAGCAAAAATCATAGTCGGTATATGCGGGATGAATCAGACCCATTTTACTGTTCCTGAATACAATATAAATACCGTTGCCTGCATAGGTTATGTTATCGTATTCAAAGTAAATGAGCATCTTTTCTTGTGTTTGACTGAAAACACCCAGCTTACCGTCTTTTTCAGATATATAGACAAATTCCTGATCGTCATATGGACAAAAATCGATAGCTTTGATTATCTGTACAACCTTATAAACTTTACCGTCAACCGTGATTTCTAATGTGTTGTTTTTAAGCATAAATATCACCTTTAAAAATAATAACCATCTCTTGAGGTAAGAATACCAAAAGAGATGGTTTGTTTTTGGTGCATAATAGATATTACGTTTTGTTAATTATTCTTCCACTAAACGAAGGGTGATATATTTCATAAACAATAATATTGCAAGAGTTATATTTTGCTGAAAATTTTTTCAAAGGGTTTCTTTTATAAACAAAACCATCGTCTTCTTGTAACAGTTGCAAAGATTTTTCCTTTTTTAATTGCTCGTAAATATCTCTGCAAGTAAAAATAGTAATATTTGAATGTGCGGATGATAAATATTCTAAAATTTCTGCCGGACGAGTTTTCAAAAGCTCACAGTATGCCTTTGTTTTATATGTTTTTCCATATTGCGGATGGATATTACAAAAAGCGGCGTTAAATATGAAACTCTCATCAAATTTTGCTGCTTTAAGCATTTCTTTAAATCGGTTTATATATTTTGTTGCAGCCCTTTTACTTTTCACTATTTTATCGTCGGGTTCGTTTTTAAGCTTTAATTCTTTATGATATGAATCAAAATCATCAAGAACTTTTTTAAACCAGAATTCCTCTGTAACTTGTTTTGGAGAATCTATATCGTCTTTACTTTTGTTGTTTGGTTCGCGGAGCAAGAAAACGACTCCATTGAAATCTTTTTCTGAACTCAGGTAACCTTCAACATATTCACCATTTGAGTTTTTTAAAAAGTCATACATAATTATTCCCCTAACTTTCCGTATCTCTCTGCTGCTTTGCGTAGTTCGGTTCCTATTTCTTCTCTTAAAGTTTTGGGTTCGGTTACGGTGATGTGCGGGGCGTACTGCAATGCCCAGAATTTCATTGCCATTGCGCTGACTCTAACTTCTGCGGTGACTTCGTCTTCCGTTTCATTTGAGAACTTTACGTCCTTGCCGAACCAATCAATGATTTCGCCGACGATGTATTTCTTTGCAATAAACCTAACCCTGACGGTTTCGTCGCTGAACATATAAATGTGCTCTGCCATATGCTTGGGCAGGTCGAGTCCGGCTTCAAGTCCTCTGACTTGCTTTTTGGGCTTTACGGGAGAGTCGAGCACTTTAATATCTGTAATCATATCCACACGGTAGTTGGCGATATTATCGTACTTGTCATAATTACAGACAAGGTAATATCTGCCGTTGGTAGCTACCATCTGGTAGGGATTAACTATATAAATCCTGTCTTCGCCGTTGCTCGACTGACGGGGATGAAGCTTTTTGTCCGTACCGTATCGGTTATACTTGAAGCTGACCTGTCTGCCTTCGCTGATTGCTTCGTCAAGCATCTCGATAGTGTAGAACAGCTCTTTGTTCTGCGGCAGATTTTCGGGCAGATTGCAGATGTGCTTCACCTTGGAAAGAAAATATTTGTTTGAAAGCCCCTCGATTTTTTCGATTAATTCTTTGCATTGGGAATAGGGGATGTGCTTTGAAAAAAGCAGGCTGTCAATCAATAGTCGAAGTTCAGCATCCGTAAAATCACGGACAATATAAAAATCGGTAAGAATGGAGCTTTCTTCCATTTCGCCTGTGTGCGGATTCTTAACCATTCTGGTTGTTTCGCTGCATTCAATCTCCAGACCGTACGTCATCAGGTTCATAAGATTGCGCTTGACAGCCTTGCGGTCAACCTTCATACCGTGGTCCGATTCGAGTTTTTTCGCGATCTCTTTCTGACTCATGCGGTGATTCTCGTCGCTGTATTTCCTGAGTACAGCGAGAATATTCATAATTATAAGCTTTTTCGGTTGCATGGAATCCATATTGATTACCTCCGTTAGTTTCAATATATCACTTATGTTTGCATTATACAATAGTTTGGTGGGGCGTTTTCGGTACACGACATAGTATAACATAGAATTGTCAAAGCAGAGTCCGTTTTATGGGACTGATGTTTTGCTATAATCTGTTATAATGACAGCAAATAACGGAAGGAAGATAGTTATGGTACATTTGCGACAGTTTAAACTGGCATCAGATGGTGATGAATTGGGAATAATATTGGATGAACACAGAACCTGTTTTAACGGTGTGTATCCTTTGAAGATTTTTCCGCAGAAAGGTCTTGAGTGGATTGAGTTTGGAAACATAACCTGCTTTTACGGTTCAAACGGTTCGGGCAAAACAACGCTGCTCAATATAATCGGTGAAGAGCTTAATGTAATCAGACATTCTGAATTCAGCAACAGTGCGTTTTTCGGTAGGTATCTTAAATGTTGTGAAGCTTTCGGTAATGTTCCTGAAACAAGTCAGTTCCTTTCAAGTGACGATGTTTTTGATTACGTAATGAATATGCGATATCTTAATCAGGATATCGATGACCACCGAGAACAACTGATTAAGGGATATGCAACAATGCGAAAAAGAGCCGGCGAAGATGAGGAGTATCGAAAACTCCATGGACTTGACGATTATGACCGTTGGAAAGAAACAAAAGCGGCATTCAACAAAAATAAAACTCAGTCAAAGTTTGTAAACGAGCGCCTCGCAAGAAACATCGATATGTTTTCAAACGGAGAAACAGCATTGCGGTATTTTACCGAGCACATAGACAGCGATGCGCTGTATCTTCTTGATGAGCCCGAAAACAGCTTGTCTATAAAATATCAGCTCGATCTTGCAAAATATATTGAGGATTCAGCCAGATTTTATAACTGTCAGTTCATTATTTCAACGCATTCGCCGGTGTTTCTCAGCCTTAAAAATGCACTGATTTATAATCTGGATAAAGTGCCTGTAAAAACTGAAAAATGGACCGAGCTTGAAAACGTAAGAAAGTATTATGAGTTTTTTAAATCCCACGAAGATGAGTTTGAAAACAATTGAATAGAAAAATAATTAATGCTATATTGAAGATGAGGTGAGTATAATGGCTCATACAAAAGATTATATTTTAAACGAATGTAAAAATGCTATGGCAAATCCGTCAACGTTTTATCAGCAACCGTTTGTCAATTACCGTGGAAGAACTACCGATACAGGCGAACTCTATAACGAGGTTGTTGCAGAGTATGTGTGCAATCATATAGATGAATTTATTGACGGAATTAAAAGAATCACCAGAGAAGAGACATATAAAACAGAAAGCCATACGGGCGAGCATATACCGAGCGATGACAGATTGGAAGAGAAAATTGCCGTTAAGATTTTTAATCAGGGTAAAAAAGAAAATCTTGACTTTGTCGGTAAAATGATTGACTACCAGACACCTCTGAAAAACAAAAGAGATGAAGATAATAAGGGCGTAGGAAAAATAGATTTGCTTGCTTATGACGGTACTACTCTCTATATTCTCGAACTGAAAGAGCCTGACAGTGATGAAACGATGCTTCGCTGTGTGTTTGAGGGATTCACTTATCTGAAAACGCTTGATGCGGAAAAACTGTTGGTGGATTTTAAACTTCCTCTCAGCACCCGTGTCGTTTCCTGCCCGTTCGTTTTTTGGGGTAGATGCCAGAATGACGAAATGAACGAAGACAGACCGTGGCTTAAAAAGGTTATGAATTTGCTCAACAGTAAGCCGTATTACATAAAAGAAGAAAACGGAAAATATTTTGTAACAGACAAGGGGAAAATAATGGGAAAATATAACAGTTCAGAACGTAGAATCAAACCTCTTATGAATGCAATTGAAGATGATCCTCAGAATTTCGAAAAGTTTTTGAGTGTTATTAGAATCACCGGTTTGGGTGTGCCCAAAGAATATGCTTATGCCGATGACCAATCAGGTAAAAAAGAAAAAGCATTGAAACCGACAAAAAATCACTTATTGGGTTTGATTGAATATCTTTTTGGAAAACAAGCTGATAATTATTCCGTTAGTGGTAAGAATCGCGAGGATTTGTTGAATGGAGTAGAAGCGGCTAAAAAATCAGCAATATCTGAAATTGAGAAGAATTATGAAAATTTACCCGCTAAGGCATGGTATATATTTGAAGGTCATACATACCCTGATTTGTATATTGAAGGTGATGATTATATCATAATCTGCGAGGGTAAATGGACAGAGCCCCACATTACAACAGAAACAACTTATCTTAAAACCGCAAAAGGTGAATATAGAAATCAGATGGTTCGTCATATTCAAGGTGCATTAAACTCTGCAGGAAATAAAAAAGTTTATGCTTTCTATATTGTTGATGAAAACTGTGGATATACTAAAGATTTAGAAAAAGACTCGTTTGCAGAGCAGGTTGAAAAAGAAACCATTTCATTAAGTTATAGCGAAAAGATGGATGTTATATCTTCGTATTGCGGATATACAACTTGGCAGAAACTCGCAGCGGTTATTGATGTGAAGTTCTTGACAAAAGATGAAATTGATAAATTGTCATAATCTGTGCCCCTAAATAAGACCACCTCCTGGATTATAATGAGTAAAAATAATTCAGGAGGCGTTTTTTATGAATTTCAGAAAAGTTTTATTGTTGGTGTCGGCTGCTGTTTTGTGCTTGGGTTGCACGGCTTGTGGAGAAGAATCTGCAGATGGGATTTCAACAACCGAAGCAACGGTGCAGGTACAGGTATCTGCAACAACTGCTTATGCTCCGCGGGAGATACGCACTGAAAAGACGTATTACCATGCAGCATTACAAGGTGCAGTGATTGTTGAGCAGGACGGCAGCAGGAGTTTTAAGTATCAGAAAAAGTGCGACGTGTGCGGATATCTCGATAACACCCGAGTGAACGTCAGCAAAGGTGTCGGAACGTTGGACACAAGCTTCCGTTGTCACGAATGTAGCAACCACCAGAAAGTAAAAATAAAAACAACAGACTGAAAACAAAGACCGCTATCCCGGGATCGATAGCGGTCTTTTGCTGAGCTGTGCGGTTTTGGATTTTCACAACACGTTTGGAGCGAACGTGTTCTTTCACGATATGGAGTTTCACGTGGTTAATTACAACTTAAATATGACATAGAGCACGTGTATGCTAAGGAGACAACAAACACGTAGTTAAAGAAAGGATATTTAAAAAATGTATACTGCTTTTGATAGCGACCCTGTCGGGGGAGTGACAGGAGAAAAATATGATGCACAGCCCGTGTGGTAACTCAAATTCGTCATTAGTTGAGTCAATAACAGTATGAAAGATTTACATTGACGATAACTTTAAAATTGAATATTATTGACAATTCGTTACTTTTAAGATATAATATATAATCAGAGGTGAAGTAAATTGGAAAAGAGAAAAGCCAACATAATAATCGGCAAATCCGGCGGCAATGCCGGCGGAAAGAACCCTGTGACGTATAAGGTTTCGTTGCCTACAAAGTGGGTTAAAGAGATGGAACTTGGTACGGAGCAGAGCAAAGAAATCGAAATGCATTTCGACGGAACTAAAATTATAATAACCAAAAAGCAGACTCCGGTTCAGTTTGCTATGACGGCTATCGGTTTTGGTAGTGACGTTAAAAAATTAAGCTATTATGATGACGATAAACTCTGTACAGTAATTTATGCCGATTTTACATCGCAGATGTTGGAGATTGAAAACCATACGGATAATATTGTAAAAACAGCATTCGGAAGAAATGAAATTCCGGATTGGAATGAGTTTATTGATTTTCTGAAGGAGCGTTGTGTTCCCGAATCGAGAGACGGTATAAAAGACTATCTTGATGAAATTGGTGTAGTTGACTATGATCCGCTCGAAATTGTGCGTGTTACTAAGGGCAGAATGGCTGAGGATGCGCAGTGGCTGGAGGTTGAAGATTTATGTCAATAAAACTTGTGACTAAAGGCAAAATAGCTGAAACATCGTCGAAGGGCAACCAAGAAAAATGGTGCGAGAACGGAACATGGTACAAGCTCGATCAGTTCGGATATGAGGCTTTGGCAGAAGTTTTTGTATCAAAAATTCTGAAATATGTTTCTATAGATCCTTCAGGATTCTTAGGATCCCGTGTAGCGTACGAAATAGAAAAGGTTACGGTAGGCGGCAGAGAAAGGGTTTGCTGTTCGAGCAAAAACTTTCTCCAAGAAGGCGAATCAATAATAACCCTTAACCGTTTGCTTACTCTTCATCTGGGGTATCCACTTACAGCGGAGCTTGAGTCTTTGAGTAGTGACAAAAAACGGATTCAGTTTATAGCGGAGAAAACCAAAGATATAACCAAACTTAAAAAATTCCCTCAGTATCTTACATTGTTGTTTGAGATTGACGGTCTTGTTTTGAATGATGACAGGCATCTTAATAATATTGCAATTATTGAGAAAAACGGCAAATATCGTTATTGTCCTATTTTCGATAACGGAGCAGCCGTG
This sequence comes from Clostridia bacterium, assembly GCA_017410325.1. Classification (GTDB taxonomy): domain Bacteria; phylum Bacillota; class Clostridia; order Oscillospirales; family Acutalibacteraceae; genus UBA8612. Next base: position 116,680 of record JAFQRA010000010.1, on the reverse strand, counting down.
CTTTCTGATGTAATTTCTGCTCGGCTTGATGTTGAAGCAAAATCGTTTATTTCAAATGCTGTAGCAAGACCTTTCAACACAACTTTCAACAGACAGATTAAATCTGCACAGAGTTTGTACGGAAGACAAATTGGAAGCATCAATATCACTACTGATAAGATGAACAAAGTGTTGGATGATTTGCTGCTGTTTTATCCTGAGCGTGATAGAGAACTTATCAGAAAAAGAGTTATAACTACTATTCTGACACGAATGAAAGCAATGGAAGGCTGAAAAGACCCTCAAAACCCTTGATTTTGCGTTGATTTCACTTTGATTGTAACGGTGAAGGGTTGCGCTTTGCAACTGATAAGCTCGACAGCAAGAATTTCTATGCCTGCAACCCGTCGTTTGACAAAAACTGCGGCTGCTGAAAACGCAATAGTAAGTATTTGAAATAAAACAAAAACAACCGCTCCACTTTTAAAAATACGGTGGAGCGGTTTTCATATTATTTGTCAGCTTTGTTGAAGTGAAGCTCTTTCATTCCTTCAACCTCGTCGCAGATTGCTTTGAGATTGCAGGTGTCGCAATCAAAGTTCACGCTGTTCATAACGTGATTCAGCGTTTCGGTTATTGCATAATTTTTTTCAGCAATTCTTTCGGTTTCGTTGTAATCTGCTTCTTTTGCGGTTATGAAAATAACCTTAACGCCTATGACGGCAGGTATTTCCTTGTGCTTTTCAATCAGCAACGAGCCGATTTTTCTGAAATCTGCACCGTCTTGCAATGCCTGCTTTGAAACACGCACAGCCTCTTTGTGCGAGCGTGAAGTGCTGCGCATCATATACCCATCGGGAAAGGTGTGGTATTTCACATAGTCAATCTTTTTTATGAGGTTATATGCTTTTTGCTCGTCATCGCTATCCTCAATCTGGACAACTGTGATACGTGCAAACTTTCTGTTGTCCTTGATTTCATTCAGGTTATCACCGACAAGAACAATACCGTCTTTAATTTCACCTGAAGTGACAATATTGAAACCGACACCCTCAAGCTCAAATGCGGTATCGCGCCGCATTATTACCTGTGCCTGCTGTGCATCGTGCCACGGTTTACACACCTCAAACTCTTTTTTCGGAAAAGGCGATATTAACTTTTCCGTTTCAAGAATCAACGAATCAAAGAATTTCATCAGAGCTTTTTATCCCTTTTCATTGTGTCGTAGTGCTTGCCGAGCAGGTCGTAAACCTTGCGGATGAGCTTCATATCCAGATTGAAAAAATAGATTGTAAAGGTAATAACGAAAAGCGCCAGTATAACACCGAGGATTATTAAAATAATTTCCATATTATTTATCCAGTCCCTTCTGGCGTGCATATTCAGCCGCACCGAGTGCACCCATAAGCTGCGGGTCTGTTGAAAGCTCAACCACCTTAATTTTAAGCACCTTTTCAATGGCCTTCTTGAGTCCGTCATTCTTTGCGCAGCCGCCTGTGAGGGTTATGCTGTCTGTTGCACCTGCTTTTTTAGCCATAACAAAGCATCTTTTGGCAACTGCAAGCTGAATACCTGCCGCAATTTCATCCATCGGCTTGCCTTCACCGACAAGTGAGATAACCTCGCTTTCAGCAAAAACGGTGCACTGTGCAGTAATCGGAATAGTGTTTTTAGCCTCAAGCGAAAGCTTGGAAAACTCGGGCAGAGTCATTTCAAATGCGTTTGCCATAGCCTCATAAAATCTGCCTGTACCTGCAGCACACTTATCGTTCATTGCAAAGTTTTTGACTGTGCCGTCGGTGTCAATTGAAATACCTTTGACGTCCTGACCGCCGATATCGATAATAGCCTTTACATCGGGATTGGTAACGTGAACACCCATTGCGTGACAGCTGATTTCCGAAATGTTTTCATCGGCAAAGGGAACCTTGTTTCTGCCGTAGCCCGTACCGATAAGGTAGGTAAGCTCTTCTGCCGAATTAAGTCCTTCTACCTGTGCAACAGCGTCAGAAAGTGCTATTTCAGCACTTGCAACGGGGTTGATTTTGCTTCTGTTTGTGACATTGGCAACGATTTTGCCGTTTTCATCAAGAATAATGCATTTTGTGTATGTTGAGCCGACGTCACATCCGCCGAAATATTTCATAATAACTTTCTCCTTTACCAAGCTAAGTCGTCTTCAAAATCAACAAGTGAGGGGTCGAGCGGCTCCTCCTGAAGAACGGTTTGCATATATTTGTTGACCTGCTCACGCATATCTCGTCTTGAAATTGTTCTGGGGTTCATAAGGTCCTGCTTTACCCAAATGAAGTTGACGTTTCTTTCCCTTGCCTGGTCATCAAAGATGCCTGCAAGACCGTCCATGCCTTTGCATGAAATCTGGTCATACATAATAACCGTATCGGCATCGTATTCTTCAACTATTCTCCACAGCTCGTCAACAACGTTTCTGTAGCCGCCCTTTGTGTGCTTACGCATAATTGAACGCTGATATGTTTTTGCAACATCTTTAAGAGCCTGTTCTTTGTCTCTTGTGTCATACTTGATATAGGAAATCATCGTTTCCATATCCATAACAACGTTCATACCCCAGCAGTTTTCGAGCCAGTTCGCAAAGCTTGTGTAGTAGTTTGCAGGACAGCTCCATACAACTGCACGGTGGCGCATTTCTTTTGAAACGGCTTCTTTTTTCTCGTAACCTTTAAGCATAAGCTTGTTGACTTTTTTATCAACCTTGAGGAAACGCTTGTCAACACCGCCTGAAAGGTTGAAATAATAAATTCTGTAAAGCCAGAAAGCAGCACCCGTCATCTGTGGATATTTTGTTTTGTTTATATCCCATTTTTCAAGCTCGTATTCAAGCTGTTCGTTGGAGGTTTCAAGGGCTTTGAAGAATACATCCCAGTCAAACTTTTCGCCCGTATGATTCTCGATAAACTTAATAAGCTCTTTGACTTCTTCAACTGCATATTCCTGCACATCCTCGTCGTTATAGCGAAGCGGAATGTTGAAAAGGTGAACGGGAAGATTCAATCTTCTGTCAAGGAAGGTTGAGTTCATAACTGAGCCGTCGCACGGCATATTTGTTGCAACCATACAGCAGCCCATTTTCGGGTAATCGTCATCAATCGCAACACCTGCCTCCGCACTGGGAAGGGGACATACATCGGCAGGCACACCGAAGCTTTCCGTAACTTCAAGGTAAGGCGGAGTAATCTGCTGGTCAACCATTGATGTGAGGAAAATCGGAATAGTCTGAAGTGGCACAACCGTCAGATTCGGAAAGCCCGAGAAAATTTCATTTGGAATAATTTCATCCGTAAGAACTATTTTCTTTGAAAGCTTGTTGTTCGGATTGATTTTTTCGTCTGCAACAAAGGATGTGTGAATAAGTCCCGTTGCGTGCTTGACTATCATATTAAAGTGCAGGTGAACAATGCGAAGGTGCGTACCTCTTAAGCCTGCGGTGTGTCTGTCAATAAACGAAGGAGTTGAAAGGTAAGACGCCATCCAACGGTATTTCCACAAGCCTCTGACAGTTGAAATGGGTGCTTTGAGTACCATAACTATCATATCTTTCCAGGTTACAAGCCAGCGGTAGTAGTCGTACATCGTGTCCTTGAAACCGCGCCATTCCCTGTGCTTAAGAACAGCTTTACGGTCTTGCGAATAAAGCTTTCCAAGGTCAGCCATTGTTCTTTGCCTGCCTTTCCTTCTGGATTTTCTTGATTTCAAGGCTTTCAACAAAAGCCTGAACACGGGTTCGCAGCTGACCCGATGCAGAAGCGGTGTACTGCCTGTCAACTGCGGCTGTGGGTACACCGTAATCGTTACTCATAACATAAGATGCAAGTGCTCTTTCGTAGCCCCAGTATTCGCAGAATTTAAGCTGTTCGTACATAACACCGTCTGCGTGATATTCGTCAACAAGGTGCTTTACATAGTCCCTGCGTTCCTGAACCTTTTCGTGGCTCATATATCTCGGACATTGGCTGGTTTTGAGATAGTGCATACAAATCTGTGTGAGCACATCCTCGTCCGGTTTTATTATTATTTCTTCTCTGCCGGGCATAGTGCCGAAGCAGTATCTGTCAGCCACAACAAGTGCACCGCTGTCTTCAATAAGTGCGGTGAATTCCGGATCATCCATTTCGGAACCGACAACAACGATTTTAGCCCTGAAGTTCTTTTTCACATCAGGTTCACGTGTTTTAAGCTCTTCTGCAGTTTCACGCAGTTTTGGCAGAATAAGGGCCTTGGGGCAACAGTATGTAATAAGGCTTAGTATGTGGTATTCGTAACCTGTTATTCTCGGATTATCCTCTTTGCGGTATTCACCGATTTCTTTCATAATCCGACATACTTCGTTATGTTCTTCGACAGCCTTTAAAAGTGCTTCATCTGAAGTGTCAACACCGTACACTTCAGCCATTTTGTTGAGAATTTTGTTCCTCGTCTGTGTAACATAATGTTTTACCGTATGGTCGGCAATTTTGAACGGCATATCAAGAAATGTCAAAAAGATCTTATCGTTTTCAACCAGGTTTAGCAGTTCGAAATGTTCGGCGGCCCTGTTCATTTCAGAGCAGGTTTCGCTTGCAAGAAGTGCATTAAGAAAATTGTATCCGCCCTCTATTGCTCTTTCAAGAATAGCCTTTGAATATCCGCAAAGGAAGTTGCTCATATAGTAGGTTGCGATATCCATTGAGCCTGTGCGAGGTGCACGCAGTCTCACGGAAAAGCAGCTGCCGCAGTTGAGCAAAACTTCGGGAATGTGGTAGCAGGTGTAGCCGAGTGCTATGCCGCCTTCGCTTTTTGCCTGCTGAACAAGTGCGTTGTTTGCTTCCTGAAGCAGGTTTTCAAATTCATAAAGATGTTTTAAATCTCTCACTTCATAATCTCCATTTCAACAAGAGCTTTTCTGGCTCCTTCAACAACGTTTGAATCGTCTGGTAACTTTGTTATGTTTTTGCCTTCAATATCGTAGATTGCAAGATTTGAATCAGTAGGAATATATGACAAAACAGGTATACCATTTGTGTCTATATGGGGAATAACGCTTTCGTCGGGAATACGGTTGACGATTGCACCGATTTTTTTGTACATCACAAGCTCGTCAGCAACACTCTTGATTGTGGAAATAACCTGCGTACCTTTTTTGCTTGCATCCGTGATGAGCAGAAGGTGAGTGACTTTTTCCATAACACGGCGGTTAATTTGCTCAATTCCTGCCTCACCGTCAATAACAACATAGTCAAATTCGTTTGAAAGAATACTGATAACTTCCTTGAGATAGGAATTGATTCTGCAGTAACAGCCTGCACTTTCGGGTCTGCCGACGGCAATAAATGCAAAACCGTCTGTTTCAACGAGAGCGTCGAATATTTTATATCTTGCATCGCCCAAAAGCTCAATGGCAGCCTTTGTCTGACCGTCCTCAACGGTTTCGACAATTTCCTTGCGGATATCGTCAATAGTCATCTTCACGTCAATACCGAGCGCGGTTGAAAGACCTACTGCAGGGTCAGCATCGATTGCAAGTATTTTTTTGTCGGGGTAAGCCTGGACAAGAAGTTTTACTATTGCGGCGGAAATCGAGGTTTTACCTACGCCGCCTTTACCTGAAAGAGCTATAATTGTTGCGTTTTCTTTCAAAATTATTTCACTCCCACTTAGGATATTAATAAATACATTATAACAGTATTAATCAAAGTTTTCAATTACATAATAGACATAAACAAACAAGTTTTATTTGTATCTCATTATACCAAAAGAGCCGCCTGATTACAGACGGCTTGATGTTTTAATCTACGTGTTTTCCGATTTTTGCAACAAATCTTTTCAGCTTGCCTTTTTCAAGCGCAAGGTAAACCTTTTTAACAGGGGGAAGTACGGCAAAAAGCACGCCCGAGAGTGTAAAGAGGAAGCTCGGGTTAACGCTCTTTTTACCCTTTTCAATTCCCTTTACCATTTTCTTTGCAACAACGGCAGGGCTCTGAACAGGGAAGGGCCGCTCAAACTCAACCTCGTTTGCAGCCGCAAAGAAATTTGTGTCAGTTGCAATCGGGTAGAGGCAGGTGAGTTTCACGTTTTTCGGAAGCTCAAAGCGGATGCCCTGCTGGAAACCTTCCATTGCGAATTTTGATGCGGAGTATGTAGTGAAGCCGGGCATAGCCATTTTGCCGATTGCCGAAACTGTTATGGCATAGTGACCGTTTCTGCCGTTCAGATGCTTTACATATTTCTGATAAGAATAAATGGGAGAATACACGTTTGTTTCAAACATTCTTGCTGTTCTGTCCCAATCGGTATAGTCCATAAGCTCGTAATAGGGATAGCCTGCGTTGGCATAGAAAATGTCAATTTCACCGAGCTCTTTTTCGGCTTTTTCAAAAATCAGGTCAACGTTTTCTTTTGAGGAAACATCGCACACAAAAGGAATAACATTATCTGACAGAGTATGCATTTTTGTCTGCTTGATATCTACTGCAAGAATAGTGTTTGTCTTTTCTGCGGCAAGGAGTCTGAGCACCTCGAAGCCTATTCCGCTGTCGGCGCCTGTGAGAACTATTTTCTTATTTGAAATCATAATGAAATTCACATCCTTTACGTTTTTATGATAGATTAAATTTACCTTTATGTCAATGAAAAGCTGTTGAATTCGTGGTGCAAAAGTGGTAAAATCAACATATAAATCAAAGCTCCGAAAGGAATGTTCTGTTATGGAATTTACCACTCTGTTTTCGCCTGTAAAAATAGGTAGCGTTGAAATAAAAAACCGAATCTGTATGGCACCTATGCTTATGGATTTCGGTCAGTTTGACGGCTGTACAACTGAACAGCTTATGGATTATTACGAAGAAAGGGCAAAGGGCGGTACGGGCCTGATCGTAACGGAAATTACACGAGTAAACGACGTTACGGGCGGTGCTGCATTTGCACAGCTCGGTATGAGCCACGATTACCAGATTGAGGGTATGGCGGAGTTTGCAAGGCGCATCCATTCCCACGGCTCCAAACTTTTCGTTCAGCTTCATCACCCGGGCAGACAGAATATGGGCCTGCTTATCGGCACTTTGCCGCTGAGCATTGCGTGCGACAAAGCACTGCCGTTTTTCAAGGACGTGCTTTACAAGGTAGTACCTGCAGGCAAGCTTCTGATGAAGCACCACATCGTACCCAGAGTTGTTTCGCCGTCAAAATGTGAAAACAGCTATTTTTCCGACGGTAACAACAGGGCGCTTACTAAGAGAGAAATCAAGAAGCTTATTGCCGATTTTATTGCTGCTGCCGAAAGAGTAAAGAAGGCAGGCTGTGACGGCGTTCAGCTTCACGCTTCCCACGGATATCTGCTTCAGCAGTTTTTATCGCCCAACACAAACAAGCGCACGGACGAATACGGCGGAAGCCTTGAAAACAGAATGAGATTTATTCTCGAAATTATTGAAGGCATACGTGAAAAATGCGGTAGGGATTTCCCGATTATCGTACGTCTTACCGTTGACGAGTGCTATTCTATGATAGGCAAAGAAGGCAAGGGCTACGGACTTAACGAGGGCGTTGAAATGGCAAAGCGCCTTGAAAAAGCAGGCGTTGATGCTATTGACGTTTCCTCTGCTTCTTATGATGCATTTAACTACTGGCTTGAGCCCGTTTCGTTTGAATGCGGCTGGAGAAAATATATGGCCAAGGCTGTCAAGGATGCGGTCAGCATACCCGTTATTGCCGCAAACCTTATCCGCAGCCCCGAGCAGGCTGAACAGCAGCTTAATGAAGGCGTGCAGGATATGGTTTCACTCGGCAGGCCGCATATTGCCGACCCCTATTGGGCAAGCAAGGCACAAAGCGGACACCCCGAGGATATAAAGCGCTGTATCTGTTGCCTTTACTGTATAGAAAGTATGCAGAACAACGCTTACATAGGCGACCACGGCTACTGTGCGGTAAACCCCTTTGTCGGCAGTGAAAAATACGAGCTGAAAAACGACGGTAATGGCAGAAAGGTTCTTGTTGTCGGCTCAGGTCCTGCAGGTCTTACTGCCGCAGAGCTTCTTGCAAAGCGCGGCTTTTGCGTTACGGTTGCCGAAAAAAGCGATAAACTCGGCGGACAGGTTGACCTTGCCGTTAAACCGCCGCATAAGGATAAGCTTTACTGGTGTATTGAGGACCTTTATACAGCCTGCAGTAAGCTTGGCGTAGAGTTTATGATGAATACGGAAATTACCAGGGAGCTTGTTGAAAAGGCCAAGCCTTACGCCGTAATCTGTGCAACGGGTGCTTATGCAACAAAACCGGGATTCATCAACGGCCACGACCGTGAAAACGTTTACACGACTACCGAAATTCTTAACGGTGACGTCGTGCTTGAAAACAAAAAGGTTGCCGTTATCGGCAGCGGTATGACGGGCCTTGAAACAGCGGAGCTGCTTACCGTAACGGATAACGAGGTAACCGTTGTGGAAATGGCGGATGAAATTGCCCCGGGTGTATGGCATCAGCACGTCAACGACATAATGCCCCGACTTAAAGCAAAAAGTGCAAGGTTCTTCACCTCAAGCAAGCTTACCGAAATTAAGGAAAGCGCAATTGTTGTGGAGGATAAAAACGGCAGTAAATCTGAAATTGCGACCGATTTTGTCGTTCTTTCCCTCGGCGCAAAGAGTGACAACGCTCTTTACAACGAGCTTAAAAATGCAGGAATCAACGCATGGCTTATCGGTGACGGCGAAAGGGTAGGCAGAATTGCCGATGCCACCCGAAGTGCCTTTGAATGCGTAAAAAAGATATAAGCTGCTTTGAATGCTGTTTTAATATCAACGCCGTTTCGGATCATATAAGCAGCCATCGAAGGTCTGGATTTATGTGGATGACCGTTTGTAATTTCGTAACGCTTATCGAAGCGTTTAAAGTACAAAATTATAATGAATTTTAGTGTATATGAAACAGCTGTAACTTTTGTTGTGAAAACCGAATATCTGAAGGTATGGTTGGTACAACAGCAAAGGTAGTTTATAGCATAGAAGAAAAAAAGAGTGGTCTGGCATAGTTTCACTTTGATTGTAACGGTGAAGGCTTACGCTTTGCAACCGATAAGCTCGACAGCAAGAATTTCTACGCCTGCAACCCGTCGTTTGACAAAAACTGCGGCTGCTGAAAAAGGACAATATCTGAAATAAAACAAATCGGTGTGCGGAAAAATCCGTACACCGACATTTTATTTGCTTTTGTTACGGTTGTAAGTTATAAGCAAATCCAAATTATAATTTATAAGTTTAATATTTTATGTTGCTTTGTTCTGCAAATTGTGATAAAATTACAAAGTATATGTGGAAGTGTTTTTTTGTGCAAATTTTATGTCAGGTGATGCTTGTGTTTGATATTCATTGCCATATATTACCTTGTGTTGATGACGGCTCGGGAAGCCTGATTGATTCGGTTGAAATGGCCGAGCTGGCGATTCGTTCGGGAACGGTCGGAATTATCGCAACACCGCACTGCAATATGCCGGGAGCATTTGAGAATTTTTGGTCGGCAGATTTTGATGCAAAGATTAAGGAACTGAATGGTGCCCTTCTGAACCGAAACATTCCGATAATGGTCTATCCGGGTCAGGAAATATTTGCTTACGGCAATATTGTCGAGCGGATAAAAAACAATGAGTTGATTACGCTTAATAATTCAAAATACATTCTTGTTGAGTTCGATTTTTCGGTGTCTGAGCGGGAGATGCTTAAATATCTCCGGATGATAATGGCAGAGGGTTATGTGCCGATTGTTGCTCATCCTGAGCGATATTTTCTTTTCGGTGAAGCCCCTGAAACTGTTAGGGATATTCGCTCTGTCGGTGCACTTGTCCAGGTCAACAGCTCAAGTATTACAGGAAACTTTGGCTATTATCCTGAACGTGTGGCTTCATATTTCCTTGAAAATCAACTGGCCGATTTTGTTGCAAGTGATGCACACAGCCAGTATTCCAGAACTCCCGACCTTTTTTCGGTGCACGAAATGATATGTGAAAATTATTCCTATGAATATGCAGATTTACTGTTGGATGGGAATCCTCTGAACGTGATAAATAACAAAGAAATACGGTGATGATTTATGGTTAAACTGTTGCAAAGACTTACTCTGGTGCTGTTTATTCTGGTGCTGGCGGCTTTTATAGCTTTTTCAATTGTGGAAAGACTGACAACAGATACAACAATGCCTTACATAACGGTTGATTCCGATGTTATTGAAATAAGCGTAAAGGATAAAAAAGAAGCTCTGCTTTCCGGAGTTACTGCATACGACGGAAAGGACGGAGATATTTCCGACAGAATTCTCATTGAGTCTATATCCAAATTTATTGAGCCCGGTGTTTGCTCGGTAACCTATGCAGTGGCAGATTCTGATAAGCATGTTGCAAAGCAGACGCGTACTGTCCGCTATACAGATTATACTCCGCCCGAATTTTATATGAAGCGTGCGTTGGTTTACGGTGTTGATGAGGCGCTTGATATAAGGGCAGCCGTAGGTGCACGTGATAGTATAGACGGTGATATAAGTGACAGAGTTTCCATTGTCACCACCGATTACGTCAAGAACACAATAGGTGTTTTTACTGTTTCGCTTCAGGTTTCAAACAGCATGGGTGATACGATTTATCTCGATGTTACGGTTCATGTTGAAGGCAACGAAACAATGGCACCGCAAATTCAGCTTAAAAAGAGCCTGATTTATGTAAAGAAGGGCGAAGAGCCGATTTTTGAGGACTATCTCGGTGACGTTACGGTTAACGGTGTGCTGATGAAGAAGGATGAAATTCAGCTTCTTATTTCTACCAACTTTGATTCCGAAGAAACCGGTACCTATAACGTACATTACTATATCACAACCAATGAAGGCTATGAGGGCCACTCGATTCTGACGGTTGTTGTAGAGGAGTGATGGGAATGAAAAACAGAAGTTCAGAAATAACTTTCAATTTTGAATGGAACAGTCTGATAAAAGATATGGTGCAAAGTCTGTGGTGTATTGTTCTTATCGCTCTGGCTGCCCTGATGAGTATTCAGGTTGTTGAAAAGAGCATTTATACCCCTACATATACCAGTACGGCTGTTCTCGTTGTGCGCTCAAGGGTCGGCACAACGGGTGCGTTCAGCAGCCTGACTGCATCGATGGAAATGGCCAACATTTTTACAGATGTATTCAAGCAGAATTCTCTTAAAAAGCTGGCAGCCGAGAATATAGGACTGGATTCTTTTGACGGTACAATTACCACAAGCCTTACGGAGGCTACAAACCTTCTGAATGTTTCCGTCAAAGCAAAGGATCCCGAGCTTGCATTCAGGCTGCTCAGGTCAATTCTTGAGGTTTATCCCGAGGTTACGCAGGCAGTTTTTACCGATTCGGTTATAGATATTGTTTCTGAGCCTAAAATGGCAACATTTCCCTCAAACTCAAGGCTTACGGTGTACAGAAATGAAATAATATTTCTTGCTATGCTGCTGGAAGGAGGACTTGTTGCGGTTTTCTCGCTGTTCAGAGGCACGGTTAAGGAGGAAAAAGGCTTTGACGATAAGGTTGACGCCAAGCTCTTAGGCACAATATCTCACGAAAAGCCTCACCTTTCCAGAAAAGAACGCTTCAGACGCAAAAAAAGAGCACTTCTTATCAACGATGCTTATGCCAGCTTGAAGTTTTCGGAGGATTATCAGAAGATCTGTAATAAGTTTGAGTATATGTACAAGAACCAGGGCAAACAAACCTTTGTTATTTCCAGTGTGGCTGAAAACGAAGGTAAATCAACCGTTGCGTCAAACATTTCGCTTGCTCTTGCGGAACGTGGCTATAACGTTATTCTCCTGGATATGGACTTGCATAAGCCTTCAATTTATAAGATTTTCGATTTCTATGATGCGGCCGAAACAGATTGGTCTGATATACTGTCAAGCAAAACGGAGCTTGTCAATATGAGGTTTTACCGCTACAGAAAAAGCGGACTTATAATTGCGTTCAACAAGAAAACCAACACAAATAAAAAGGTTATGATAAACAATCAGGTGGTGGGCAGCAGGCTTGAAAAGCTCAAGGCCAAGGCTGATTTTATAATTATTGATACCCCGCCTACTTCTGTTTCGGCGGATGCGGTTGCAATTGCTGAAAAAGCGGATGCAACAGTTCTTGTTGTCCGAACAGACTGCGTACTTGTTGAAGATATAAACGAGGCTGTCCTTAATATTACGGAATCCGGCGGCAAGCTTGAAGGCTGTATACTCAATAATGTTTACGAACCGTTCACCTTGTTTGGTCAGATTGGCGTTGATGAAAGAGGTTACTATTCCCGCAGTAACCATTACGGATACGGTTACGGCTATTCGAGGCCTGCCCATACAAATACGGACGGCTATTTGAGAAACCCTGAGGCGGGATATTCTTACGACTCATCAGATGATACAAGAAGTGACGAATAAGGTTGGTAGACTATGAATAACAATCCTGTTAATAAAGAGAATAATGGGTCGAGCGTTGAACTGCGCATATTTTTCGGAGATATATGGCGTGGTGTAAGAAAATTCGGTTGGGTTGCTGTTGCTCTCGCTGTGCTGTTGGGCGGAGTGCAGTTTTATCGCAGCTTTACAAGCTTTGTGCCTGCGTATAATGTTTCTGCAACCTTTACCGTTCACACCGAAAACGAAGTTCTTACGGGAGATAACGGAATAGCAGCATATTCTTTCTATTATGACCGTGAAACGGCTGACCAGTTGGCAACGGTTTTTCCGCATATTATCGGCAATCAAATTCTGCGTACCAAGGTTTGCAATGACCTGGGTGTTGAAAGTATGCCTGCTTCAGTCAGTGCAAAATGTGTTCAGGGTACGAATATGGTTACACTTACCGCAACCGGAACTGACCCTCAGCTGACGTATGATACGCTGCTTTCTGTCATAGAGAATTATCCCGAGCTGGCTGATTATATTATCGGACGCACTAAGGTTGTAATGATAAACGAGCCTATCGTGCCTGAAAAGCCCTCCAACGAAGGGGCGTGGGTAGCTTCTGTATCAAGAGCTGTCCTTATCGGAGCAGCGCTGGGTCTGGCGTGGATTGTTGTATATGCGTTTATGCGTAAGACCGTACGCACCAAAGAGGATATCAGAACGGTGTTCAATCAGCACTGTGTTGCGGTTTTACCGCAGGTCGTATTCAAAAAATACCGCAGAGAAATTGACAAAAGCATACTTATTACCAACCCTCTTGTAGGTAATGATTTCCTTGAATCTCTGCGTTTGATGAGAGGCTCGCTTCAGAGCTTGCTGGCAGATGACAAAAAAACGGTAATGGTTACAAGCACTGCTCCCGCAGAGGGTAAGACCGTTGTTGCGGCAAACCTTGCTTCAATTTTTGCAAAGGAGGAGAAAAAAGTCCTCTTGATAGATGCTGACCTTCGCAATTCGGGTCTTAAGAGCTTGTTCGGAAGGGTAAAGGTTCCGAAAACTGAGAAAGTAAAAAACAGCTTTTACCGTGTGGATACAATAGATTCTCTCGGTTTTGATCTGCTTACATTTAACAAACAGATTAACGATGTTCGGAAAATTTTCCGTTCAGACGAACTGAAACGAAAGCTTAATGAGTTCAGGTCGGAGTATGATTTTGTCTTTGTTGATACTCCTCCCTGCGGTATAATTTCAGATGCCGCAATGCTTGCGCAGTCGGTTGATGCAATCGTTTATGTAATAAGGGAAGATGCTGTTATGCAAAAAACTATCCGCACGGGTATCAGCTCAATGCTGGAAACCGATGCACAATTCCTTGGCTGTATACTTAACGGTGCTGCAATCGGCTTTGGCGGCTATTATCGGTATGGCGGCTATTACAGCAACTATCGCTACGGTTACTCGGCAAAACACAGCTACGGCAAAAAGAAGAGCCGGTTGTAATAAAAATAATATCTGAATAGGAGGTGATAATGTGAAAAAACCGGCTGAATATGTATCTCTGTTCCGCTCAATGAGAAAGGAGTGGAGGTGGATTCTGCGTTATGTTTCACGTTATCGTCTTCAGATAATTGTTTATGTCGTAATAGGCATTCTGAGTACGGCGATGGGCATTGGCTCAACCGTTGCTTCAAAATATCTTATAGATTCTGTCGTTTCCCGTGACACGAAAACCGTTGCCGTAAGCGCTGTGCTGGCGGTTAGCCTTGCTTTGGCGCAGATTGTCGTAAACGCAGTAACATCAAGGGTTGCGACCGTTGTTGGCACTAAGGTGAGCAATGAAATTCGCTCAAATGTGTACGAGCATATGGTTTGTTCGGATTGGGAGGATATAAGCAAATATCATTCGGGTGATCTGCTAAACAGAATTGAAGGCGATGTTTCTGCCTTGGCAAGCAGCGTGATTTCTTTTGTGCCTAACGTTTTTATGAGAGTAACTCAGTTTGCAGGCTGCCTTGCGGTTGTTCTTTACTATGATCCGATAATGGCGCTTTTTGCTTTGCTGAGCGCTCCTTTCCTTGCGGTTACATCAAACATTTCTGCCAAAATGATGCGCAAGTATAATGTTGAAAGCCGTAATATGAACGGAAAAATTCTTTCGTTTTATTCGGAGTCCATACAGAATATTCAGACTATCAAGGCGTTTGGAATAACGGGAAGATATGTCGGTCAGCTCAAGGATTATATGGCTGTTTACAGGAAAATGAGACTTGACCACAATAAGTTTTCCGTTGTGATGACTGCCGGTCTATCCGTTATAGGCTTGCTGGTTGCATATCTCTGCTACGGCTGGGGTGTGTGGCGCTTGTGGCAGGGCTTTATAACCTTTGGTACGATGACGCTGTTTTTGCAGATTTCTGGTCAGCTTACATCATCGTTTTCCGCTATCGTTTCATTGCTGCCCACATCAATTTCCATTGCTACGGCGGCAGGCAGAATCATGGAGATTACTGATATTCCGCCGGAAAAAAATGACGATGATTCCGCTGCTGAAGATATGGCTGCCGCAGCTGAAGAATCGGGGATTTCTCTGAAATGCGATAACCTGACTTATGCATATAAGGGTACGGATATACCTGTTGTAAAGGATATATCGTTCTATGTGAATCCCGGTGAAACGGTTGCTTTGGTCGGCCCTTCGGGCGAGGGTAAAACAACAATACTCCGCCTTATTCTCGGCCTTGTCAAACCGCAGGACGGATGTATGACAATGTCTGTTGCAGACGGCAGGGTGCTTGATGTTTCTGCAAGCACCAGAAGATTCTGCTCGTACGTACCGCAGGAAAATGCGGTTTTTGCGGGCAGTATAGCCGATAATCTGCGCATAGTAAAGCCGGACGCTGCGGATAAAGAGCTTGTTGAAGCACTGAAAAACGCAGATGCATGGGGCTTTATTGAAAAACTCCCTGACGGAATGTATACACAGATGAATGAAAAAGGCGTGAATTTTTCAGAGGGTCAGGTGCAGCGAATTTCAATTGCACGGGCATTGCTGAGAAATGCTCCCGTACTGGTAATGGACGAGGCAACCAGCGCACTTGATGCCGAAACGGAAGCCACAGTTCTTGCAAATATTATGAAATCCTATCCTAACAGAACTTGTGTTATCACCACTCACAGACCGAGTATGCTGCAATACTGCAACAGGGTATACGAGGTAGATGTTGCAGGTAATCTCACACTTAAATAAAGACAAAACAGCTTGTGCAGCAGGTAAAGCTACGCAAGCTATTTTATTTATATTTATTTTAAAGATTTTAGTTGATTTGTGTAGAAATAGATGATATAATTTACTCTGTATAAAAAGGCAGTGCATTCATTTTCGGGAGGTCCGGTTATGTACCGTGTTAAAGAAGGTTTCATCATACGCAAAATAGGCGGGTATGTTATGGCTGTGCCGACAGGAACACAGACATCCGAGATGCACGGTATGATTGCGCTCAACGAAACCGGAGAGCTGCTTTGGAATATGCTCGAAAAGGGCGCTGAGTCCGAAGAGCTTGCCCAGGCACTTGCCGAGCATTATGAAGTAGAAAGGTCGGTTGCACTCAGCGATGTAACCAGATTTATTGATATGCTCAAAGAGCAGGGTGCTTTACAGTGACTAACGGCTGCGAAAAATTCGGTGAAGGTTTTCTCGGTAAACTTAATATTTGGGCAAAGGAAAACTGCGTGCCGTTCAGCACGTCCTTTGAGCTGACACCTTTCTGTAATTTTCGCTGCGTTATGTGCTATGTCCGCCTCGATAAAGAGCAGGCAGAGCAGCAGGGTCGTTTGCTGTCAGCCTCCGAGTGGCTGGAAATAGCAAAGGACTTGCGGGATATGGGTACGCTTCAGATTGACCTCACAGGCGGCGAGGTCTTTGTATATCCCGAATTCTGGGAGCTGTACAGCGAGCTTAACAGGATGGGCTTTCTGATAGCCGTGCTTTCAAACGGCTCGCTGATTGATGAGCCGGTTATGGAAAAATTCCGTTTGTACGGTATGCCGCACAGCGTAAAGCTCACTTTATACGGTGCAAGCGATGACACCTATGTAAGGGTATGCGGTTCATCAGACGGCTTTTCAAAAATTTCAAAAGCAATAGACCTGCTGCAAAGCGCAGGCGTGCCGGTAACAATGTCGGCAACCGTTGTTCGGGAAAACGCAGATGACCTGCAGGCTATGTATAGATTTGCCGCAGAAAAAGGAATACGGCTGCATCATTCGGTGGCGGTGCTCAAGCCGTCACGTGGTGCTGTTAATACGGCAGAAAGCTCAAGACTCGGGTTTCTCGACTATTCATACGAATATACGTTGGAGGATTTGGAAAACAGCCGATACCGTATTCCCGAATATCCTTTTTCAATGTGCGCAGGTTACCGTAAGTCATTGTTCATTACGTGGAACGGGCATCTTCAGCTCTGCTCTTTTATGAGCAGGCCATATGTCGAGTACTCTGGAGATATAAAAGCTGATTTTTCTAAGCTGTACGGTTTACTTGAACAGATAAAAAATCCGCCCGAATGTGTTGCCTGCGAATGGAAAGAGTTTTGTCAGAGATGTCCGGCAGTACTGTGCTGTGAAAGCGGTCATCCTGAAAAAATTGATAAAAATTTTTGCGAAACGGCAAAGCAGTTAAAGCTGTTATACGATATGAAAAGGGGAATGAATTATGAAGAATAAGTACGTTGCTCCCGAAAGTAAGCTCATCGCGCTCAACTTTAAAGAGAGTATTGCTGCTTCTGAAAGCGGCGATATAGTCAGCGGTATGGCTGTTATCAAGTTCCACGCAGCCAAGGATGCCTGCAGAGAAACCTATACCAAGCGTATTCCCGTAACACAAGGCGTAGGTCCTGATTTTGTCGACTATTACAGCGATTTTATGGCGCTGGTACAGTCAACCGGTAATTTTGAAGCATACTTTTACTGCTTCAACGGTATGCAGGATATATGATTTGTATTGCGGACTTACTCATTGAGTGGGACGATGACCGCCGCAGCTTTATAAAAAATTTTGTTGCGGATTCATACGGTACGCCCGTGATGAGAATTGATTTTCGGAGAAGCTTGCCCGAATGCCACAGTGTTAAATACACCGACAGGCTGTCTGACAGGTTTTTGTGTGCAGATAACGGCGGCTTCCTTTTTGCCAACAAGGATTGGTCTGAGGCAACCTCGTATCTTCTGCCTGAATCTAACTCGGATTATACCTTGCCGCTGGCGGCAATTTGCTCAAGGCTTTCGTATTACAACGCTCTGCTTGCACATTCTTCGTTTGTAATATATCGTGGTAAGGGCATTGTTTTTACAGGATATTCCGGTGTGGGAAAAACTACGCAGGCTGAACTTTGGGCGGAGTATATGGATGCCGAAATAGTAAACGGCGATAAGGTTCTGCTCCGTGAGACAGACGGCAGCTTTTATGCATACGGTTTGCCGTGGAAGGGCTCTTCGGAATACTGCCTCAACAGAAAAGCAGAGCTTAGCGGTGTGGTTGTGCTCAGGCAGGCTGAAAGCAACCGCATAACAAGGCTTAATGAAGAAGCTACAGAATTTTTTATGCCGCATGTCTTTCTTCCGCACTGGGATAAGGAATGTCTGGGCAGTGCGCTGGATACTTTTGATAAGCTTATCAGTAATGTTCCGGTGTATCTTCTGGAGTGCAGGCCTGATGAAGAGGCTGTTGAAATTACAAAAACTGCTGTTTTCGGGTGAGCTATGGAAAAGCTGGACTGTTCCGCACTTGATGTGGCGGGCTCAATTGAAGAATTGATAAAAAACGGTGCAACCGTACCTGTATATGTCAGCGGCAACAGCATGAATCCGTTTCTTGTCAGCAGACGTGATGTTGTTTATTTGAAAGGCTTCTGCGAGGCGGAGCTGAAGAAAGGCAAAATACTTCTGTTCAGGCGAAACGGCGGTCAGGTGGTTCTGCATAGGCTTTACCGTTCACTCCCTGACGGAAGGCTTCAGGTTGTCGGTGACGGTCAGACGGAATGCGAAACAATAAATAAGGCTCAGGTTGTTGCGGTGGTCAGCGATATTGAGCGTAAAGGTAAAAAATTCAGCGCAGATTCTTTAACGTGGAAAACGGCGTGTTTTTTCTGGCAATTGCTTATGCCGTTACGCCCGTTTATTATGAGAATCTGGCGTAAGTTAAGAAAATTTTTGGCGGAGTAAGGGCAATGAGGCAGGCAGTTCAGATAATAATGCAGCTTATCGGCAGTGAGGTTTTCGGCAGTAAGCTCTCTTTGCCTGATGAAAGCTGCTTTGCGGATAAATCGCTTGTGGAAATGCTTATTATTTCCCGTAACCATAACGTTGCACAGCTTGTTGCTTCTGCCTTACTGAAAAGCGGTGTTATTGAAAACAGCCCGCAAAAGGGACTGTATCTTAACGAAATATATTCTGTGGTATATTCGCAGGAAAAAATGAGTGAAACCTGCCGTGAAATTTATGCGGCATTTGACAGTGAGAAAATCCCGTATATTCCGCTCAAGGGAGCGGTTGTGCGTGGGCTGTATCCGGAGCCGTGGATGCGTGTGAGCGGTGATGTTGATATTCTTGTAAAAGAAAAAGACAGGCAGTCTGCAATAAACGCAATTCTGAAATGCGGTGGATATAAGCAAAAAAAAGCAGGTGCTTACGATGTTTCGTTTGTATCGCCCAACGGCACGCTGATTGAACTGCACCACAAACTTTTTGCAGATAAGAAGCGGGCAAGGAGAGTTCCGGATGTGTGGGTGACTGCACAGTCAGATGGATTGTCCGGATACAGATTTAAAATGAATGATGATGCTTTCTGCCATTATCACATTTTGCATATGGCAAAGCATTTTGAAAACGGCGGCTGCGGCATAAGGTCATTTGTTGATTTGCGGCTGATTGAGCAGGCGTACAACCTTGATTCTGATGAGGTCGAAAAGCTACTGAAAAAAAGCGGACTTTCTGCTTTTTCTCATTACGCAAGAAGGCTGTGTGCCATATGGTTTGACGGTCAGGAACATGATGAAATAACTTTACAGATGGAAAAATATATTCTTGACGGCGGCGTTTTCGGAACGGAAAAAACAAAAATAATATCTCAACAGCAGCGTACAGGCGGAAAACGACAGTATTTTTTGTCGAAAATATTTGTACCGTACAGGTCGCTGAAATATTTGTATCCTGCTCTTGAAAAATATCCGTTTTTGTTTCCGTTTTATGAGGTTCACCGTTGGTTCTCTTTTTTGTTTGGGAACAGAAAAAAATTCAGAAAAAATTATGCTAAACTGTTTGACAGAGTGTTGGGTGAACAGCCTGAAAATTATTCATTGTTTGAGAATTTGGGGCTTAAATAAAACAGATTTCTTTTGTAAGAGGTTTGAAGAATGTACGAAAAAGCAATAAAAAGAGTAATGGACTTTCTGCTGGCTTTGGCAGCGCTTATCGTTTTGTCACCGCTGATTTTTGTGCTGATAATTGTCGGCTCGGTTCAGATGAAGGGTAAAGTGTTCTTTGTTCAGCCGAGACCGGGCAAGAATGAGCGTATTTTCAAGCTAATCAAATTCAGTTCGATGACGCAGGAAAAGGATGCTCACGGAAATCTGCTGCCTGATGAAAAAAGGCTTACAAAATACGGCAAATTCCTGCGTGCAACATCGCTTGATGAATTGCCGGAGCTTATCAATATTCTCAAAGGAGATATGTCTGTTGTCGGTCCACGCCCGCAGCTTGTGAGGGATATGGTTTTTATGACTCCCGAACAAAGGCGCCGCCACAGCGTTATGCCCGGGCTTACGGGTCTTGCTCAGGTCAACGGCAGAAATAACATATCGTGGGAGAAAAAATTTGAATATGATCTTGAGTACATAGACAGTGGCATTACCCTTGTAAAGGATATAAAAATTGTTCTGCAGACGGTAGGCAAAGTTTTTGCCCGTGATGATGTTGTACGTGAGGGTACGGTCAGCGACCTTGATTTCGGTGACTATCTGCTTGAAAAAGGTGAAATAACTCAAGAAAAATATAATCTTTGTCAGCAAGAGGCTAAAGAGCTGCTGGAGGTATAGTAATGCCCGATACAAAATTTTCCGTGTCTATGTGCGTTTATATAAAGGACAATCCCGAATGGTTCAAAACCGCTGTTGAGAGTATTCTTAACCAGACGGTGAAACCGAGCGAGGTTGTTCTGGTAGTTGACGGACCGGTAAACGCACAGCTTGATGCGGTGATAACGCACTATGAAAACAATCCCATATTCCGTGTTGTCCGCTTGCCGGAAAATGTAGGCCACGGTAAAGCAAGACGGGCAGGGCTTACCCACTGCCGTTATGAGCTTGTGGCTCTTATGGATGCGGATGATATAAGTGCGAGTAACCGCTTTGAAAAGCAGCTTGAAATGTTTGAGGCGGACGAATCACTTGCCATAGTCGGCTCAAATATCACTGAGTTTGTCGGCGAGCCGGAAAATATTGTCGGTGCGAGGGTAGTTGAAACGGATGATGCGGCAATAAAAGCGGATATGAAGGCACGCTGCCCGATGAATCAGATGACGGTTATGTTTAAGAAAAGCATTGTAGATAAAGCAGGCGGATACGCAGATTGGTATTGCGATGAAGATTATTACCTCTGGCTTCGTATGTATCTTGACGGAGCAAGGTTTGCCAACCTGCCCGATCACCTTGTAAACGTCCGTGTCGGCAAGGAGATGTATCAGCGCCGTGGCGGTAAGAAATATTTCTTAAGTGAAGCAAAGCTCCAGAAATATATGTATGACAATAAGGTCATCGGCTTTATTGATTTTATTGTTAATGTCGGCAAAAGGTTTATCGTACAGATTGTTTTGCCGAATAAACTCCGCAGCTGGGTGTTTAAAAAATTTGCAAGAAAGACAGTTTGATTTTTATGGGTGAAAAGAAATATAAAATCGGATATACAACAGGTGTTTTTGATATGTTTCACATAGGTCATCTCAACATTATCCGAAGAGCAAAGGAACAGTGCGAATACCTTGTTGTAGGTGTTACAACCGATGAACTGTGCACAAAGAGCAAAAATAAGCATCCTATAATCTGCGAAGCTGAGAGAGTGGCAATTGTAGAATCAATCAGATATGTTGATAAAGTCGTTCTGCAATCCGATATGGATAAACTGTCGGCAGTTAAAAATTACGGTGCAAATGCAGTTTTTGTAGGGTCTGATTGGAAGGGTACACCCTCGTGGCTGAAGTATGAGCAGGAGTTTGCTACTGTTGGGTGTGATGTTGTGTATTTAGAGCATACGGATGGCATATCATCTACTATTTTGCGTGAAAGGCTAAACGAAGAATGATTTTTGTTTACAAAAAGTGGGAAGAGATTTGCCGCAAGCTAAAAGAAAAAGGTTTGAAGAGTATTCCTGCTTGCGAGGTTAAAGCTGATTCGGGCAATTATGTCGTTCTGAAACATGATGTTGAAACCGATGTTCAGCGAGCACACAGAATAGCACAGATTGAAAAACAATACGGACATAGAGGAAGCTATTATGTTCAGGCATATTTGCTGAACAACAAAAAAAATGTTGAGTTGCTTTCCGGAATTCAGCAGATGGGGCACGAGGTATCTTATCATTACGATGTGCTGGATTCCTGCAGGGGTAATATGGCTGAGGCTGACCGTGAGTTTGAAAAAAATCTGAATTTATTCAGAAACAGTGGCTTCCCGATTATTACTGTGTGTCAGCACGGTAATCCGATTATTGAGCGTAACGGATACAGCTCAAACCGAGATTTTTTCAGAAACAGCAGTATCAAAGAAAAATATAACGATATTGCGGATATTATGGTGAATTTCAAAGAGAGCTTTTCAACCGATTATCTGTATTTTTCTGATGCAGGCAGAACGTTCAAGCTGATTTATGACCCGATTAATAACGACATTATTAACAGCGATGATAAAAATATTCCGTTCAACAGCGTGGACGAACTGCTGAATGGATTGGATAACGAAATCGGAAATATTATAAGCATCCATCCTCACCGCTGGGTGAAATCTGCAACGTTTTATTTGTGCAAAAAATGTATATTTAAGGTGTTGAAAACTGTTGCAAAAATAATGGCTAAAATACCTGTTTTCAATAGAATTATGGGTAAGTACTATTATCTTGCCAAAAAAATTTGATATTCGAAAAGATGTGAAATTAAAATGAGTAAGCAGTCCGTGCGAGCGGTACAAGAGAAAATACTTGAAACAATGAAATATGTTGACAAGCTGTGCCGTGAGAATGGGATTGTTTATTACATAATGGGCGGTACTGCATTGGGTGCTGTGCGTCACGGTGGCTTCATCCCGTGGGATGATGATCTTGATATTTTTATGACTCCTGAACAGTATGAGAAATTCGAGGCTGTTTTTGAAAAAGAAAAAAACGGACAGTTTGTTGTTCAGGAGTGGCGCACCGATTCAAAATATCTTGAGTATGCAAAAGTACGTATGAATGGCACAACTTTTATTGAGGGGAATTTCAAAAAATTCAAAGATATGCACCACGGAATTTATATTGATATTATGATTCTTCACAAGGTGCCCGAAAACATACTCATTCAGAAAATGGTTTACCTTGAGTCAAAATTTGTTACGCTTTACGGTTTGTCACAAAGAAATTGGAAGCCCAAATCGAAAGCACAGGCTGTTGTGCTGAATTCGCTTAAATTTCTGCCCTGCAAACTTATGGCAAGAATAGCTTACAGTCATATTTATCGCTATGACGGCAGAGAAAAGAATTATAAATACTGCTACTGGATTACTCCTGCCGGCTTTCGTAACGGCTTGTTTGACGCTTCTTTTTTTGAAAAGCCGATTGATATTCCTTTTGAGGATACAGTATTGCTCGGTTCAGAAAAAATCAAGGAGTATCTTGAATACAGATACGGCGATTATATGAAGCTGCCAAGCGAAGAGCAACAGAAAGCGGCTGTTCACGCTTATTTGTTTGATACGGAAAAAGATTATACGGAGTATTTGGGGAATGTGTAATGTCAAGGTTTGAAATTCTGTGCGTTACTATGCACCAGAAGGATTTTTCTAAAATTGAACAGATGAATATTCACTCGGACGTTGTTTTTGCCAATCAGTCTGATACCACAAGATATGATGAATTGAATTTCGGCGGACACTGTGCACGTATGATTACAACAGATACACGGGGTGTTGGTGTTAACCGTAATCTTGCGCTCACTTATGCAAAGGGTGAAGTCTGTCTTTTTGCCGATGATGATGTTACTTATGACGATGATATGGAGCAAAGGGTGCTTGCGGAGTTTGATGCACACCCTGATGCGGATATCATAATTTTTCACCTTGATACTGATTCGGAAAGAAAACAGATAAAATACAGCCAAACCAAAAAATGCGGTCGCTTCTGCCGTATGCCGTGGGGGGCTTGCCGTGTGGCATTCCGTCTTTCTTCGGTAAAAAAAGCAAACCTCTGGTTTACAACTCTGTTTGGCGGCGGCTGTGTTTTTCCGTCGGGAGAAGACAGTATGTGGCTTGCGGATGCCAGGAAAAAAGGCCTCACATTTTACGTTTCAAAAGAAACAATTGGCAAGGTTTCTTTTGAGGAGTCAACCTGGTTTACCGGATATGACGAAAAGTTTTTTTACGGAAAAGGCGCATTTTATCAGGCGGTTCATCCGAAAACAAAGTATTTATGGATGCTGTATTTTGCATTCAGAACAAAAAGCAAGTCGAAATTTTCAACGGAAGAAAAATTTGTGTGGATGAAAAAAGGCATTGACGGTTATGCCAAGACAATGTCTTATTCTGATTACGTTAATACATATAAAAAATAAGTTCGCTTTGTGCTGTGGAGGCAATATGGGACTTGATTTACTTTTTCTTGGCAGGCTTTTTCCGAGAGAAAAAGAAACAGAAATAAAGAATAAAATGAAGACCGGTATGCAGGATGCTGCGAATGCGCTTCAGTGGAATATTATTGACGGACTGGAAGCGAATGAATGCGGCAGAATGAAAGTTCTCAATTACCTTCCTGTTGACAGTTATCCCAACGGGTATACAGAAAAAAATATAGAAGCATTTCATTTTGCACATACAGACAAATACGATTGCCAAGACCTGAATGTCGGATGCACAAATTTGTCGGTAATAAAGCAATTTGCTAACGTTTATCCGTTTAAACGTGAGATAAAAAAATGGGCGCTTGATAAAAACGAAGGAAAAAAGGTGCTTGTTCTTTACACGGCATTAAGTATGTTTTTATCGTTGGCAAAGTATGCGAAAAAGTTAAACCCTCAGGTGGAGGTTTGCTGTATTATAGCTGATCTTCCCGAATTTGCTACAGCAAGCGATTTGCACGGTATCAGAAAAGCATATAGCTCCTATCAGACTAACAAATGTGCTTCACTTTACAAATATATTGATAAGTTTGTTCTGCTGACAAAGCAGATGGCTGAACGGCTGAAAATTAAAGTGCCGTTTACAGTTATAGAGGGAATAGCTCCAGAAAATGATTTGAATTTAGAATCTGAAACAGCAGAAAAATTTAAAAACAAAAAATACATTCTTTATACCGGTACGCTCAATTATAAATTCGGTATAGGCGGGCTTCTCGATGCGTTTGCGATGATAAAAGATGAAAATACAAATCTTATTATATGCGGCTTTGGCCAGGCGGAGGAGCGAATAAAGCAGGATATGAAGCGTGATTCTCGCATTGTATATCTTGGCAAGGTGGACCGTAGAGATGCCTTGGCGCTTCAGCGTAATGCAGCTGTGCTTGTCAATCCCAGACAGAATAATGAGGAGTTTACAAAATACAGTTTCCCGTCAAAGACTATGGAATATCTGTCTTCGGGTGTTCCGTTGGTTGCTTATAAGCTTGACGGTATACCGGATGAATACGATTCATACATAAACTATGTTCCGGATAATTCACCCGAGTCCCTTGCTCGGGAAATATCAAAGGTGCTTGATATGAGCGATGAAGTGCGTGTGGGTGCAGGTAAAACGGCACAGGCTTTTGTTGCTGAAAACAAAAACTATATCGTACAGTCAAAAAAAATACTGGATTTTATATCACTCAATTAACTGAACGGAGGAATAAAAATGGGCGTTGCTCTTAAACTCAATATGCCTGCGGCAACACCCAAAACAATGTTCCGCTTCTTGGTGTTGGTGTTCTGGACACAGCATACGATTCTGAGATATGTTGAAGAAGTTATCGAACGTCTGCCGTTTGTAAGCCGCTTTGCGCCGTTCTTTATTCCGGTTTTGTTTATGTCTTTGCTTGCATTGTCTTTGCCTTATATTGTGCGGCAGTTACGCAAGGCTGATGTATTGTTTGCGCTGTCATTTGTGCTTGTTGTGGTGATGACACTGCTTATTTACCCCGACAGCAAGGAATATATCTCTCCACAGCTGTGGCGTATATTCGGTATGTCTGTTCCGCTTTATTTCGTTGGTGTTATTTACGACAACGAAGAAACAAAAAAAGATTTGTTCTGGTGCTCTCTTATCGGTGTGCTCGTTGCGTTTTTATATCAGCTATATTCTCTGGCATCAGGTAGGGTGCTGGAAAGCGATAATATGAACGCTTCGTACAATGTTCTGCCCAGCGTTATGTATCTTATTTATTGGGCTACTATTAACAACGGACTGAAAAACTGGATGATTGCTTTTGCGGCATTGGTTCTGCCGTTTGTGTTTGGCACACGAGGTCCCATAGTTGCTATAGCAGTTTTTGGCGCTATTGGTCTGATTTACAGATTCTCCAAAATTAAAAATATAGTAGTTAAAATGGTTTTGATTCTGATTGTTGGTATAGCAGCGGTTTATATCAGTACAGGTAACAGAATACTCGAATTGGCCGAATATCTTTCGGAAGAATTTGGAAAGATAGGCTTCAGTACGCGAATATTTGACTATCTTATCGAGGAGCAGCTGGCGGAATCTGCCGGACGAGAAAAACTTACCGAAGCCGTATGGAAGGCGATAAAGCAAAACGCAATTTTCGGTTACGGCTTTATGGGCGATAGAGCGGTTGTAGGCAAGTATGCCCACAATATCGTGCTTGAATACTGGTGCAGCTATGGCTTTTTTGTCGGAAGTGTAGCCGTTGTTTTGACGGCACTTGTGCCGATGAAAGCTATGCTTCGCTCAAAAGGTACGGATGTTTTTTGGCTGATAATGATGCTTTCGTGTATGGTGTTTATTAAGCTGATGGTCAGCAGCAGCTATGTGTTTGAGCCGTATTTCTATTTGCTGCTTGGCTTGAGTGTGGGTGCTATGCGACAAATTTCTGTGATTAGGATTAATGATTAAATGAAAAAATTATTAAAAATGTTTTTGTTGGGATGCAAATTCAGAAAGAAACAGGTTGAATTCGGTAAAAATACACAGGTGTCAGTATCGTCTGTGTTTGAAGGATATAATAAAATAGGAAAAGACAGCAGCTTTTCGGGTATTATGGGTTATGCCTCATACATAGGAAACGACTGCTCAATAAACGCAAAAATCGGGAAGTATTGTTGTATAGCTTCCCGTGTTAATACGGTTAGCGGAACTCATCCTACCAAGCAATGGGTGTCGGTTCATCCGGCTTTTTTTTCCACGAAAAAGCAGTGCGGAATGACCTATGCAGAAGAGGATAGGTTTTCCGAATATAAATCTATCATCGAAATCGGAAATGATGTTTGGATAGGTGACTCTGTCTTGATTTTAGACGGTGTGAAAATCGGAGACGGTGCAATTATTGCTGCCGGTGCGGTTGTAACAAAAAATGTTCCTCCTTATGCAGTTGTAGGCGGAGTTCCAGCAAAAGTTATTCGTTATAGGTTCAGTGATAAAGAAATAGATTATCTTCTCAATTTAAAATGGTGGAATAAACCTGAGCAATGGATTAAGGAGAATGCA
Organism: Clostridia bacterium; assembly: GCA_017410325.1. Taxonomy (GTDB): domain Bacteria; phylum Bacillota; class Clostridia; order Oscillospirales; family Acutalibacteraceae; genus UBA8612. Next base: position 89,352 of record JAFQRA010000010.1, on the reverse strand, counting down.
GATAAGTTTTCTGATATAAATAATTTGTTGATTCAGTGAGCTTTTAATTTGTTTTGCATGGGAAGTGATAAATGTGAAAGTTTGCGATGTTGTTTGTAATTCAATTTGGTATGACCCGAGAGTTAGAAAACAGATTTTAGAATATATAAGGCAAGGTGTATCTGTGACGTGTGTTGGTTATAGATGCTCACGATATGATGCAAATAAGGTGTCTGAATTACCTTGTTATTCGTATATTGCAAGCATAGATAAAAAATATATCGGCAGCGGTAAAAGCCTTTTGATTATGATAAAAAGGGAATTTGCTAAACCCTACGCCATTTATAAAGCTATAATAAATCAAAAGCCGGATGTAATACACGCAAATGATTTGGATGCTTTGATTCCTTCTTTTTTTGCTGCAAAAAAGCTCAAATGCAAGCTGATATACGATTCTCATGAAATCAATACCGAAAATGCTTATTATAACAATAAGCGTTGGTATGCAAAAATATTAAAAGTGCTTGAAAGACATATTTGCCGTAGCAAGCAATTAAACAAAATGGTTTGTGTCAGCAATGCGGCAGCGGAATACTTTGCAAATGAGTATAACATCGAAAAGCCGATGGTTGTTACAAACTGTTCGCTGAAAGCGGAACAGATTATCAGCGATGAGAAAAATCCCGGTTTTGAAGTGCTCAACCACGGCCAGTTTTATGACGGACGCGGTTACGATATTATGGTAGAAGCAATTCCTTTGCTGAAAGATTATCCCGAAATAAATCTTGCTGTCCGTGGCTTCGGAAAGCTTGAAGAATCCTTGCGTGCACGTGTTAAAGAACTGGGCGGAGAAAATTTTGTTTTCTATACGAAGGTCCTTGTTGAAGAGCTTATTCCTTTTGCCTCAAAATCAAAAGTGGGTGTTGCAATAACAGAGGCGGTTTGTCTAAATTTTGAACTTTCTGTGTCAAATAAACTTTTTGAGTATGCTTCGGCAGGGTTACCCGTAATAATGTCGGATATACCTGAACACCGATATCTGAATGATAAATATAATTTCGGCATTGTAATTTCGGAAATCACTCCCAAGGCTTTTGCTGATGCGGTAATAAAACTGTATACAGACAAGGCTTTTTATGCGCAGTGTGCAGAGAATGCCAAAAAACTTTCGAATGAAGTTAACTGGGAAAATGAATTCGGAAAGTTGATTGAATTTGAATATACAGCGTTGTTACAAAAAAGAAAACCTTGAATCAGAATATTTGATTTTCAGAAAGGTATGCATTATGAATAATTTATTTGGATTTGCAAGTGGATATTTAAAAGCAAGCGTTGACAGAAAAATATATACAGCTGAAACAAGACCGGAAAAATATGCAGGTAAAAAAAAGCTTTCTTTACAAGAGGGTAATGATTATATTGCGGAACTTTTAGAAAAAGCAGAGCCTTGTATGATCGCTCGCTATGGTTCTACGGAATTGAGCATTGTAAAATGGAGATTGGCTCAAAAATATGGGATAGTTAAAGAGTTTGCTGCCGGAGAAATGAAAAACATTACCAATAACGCAGGCTTTTTTCCTAAAGATCAAAAATTGGTGGCAAAATTCGGCGATTTGATGCTTGAGTTAAGCAAAGAAGCTGATTTGATAGGTGTTTTTTATTGGCATATGGAAGAGCATGTTATTAAAAACTATGCTTCTCAGTCTGCTGTAGTTAGAGCAAGAGGGCTTGAGCCGTGGTATGTGGAAAAACCGTGGACAAAAGCATTGAAGGGTAAAAAAGTTTTAGTGATACATCCTTTTGAAGATACAATAAAAAAACAGTATGAAAAAAGAGATTTGTTGTTCCCTGAAACAAATCTTTTGCCGGAATTTGAGTTGAAGACGCTTAAAGCTGTGCAGACTATTGCAGGAGAAAAGGATTCAAGATTTGATACTTGGTTTGATGCTTTGGAATACATGCACGATGAGGCTATGAAGATTGATTTTGATGTAGCTATTATAGGCTGTGGGGCCTATGGTTTTCCTTTGGCTGCAAAACTTAAGCAGTCAGGAAAAAAAGCTATTCATTTAGGTGGAGCAACACAATATCTCTTCGGAATAAAATCCAAAAGAGCTGAGGAAGGAAATCCTATCATTGCAGGACTGTTTAATGATGCATGGGTTCGCCCGTCTGAAAATGAAAGACCGAAGAATTTCAAGAATGTTGAGGGCGGTTGTTATTGGTAAATCCTTAACATCAACTCCTTTGGTGTGCTTTTGTATGGTTAGGTAATTATATTATTCAGCGTTGAGGTTTTTAAAAGATGAAAAGTAAAAGCGAAATCAAAGCGGGAATTATGTTATCCTATGCATTGATGCTTTTTAATGTTATATATGGATTGATTTCAACCCCATTTATTCTTAGTTATGTTGGTGAAAGTTCTTATGGAGTTTATAAGACTGTAGTGTCCATCAGTTCCTCTATGGCAATTATGGATTTTGGACTGGGAACCACATTGACAAGATATATGGCTAAATACAACGCTGAAAATAACCTAAAAAAAGCCAATAACTTTGCAGGTATGGTGTTCGGGCAATATGCTGTTTTAGCGTGTTTGGTTGCACTTGTAGGAACAGTTTTATTCTTTTCATTAAATAAAATATACGGTGCTACTTTTTCTGAAACCCAATTGATCCTTGCAAGGAAGTTACTGGTTTTTCTTGTTTTGAGTGTAATACTGAGAATGTTGGAAAATCTTCTTATCGGAATTGCCAGTGGATTTGAAAAATTCACTGTTGCAAACGGTGTAAGGTTTTCAACGGTATTCACTAAGTTCTTGTTAATATTGGTTTTTCTTCCTATAACTGAAGATACGGTTACTATTGTTATTCTCGACAATGTGGTAGCACTTCTTGCTATAGCGTTTTTGGGATTCTATATTACTAAAACAATAGGAATTAAACCAAAGTTCAGAAGTTGGGATTTATCTGTTTTTAAAGAGTCTTTTCTTTATACTGTTTTGATGTTTATACAGTCAATTACAGTTCAGTTTAACGGCAATGTTGATAATGTGTTAATTGGCGCACAGATTGGTGTTGAGAGTGTTACAGTTTATTCTATGTCGTTGCTTGTGTTTACTATGTATGAGGGGCTTTCTTCTTCGATTTCAAACATAATGCTTCCCAATATGGCAAAACGTGTTGCTGCCGGCCAGACTTCGGAGCAATTGCAGAGCGGTGTTGAAAAAGCCGGGAAATTTCAGTTTATGTTGCTTGCAGCAGCAATAGGCGGATTTGTTGTTTTGGGCAAGGATTTCTTTTGGCTGTGGTTGGGCGACGGATTTGAAAACTGTTACTACCTGACTTTAATCCTCATTATTCCAATTACTTTCCCAATGATTCAAAATGTAAGTCTTTCAATTTTACGTGCACAGAATAAAATGACTTATAGAACCATAACATTAGGAGTTTCATGTTTGATTAATGTTGTGATAACATATTTCGGAATTAAGCTCTATGGAGTCTGGGGAGCTGCTGTCGGTACAGCGGCATCTACAATCTCAAATTTGGTTTTTATGAATATTTATTATCATAAGAAACTCAATTTTAAGATATTCAGGATGTTTTATAGAATTATGTATAAGGTTTTACCCTGTGCGGTAATTTCTATCTTAATCACTTATGCTGTTCATTGTTTTATAAATTCTTCTTGGATTGCTTTTATGATAAATATTGTTGTTTTTGTTGGGGTTTATGGAATAGCATTAATGATATGGGCACTTAACGCAGATGAAAAGCGATTCATTTTTGGCCATTTTTTGAATAGGAGGTAAAAATGAAGATAGGTATTCTTACATTTCATAAAAGTATAAATAATGGTGCTGTTATGCAGTGTTATTCTTTGAGTAAAAAGCTGCAGGAGCTGTTTCCTGATGATAATATAGAAGTAATAGATTATCATATGCCTAAAGCGAAAAAGAATGATACACTGACATTCAAAAGACATATTAAAGGAAGAAATCCGATTGTTACTTTGGCTAAGTTTTTGAAGTTTCTTTTAGATCCGGAGAGTTATTTTTTTGCAAAAAAAAGAATGATTGCATTTGAAAGCGTTGCTGATAATTATTTACCCTTATCAAAAGAAAAAATATTTGATGACGGTACAGAAAAATTATTTGAATACATAAATGATAATTATGACATGGTTATTGCCGGTAGCGATGCAATATGGAATTATAATATGCGTGGTTTTCCCAATCCTTATTTTTTGGATGAATCCATAACGGTAAAAAAACTTTCTTATGCTGCAAGCTGTTATGGAATGAGTTATGAAAAAATACCACATGACCAGAAAGAAAAAATATCTAAAATATTAAGCACATATTCTTTTTTGGGTGTTCGCGATAGCGAGAGCGAAAAGTTTGTAGATTTTATTGGGTGTACAGTACCGACTACTCATACCTGCGATCCAACAGTTTTTCTGGATGTTAACAATTTGCCGATTGATGAAGAAAAGCTTAAAGCGAAGCTTTCGTCAAATGGCTTTGACTTCACAAAACAATCAATAGCTGTTATGGGAACTGAAGCAATGTGCCAGATGGTCAGAAAAATGTATGGTAACAAATATCAAATTGTGTCTCTTTCTAACAGCTGTAAGAGTGCAGATGTTAAATTATATGAAATCACACCATATGAATGGGCTTACTGTTTTAGATTTTTTCAAATTACAGTTACAACTTTTTTTCATGGCACTCTTTTGTCATTAAGAAACGGTGTTCCGGTAATATGTATCGCTTTGCCGAGTGAGTATTCTAAAAGTCACACGACCAAAGTTGAGGATTTTTTAAAAAGAGTAGGATTGGAAGATAATTATTTTCATACAGACTGTAAAACAGAAAATATTAAAAAAATTAAAGAAAAAATAGACTTTTATCTTTCTACCGATATGCACGACGAAATTGTGAATAGAATGAACAACGAAGCAGAATCTGCAAATATTTTTTTTGAAAGAATTTCCAAAATAAAGAGTGAACTTGAATGATGTGCGGCTCTGTAAATTATATAAGAGTTGCATAAAAAGAGATTTTGTATTTTTTTCCAGGAGGTAAGAAAAATGAAAAACGTTACGTTTTTAGTAAACAGTTGTGACAAATATAGTGATACTTGGACTCCTTTTTTTACTCTTTTGGAGAAAAATTGGCAGGGGTTTGATTTGCCGGTTGTTCTTAATACTGAAACAAAGGATTACAGTTTTGAAGGTATTAACTTGACGGTATGTAATTTCCCAAGTGCAAAAACATGGTCAGAGCGCTTTTTGAATGTACTGGATAAAATATCTACGGATTATGTATTGGTATTCCTGGAAGATTTTTTTATTGAAGATATTGTTAATATACAGGAATTTAACAGATGTTCAGAGTATATGCTCCAACATCCTGAGGTTGGATGTATAAGTTTTAAAAATACACCTGAAGGCCTAATTGAAAGCGAGCAATTAAGCGGATACTCAAAATTGGAATCAAATGCAACATATAGGATTAACTGTCAGGCCGGTCTTTGGAAAACTTCTTTTCTTAAAAAAGTTTTGAGAAAACATGAGAATGCTTGGGAATTTGAGCGATGGGGAAGTTTTCGCTCTCGTTTTTTAAAAGAAGAAATCTATTCGGCTGTAAAAGATCACGAGATGGTTTTTGACTATGATTGGGGAAAGCCGATATACAGAAGTCATTGGAATTTAGAGTCTGTTAACAGGATTCAAAGAAAATGCAACATTGAGATTTGTACAGACAGTCTTCCTCAGATTGATAATATGAAATTGTTACCGCCGCAACCAAAACCCAGCCGAAACATAACTTTCTTTATGCATAGAATACGATCGATAATATAGGAGAATGATGAAAAATGATCAACGTAATCGGACTTGGATATATCGGACTTCCTACTGCGCTTATGCTTGCGTCGCACGGCGTAGAGGTTATAGGGACGGACTATAACGAGGAGCTTGTTGCCACACTTAATGCGGGCAAAACCACATTTAAAGAAAACGGTCTGGACGAGCTTTTTGCCGATGCACTCAAATCCGGCATCAGGTTTTCGACGGAGTATCAGGTGACAGATACGTATATCATTTCCGTTCCTACACCTTACGATAAGTTTTCAAAAAAGGTTGATGCCTGTTACATAATATCGGCGGTTAAAAGCGTTATGCAGATTTGTCCGAAGGGCGCTACAGTTGTTATTGAGTCAACGGTTTCTCCCGGAACGATTGATAAATTTATTCGCCCGGTGATTGAAGAAAACGGCTTCGTGATAGGTGAGGATATCAACCTTGTTCATGCACCGGAAAGAATTATACCCGGAAATATGGTGCACGAGCTTCTTCATAATGACCGTACTATCGGCGCAGATGATAAAACTGTCGGCGAAAAAATAAAGGCTCTTTATGCTTCTTTTTGCGAGGGCGAAATTGTTGTTACCGATATCCGTACGGCAGAGATGACTAAGGTTGTTGAAAACACATTCCGTGCGGTCAACATTGCGTTTGCAAATGAGCTTGCTAAAATTTGCCGTCATGATAATATGGATGTTTATGAAATTATCAGAATCTGTAATATGCATCCGCGTGTAAATATTCTTCAGCCCGGTCCGGGCGTTGGCGGTCACTGCATTTCCGTTGACCCGTGGTTCCTTGTCGGCGATTATCCCAGCCTTGCAAAAGTAATTGACGAATCAATGAAAACAAATGACGGTATGCCCGATTTCGTCCTGAACAGAATTTATGAAATTATGCAGGAAAACGGAATAAAGGATACTGCACGGGTAGGCCTTTACGGACTTACATATAAAGAAAATGTTGATGATATCCGTGAATCTCCGACGCTTCAGCTTCTTGAAAGCCAGGCTCGCCATCTTGCTGCACCGCTCAAGGTTTATGATCCGTTCATAACGGAGGATGCTGTTGAAAATCAGTATCACGACCTTGATGAGTTCCTTTCAGATACAGACCTTGTGGTTATTATGGTAAAGCACAACGAGATCAAAGAAAATATGGACAAGCTCAGCGAAAAAATCGTGCTTGACTGTCACAATATCTGTGATTTACCCGGTGTATATCATATATAATTTCAAAATCTGATAACCCATCGGAAAGGGTGGATAATATGAAAACGGTTATGCTTGTCTTCGGTACAAGGCCGGAAGCCATAAAAATGTGTCCGCTTGTAAATGAGCTGAAGTCAAGGGAAAATATAAAAACGGTTGTTTGCGTAACGGGTCAGCACCGTCAGATGCTCGATCAGGTGCTGGATGCCTTTGGCGTTGAGCCTGATTATGACCTGTCTATAATGAAAGCAGGGCAGACGCTGTTTGATATTACAACAAATATTCTTAACAGAATCGGAGCAGTGCTGGACGAGGTGAAACCGGATGTTGTTCTTGTTCACGGTGATACCTCAACAACTTTTGTAACGGCGCTTGCGTGCTTCTATAAGCAGATTCCTGTTGGCCATGTGGAAGCAGGACTGCGTACTTACAATATTTATTCACCTTATCCCGAAGAATTCAACCGTCAGGCAGTCGGCATTGTTGCGAAGTATAATTTTTCTCCGACTGAACTCTCAAAGCAGAATTTGCTTAACGAGGGCAAAAATTCCGAATCAATTTATGTTACGGGTAATACGGCGATTGATGCTCTGAAAACAACTGTCAGGGAGAACTATACTCACCCTGAGCTTGAATGGGCAGAGGGAAGCCGCCTTATTATCATAACGGCTCATCGCAGGGAAAATCTTGGCGAACCTATGCACAATATGTTCCGCGCAATTCGCAGAACGATGGATGAATACCCTGATGTGAAAGCGATTTACCCGATTCATATGAATCCTGTTGTCCGTAAAGCAGCGGATGAAGAGCTTGGAGACTGTGACAGGATTCATATTATTGAGCCGCTTGAGGTGCTTGATTTTCATAATTTCCTTGCCCGCAGCTATCTTATCCTTACAGATAGTGGCGGAATTCAGGAGGAGGCACCCTCGCTGGGAAAACCTGTTCTTGTTATGAGGGATACAACCGAAAGACCTGAGGGAATAAAGGCAGGCACACTTAAACTGGTCGGAACAGATGAAACGGTTATTTATAATAGCTTTAAGGAGCTTCTTGATAATAAAGAAGCATACGATAAAATGGCTCAGGCAAGCAATCCCTATGGTGACGGTTTTGCTTGCAAGCGGATAGCCGATATATTGGAGGAAGCATAATTATGTCCTTGTTTAAAAATAAAACTTTGCTCATTACAGGTGGCACAGGGTCTTTCGGTAATGCTGTGCTTAACCGTTTTCTTGGTACCGATATTGAAGAAATCCGCATTTTTTCACGAGATGAAAAGAAGCAGGATGATATGCGCCATGAGTTTCAGGTGAAAATGCCTGACGTTGCTGATAAAATAAAATTCTACATCGGTGATGTCAGGGATATTGCTTCTGTAAGAAATGCGATGCACGGAGTTAATTACATATTCCATGCAGCGGCGCTCAAGCAGGTGCCGTCGTGTGAGTTTTTCCCGATAGAGGCCGTAAAGACCAATGTTCTCGGCACGGAAAATGTTCTTGTTGCGGCAATTGAAGCAGGTGTTGAGAACGTTGTCTGCCTTTCTACGGATAAAGCGGCTTATCCTGTAAACGCTATGGGTACATCAAAGGCAATGATGGAAAAGGTAATTGTTGCCAAAGCACGCACAACAAACAAGACCAAAATATGCTGTACCCGTTACGGTAATGTTATGTGTTCACGCGGCTCTGTTATTCCGCTCTGGATTGATCAGATAAAAAGCGGAAATCCCGTTACGGTTACTGACCCGAATATGACACGCTTTATTATGTCTCTTGATGAGGCTGTTGACCTTGTTCTGTTTGCGTTCGAGCACGGTCAGTCGGGTGATATTCTTGTTCAGAAAGCACCTGCCTGTACAATTCAGACACAGGCTGAGGCTGTTTGCGAGCTGTTCGGTGCCGATAAGAACAATATCAAAATTATCGGTATACGTCACGGTGAAAAGATGTATGAAACACTTCTTACCAATGAGGAGTGCTCCGTTGCGGTTGATATGGGCGATTTCTACCGTGTGCCCTGCGATAAAAGGGGACTGAATTATGATAAATATTTCAATATCGGCGATGCCGCACGCAACCCTCTGACAGAATTTGATTCCAACAATACACGGCTACTTACGGTTGAGGAAACCAAGGAGGTACTCTCTTCTCTTGAGTATATAAAAGCTGAACTTAAGGGGGCGGAAAAGCAATGAATATACTGGTAACGGGTGCAAAAGGCTTTGTAGGGAAAAATCTTTGCGAAAGCCTGAAAAATATCTGTGACGGCAAAGACAGAACTCGCCCGGATTTGAAAATTGACAATATATTTGAGTGTGATACAGATACGCCTGTTGAGGATGTTGATAAATTCTGTGAAGAAGCAGATTTTGTTTTTAACCTTGCGGGAGTAAACCGTCCGCAGAATCCGGAGGAGTTTATGCAGGGGAATTATGGCTTTTTGTCATTGCTGCTTGAAACTCTGAAAAAGCACAACAATACATGCCCTGTAATGCTTTCTTCGTCAATTCAGGCGTCGTGTATCGGACGCTATGACAGTGATTACGGACGCTCAAAAAAAGCGAGCGAAGAGCTTTTGTTTAAGTTTGCACAGGAAACGGGTGCAAAGGTGCTTGTTTACCGTTTTCCGAATCTTTTCGGCAAATGGTGCAGACCGAATTATAACAGTGCGGTAGCTACCTTCTGCAATAATATTGCCAACGATTTGCCGATTACGGTAAGCGATCCTTCAGTTAGGCTTGAGCTGCTTTATATTGATGACCTTGTAAACGGAATGCTTGATGCTCTTGAAGGCAAAGAAAAGCGCTGTGAGTATTCGGGTACTCAAGCTGTTCCGGACCTTGACGGAAAGTATTGCTTTGTGCCGCTTACTCATATGGTGACACTTGGCGAAATTGTAGATTTGCTTAACACTTTCAGCGCTCAGGCCAATACTCTGGTTATGCCGGAAATTCCTGAAAACTCTTTTGCCAAGAAACTGTACAGCACATATCTGTCATATCTGCCCAAAGAGAAAGTTTGTTTTCCGCTCAAGATGAATGAGGATACAAGGGGCAGCTTTACCGAACTGCTTAAAACCGAAAAATGCGGACAGTTTTCGGTAAATATTTCAAAACCCGGAATAACAAAGGGTCAGCACTGGCACCACAGCAAGTGGGAATTCTTTATTGTTGTAAGCGGTAAGGGCCTTATTCAGCAGCGCAGAATAGGCACAGATGAAGTTATAAACTTTGAGGTCAGCGGAGACAGGATTGAAGCAGTACATATGCTACCGGGTTACACGCACAATATCATCAATTTATCTCAAACAGAAAACCTCGTTACCGTAATGTGGGCGAATGAACAGTTTGACCCCAAGCATCCGGATACATTTTTTGAGGTTGTTGAATAATTAATTTGAACAGTTAAACTCTGAGAGAGGTATTATCTATGAGTATTAAACTTGATTACAGTGATGTGAAATTTCAGAATAACGGAAAAATAAAACTTCTTATTATTGTGGGGACAAGACCTGAAATTATCCGTCTTTCTGCGGTTATCAATAAGTGCCGCAGGTATTTTGATACAATTCTTGCGCATACAGGTCAGAATTATGATTATAACCTCAATGGTGTGTTTTTCAAAGATTTGAAAATTGCAGAGCCTGAGGTTTATATGGATGCGGTCGGCGATGACCTTGGTTCAACCGTAGGTAATATTATCAGCTGTTCTTACAAACTGATGAATCAGATAAAGCCCGATGCACTTCTTGTGTTGGGCGATACAAACTCATGCCTTTCTGCAATAGCTGCCAAAAGGCTTCACATTCCGATATTTCATATGGAAGCAGGAAACAGATGCAAGGATGAATGCCTTCCTGAGGAAACTAACCGCCGTATTGTTGATATCATTTCTGATGTCAACCTTGCATACAGTGAGCATGCACGCAGATACCTTCACGAGTGCGGTCTGCCGAAAGAACGAACCTATGTAACGGGCTCTCCTATGGCAGAGGTGCTCAAGCAGAACCTTGCAGAAATTCAAGCAAGTGATGTGCTTGAAAGACTTGGTCTGGAAGCAAAAAAATATATTCTGCTTTCTGCCCACAGAGAAGAAAATATTGACACTCAAAAGAATTTTTTAAGCCTGTTTACGGCAATAAATAAAATGGCAGAAAAATACGATATGCCGATTCTGTATTCCTGCCATCCGAGAAGCAAAAACCGCCTTGAAAAGAGCGGATTTGTGCTTGATAAAAGGGTTATTAAGAATGAACCGCTCGGATTCCATGATTATAATAAACTGCAGATGAATGCTTTTGCGGTTGTTTCTGACAGCGGAACCCTGCCCGAGGAATCAAGCTTTTTCACCAGCGTAGGCCATCCTTTCCCTGCGGTTTGCATAAGAACATCTACCGAACGTCCGGAGGCACTTGACAAAGCTTGTTTTGTTCTTGCGGGTATTGACGAAAACAGTCTGCTGCAGGCCGTTGCAACTGCTGTTGATATGAACAGCAACGGTGATTACGGCATTCCTGTTCCTGATTATATTGAAGAAAACGTCAGCACGAAGGTAGTTAAAATAATTCAGTCTTATACCAATGTTGTGGATAGAATGGTATGGAGAAAATACTGATATCAGCCTTTAAAAATGCAATTATTATCAATGTGGGATAATTCCATTGGTTTTGCAGTTTTGCTTTGATTGTAACGGAGAAGGCTTGCGTTTTGCGACCGACAAGCTGGACAGCAAGAATTTCTACGCCTGCAATCCGTCGTTTGACAAAAACTGCGGCTGCTGACAAACGAATACTAAAGCATAAACAAAAACCTTTGAATAAGGCTGATTAAGCTTTATCCGAAGGTTTTTTATTATTCGGTTGTATATTGGTGTAGACCGCGCAAAGTTTTTATGTTGTTTTTTGTTGTAACTGTGATATAATTGATTTGATAAAAATTAAATGATGTGTACTGATGAAAAAGTTTATTTTTCTTTTAATTTCGGCAGCAATGATACGGTTTAGATTAAATTGATATAATTCAGAGGTTTATTATGAGCAGGTTTCTTGAAGATTTCACAGAGTTTATAAAAAACAATGACGGAAGAGTTTTTTCTGTTGCGGAAATCAGGGGTAATGAAAGCCCCGAAAAAACAGTTATAACACCAAACAGTGCAAGCCAGAATATATACTCCGTTTCAAAAATGTTCACCGTTACCGCCATAGGTATACTGTGTGACAGGGGTCTGCTCAGTACTGAAGATACCGTAACCGCGATTCTTGGGGATGAGTGTCCCGAAGGATACGAGCCGTATTGGGATAAAACCACGGTTGAAATGCTTATGCTTCATATGACAGGGTACCCGGGCGGCTTTGATACGGATGTTTTTGACGCATCGGAGTATGACCCCGATTATCTGAAAGAAATTATGCTTGCAAAATGGGTTTGTCCGCCTGATACGAAAAGACATTATGAAGATGCCGGGTATTATATCCTTTCTAGAATTGTCAGCAAGGTTTCGGGTAAACAGCTTTTGCAGTTCTGCTGGGAAAACATTTTTCTTCCTCTCGGCTTCAAAGAAGCTGCGTGGAGCTGTTGTCCCAAGGGTTATTCAATAGGTGCAACCGGGCTTTACATAAGGGTTGAGGATATGGTAAAGCTGGGTGCAGTTTATCTGAACGGCGGTGAATACCGTGGCAAAAGAATAGTATCTGCCGAATGGGTGAAAAGGGTTCTTGACAGACATTATGAATTTGCACGCAACGGTATCAAGGATTCGTATAACAAAGGCGGAATGAACGGGCAGAACCTGCTTGTAATCCCCTGTAAAAACAGAGCGGTCGCCTGGCAGGGCTATGACATAAGGTCCGATGCTCCCGACCTTACACGCTTTGCGGCAGAGTATAACGGCTGATTTTTGTATACGGCCACAGCGAGTGATAAAATACAGTTTGTCAAGCAGATAAACGAACAAGAATTTGTTTGAATAAGCGGATAACTATGGTCAGGTCTTTATTTATGCTATAATTTGTTATATGAAATAATGAAAAACGGTTTTGATTACGGAGAATTGTATGAACAGCATTACACAAATAACGGACTTTCTTGCCCCTGAGCTGGATGTATACGCACGGTTAAGCGAGGTTCAGTTACTGAACAGGGAATTTCCCGAAAAGGGCTTATTTATAGCGGAAAGTCCGAAGGTTATTGAACGGGCGCTTGATGCCGGGTACGAACCGGTTTCGTGTCTTATGGAGAAAAAGCACGTCGAAGGCGAGGGCAGGCAAATTCTTGAAAGAATAAAAGGCGTGCCGGTTTTTTGCGCGGAATTTGATGTTCTGACGCAGCTGACGGGCTTTAAGCTTACAAGAGGTATGCTGTGCGCTATGAAACGCAAGCCTCTGCCGAGCGTGGAGGAAATATGCAAAGACAAAAACAGAATAGTTGTGTTGGACAAGGTAATGAACCCGACCAACGTGGGTGCAATAATCCGTTCGGCAGCGGCACTCGGAATGGATGCCGTACTCCTTACGCCGGGCTGCTCAGATCCTCTGTACAGGCGTGCCGCAAGAGTCAGTATGGGCACCGTATTCCAGATTGAATGGACGTTTTTGCCCGAGGACAGTCTTGACGGAATAAAGGCACTCGGCTTTAAGACTGCGGCTATGGCGCTCAAGGATAATTCACTTTCTGTCAATGACCCGAGGCTGACGGCTGAAAGGAAGCTTGCCGTAATTATGGGAACCGAGGGTGACGGGCTTTCCGACCAAACGATAGCCGACTGCGATTTTACCGTAAAAATACCGATGTATCACGGCGTTGATTCGCTGAACGTTGCCGCTGCCTCCGCAGTAGCATTTTATCAGCTGGGTAATAATCGTAACGAACCGTAATTTGCTGAAATAAAATACAACCGCTTCACATTGCAATGCAGCGAAGCGGTTGTGTTTATTTTTGTTTCAGGGAAGAAGCTTATTTGCTTTTAACCCATTCAGCTGGAACTGCTTTGAAATCGGGGCTTTCGGTGAGACGGCCCGTATGCCTTGCGTTGGCAATCATAAGCGACGAAATGTTGAAATGCAGCAAATCATTATAGAGCTTTTCGTTTTCGGCAATTCTCTTTGACTCGTTAAGGGCGGAAAATTCGCCGCGCTTGAAGTTTGCTTTCCAGTATCGCCAGCAAATCTGTGAACGCTTTACGTTTTCTTTCTGCCACTCGGTCTGTGCCCGGGCAATTGCATTTTTCCACAGCTCGTCATACTCCTTGAGCGTTTGGTTGTCGATATTGAGAACGCTCATAGAGTAGTATTTGTCAAAGCAGCCCATACCATATTCCGCTTCGACGTGCTCGGGGAAGATAAGCCAGTACTGAATTATGTTGAAGCCGAAACCGTTGTTTTCGTCGATACCGTTAATAAAGTCTATTATATTCTGATAGCCTGCGCCGTAGTAGGCTTCGCAGAAATCGTACATCAGCTTATCAACGTCCTGATAGGGGTCCCACATAAGACGTGAAAGCATATAGCAGCGAAGCGCCGCAAATTCGCCGTCGGCGGCTGTACCGCTTGCACCTTCTTCAAATACACCGATAACATCGTTTTCGGCAAAAATCTGGAGGTTGCGCTGGATTGCACCGAAGTTTCCGAAGGGGCTGAGCAAACTGTTGTAATCGGTTGTGTAGTCCCATACGAAGAGGTGGTCGCTTATTGCAGACCAGTCCTTCAGATCCTGAATAAACTTTTCGTTGTCTTCGGAGTATCCGCTGTCCATGGGTGCTGAAAACTTACATTCGATGGAGCAAAGGCGTATAACAACGTTATCTCTCGGAACGGTGATTTTGGGAGCCTGTCTTGTATAGCCGTCGGTATATGCAAAGGTATCAACCAGCACATCGGGGTAGTCCTCTCGTATATCATCCGCAATTGCATTGACGAAACGAATCATCGTGCCGGAGTGACTGCCTTCCTCAGCGTCAATTCTTGCACACTCCTCGCACACGCAGTAGTTGGAATTGTCGTTCTGTGTTACGGAAACAAAGGCCGCATCGGGGTTGGAGGCCAGCCATTCGCGAACGGTTGCTTTTGCAATTTCAAGCGTTTTCGGGTTGGTCAGGCAAAGCTGATCCGTTGTTCTTTCACCCGTCTGAACGCCAAGCGCAAAAAGCTCAGGCTCGGTTTCAATCAACGATGTGGGCACAAGGCTGGAAAACGTATGGCAGAACGGGCCTGCGTATTCCACACCGCCGCCGACGGCTTCGGACATAGTGCCGTCGTTGAGTCGGTTTGCCACCTTGTATTCCTTGTTGCTTCCCGGATACCAGTCGGTCTGTCTGAACATAAAGGGCGGAACATAGGTGTAGTCAATTTCAAGGGGAACAATCAGCTTTTCAGCTTCGGGAATAACGGTTAAGTCGGGAGTGAAGCTGCGGTAACCGAAATATTCTTCAAGGAAGGTGTAGGCGGAATAGAGCGTTCCTCGCTTTTTGCCGCCCGTAATGACGATGTCATCACCGGCTGTCTTTATACAGACACCCTCATCGCCCAGAGCCGCATAATCAACCGCGTCGTCGTATTCTCTGGCGGTTTTGCCGACTGCAATTTCCTTTTCGGTTTTTTCGGTGCTGTCGGTGATTATATCGATTTGCGTTCCGTTTATCTCTTTGAAGGTGCTTGTGAGCAGGTTGGCGGCGGTAATTTCCGCTTCGCTTGCCGTATCGGAAATAACGATAACATATTCGTCGGTTATTTCCAGACCCTGCGTTATTGCCTCCTGCTCAGCGGGCGGTGTGAAAATATGGCCCTGAGGCTCGGCAGGAATAAAGGCAGAAAAAACCGAGGTCAGCACTATGCTTAATGCGGTAAAGAACGGCATAATATAGCGCGGGTTAATTGAATAGAAAAACGACATAAGAGAACTCATAAGCTATTCCTCCGACACATTAAACTTGTGTTGTGTAAACATATTCCAAAATATGTTCAATGCAATTATATTCCTTCATTTGCTGCTTGTCAAATCCGTTATAAAAGCTCCGAATATCCGCCAAACCGATGGAACAAATTTTACCGAATGATTTCGGCAGTTGTTTTTTATTATATTTATGCTATAATTCAGATAATGAACGAAAAAAAGAGGCTCGGATATGAACGGTAACAGGGTTAAATATCTGCTCGGTATTGACGGCGGAGGAACAAAAACGGAATTTCTGCTCTGCGGTTTGAGCGGAAAGGAAATTTCAAGACTGATTTTGGGCGGCTCAAACCCCGTAAACAAAGGGGCGGAAAACACTTTTGCCGTTCTTAAAAACGGTATTGAACAAATATGCAGCGGCTTTGCCTATGATGAAATATCCGTTTTTGCAGGCATTGCCGGTGCAAAAAGCGGAAATAATCAGAAGCTCATAAATGAATTTCTCTCGCGCTTCGGCTTTGCCTCGTATGACTGCGGGAGCGATATTGACCTTGCGCTTGAAGCGGCGCTCAAGGGTGAGGACGGAACAGCCGTTATAATGGGCACGGGTATTGTGGCCTACGCCCGTTCGGGTAAAAAGCTTCACCGTGCAGGCGGCAGGGGATATCTGATAGACAAGGGCGGAAGCGGCTTTCACTTCGGCTCGGATGCACTCAATTCTGCGTTTGAGTTTATTGACGGCAGAGGCGGGAGCGAAACGATTTTTAATCTTGTTGAGAAAAGACTCGGAAAAAAGCTTGATGAGTCTGTTGCCGATATTTACAGCTTGGGTGCGGCTTGTGTTGCCTACTTTGCGCCCGTAATTTTTGAAGCTTTTGAAAAGGGCGATGAGGCTGCCTGCGAAATCATAGACCGCAATGCTTTTGAAGCGGCAAAGGTAATTAACGGTGCCCGCAGGGATTTGGACAGCAGAAGCGAAAAAATCGTTGTCTGCGGCGGCCTTTGCAGGCAAAAGGATATACTGTACCCGTTTCTGATGAAACATATCGAAGGAAATTCTGCACTCACGTTTCTTGATGAGCCTATGGTAAACGGTGCGGTTTCGCTTGCAAAAAGGAGAATATAGTTATGCTGAAAACGGAAATGAGAAACCCCGACACATACGGCATTGACAAAATGTCCGCACTCGAAATAGCTGAAATAATAAACAGGGAAAACGCAAAGGTAACCGTTGCGGTTGAGGCCGCTTTACCGCAGATTGCGGCTGTCTGCGATGCCGCTGCAGATGCAATTAAGCAGGGCGGCAGAGTTTTCTATATCGGCAGCGGCACCTCGGGCAGACTTGCCGTTTGCGATGCGGCGGAG
The DNA here is from genome assembly GCA_017410325.1 of Clostridia bacterium. Classification (GTDB taxonomy): domain Bacteria; phylum Bacillota; class Clostridia; order Oscillospirales; family Acutalibacteraceae; genus UBA8612. The sequence continues at coordinate 72,036 of JAFQRA010000010.1, read as the reverse complement.
TGTCCGCCTACCTTCGGCGTGCCGTACGGCCTTTTCAACGGAATTATTGCAGGCGGAGAAGGGTGTATGTTCAAGGCCGCCGAAAACGCCGAGGACAATCCCGCGGCAGGCGTTGAAGACCTGAAAGCCCGTAATTTTTGCGAAAAGGATATACTTATCGGAATTTCCGCTTCGGGCTCGGCGGCTTACGTTATTTCCGCCGTCAGCTATGCAAAAAGTGTCGGCGCAAGGGCTTTTTCGGTTACAAACAATCCCGAATCAGAACTTGGAAAAGCGGCGGATATTGACATCTGTGCCGACACGGGCCCCGAGGTTATCACGGGCTCAACCCGAATGAAGGCAGGCACGGCACAGAAAATTATTCTTAATATGATTTCAACCGCAGCGATGGTTAAATGCGGCTGTGTTTACGAGAATATGATGATTAACTTAAAGCCCACCAACAAAAAGCTGACACGAAGAATGGTCGGAATAGTAACCGAAATACTCGGCTGTACCGCAGAAGAAGCTGAAAAAAGGCTTGATGAAAGCGGTTGGAGTATACGCAAGGCAGTTGAATAGGAGAAAAATACATATCCCCGTAAAAAACTTTTTGTTCTTTACGGGGATATAAATTTTATAGCTTTATGCCGTACACGGCACAGTTTTTCATTTCTGCAAGCAGGGTGAAGCCATATTTGTCGTAAAAACCTCTGGCTTTTTCGTTCTTAATCCAAGTGGTGAGCATAATTCCCTTTACGCCCTTTTCTTTCAGGTGGGTAAGAAGCGCATCGGTCAGTTTGTGTCCCAGTCCCATACGCTGATATTCGGGAAGAATGTCGATGTGCAGGTGTGCCGGATATTCGTCCTTGTATTTTTCGTGCGGAATAACCGACCTTAACGCACTTTTTCTGCGCTTATATTCCCATTTTGCAATACGGGTGCGGTACTCGCTGAGAAATACGGGATAGAATTTGTCGAAATCCTCCGTGCTGATAATATAGCCGATTGCCTTATCGTTTTCGTCAACGGCAACGAAGCAGTTTTCGGGCTCCTTTTCTATGTAATAGTCGCAGTAAACCGCAAGCCCGAAATTAATTCCCCGTTTTGAGCTTTTACACGGGCCGTCGCTGTTGAGGTGCACGAACTGTACGTTTTCCTTGTCCTTACTTTGGTAAGGTCTGATTGTCATTTTTATCACATCCCACACGAGTTTACCATTAAAATCTACAAAAATCAAGGCGCAGATTATATCAATTTGTTAATTGTAAAAACAGGAAAAATAATATATTATTAGAATAATGGAGGGGTGCTTATGGTCAAAGGTTTTGAAGGGCTTTTCGGCGGTGTGTTTTCGGATTACAACATAATGTTTACCGTGAGTAACACACGCCGTGTCTGCTACTGTGAAAAAACGCACAGGCTTACCGACGAAAAATACATACTCACCGTTTCGGGCAAGAATATAGCCGTTGAATGCTCGTGCGAAAAGGGTGCTTTTTACGCTCTTTGCGATATTGCAAAACGCATTGAAGAAAACAGCCTTGCCGACGGAGAATACATCTGCGCACCCTCGTTTCATGTCAGGGGATACATAGAGGGCTTTTACGGTAAGCCATGGAGCTTTGAGCAGCGCAAATCCGTTATGGCACTTGCGGCAAAAAACAGAATGAACACGGTTTATTATGCGCCCAAGGACGATTTGTATCACCGTGAAAAGTGGCGTGAGGAGTACCCCGAAGATGAGCTGATGAAGCTTAAAGAGCTTGTCGATGCAGCGAAAAAATATTATATGTCGTTTTATTGGTGCATTGCTCCCGGCCTTTCGGTAAAGTATTCCGATGAAGCTGAATTTGATGCGCTGATGAAAAAGACGAAACAGCTTTATCGGGTCGGAATAACCGATTTCGGACTTCTGCTTGACGATATTGACGAGGAGCTGTGTTTTGAGGAGGATAAGGCACTTTACGGCGAAACGGTAAACGCCCACATTGAGCTGATAAACAGCTATTATTCTGCGCTGAAGGAAATCGACCCGTCAATCAGGCTTACCGTTTGCCCGACACTTTACCACGGCAAGGGAAACGAGTATTACATTTCAAAGCTCGGTCAGAATATTCCGCCGCTCGTGTCAGTCTTCTGGACGGGCAGGGATATCTGCTCGCGTGAGCTGACGAGCCTTGAAGCGCTCAGGTTTATTGAAGGCACTCACCACAAGCCGCTTTACTGGGACAACTACCCCGTAAACGACTGCTCAATGTTCAACGAAATGCATCTTTCGCCGATAATCGGCAGGGATAAGGACTTGTATAAATATTCCGAGGGCATAATTTCAAACTGTATGGAATACGCCGAGTGCTCGAAAATCCCGCTTATTACCTTTGCCGATTACCTGTGGGACAGCGTTAATTACGACCCGCAGAAAGCGTGGGAGAATGCGATAAAGCAGGTTATAGGCAAAGAGGATGCGGATAATTTTATAATCTTTGCAGACCACCTTTATACCTCCTGCTTAAAGGATGCAAACTCAAGGCGGATGTATGCGGCGTTGGACTCAATTGAAGCCGCCTTCAAAACGGGGGATATGCAAAAAGCTTTTGAGTTGGCGCAGGCTTATCTCGGAAAAATGAACGCCTGCAGAGAATACCTTAAACGGGATATTCCAATTTGCAGCGAGCTTAAAAAATGGTCGGAAAAATTCTTCGTTATGTGCGATATTCTGGGCGGCATATTTGCCTTCCTTATGAGCAGAGACGAAACGCTGCTCGCGGAAATTTTCGGGCTTATTGAAAAATACGAAGCAATGCCCGCGAGAATATCCAACGATATTGATATCAAATCCGAGCTCAGAAATGAGCTTAATATAGATTTAACAAACGGAGGAACATAATTATGGCATTTATCATCAGACTCGGCGCAGCATTGCTTGCAGTCATCACAGGCTTACCCATTCTCGTTTCGGCGCTTGCCCAAAGCCTTCTTCTCGTAGGCTACGATGCAAAGCCCGAGGAAGCAATCAGCGCAAATTTTCTTGAGGGCACGGCACAGTTTATTGACGAGGCCGAGGCAGAATACTGGTCGGTCGGATATTCCAAGGAAATTCTTACGCCCGACGATATTGACAGCCACAGATATTTTCTGGGCGGCTACCTTAAATTCCCCGCACAGGAAGCAACGGGTGTTATTGACGACATCAGCGTAAGAGCGGTCGTGCTTGACGACAACTCGGGCAGAGGTGCCGTTGCCTTTGCGTGGGTTGACACCGTAGGCCTTATGAATGCGGATATAAAGGATATCCGTGAAAAGCTCAGCGATATTACGGGTGAGGACGGCCTTATTGCAATAAACGTCGGCTCAACCCATACTCACAGTGCTATTGATACCCAGGGCCTCTGGGGTAACATCCCGAAATCCGGCAGAGATGAGGCCTATATTGCCAGCGTTGTCGAAAAGACCGCCAAGGCAATAAGAGATGCGTACACGGGCAGAACGCAGGGTCAGCTTTACTACGCCTCCAAGTCCTGTCCTCAGCTTTTTGCGGACGGACGTGAGCCCAACTCGCTGGACGACAAGGTGCATCTTTTCCGCTTCGTGCCCAACGATACGGCAAAAAGAGAAATATACATAGCCAATTTCGGCGGACACCCCGTCAACCTTCCGTGGGAGAATACGCAGATATCTGCGGATTTCCCGGGCTACCTTGACCAGACCGTCACCACGGCAAAAAATGCCGACTTCATATTCATTCAGGGTGCTATAGGCGGCGGCATATACGTTAATCTCGGCGTTGAAAACGGTATTCCCGAGGAGCTTTCGGGCTACGACAAGATGAAGGAATACTGCCGTATTATGAACGACGTGTTCACCGAGCTTACCGAAAAGGCAACGCTCGTTGAGCCGATTCTCAATATCCGCATCAAGCAGATTGAATTTGAAATTGACAATTTCCTTTTCAAGCTCGTTGAAAGAGCAAACCTTTGCAATGCAATTGCCTACAAGGAAAACGGTGCGGTATATATGCCCAGCGAAATAGGCTACGTTGAAATCGGCAAGGATGTCAAAATTCTTCAGGTGCCCGGTGAGGTTCTGCCCGAAATAGTTTACGGCGGCTTCTTTACGGCAGACGAGGCGCTCAACGGTACGGAGTATCCCTATGCCGCTCTTAACACGTATCTTCCTGAGGATGACGACGTTCTCGTCTTCGGCCTTTGTAATGATGCCGTCGGCTATATCGTGCCCGATAACGATTACGGCTCGGCAGGCAGCGAAGGACATTACGAGGAATCCGTTTCCACGGGCTCCAAGAGCGGTACGGCTCTTTCCAAGGCGTTTATCGAGCTTTTTGAAAGCCTTGAAGGTGCCGAATAAGCGAGGTAACGCCAAATGGAAGTATTACGTTTTTTACGTCTGCCCGATTTGGTAAAGGGTATTATTTCGGCTCTGCTGTCGCTTATTCTGCTTTTCGTGCCGAATTCAGCCTATACGGGTGTTGAAGAGGCCTCGGAATATATGCTCAAGGGCGATGAAGTATTTTCCCAAACGGCAGGCGATGGCTGGACCGTCGGCTTTGCAAGCAGTGTGCTTACTCCCGAGGACATAACGGCAGACACCTACTACATTGCAGGCTACAACACGAATAATCCTGCTCTTTCCGTGCTTGACGATATGTATGCAAAGGCGGTTTACCTTGATGACAACGCGGGCAGAGGCGGCGTGATTATGTGCGCCATTGACTGTGTGGGTCTTAGCCGCAAGGATATAAACGACATCAGAAAGCTTGTAATTGAGAGCGGCAAAATACCGAACCTCAAATCAATAAATATCTGCTCAACACATACACATTCCGCAATTGATACGCAGGGGCTGTGGGGCAAAAACTTCTTATCCGACGGTAAAAATGCCGAGTTTATGGAAAGCCTCAAGGTCAAAACGGCTCAGGCGATTACAGCCGCCTACGATGCAAGAAAAGACGGTAAGCTTTATCTGGGCACGGCAGAGGACACGGGCTTGCTCAGCGATACGAGACAGCCCGTTGACTACGACGCAACCCTCACAAGGCTTCGCTTTGACCCGACAGACGGAAGTGACGACACCTATATCGTCAATTTCGCCTGCCACGCCGAATGCTTAGGCGCAAGAACAACCGTTGTCAGCGCAGATTTCCCCGCATATATGGAAAAGGAAATAGTTGAGAAGACGGGCGGCGCAAACGTTGTTTTTGTAAACGGAGCTATCGGAGGGCTTGTCACCTGCGAAAGGCTTGATGACGTTCTGCGTAACTTTGAGCTCGGTCTTGAATATGTAAAGGAATTCGGCAAGGATGTGGGCGAGCTTGTTATGAGCGTTGGCAATGAAGCCGAAATTTCACCGCTTATCAATATAAAATCCGAAGCGGTAGAGGTTAAGTGCGATAATATCGCCTTGCTTCTCGTGCGTATTCTCGGCGTGCTCAACAACGATATTTCAAAGGATGAAAACGGCGATATTTCAATCATTTCCGAGGTTTCGTATATGGAGCTGGGCAACGGACAGATTGGTGTGTTTATGATTCCGGGCGAGCTTTCCCCCGAGCTTGAAAGCGGCAATTTCCTTACCGCAGACAATTCAGCAAACGGCACGGCGGTTGATTATAAGCCGCTTAGCGAAATGTCCGGGTGTACACATAAATTTGTTATCGGTCTTTGCAACGATGAAATCGGTTACATTATCCCCGAAAACGATTTCTACCTGCACGAATGGTTCCCGTATTTCAATACAACCGTTGACGAATCGGGCAGAAATCACTACGAGGAAACAAATTCCACCGGCCCCGAAACGGCAGGCACTCTGCTGACTGCAATGGATGAACTCATCTCTTCCGCCAAATAAATCACAGCCCCTATGAACGGTTTGTTTCAAGAGCTTTTGCTTTAACGGATATAGCAACAACAAGGCGGCGAGTTCAGATTATACTCGCCGCCTTAACCGTAAACACTATACCGTATATATAAAAAAGCCCGGCTTCTGCTGGGCTTTAACAGTTTTATGTAGTGTTTCATGCTTGAAATCAGTTGTTTTTGAGCTTTTCTTTAATCATTGTGGTGGATATGCTCTTGGTATAGGGGACATAGTATACGTCAACGCCAAGCGGTGCAAGCTGTTTTTCGGTGAGGTTGTAACGCTCACTGCCTTTCCAATCATCACCCGAAATAAGCACGTCAAACTTATATTCTTCCCAAGCTCTGAGCTTATCGGTGTATGTCATAGGTACAACCTTGTCAACACATTTGAGTGAAGCGATAATTCTTGCTCTGTCTTCGTAGCTGATGATAGGGGTGAGATTCTTGGTTTCCTGTACGTACTCATCTGTGCAGACCGCAACTATAAGCGTATCGCAAATTTCTTTTGACTTTTCAAGAATATTAAGGTGACCTACATGGAAAAGATCAAAAACGCCTGTAGTGTAACCGACTTTATACTTTTTCATTTTTATGCCTCCTGATATATTTCAACTCGGTCGACATTAGCGTGAACAAGAGTTTTCCTAGGTGTCATATAGTCTGAACCGTAATTCTGGCTCAGATACCAGTCATAATCTTTAGGTATTTCAAACTCACGTTCAACGAATTTGCAAGGGATTGTATCGTCAAAAATCCTGCAGTCGATGGTATGAAATTTGTGAATGTAATCGCACATGCAGAAATATCTGCCGGATTTTTTTGTTCCCAAAAGAGCGATTGTATTTTGCAGCAGTTTGATAAGAGCGATTCTGATAGCCTCGGGCATTTTGTCTGCTATGCGGTAAACCAAAATACTGTTTGGCGAAGTATCACCGTTTTTTATCTTGTAGCGGTTACGGTATTTTTCATGCAGCATCATTGTCAAGCCCAGCAAATATGATTGAATTTTTTCAAGCTTTTTGTTTTGGGCACAGTAGCAATATGTGAAAATATCGAGCCATATACCGCTGTTGATATTTAACCCTTCCGTTCCTGATTCCGGCACGAATGAGTTGTTGAATCTTACGCGCGCAAGACAGTGGGGTGTTTCGTGGTCAAGTTCAAAATCCGAAAGAGAATACTCTTCGATAATGTTATTTGATTTCTTAAAAATTTTCTTGAGCTTTTTATAGTCGCGGTATGGCATCATAACGTCAATATCGTCATCCCAAGGTATAAACCCCTTGTGACGAACTGCGCCGAGAGTTGTACCCGATTGCAGCACCATCTGAAGCTCGTTTTCTTTGCAGATATCATCGAGCTTGCAAAGAATTCTGTAGCAAGCCTGCTGAAGCTCAATAAGCGTGACTGCCAAGTATATCACCCCAAAATCGTGTTGAATTCATAGTATCATACATTACTTGTATTTGTCAAGGAAGCCTCATAACGGGAGTATGGCAGCTTGTATCAATACAAATACCATTTTTTTGAAAGTGCCTGCCATTCGGCACTCTTTTTGTTTTCACGCTCTATAAATTCTTCGGCATCAAAACCGCTTCCGAAAATTTCGTCAGTGCCGAGAAGCTTGGCTATATCGGGCTCAATTTCAAGCTCGGTGTGTATTCTTCTTATTGCATCGAGCAGTCTTATACCCATCGCAAACGGCGTAAAAGCATCTCGGTCGGTAATGTGAAGCTGTATGCCGCGGCAGAAGCAGTCTTTATAATCCGAAAAGGTCGGCGTGAACGAGCATTCACGGAGGATAACGCCGTGCTGCATACCCACCGCTTCAATAACCGCCTTGCTGTCAAGCCACGGTGCACCTATCATTTCAAAGGGCTTGGTCGTGCCTCTGCCCTCGGAAAGGTTTGTGTCCTCAAAAATGCAGGTGCCGATATAAACAAAAGCCGTGTCAACTGTCGGAATATTCGGTGAAGGCTGAACAAAACATAGGTCGGTATCGTCAAAATACATTTCTCTTTTCCAGCCTTCCATCGGGATAACCGTCAGGTCACAGCCGATGCTTTCCGTTTCGTTCATCATAAGGGCAAATTCTCCGATTGTCAGTCCGCAGCGTGTGGGAGTGGGAAACCTGCCGACAAAGGAAGAAAACCGCCTGTCAAGCACAGTACCCTCTGTCTTTACTCCGCCTATGGGATTGGGCCTGTCAAGCACGACGAACTTTATGCCGTTTTCTGCACAAAGCTTCATAGCATCAGTCATAGTGTAAGCATAGGTGTAAAACCTTGCGCCCACGTCCTGGATGTCAAAAACAACCGTGTCAAGGCTTGCAAGCGCTTTTTCGCTTTCCGTTGTATCTTCATCGAACAGGCTGTAAACGGGAAGTCCCGTTTTTTTGTCGGTATAAGACGTTACGCCTTCGCCTGCCTGGATATCGCCCCTTACGCCGTGTTCGGGGCCAAAAAGGGCCACAAGGCCGCATTTTTCCCTGAGCATATCCACGGTTGAAGAAAGGTCTCGCAGCACACCTGTGTGGTTGGTAATAAGACCGCAGCGGCCTTCAAAATCAAACCCGTCACGTGAAACCACATCCGCACCGCAAAATAACTTCTGCTTTGCCGTTTTCATATCTAACCTTCCTCCTGTAAGCTGATATATTCTTATTCTACAACAATTCAGACGCATTTGCAATTGAAAAAAGCTGATGTTTCAAACCTTTGCTTTACGGCAGTTGTATTTTATTGCATTTATGGTATAATTTCAGTCGATGAGTTATGTACCATTGCTTAAAGAAAGGTTTGAGTATATGAAAAATCGGGGTATTGAATTTATGTCTGAACAGGACAGCAAAATTCTTAAATGTATAACGCTTTATATTGAAAAAAATTATAATGCGGATGAGATTTTGCCCGAGCCCGAAAAAGTCAGGGATGAATTTGTCAGAGAATGTCTGCGTGAAAATCAGGAAAAGCCAAAAACAAAATATGTAAGCAGTGGTTTTCTCGAAAAAACGGCAAAGCTGTGTATGCCGTTTCCCGAAAGTATAATGGATGACATTTTAGCAAATATGGATAAGGGCTTCGCCGAAACGCTTTTTTATTACATTGACAAAAGGGGCTACACCGATGTTGAGTGCTATAAAAAATCCAACATCAACAAAAAGACTTTTTCGAAGATAAAGTGCAACCCCGATTATAAGCCGAGCAAATACATAGTGCTTGCCTTTGCAATAGGCTTGAGACTTGAGCTTGACGAGGCAAACCATCTGCTCAGCACGGCAGGCTTATGTCTGTCACACTCGGATAAATTTGATCTTGTTATTGAATATTTCCTTAAAACGGGGAATTACACCGATATTTTTGAGGTTAACGAAGTGCTTTATCACTTCGATCTCGAGCTGCTGGGCTCGGTTTGAAAAGTCTACCGAGAGGAGACCTTTTATATTATTCCTTCGTATATAATGCGGTTACAGGGTTGAAAGAAAGCCCGAATCATATTTATATTACGGAGGAAAGAAAAATGAAAAACGGTATTACTGAGCTTGTGTTTATTATCGACAGAAGCGGCTCAATGGAAGGTCTTGAAGGCGATACGATAGGCGGCTTCAACGCCATGATTGAAAAACAGAAAAAGCAGGACGGTATTTGCTGGGTATCGACTGTTCTGTTTGACAGCAGCTTTGAAATTCTGCACGACAGAGTGGCTTTGCCCAATGTTGCACCGATGACCGAAAAGCAATACTTTGTCGGCGGCTGTACAGCGCTGATTGATGCTCTCGGCTCGGCTATTGAGCACATTGAAAACATTCACAAATATATCCGTGAGGAGGATGTGCCCGAAAAGACGGTGTTTGTAATCACAACCGACGGTAAGGAAAATGCAAGCAGAAATTACGGCAGCGCTCAGGTAAAGGCTATGATTGAAAAGCAAAAGGTCGAGCACGGTTGGGAGTTCATTTTTATCGGTGCGAATATTGATGCTGTGGAAACTGCGGCGATGTACGGCATTGACAGCGAAAATGCGGTCAATTACAGGTCTGACGGGCAGGGCACAAGAATTCTTTACGATTCCGTTTCAATGGCTGTAAGCAGCGTCAGGAAGAAAAAGCGCATTCCGAAAGAGTGGCGAATGAGGCTTGACTATGATTTCAATGAGCGAAAGAACGATTGATTGCGAAAAAACGTAAAGGAACGTGTTTATTGTTGATAGGAGGGGAGAAAAATGAGCAAAACTTATTCGCCGAAGAGAATTGAGGAGTTTGAAGCGGATGCGGTGTTTCAGGATAAAGAAACAGGTTATCTCAAGGTGCACAACAACAGCGTTGAGCCTGTGGCAGGCGAAAAGATTTATTTTTGGGATATGAACAGCGGTAAGAAATCTGACGTTTTCGACTTTGCAAGCGATTTTCACGAGGGTCTTGCCTTTGTTGGCTTGAGAAAAAAAGGCTTCGGCTACATAAACACGGATTTTGAATTTGTTATTGAGCCTGTTTATGAGGATGTTTCTCCGTTCGAAAACGGCATAGCAAAAGTATACCGTGACGGAAAGGAAGGGTTCATAAACCGCTCGGGTGAATTTCTGTTTGACCCGCAGCTTCTTACCGACAGAAAATACAGTGAAATCGGTGACTACACCGACGGACTTTGTATGGTATCTGCGATGCCTGTGCTTGAAAGAGATTTCGTCAGCAGAAACCACGGCTATAACAATCCCGGTATATGGGGCTTTATAGACACACAGGGTGAAGAAGCCGTAAAGCCACAGTATGTTTTTGCGGAGAATTTTCAGCATGGAACAGCTATTGCCGCAAAGGGCGAATGGGTTTTTGACCCTGAGGAGTTTATTTATACCGCCGAAGACGTACGTTGGGGTATAATCGACAAAAACGGAAACGAAGTTGTTGAGTTCAAGTATTCGTGCATCAGGCGTGTGTCATTGGACGGCCGCTTTTTTGCAGTATGTTGCACGGTCGGTGAAAAAGAAGTATGGGGTGTTGCTGATTCTGACGGCAATCTTTTGATTGAACCGAAGTATAAAAAGATTGTTGAAGTGCACGACGGGCTGGCTATTTTTGTAGATATGGTGTGTGTTTATAATGAAAATGAGTACGATTATGTCGGTGTGTATGATATCAATAATAGAAAGGTGATTATAGAACCGAAATACAGCCATATATCATTTGAGGAAAACGGATATTTCAAGGTTCTCACTAATAAAAAAAGACGCAGCGTAGTAACGCTTATTGACCGTGACGGCAACGAAATATTTGATTCGGAGTTTACTTCTATTTTTACCCGGTGCTATCCGTATATCGCACGTATAGGCGATGTCCGTCCGATGCGGTACGGCTTGGTTGACAGAGAAGGAAAGGTTCTGTTCATTTCGGAGGAGGGCAAGCAAGTTCACGGTATAAACTATGAAAAAAGAAGAGTGGTTTATATCGGCTGCAATACCTTTGAAATGTCCCTTTGCGATTTTGATGGAAATGAGCTGATATCGCACAAGCGAGGGTTAATAGGCGGTTTGGAAAATCCGTTGCTAACGGTTAAAGAATATATTGATGGTGTACAAAGGATGGGGCTTATTGATGCTGACGGCAACACGGTAGTTGATTTACTGTATGACCGCATTGAATGGCTCAACGATAACAGCGGCTATATAGCCGCCACGGGAAGAAAAAATGAAATATTTATATTATAATATATGGAAGGTGAAAGAAATGTTAGGTGCAATTATAGGTGACATAGTAGGCTCTCCCTATGAGACTTATTCGGACAAAAGCAAGGATTTCAGGCTTTTTGACGGTGCCTGCAGGGCAACCGATGACAGCATTATGACAATTGCCGTAGGCTGTGCGTGCGTTGACTCGGACATTGATGACGAAGAAATGTTCAAATCCTGTCTTGTTGAACGTATGCGTGAGCTGGGTAGACAGTATCCCGATGCAGGGTACGGCAGAATGTTTTACGGCTGGCTGATGAGTGATACACAAGGGGGTTACGGCAGCTATTCCAACGGCTCGGCTATGAGGGTTTCTCCCGTTGCGTGGGCGGCGGACAGCCTTGAGCAGGCGGAGCTGCTGGCAAAATGGAGCGCAGAGGTAACTCACAGCCACCCCGAGGGCATCAGAGGCGCGCAGGCTGTTGCGGCAGCAGTATATATGGCACGCAACGGCTCGGACAAAGACGAGATAAGAGAGTACATAGAGGACAAATACTATAACCTTGGCTTTACCGTTGATGAAATCAGACCGGGCTACAGCTTTGATGTGTCCTGCGAGGGCAGTGTGCCGCAGGCCATAGTCTGCTTCCTTGAGTCGGAGGATTTTGAGGATGCGGTTCGGAACGCGGTTTCTCTCGGCGGCGATGCTGACACACAGGGCTGTATAGCAGGCGCAATTGCCGAGGCCTTTTACGGAATACCCGAGGACATTCAGGAAGAGGTTTTTGATTATCTTGACGAAACCCTTCAGGACTATTACTGGGGCTATTCTCAAGAACTTTACAACAGATAAGCAAGAAACAAAGTTTTAAAAAAGGTGGTGTGATAATTATGGCTTATGACCTTAAAATATTTACGGAAAACGTTGAGCCGACTGCGGTTAACCAGATTTATAATCTTCTGTCTCAGCCGCCGTTTGCAGATTCAAAGGTGCGCATAATGCCCGATGTTCATTACGGCAGCGGCTGTGTTGTCGGCTTTACCGCAACGTTAGGCAACAGGGTTATTCCCAACGTTATAGGTGTTGATATCGGCTGCGGTATGCTTACTGTGTGCCTTGGTAGGGCTGATATAGACCTTGAAGAGCTCGATGGATTTATTCACCGCAGTATACCCGCAGGCAGCAATCTTCGCAAAAGCTACGGCGATATGGATTTTATAAAAGACCTTTACTGCTACGGCGAATTGCGTGACCTTGACAGAATATACTGTTCGCTGGGTACACTGGGCGGGGGCAACCATTTTATTGAGCTTGACCGTGACGAGGAGGATAATAAGTACCTTGTAATTCATACGGGCTCACGGAATCTGGGCTTGCAGGTTGCCAAGCTCTACCAGCAAAAGGCAACGCTTGCCTGCAAAAACGCCGCAGAAGCAACGAAAAAGGAGGTGCACGACCGACTTGCCGCGCAGGGCAGAATGGCAGAAATTCCCGATGAGCTGGTCAAGATTACGGCAAGGTTTGCCAAGCGCACAAAAACTCCGCCCGAATACTGCTATTTCGAGGGCGAGGAAGCTCAGGGCTATATGCACGATATGCGTATGTGTCAGGATTTTGCAAGCCGAAACAGAAGAAAAATTGCCGATGACATTATGAAGCATTTCGGTATAGCAAAGGCTGAGTCCTTTGAAACTCTTCACAATTTTATTGATGATGAGGGTATAGTGCGCAAGGGTGCAATTCCTGCTCACGAAGGTCAGAAGGTGCTTATCCCGATGAATATGCGTGACGGCTGTCTCGTAGCCACCGGTAAGGGCAACCCCGACTGGAATTTTTCCGCTCCCCACGGCGCAGGCAGACTGGTCAGCAGAGGCGAGGCAAAGGAGCTGTTTACGGTGGACGAATATAAAGAGGCAATGCAAGGCATTTATACGACCTCTGCCGATATTTCAACGATTGACGAATCTCCCATGGCATATAAGCCTATGGACGAAATTGTTAAGCTGATTGAGCCGACGGTTGAAATAAATAAAATAATAAAGCCCGTCTATAATTTCAAAGCAGGTAAATAATATTTAATAAAGCCAAAGACCGCATCGGGAAATGATGCGGTCTTTGTTATACAGCTTGCTTTAAATGATCAATACCCGAAATATTCCTTACAGTACTCTTCGACTGTGTTGATATATTCCATTTCGCACAGCGGGTCGAGGCCGAGGCCGTGGTTGGAGAGGGGATAGAGGATATAGCGGTGGGTTGCGCCTGCGGTTTCAAATGCCGTTTTGATTCTTTCGGCGTTGCCCGATGGGACTATCATATCCGTGCCGCCGTAGGCGAGAATTGAGGGTACGGTATCTTTTGTAACATAGGCGGTGGGGGAAACGAGGCTGATTACCTCTTCTTTTTGTGTGTCAGTCATTTCCGCTGTGATTTCAATGCCCGAAAGCATACTTGCAAGGCCTGTGCTGCCCCAGACTTCCGAATGAAAATCGGACGGGCCTACCTGATTTGCGGTAAATACAAGCTCGATTGCAGACTCATTTGCCCTTGAAAAACCGTAGAGCATTGAAAGGTGTGCACCGGCTGAATAGCCCGAAACGGCAAGCTTTGTGATGTTAAGCTCTTTTTCGTCGGAAAAGGCTTTGATTTTTTCAATTGCTTTGCCTATTTCGTCACACATTGTAAGTGCGGTTACCTTGCCGAAAAGTCCGTCAGCATAAAGGGTGTAATTCATGCTTGCGGTTATGTATCCCTTCCGGGCAAAGCGCTTGGCCTTTGATGCCATATCTTCCTTGTTGCCGCCTGTCCAAGAGCCGCCGTGGATATAGAGTATTACACCGTTGTGCTCGTTTTCATAAGCCGAGTCTGGCACATAGATATCCATAATGTTTCTTTCCGCTTCGCCGTAGCGGATGTCTTTGAAAAGCTCATAATTTTCAAACGATAAACCGCCGATAAATGTTGAAATTACGCTGACGGAAGAAAGGAGAATCGCAATAATTCTTTGGAAAAACTCTGTCATAAATATCAACTCCTTATGTTTATTTTAAAGAATAAATCTGAATGCGTAGATTACGACATTGGTGATGTTGTTTAAAATAAATCTTAAGAAAGTGAAGACATAGGGGAATTCAAAGGTCCAGTCGTCAAGGGTGTCAAGTGTGCCGATGAGTGACGAATCGTAGGTGATTTCGGGGTTTTTGAATGCCTTGGTTTCCATTTTCATTATGCAGAGGTTTTTGCAGGCTTCACGAAGCGCATTGCCGAAGCCGATGGGGTCTTTTGCGTAGGCGAGCTTGACAGCCGCTTTATGCTGAAGTGCCTGCAGTGCCCACATACCTGAAAGGATGGTATCGTTGCCGTTGTAAACAGCGAGCACGGGGCTCATATAGCCGCTGCCCGTAAAGTTGGAGGAGTAGTCTGAAACAACAAAGCCTTCAAAGCCCCACTCATCACGCAGAAGGTCGTTGAGAAGTGCTGAACTTGAGCCGCACCACTTTGTGCCGATACGGTTGTATGCCGACATTATGCCCTTGGGCTGTGCTTCCTTTACGGGAATTTCAAATGCCTTGAGGTAGATTTCACGCATTGCCTGCTCATCACACCAGGTGAAAACGCCGTTTCTGTGGGATTCCTGGTCGTTGAGTGCGTAGTGCTTGATTGTTGTTACAAGGCTTTCGGAGTTGGCGCCCTTGATGATTTCTGCCGCCATAATGCCCGAAATTGTCGGGTCTTCGGAGAAGTATTCAAAGTTTCTGCCGCCTCTGGGGTTGCGGTGGATGTTAGCACCCGGTGCATACCAGGTGTCCGTGCCCATATCTGCTGCTTCCTTGCCTGCGCCCTTACCCATTTCGTAGGCAAGGTCTGTGTTCCACGTGCAGGCTATAGCCGTAGCGCAGGGGTAAGCCGTACCACTGTCGGTGTAGACAAGGCCGTTTCTGCCCTTTACGCTTGATGGGCCGTCATTATCCATTGTGTGAGGTATGCCGAGCCTTTCGACGCCGTGTGTTTCGTAACCGCCGTTGATTACAAGCATTGTCATTTCGTCGAGGGTGAGCTGGTCGAGGAAGGCATCCCAAAGGCTTTCATCCTTTGCAACATCCTGCAGGGTGATGGTCTTGTCGTATTTTACGCCCATTTTCGGGGCTTCGCCTTCGGTAGTGGGTTCGGGAACCTTGTCAACGTCAATAACATAATCGTCTTTGTTCAGTTCACGAAGCTCGGGATATGTGGCGGCAACATCTGCCCTTGACATAATTTCATATCCGCTGTAAACATCGTCAAACAGGTTTTCAATTTCTGTGCCCGTTACGGGGTCGTTCTTGATTACCTTTGTTTCGTTTATTTCGTAATCGTAAGAAGCGATGTGGTTCCTTACATCGTTTGCGACAATGATTTTGTATGTGCCTTCTTCAAGCACCCAGGCTTCGTTGACCTTGTAATCATAAGAAGCCATATCGTCTGTCTTGAAAGTGATTGTAAGCGTTTGGCTGTTACCGGGGGCGAGAAGCTCTGTTTTGGCAAAACCGCCAAGGCAGATTGCGCTCTTTTCAATGCCGCCCTCGGTATAGGGTGTGCTGTAATAAAGCTGAACAACTTCCTTGCCTGCCTTATCGCCCGTGTTTGTGACGTTAACCTCTACGGTTATGGTTTCAGCGTTGAATTCTGTTGAAATAACTTCTTTTTCAAAGCTTGTGTATGAAAGACCGTAGCCGAAGGGGTACTGCACCTTGTCCTTTGCAAAGGTTTCAAAATAACGGTAGCCTATGTAAATGCCCTCGTAGTATTCTACGAAATTCTTGCCGCCGTTGTAGCTGTTGCTGCCGAAGCAGACGCTTGAAGGATGGTCGTCAATTTTGTATGCGATTGTGTCTGTAAGTCTGCCCGAAGGGTTGACCTTGCCGTTTAACATCTGCGGTACGGCAGTCATACCGAATTCGCCCGGAATCCAGATAATAGCCGCAGCCTTAATGCTTTCGTACTCGTCAATCCAGCCCATTTCCATAACGTTGCCGATATTGAAAAGCACAACGACATTCTCAAATGCTGCCGTTACCTTTTCAACCATTGCGGTTTCGTCTGCGGAAAGGCTGAGCGTTTCAACCGTGTGGTCTGTGCCCTCGGCACTTGTGCGGCTGATTACGATAATTGCCGTGTCGGAAAAAGCAACTGCGTTTTTGAGAAGCTCATCCGTCAGGTGCTTCGGGTTCATTTCTTCAAGTGTGTTCTTTGCAAGAAGCACCTGGAGAAGGTTGTTGATAACCGTGTTGTCGGTTTTGGGAAGCTCGTTTGAAAGGCAGTGCTTTTCGTAAAGCGCACGAAGCTCGGAGTTATACTCAATGCCCTCTGCTTCAAATGCCTCATAAAGAGTAACGGGGTCATCGGTCGTGATTGCGCCCGAGCCCGCACCGCCGAAAAACGGGCAGACGGAGCCTGCGCCGAATATGTTTACTTTTTTGTTTTCAAGCGGCAGGAAATTGTTCTCATTCTTGAGAAGGACTATGCCTTCGCTTTCAATCTCTACCGCTGTCTGACGGGTTTGGGCAATGATTTCGGGGTCAACATCGCCGCTCGTTGCAACTGCGGTAACGGTTACAATAAGTGAGAAAACAAGTAATAATGAAACGACTTTTATGAATTTTGCTTTCATACGGACACCTCTTTGCATTATTCTTTATTGTCATTATACAATGCTTTCTTTGTTTTTTCAACAAGGAATTATATTTTTACAAAAAGATTATTATGCATTACGCCTATTATTTCTGTTGGGGAATATTGACATTTTAAAAATCGGATGATATATTTTAGAAAAAAGAGCAGAGGAGTTTGCGTTATGAAAAAACTGATATCGGTTATTATGACTGTTGTTATCCTTTTGGGTGCTTTGAGTATTTTTGCATATGCAGAGGATGAAAAACAGTTTTACCTTGTGCTTGGCGATTCAATTGCCTACGGCTCGGGAATATCCAATTCAAGAGAGGCGTGCTACGGCAAAATTGTTGCGGACACCAACGGCTACGATTATGCCAACCACGCAATACCCGGACACACAACCAACAATCTGATTAACAGACTTAAGGAAGAAAGCGTAATCAGCGACCTTGAAAAGGCGGATATAATCAGCATCTCAATCGGCGGAAACGATTTTTTGATGAGCAACCTTTTGGGGCTGATGTTTGATTCGATTGCAAAAAACGACCATACCGAATACGACAGAATAGCAGACGGTTTTTATACGAATTTCTGCGAAATAGTCAGAATAATCAATTCACACAACGACGATGCGGTTATTCTTATGCAGACAATTTACAACCCCCAGACAGGCTATATCGGAGAAGCTTATCAGCAGGGTGCAGACAGAATAAACGCACAGATAAGACGCTTTGCCGAAGAAAATCCGGGTGAGATTGTTGTTGTCGATGTCGCAACGGCACTTGGTGACGATGCACTCAACTATGCCGATGACGAAATTCACCCCAGCGCACAGGGCAACGAATTAATCGCTCAAACAGTCCTTGAAACACTCTCTGACCTCGGGCTCGGTACGGATGCAGCTCCGGTTATTGCCGTAAAGGGAAAAGATATTCAGATACCGGCAATATTCACAATGCCTATGAGAATGCTGGGAATAATATTCCATTACATATCAGTTATTTACAATATATTTATCTGACAAATAAAAAACACAGTATCGGTCAGCGCTGATACTGTGTTTTTAAAATTATTATGTTTGGTTTAAATCAGGTTACCGACGGTGTATCCCTCATAAACAGCGTTGGGAATAATTCCGCCGCCGTTGGAATCGCCGATATTGTAGATTTCTTTTATTTCGTCTTTAAGTGACTCGTAAAGCGTTGTTTCGGGTCTGCCGCCGACTGCAAAAACAACCGTGTCGGCTTTGACGGAGTTTGTCTTGCCGTCCTTGGTTTTGTAAACAACATCCGTTGCGGTGATTTTCTCAACCTTCGATTCGGTGAGCAGCTTTACGCCGTGACCCTTTAGGTGACCGAGAAGAATTGTCTGGTCGGTTTTGCCTGTGTTGCCTGCAAGGGTATCCGTCATTTCGATGATTGTTACCTTCTTGCCCTGCTTTGCGAGGTATTCTGCCGTTTCACAGCCTATTGAGCCGCCGCCGATTACGACTGTGTTCTTTCCGCTTTCCTTGCCGTTGAGGATATCAACCGCATTGACAGCTCTGTCAGCGCCCTCAATTTTAAGTGGAACGGGTGTGACGCCTGTTGCGCAGACAACCGCATCTGCGTTCATTGCAAGCACAGCTTCCTTGGTTAATTTTCTGCCAAGGTGAGCGTTTACACCATGAAGCTCAAGCTGTCTTTCAAGGTATGGCTTCATCAGACCGAGATGCTGCTTGAACGGCGGTTTGCAGGCGAGATTCATCTGACCGCCTACCTCGTTTGCCGCTTCATAAAGGTCAACCGTGTGTCCTCTCATTGCTGCAATTCTTGCTGCCTCAACACCTGCAACACCTGCACCGATAACGACAACCTTTTTCTTTGTCAGGGCAGGGGTTACCGTGTAATCATTGTCGCCTCTTGCAAGCACGGCATTGCCTGAGCAGATAGCTCTTTCACCGTGCTGAAGCTGGTGGTCAACACAGTGACCGCAGCCGATACAGGGTCGGATTTCGTCCTCTCTGTCCTCGTCTATAAGGTTGACAAGGTCAGGCTGTGCAAGCAGACCGTGACCGATAAATATAAGGTCGCACTGCTTTGATTTAAGTGCCTTTTCAGAGGCAACGGGATTTTGTGCACGGCCGCCGCCGATAAGAGTAATCTTTTTCTTGCCTGTAGTCAGCATAAGACCGATTTTCATAACAAGGCAGAGGGCTACCGCCATACAGTCGGAATATGCGGATTCGGGCTTCTGGTTTTTGCCTGCCTCGCCTGACCAAATACCTGCAAGCACTTCGATTGCGTCGACGCCTGCTTCCTGAAGCTTTTTGCAGTAGTAAAGACCGTCGGGCATTGAAATACCGCCGTCCTTGCCCATTTCGATAACGGAGAGCTTGACTATTATCGCAAAATCCTCACCGCAAAGCTCACGGATTCGCTTTATTATGTTCAGGTGGAAACGGATTCTGTTTTCACGGCTGCCGCCGTATTCGTCCGTGCGGACATTGGCTGTTTTGGATAAAAACTGCTGTCCGAGGTAGTAGCCTACTGCGTGAATTTCAACGCCGTCAAAGCCTGCCTTCTTTGCACGCAGAGCAGCCTGGGCATACTTTTCTTCAATCGCCTTTATTTCGTTAATTGTAAGGGCACGGGGTGTTTCGTTTGCAAGACCCATCATATACGAGTATGGCATTGCAACGGCACTCGGTCCGACGGGTTGGTCGCCTATAATTTTTCTTCTTGCACCTCTGCCCGTGTGGGAAAGCTGAAGAAAAGCCTTTGAACCGCCTTGGTGAATAACGTCGGCAAGCTGTGCCATACCGGGGATGTATTTATCGTCATCAATTATGAGCATACCCTTGGTGTTGAGTCCGAGTGGGGAATCAACGCAGGTAACTTCAACAATAATTGCACCTACTCCGCCCTTGGCTCTTTCTGCGTAGTGGTTGAGCACCGCCTTGTTTACAAAGCCGCCGTCACTCTGGCTCATGCCCATTGCAGCCATAACGGTTTTGTTGCGAAGCTCAACCTTGCCGATTTTACCGGGTGATAACAGATTGGGGTATTTCGGGTTCATAATAAGTCCCTCCGTTTATTTCTTACATAGAATGGTTTCAATTATACAGTCCGGATTTCTGCCGCTGCTGCTGCGCTTGCGGCCCGGATTTCTTCAAGCTCGCTCATAATTTTTTCCTTGCGCTTGCCCGTGAAGTTGTCGAACATCATAATAATACCGGGTACAAGGTTGCCTATAATACCGGGGATTGCAACGAGCAGGAATATGCCGTGGAGTGTTTCGGGGGTTTGTACCGCCTCGGTCATAACGCCGTTGATTGAAACTGCGCTCTGATAGCCGATGAGTGCCATACCGCCGTTGACAAGCAGCTCCTTCCAGAGTGCGGCAATACGGGAAACCATTGTGTTGAAGGCGAAAACCATACCCTCGTTACGCTGTGCAACGCCGTATTTCTTAAAGCTCTTCCACTCCATATAGTCGGTCGAGTCGGCAAGAAGTATTCTTTTTGCGGCGCTCATTGCGGCGTTGGGCATACCGCCCAGTGCAATAAGAATACCGACCAGCCAAAGGCTCTTGTAGCCGAAGGTCAGAAGAATCAGGTAACATATACCCGTGTGCAGGTAGCCCCACACAACAATATCTCTTGAGGAACGCTTTTTGCCGACAAAGGGTACGGAAAGAAGACCTGCATAGGAGAGCGTAGAGCTGCCGATTTCAACATAGGTTTTCATACCGTAGCGGTTAAGGGTGTGCTTATAAAAGAAGGGGAGAGAGTTGTAGCACACCTGCCTGACGGACTCAATAACCTGGCTTAAGCAAAGCAGAAGCAGCGGTCTGTTGAGCAGAATGAGCTTGTAGTCAATTTTGACCTTCTTTTCTTTTTCGCGCGGCGGAAGAACGATATTACGCTCTTTGAGTGTAAAGCAGGGCACGAGCATTGTGAAAAGGCCGAGTATGCCGAAAACGAGCGCAACGGTGAAGAAAGCCCACTTTTCCTTGGCGTAGTCGTTTCCCTGAAGCTCGATAAGTATCGGCACCATACCGCCGGGCAGCATTGAGCCGAGAGTGGAGGCGAGCTGGGCTATGGTGTAGAAATTCTTTCTGGATTTTGCGTTTGGTGTCATTCTTACGGAAAGCGTTGACAGCGCAACGTCAAAGAAGGTGTCCGCAATATTGAAAAGCAGGAAAAGCAGAAAGCTCCAGATAACGTTGAATGTAATTGATGATGACGGGACAATAAAAAGAAGGATTGATGAAAGCGTAAACGGAATGGCGGACGCCGTCATAAACCGCCTGGCATTGCCCTTGGAGGAATGGTTGTTGTCAAGCATCGCGCCGACAATCGGGGCAATGAGAATATTAACGCCTGTTGTGACGGATTTCATCGCAACGATGTGGTGGGATTTGAGGCCCATATAGTCGTACATAAACTGGTCGGTGTATGTGCTGACCGAGTCCTGGCCCATACAGTTGCCGAATACGCCCGAAACATAGCCGACCTGCTCCTTGAAGGCAACATCGGGGTTGTTTTTCATTTCATTGTATTTTTCTTTTATGTTGAATTTTGCCACTCTTTCAGCTCCTTTATGTTTTTTCGAATTACAAAATAATCATATCACACATTTTATCTTATAACAACAGTTATTTTTCTGTTGAGTTTCCGTTTGTTATATGCTAAACTGAAAATAATATGACTACGGTTGGTGATTATTATGGATTTCGGTTTTACCACGACCTCCTTCCGACAGATTAAGGATTTGGAAAAAATCGTAAATATAGCCCGTCAGGCAGAGGCTGACTGCATTGAATGGGGCGGAGACAAACACGTGAAAAGCATTGAGGATGCCTTGCGTGCAAAGCAGCTTTGCGACAAGGCGGGTATACGCATAAATTCTTACGCGAGCTATTACCGTGTCGGCTGTAAAAACGCCGGGGAGTGGAAGAAAATCTGCGAAATTGCAAGCACTATGGGCGCACGCAGCGTGCGTGTGTGGCTCGGTAAAGCCGACAGCGAAAAGACCGACGAAGCAACGTATGAGCAAATAGTTGAGGACACAAAAAACATCTGCAATACGGCAAAGGAATACGGGCTTACCGTCTGCCCGGAATGTCACGACAATACTTTCAACAACAACACCGATGCTTTTCTTAAAATTCACGGAGATGTCGGCTGTGACAATTTCAGGACGTATTTCCAGTCACGCTATAAGCGTCTGCAATACGACCTTGACCGCATTGAGCGCACATTGCCGTATATTGAAACGGTACATATTTCCTATTCGGAGCAGAGCCGTGAGCAGTTTCCGAAATTCAACCCGACGTATATTGATAAGCTTCTTGACAAAATAAAGCAGTCGGGCTTTGACGGGAATATACTGCTTGAATACACATACCTTTGCGGTTATTACGGAATACCGTCGTGTATGATTAAGGATATGAAAAGACTTAAGGACAAGGTTGGTGGGGCAAAGTGAAAATCGCTCTTTTCGGCAGCAATCAACTGCAGTTTTCAAAGGTTTATACGCCCGAGGTGCTTGAAAAATTATCAGGATACGGCGAGCTTTCGCCGAGAATAAGCAAGAAGAATATTGAACAGCACAGGGGTTTTCTGAAGGGCTGTGAAATCGCCTTTGCAACCTGGGGTATGCCGCAGTTCACTAAAGAGGAAATTGCCGAATATATGCCCGACCTCAAGGCGGTTTTCTATTCCGCAGGTACGGTGCAGTATTTTGCGCGGCCGTTTCTTGAAAGCGGAATAAGGGTTTACTCGGCCTTTGCGGCAAACGCGGTGCCCGTGGCGGAATACACCTTTGCGCAGATTTCTCTTGCGGCAAAGGGCTATTTTCAGGCGGCAAAGTATTATCACGTTCTGCCGCTTCGCTCGCTTTACTTTGCCAATTCCTGCACGGGCAATTTCGGCTGCAAGGTCGGCCTTGTGGGTCTGGGCGCAATCGGCAGAATGGTTGCCGAAAGGCTTAAGGCGCTCGATGTTGAGGTTTTTGCCTGCGACCCGTTTGTTTCAAAGGAAACGGCAGAATCGCTGGGCGTTACCCTTGTCGATATGGAAACGCTTTTCAGGGAATGTGACGTAATCAGCAACCACCTTGCCAACAAGCCCGAGCTTGAAAATGTTTTCAACTACAGGCTTTTCAAACTGATGAAAAAGCGTTCAACCTTTATAAATACGGGCAGGGGAGCACAGGTTGCGGAGTATTCGCTTGCGCTTTCTCTGCTGCTTCACCCGTCGAGAACCTTTGTGGGCGACGTGCTGAAAAAAGAATTCTTCCCGTACATAAACCCGCTTTTCTGGGTGCCCAACGCAATTCTTACGCCTCATATCGCAGGCAGTACGGGCAACGAGCCGCAGCGTATGGCTTATTATATGATGGAAGAAATGGAGAGCTTTCTTGCGGGCAAGCCCACACGCTACGAGGTAACGCTTGAGGCTCTTGAGAGGATGGCATAAGCTTATGACGGTTTTGTATGTGCTGCTTGCGGTAATCGTGTTTTTGGTGCTGCTTACTGCGGCTGAGCTTTTGCGGCTGCTGAAAATCAAGCCCTTGCCGGATTTGCCCCACAAGGCGGATGCGGAAAAATTTTCGCTGAACGTTAACGGCAAAAGCTTTGAGGAGCTGTATCTTTTCCTCTGCGGTAAGCAGACCGAGCCTTCCTTCAGCGAGGAGGAAACATATTCTCTGCTTTTGAAGCAGGCGGAATATATGAACTGTCGCTTTGACTGTGCGGATTTCCGTGCACAGCTGCTCTTTAAGATTTATAAGGATTGTCATAATGAACTCAATCCCGAATGTAAAGCTCTTATAAAAAATACTTTTCTGAATTTCAAGTATTCAATGGATGAGCCGGGCGACGACAGTATGTGCTACTGGTCGGAAAACCATCAGCTTCTCTTTGCTGTCAGCGAGTATCTTGCAGGCCAGGAGTGGCAGAATGAGGTTTTCACAAACGACGGTAAATCAGGCGAAGAGCACAGAAAAAAAGCATTGAGCAAAATTCGTATCTGGATGCAGCAGCGCTTTGACTACGGCTTTTCCGAATACTTAAGCAACAACTATCTTGCCGAGGATATTGCGCCTATGGCTAATTTCATCGCTTATTCAAAGGCCGAAAAAGCGATTGAGCAAATGAAAATAGTTATGGATATTCTGTGGCTGGATGTTGCGCTGAATTCTGTCAATAACCGCTTTGTTGCGGCAAGCTCCAGAATGTACGGCAACAACAAGGCGGCAAACTGCACGGGCAACAGCATACAGTGCGCAATGAATATCCTCTGGGGCAGGGAGGCGGCAGAAAAACTGCTTGCCGCTCCCGGAATTTCCGAGCGGGAAAAGAGGCTTATCGGGGCTTCGCTTGCCAAAAAGCCGAATTACATAGTCCTGTGCTTTACCGATATTGTTGAAAAGGGTTTTTATACTCTGCCGAACGCTGTAAAGGACATTGCCTTGACGGATGAAACGTTCGTTTCAAAAATGAGCTGCGGCCTTTCACCCGACGATATGGTCAGCGAAAACCTTGTCGGGCAGATCGATTTTCAGATTATGGCGCAGACGGGTGCTGAGACCTTTACGAATCCTCAGGTGATAAAAAATACACTTGAATATCTTAAAAAGAACGGACTGTACACCAACAAATTTTTAAGCTATTTCAAGTTTTTAAACCTTACTGTTTTAAAGTGCGTGAATTGGGAAAAGTTTGCCCGAAAGCACAGCATTATGCCCCACGGAATAGCCCTCGGCAGAGGTAATGTTTATACTTACCGCAACGCCCGTTATTCAATGTCAACCGATGTGTGCAAGGACGTCGGTGCCTGCGGTGCGCAGGACCACGTGTGGACGGCGAATATTGCCGAGGAATTAACGCTTTTCACCACTCATCCTGCAGGTAGCGGCAACGGAAAGTACGGTGCTTCGCCGGGTTATTGGGTTGGCAACGGCAGACGCCCGATGAGCGTACAGCACGAAAACGTGAACGTAACAATATACAAGCTTCCGCACAAAAAAAGGCTTGGCGAAGGCGCAATCTGCGATATAACCCACGCGTATATGCCCCGTGATTTGTACGATGAGTTTGAGCTTGACGGCAATACGGTTTTTGCACGGAAAAAAGGTGTTTTTGTTGCGCTTATTTCGGACGGGAAATTGGAGTATAAGCCCTATAACCCCGATTCGGCAAAAGGCTTGCTCAAGGGCAGGGCTTTGCCCGAAAAATCAAGCCTTGAAAACGGCTTTGACCTGTGCCGCACGGGCGGAGAATACCATTGCTATGTCACCGAGCTTTCAGACTGCGACACGGAAAGCTTTGCCCGATTCAAAGAAAGAGTAAAGCAGAACAGCTTTACAGCAAGCGGCGGCTGTGTCAGCTACAAAACAGCCTGCGCAGAGCTTTTTGTGTCGTATAACGGCGGCTTTACCGTTGACGGAAAGGCCGAAAAAACGGTGTTTGACCGCTATGACAGCATTTTCTGCAAGGCAAGGCGCAAGGATAAAGCGGTAAAAATCAAAACGCCCGAGCACAGTCTTGAGCTTGATTTTGACAAGGCGGTAAGAAAAAACGGATAATTTTCAGCAGCATATACATTCGTGTGTGCTGCTTTTCATTTTTCACAAAAATTTTTAGTAAATTATTATTGAATTGTGCAATTTATTATATTATAATATAGAATAATATTATCCTTAATTTGGATGGTGAAACGGTATGGGCAGAAAACATTCTCACGTAATTGTTCTCGGTATTGACGGTGCAGGCTCTTTTGTCAAGGATGCCGACACGCCGTATTTTGACAGTATTTTTGCTGACGGTGCCGTTATTTACGATGCACTTGCTTCAAATCCGTCAATCAGTGCCGAGTGCTGGGGCTCAATGCTTCTGGGTGTCGGCCCCGAGGTACATAAGCTTACAAACGGTATCGTAAGCTCAACGCCTTATCCTGCAGATTCGCCTTATCCCTCGCTTTTCCGCAGAATAAAGGCAGCTTATCCCGAGGCTGAGCTCGGCTCTTACTGTGACTGGAATCCGATTACATACGGTATAGTTGAGGATAACCTCGGTGTTTCTCACGACACGGCCAACGACGATGCACTTGCCCCCGTAATCTGTGACTATATTAAGGCTAAAAAGCCCGATTTTCTTTTCATTCAGTTTGACAGTGTGGACGGTGCAGGCCACAAGCACGGCTACGGTACACCCGAGCATCTCAAGCGTATCAGCGAGGTTGATGTGCTTGTAAACGATGTTTACACCGCCGCAAAGGATGCGGGAATAATTGACGACACGCTGTTTATTGTGATTGCCGACCACGGAGGCACAAACCCCGGCAACGGCCAGGGCGGCGGCCACGGCGGCTGGACGGACGGCGAAAAATACGTCACCTTTGCCGCGGCAGGCAGGGGTGTGAACAAGGTTCAGCTTGAAAAAATGAATATAAGAGACCTTGCCGCCGTAGTGCTTTATTCGTTTGGCATTGATTTGCCCGAGTTTGATGAGGCGGGCTGGACTTCACAGATTCCCGAAGACCTTTTTAACGACGGCGCAATTCCCGCTTACCGCGATATCTCCCATCTTACAGGTGCGGCACCGAGAATTTCCAAAGTACCGCATACATCCGAACTGATTTAGGAGTGAAAGCAGGATGAATTTTATAAATGTATTAAAGGACAAGGGCGTTTATGCCGACGGTATTCATGACGACACCAAAGCCTTGCAGGCTTGCATAGATGAAGTTAAGGACGGCGGAACGGTCTATTTTCCTGACGGAACTTATCTTCTTTCGGGAGCGCTGATTTTCTATTCGTACCAGACGCTTAAGTTTTCGGACAAGGCTGTATTGCTCAGAAGCGATAAAAGCGAACCGCTTACAAGATATCTTCTTGCATCCTATTCCGAGCCGGAGTGGGGCAGGTATGAAGGTACGCACGATGTTGTGATTTCGGGCGGTATCTTTGACGGTAACGAAAACCTTACCGAGCCCAGCACACTTGTAAATACCGTGCATTGCAGTAATATCACTATTGAAAACTGCCGTTTCGTTCACTGTGCTCATTGGCACTATATTGAAATAAACGGTACGGAAAACACGACAATACAAAACTGTGTTTTTGACGGCCCTTCGTATACGTTTAAAACAGAGAATCTTTTCAACGAGCAGATTCAGCTTGATATGTCACGTGACGGCTCCTACGGCCCCGTTTAC
This sequence comes from Clostridia bacterium, assembly GCA_017410325.1. GTDB lineage: Bacteria > Bacillota > Clostridia > Oscillospirales > Acutalibacteraceae > UBA8612. The sequence goes on along the minus strand of JAFQRA010000010.1, from coordinate 44,660 downwards.
AACTGCGATGGTAAGCTGATAGACTTCAAGTCTGACGACACCGTCTGCCGTAACATTGTTATAAGAAACAACATCTTTAAGTGTGACGGCTTCCCCGGCGTAGGACACCACGGTGATATAGACCACCACGATATTCTTATCGAAAACAATATTTTTGACGGCCCTTCGGGCAGGGAAGGAAAGAGCAGGGGATATGTCTTTTTCCGCCCTATGGTTTACGGGCTGACGGTCAGAAGCAACGTTTTTGCGGCACCTGAAGAAACGGATTCTCCAAGCTACGGTATTATACTTGAAAATCCCGACGCGGCTGAATTGACTGCAGAAGACAATTTATTTATCGGCAAGCTTGACCAAAAAATAATAACAGGTGAACAGTAAAGCTTAGGAGGCTTGAATAAATATGAAAAAAACTTTTAAGAGAGTGATCGCATTTATGGTTTGTGCAGCAATGCTGGCCGGTGTCGGAGCGGCAGGTGTAAATGCTTCAACCCTTGAGACGGACTGCAGGGGCAGGTGCGAGCATTCACCCGTAATCGTTCTTCCCGGCATCAACCATTCACCAACATACCTTTACGATAAAAATGACGAGCCCGTTATGTACAACGGCAGTCACATCGGCTCTACGCTTCTCATTCTCAACGAAGAAGCACTTTCGACCGGTGCCATCGCAAAAGCAATACTCACCGTTCTCGGCAGTATATTCCTGCAGACAAACCTTGGGGTAGATAAGGTTGCATACGACCTCGTTTCCGATATTTTCAAGTATCAGCGCTGTGACGAAGAGGGCAACCACGTAGAAAACCTTAAGACGAAGCGTTGGAATTATTCACTTGAACATATGTCTGACGAAGACCTTGACTGGACCTACAGAATGGTGCCGATGCAGGCGCTCGTTGACGAAATCGGCGAGGACCACGTTTATTTCTTCACCTTCAATCTTGTCGGCGACCCGATGGATTCCGCCGACGACCTTGCAGAGTATATCGAAATGGTCAAGGAGCAGACGGGCCACGACAAGGTTTCTCTCCTTCCCGTCAGCCTCGGCGGTACCATACTTACGGCTTATCTTGAAAAGTACGGCCACGGCGAGCTTGACCAGATTGTCAATGCTGTTGCCTGCCTGGACGGTACGGATATCGTTGCCGATTTCTATGCAAGAGAGTGGCGTCTTGAGGACGAATATCTTTACCACGAGTTCTTTGAAAAAATTATGATTGAGTCCGAAGGCAAGCCCACACTCGGTTATCTCATCAACGCACTTCTCCACATCGTTCCCCGTTCAGCCATAGACGGTCTTCTTACGGGTGCGATGAGCGCCATACTTGACACGCTTATGCTCAACTGTCCGCAGTTCTGGGCTATGCTTCCCTCCTACAGATATGAGGCTCTTGCCGAAAGGTATCTCAGCGACAAGCCCGAGCTCAGAGCAAGAACGGACAGCTTCCAGCAGGCAAGGCTCAACCTTAAGCAGAACATTCTTGACGCTGTTGCAGACGGTGTGCGCGTCAACTCAATCGCAGGCGCAAACCTTGATTTGGGCGAAGAGATGTACACATACTTCAATATCGTTGCTTCTGCAGAAAAGGTAAATTCCGACGGTATTGTAAATCTTACCTCAACCACACTCGGCGCAACGGGTGCTGCGGGTCAGCAGACACTTGCAGACGTTGATTACGAAAAGAATACGTATTGTGACAATCCCGACCACAACCACGTTTCACCCGACAATATGGTTGACGCATCAACGGCAATTCTTCCCGAAAACACCTGGATTTTCCTTGACCAGCACCACGAGGTGGGTTATAATGATGTTGTTCTCAACCTTGCCAAGGCCATCATCCTCGGCGAAGTGACGGATGTTAATTCAGACCCCGAAAATTATCCGCAGTTTAACGGCCCGTGCTACACGCAGAGCATCCGCCGCTGGAAGCTGCCCGATGCAAAGAAAGTTGACCAGTCAACTCTCAGCGAAGAGGACAAGGCAGAGCTCAACGCCGCAATTGCAGAGTGTGAGGCTGTTCTTAAACTGACGGTTGCTGACCAGCCCAGAGTTGAAGCGGCGGAAGCAAGAATTATCGCAGCGCTTCATCAGGTCGGCGCACCCGGCTACGAAAACATCGAATCTGCAAAGGATTCTCCGCTTGACCCCTTCTTCCAAAGCATTACATACGCAATGAGCAAGGGCTCGCTTGCTCTCTTCGGCGGCGGAAGCCCCGTTGACAGACTTCTCACTCCCGTAAGAAAGCTTGCCGATTGGATTACCGGCAAGTGATTATAAAAAGCCAAAATTAAGCAAAAAAGAGGTATTGTTATGAAAAAAGTTATTTCACTCGTACTTGTTTTTGCGCTTGCATTTTCAATGGTTTCAATGAGTGCATCCGCAACAGTCAAAACCGAGTGCCAGGGCGATTGCGACACCTGCCCCGCAATTGTTGTTCCCGGTATCGGTCAGTCCAACGTTTGGGCGCTGGATGATAACGGCGACTATCTTCTCGACTCGGACGGCGACAGAATAAGCGCCTTCCCCGCAGTTGTCGATGTCGGCTCAATCGTTATCAAGGCTGTTTTCCCCGTGCTTCTCTCCCTTTTCTTCCAGGCAGATGTCGGCCTTTCCGATGCACTCTGCTCCATTCTTATGGATGCGTTTGAGGTTAACCTGTGTGATGAAGAGACAGGCAAGAACACAGGCAACATTGAGGTTGAAAAGTATCTCTACTCCGTAGCTGAATGTTCAGACTACGAAAAGGAGCAGATTTACAACAACATTCCTCTTCAGGATTTTGCTAAGCAGGCGGGTGAGGATCACCTTTACTACTTCGCATACAACTCCTTCAGCAACCTTGAAAACACCGTAAACGAGCTTTACGATTTCATTCAGATGGTTCTTGAAGAGACGGGCCACGAGAAGGTCAATATCGTTCCCATCAGTATGGGCGGCTCAATTGCAAACGCTCTTCTGGATTACTATCCCGACGTTATGGATAAGCTTGAAAAGGTTGTTTATATCGTTCCCGCTCTCAACGGTTCTACAATCGTAGGCGACCTTTTAAGGCAGGACTTTGCATTCTTTGACACAGACTTCCTCTACAACGGCTTCCTTGAAGCTCTTATGGACGAGGAAGATGCAAGAATGATTGAGGTTATTGCAAGAATCATTCCCGACCAGGTACTCACCAATGCTCTCCACAAGGTTGCAGACTGCCTTGTAAATGATATTGCAGGTAACATCACAAGCATCTGGGGCCTTTGCCCGAAGGAGGATTATCCTGCCGCTTCTGCTGCAGTTCTTGCAGATAAGCCCGGCATCAAGGCACAGACAGATAAGTTCTATCAGGCACAGCTTGATTCGCTTGCAAACATCCAGACTCTTGTTGACAAGGGTGTTGAGGTTTTCAACATCGTTGACTACGATGTACCGATGTACCTTATCGGTAACTCCTGGAACAACGACAATGCTGACGGTATTATCCACCTTTCATCAACGGCTATGGGCGTTAAGAGCGCAATTGTAGGCGAAACACTCGGTGAGGATTACGTACAGGCCAATACAAGCCCCAACTGCTCCGACTCCTCTCACAACCACGTTTCTCCCGACAACGTAGTTGACGCTTCAACGGGCCTTCTTCCCGACCACACCTTCTATTTCGACGGCCAGGGTCACGAGCAGACAGCAAGAAATGATGCTATTATCGCTCTTGCAACAAGACTCCTTGCAACAGACGATATTAAGGACGTTTACTCGGTAGCCGATTTCCCGCAGTTCAGCGGCAGAAGAGACCCCCGTGCTCTCAATAACCACTACATACCCGAAGCAAAGGCTGTTGACCCCTCAACGCTCAGCGAGGAGGATGCCAAGGAGCTTGCAGAAGCTCTTGCCGAGGCAGAAGCCTTCGTTGCCAACAAGGCCTGCTACGACGGCCAGCAGAAAGAGGTTGAAGACAGACTTGTTGCCATCCTCGTCAAGATTGGCGTAAGAGAGGCAAGCGTTCCCGAAGAGCCCTCAACCTTCTTCACAAACCTCAGCCTGTGGCTGTTCGATAATTACGGCCCCAACGGCTTCTCCGAAATGCCTCTGCTTACAATCGTTAACCTTTTTAATGCATTCGCAACGCTTTTGGGAATCAGCAAATAATCACAAATAAATGAATTAAAACACAAATCCCACAGATATGCCTGAAGCAGTCTGTGGGATTTATTGTTTATATATTGTTTTTAATATAATTAAGAATGTAAGAAGCTATAAGACTTTTCAAGGATTTCATAGAGCTTTACCGCATAGGGATTAATCGCATCCCAGATAGGCTCATCGTAAAGAGTAATCCAGGTGTAAATTCTGCGGGTAAGGTGTCTTAAATCGTTGCTTGAAAGCTCGTGGTTAACTCTTTCGCCCATACGGGTTATGCCGAATTTGACGAAATCGTTGTACAAATCCTTGTTGGCCTTCATCCACAGGTACGGGTGCTGAAGCCTTGAAAACTCGCTTCGCATATTGGAGCATTTCCAGTATCGCCAGCTGATTTCGGAGCGGAGAATACGGTTGAGCTGTTCTTCTGTTTCAGCCTGAGCTTTTGCAAGCTCCCACAGCTCGTCACAGCGGCTTACTTCCCACGGCATCATACCGGGCAGGGAGAAGCGGGAATCCTCTTCAATGTAAAGGTGCTTCGTGCTTGTTACGGCGTGGTCGGTAATGATATCTATAAATTCTTTGATGTGCTTTCCTCCTGGACCGTAAACAGCCTGTGCATAGCCGAGCATTTCCGCCTCAAAATCAAGGTAGGGGTTTTGCATAAGCTTTGTGAGAAGGTAGTTCTTCATTTCGCCGAATTCGCCGTCACATTCCGCAATGTAGAAAACACCCTGCTGGTAAATTCCCTTTACGTTGTGCTCGTAGAAAATCTGTGTGTTTCTCTGCAGCGTGCCGAAGTTTGCGTATATGTTTACGCTTTCGTCGCAGTTGAGGTTGTAATTCCATATATACAGTCTGTTGCAGATTTTGCTCCAGTCCTCAAGGTCCTGCATAAAGGTAGTGTTTGCATCGCATTTCGGGTCGTCCAGCGTGTGACCGAAGCAGCACTCTATCGAGCAAAGGCGCACTATAACGTCGTCACGCGGTACGATGCCGGTCGGTGCCGTGCGTGTGTATTGGTAGGCAAAGGTGTCAAAAACGATATTGTCGTATTTGCCCGTGGCCTTTATCCTGCCGGCAATCTCGTTTACGAAGGCGAGCATCGTACCTGCCGGCGAGCCGTAGGTGCTGTCGAGTGCCGCACAGCTTTCGCATTGGCAGTATTCGCCGTTGTCAGCCTGAGTGATTGAAAGAATTTGCTCGGTAGCCGCGGGGTTGTGCTTTTCCTCAAGCAGCTCCAGCACTTCTTTAGTAACTGTGTCCTTGACGTCTTCGTTGGTAAGGCAAAGCTGTGTGCCCGTGCGTACACCGTCACGCAAGGCAAAGTATTCAGGGTGCTCATCAAAATAAACAGAGGGCTTGCAGTAGCGGTTTACGAGCGTGTGGCTTGAGCCGCCGAGGTATTCAACCGCATAGCCCTGCTCAGCCGTGAGCTTTTTGTAAATACCGCCCGTCAGACCGTTGGCAACGGAAAACTCGGGGTCCCTTGCGCTTGTTGTATCGGTTTCGCTGTACTCAAAAAACGGTGTGTATTCCTCATCAATTCCGGCAGGCACGGTGAGTGCGGAATTTTCGGGTGTTACGATAACGTCTTTTTCGTACCAATGACAGCCGCAGTATTTTTCAAGGAAGGCGTATACGCCGTTTATCGTGCCCTTGTTGCCTGCACCGTGGATAATTACGTCCGTTTCGGTGGAGGTTATGGTGTAGCTGCCGTCGGCGGCGGAAGAGAAATCGCTTTCGCAGCGGCTGGTTGCGCCTACGGAAATTTCGTACTCAGCCTCATCGCTGTCCGTAATAACAGGTACATCTCTGCCTGTAATTTTGTCGAGGTAGTATTTCAGCCTTTCGGCAGCGTAGCTTTCCTGCGGTGTCGGAGCTTCATCCGTTACAATAGCCGCCTGCATTACGTCAAACTCGTTTTCCTTTGCAGAGGCGGCAAGCGTAAAGCACGAAGCAGTCAGAGAAAGTGCCGCAGTAATACTTATAATTTTTTTAAAGGTTTTAATGGAAATCATCTCCTCTTTTTAAAAAGCCTGTTTCTGCAAAAGGGAAACAGGCTTAAAAATTTATGTTGACCAGAAGCTGTCGTAAAAACAGGTTACGCGGTGGGGGAAGGCTCTGAAAAAATCGTCGGCATTGCCGCAGATTTCAACTCCGTCAATGAAGGAGGCAGAATGTGCGGTGTGTCCTTCGCCTGCAAGGATAAGCCGTGCGGCGGCAGGCGGTGTGAGCGAAATATCGTAATTACCGCTTTCACGGCGCGTGACGGTGGCCTTTCCGTTTTCATACTCAACCTCGAAAATGCCATTATTCTGCTCAAATTCATCAAGGCTGAGCAAGCTGAATCTGCCGTGCTTTTCGGGGTAGGCGTTATTTTCAAGCAGCTTTTGCATATTGTAAATTCTGCCTGCAACGCCTCCGTCAGGCTCGTAAACAACGTTGTCAATTCTGTCCGCAACACACGAAAGCGGCGAGCCCTGATACTGTCCTCTTACGCGCATATAATCGACTATACCGTCGTAATTGCGAAGGAAGCCGAGCAAGCCGTAAAGAGCATCCTTTGAAAGAACGAACAATTCCTGTACGATAAGAATACGGTTATCCCTGTTTACCTTGAAGCGCACGTAGCCGTCCGCTTCATCCGAAGCATTACGGCGCAGATAAGTGTAAACCGCTTCTTCAAGGGGCTTGGCGCAGAAATGCTTTTCGTCCTCGCGCAGGGTGAGCAGGTTTTCATTGAATGCACATTTGTTGTGAAGTGCACAAATTTCATTAAGCTGTTCACCCGTGTAAAGCTCAACATCCGTGTTGCGGGGGATATGGGTCATATTTGCAAAGGGGATTTTGATTGCAAACATACGGTTGAGGTTGGCATAGCCGAATTTTTCGTAACAGGCAATTGAGAAGGGGCGCAGAAAGCCGAACGCCCAATCCTTTTCAATTGCCGTTCTGCCTATTTCGTTGAAAATCTCTCTTACGCCGCCCGTTCTTCTTGCCTCCGGCTGTGAGCAGATACCGCTGACAACGATTGAATTGAGTACGTTGCCGCAGAAATTCGTTTTGAAATCAAACATTTCTGCGCCTGCAACGAGCTTACCGTCATTAAAGGCGGCAAGCACGGGCGATTCTACCTCTTTGTCAACCTGCGCGTCAAACTGCCATATAAACGAAGCGGCGGAAACCTTGAGGTAAGCGGCTGCCTCATCGGGTCTGATGTATCTTACTTCCATTTGCTTCTCCTCAGTCCTTAATCTGCGACTTTGCGGCAAGCTCCATCGTTTCAATGTCGCCCGTTGAAGCGGCGGCAGACATAAGGTTACGGCGCGCAAGAAGCTCTGCATACATCTTTTCTTTCTTGTCGTTGTTCAGGTCGTAGAACAGCATCGGGATGATGCCCAGTGAGCCGGTAACGGCAGGAATAATCGTGAACATTGCAAACAGGAAGAACTTGACCTTGTCGGTCTGCTCTGCACCCGTTCTGAATGCGTTTGCCTCGTAGCCGATAGCCTTCTTCAGTGCTGTGGTAACAACAGTACTTGTGTTGGAGGAAACCTTTGCGGCAATGCCCTTTGCAACGGAAGCCATAGCCTCGGTGCGGTAGCCGTTTTTCCATTCGCAGTAGTCCATTGCTTCGTTGTACATTTCTGTACCGATAACGGATTTAAGTCCGAAGAATATTGTCCATATAAGCTCCCACAAGGCCATGGCAAAGCCCATGGGAACAACCTTCTGGTACATACCGCCCGAATAATCCTTCTTCATGCCGATACAGCCGAAAAGGAAAACGGGGATGTAGAGGATGTTGCCGATTTCTTTTGCAAGTATGTAGAGCAGACGGCTTGAGAAGCGTGCTCTCATCCACGGTACCCAGGAATAGCTCAGGGGGCTGATGGGTGCGGCGGGAATACCTGCAACGAGTGTCATTGACGAGAAGTGAAGAACGTCGGTGTAGTAATCGTCCTCACTGCCTTTGATTGCAAAGCCGCTGAGGAAGTCGGAAAGCGTAATCAGAAGCAGCGGCTTGTTCATAACAACGGATTTGACCGACTGAATAATACTCGGCGACTTGACTGACTGCATAACCCTTTCCTTCGAGTTGTAGAAGAACCAGAAGGAGGCTGCACTCGAGGCCACCGTTGTGAAAACGCCCATACCGACGAAAAGGTGGGTGTAAGCGTTTGAAAGCTTGGTGGAATCCTGAATGTACATATTGCGCAGTACGTCGATAAGGATTGTTACCGCCTGCTCGGGAAGCTTTTCGCCGAAGAAGCCCGAAGCAAAGTTAGCAAGGGTAATCAGGCGGGTACGGTCAACGGGGTGAGGCGTAATCGTAGACATCAGACCTGTTCTTGAAATGGTCTGGAAGGTGCCCACGCCCTCACGCGCTATGGTGAGAATAAAGTAGAAAATGAATTTGAGAATGTCTGTTGAGGAGGAATCCGTGAACAGGTGCGGCATCAGCCAGTAAAGTGACGTGAGCACACAGCCGGGCACGGCAAGGAAAAGAAGGTAGGGTCTGAACTTACCCCAACGGGTACGCGTTTTATCGACAACGGCACCGAAGAAAATATCGTTGACGATATCCCATACACTGTTGATGGAGTTGACCAGAGTCTGCAAGCCCAGGTCAACACCGACAATGCTGGTTATGAAACGGGTTGAGAAGATGTTGATGTTGAAGCTCTGTGCCGCATCCCAGATTATAAAACCGAGCGTTTCCTTTGTGCCGACATAACGTCGGTTGGGCACCTGCTCAGCGGCAGCCTTTTCAGCCTGCTGCTCCTGCAGCGCACGCAGCTGCTCAAAGGATTCACGCGAGCTTGAAACAGGCTGTTGCTTTTTTGCCATAATTTTTCACCCCTGAAAAAATTATTTTTGCTTATTTTACTTCATTGACAAGTGCGTTGAGTGCGCCGATGATTGTGGAGCCTGCCTTGCTGCCGGTTGAGAGCATTTCCTCATAGTGTCTGTGGGCGGGACCCCAGAGCTTTTCACCTGCGTCAGTGTTCCAGAGTGAGTCGGCAATGAACGGAGCGTAGTCGTTGTCGGGCACGATGTAGCCGAGTGCATCGTTGCAAAGGCCCATTACAAGCACCGTCTTGTCCTCGTCAAGAAGCTCTGCCGTGCAGTCAAGCTCCCAGTCTGTGCCGAGGTAAGCCTGAGTTTTGTCAACCACGTTGCCGTATACAAGCTCGGGAATAAGCTCGCCGGGTACTGTGAGCATAACGATGTCCGTGCCGATTTCAAGGTAGCCGACCTCACTGATTACGGAGAACTTTGCGGGTGCGGAGGAATCGCGCACGGTTGTTGTGCCGAGCAGGTCAGCCGCTACGCCGAGCTCAAGCAGACCGTATTCGAGCGGAACTGTGACCTCAGCCATCTTTACGTTGATAACGGGCTCAACCTTTTCTGCTTTTTCTGATGCTTCAAGAATAAGCCTTGCAAATTCATAGCCGAGTCTCTTGGGACGTCTGTAATCCTCAACTCTGGGGTCAGCGGCAATTTCTGCCTCGATTTCGTCTAAAATTCCTTTGTTTTCTACTGTGCTGTCATTGACGGAAATCGGTGACTGTGCACCCTGAATGAACATAAAGTTCATACCGGCATCGTTGATTTTAACCTCAGTATAGTGTGGATAGTCTGCGGAGAGAAGCTTTGTTTCTCTTGAAATTGTTGTGGGATGACCGCCTACGTTTGCAAATATTGTGGGGGCAGACTCTGTGTTGTCGGGCACAAACTTGAAGCAGGCAATAAAGTTCTGATATGCTTCGGTGTTGTAACGCTTGTTGAGCAGGTAGCTGTACTCATCGTCGGGATAGGTGCCGTTTTTCTCACTTCTGCCGATACCGACGGTTTCAAAGTAGTAAAGCTCACCGGGCTCCATATTCATATAAGCCTGAACAATTGCGTCTGATGCGCCTTCAATCATAAGAGCATGAAATTCGGGGTTGATGCTTCTTGCTTTTTCAATAAAGGGAAGGAAGGAGAAAAGATTCTGGAATACCTTGCCGATAAGCTCAAGGCCGAAGCCCTGTGTATCAATAACAGTGTGGCAGTGTGTTGCGTTTATGTTGATTGCAACAATGTCATTGAATATGCCCTTGGCAAGCAGCTTTTCTTCTGCAAGCGCACGGATTGAGCGTACGTCGGCGTTGTTTACGCCGATACCGTCAATTGCAACCATAACAACGGTGCCTCTGCCGGAGGAGTCCGTCATTGCTACGGCGTTTGCGCCCTGGTCGTCGTAAACACCGTTGATTTTCTGTGTGAAGTAGCCGCCGGTGTAGTACTGCTTGGAGCCGTTGCGAAGGTTTTCGGGCACCATGCTTGCCTTGCCGAAGCCGAGCTTCCACTTTGCACCTTGAGCAGGCTCGTCGAGGAAGCTTTGAGTACCCTCGTAGAAGTTTTCGCTTTCGTATTCCTCAAGCGTGGGGGCATCGTTGGGGAAGAGTGAGCCGAAGCCCTTGAAAACTGCGTTGAGAATTCCGTTGATTAAGTTCGTTGCAAACATAATACCGCTGTTGTCAGCGGCTTCGCCGTCAGTTGCCGAGGCGAAGGTCGTGCCTGTGAACAAAAGGGTAATTGCGAGTAAAACGGATATAACTTTTTTGCTTGTGTTTTTCATACCGTTATTCTCCTTTTTTAATTTTTATTTTCGGCTGTCGGTCAGCTTTTGAACCTGTTTTTTTAAGTTTACGCTTTCGCTCAGCTTTCGCAGTATGTAGTACAGCTCGCCGAGTGAGAATTTATTGTAGAAGCTGCCGTCATTTATACGGATAACAAAGCTTCTGTCAAAGAATTTGTCGAGTATGCGTTCAAGCGAGTTGGGGTTCATCCGCTTAATTGCATACGGGGAAAATTCATAGTCGAATTTGCGCTTTTCAAGTGAATCGAAATGCCCGTCACCCTTTTTAAATGCATAATCGGCTTTTTCGGCGGTTGCGGCAAAAATTACAATACTTTCGTCTGCCGGAAGTGTTACCTCAGTACCGCCGTCAAGGGGTATTTCGGCGTGGAAAACATAAAACTGTTTTGCCGTCATATTGCCGTTTTTGCCGTGCGTGTGGGTGAAGGTGACTGCCTGCGGCCGGGGCTTGATATAACCCGTAAGCTTTTCCTGCATCAAATCCCAGTGGCCGACCTCTTCAAAGCAGTCCTGCACGGGTATTTTATAAGCCTTTTCGCCGCAACGGAATACAACAGTTTTGTCGCCGTCAAGCGAGGTTAAAAGCAGGTGAAGCTTTCGGAAGCCTTCGCCGACGGTGATTTTACTGCCGTCGCACACGAGACAGTTTTTGCTGTTGGCCGAAAACTCATATTCAACGCCTGCAAAGAGCAGCTTATCGGGTGTCAGCTCACGCGGTACGGATATTCCGCCTTTTAGCGTAGCCGTGCCGCGGCCGCTGTCTGCCGTAATGCCCGTTGCGTTATAATTGAGCGTGATTCTTTTGCCGCAGTCGGCTTTGCTTTCCGCCTTTTCAAAAACGAGAGCAAAGCTCTTTATTTCGTTGTGCTTAATGTCAAAGCACAGCTTTCCGTCTTTAACGGGGTATGCACCGATTTCGGCTTCATCGCCCCGTATTGCATAGGCTTCAATTATCGGCTTTGCGAAAACGGCTTCAACGTTTTCGCAGTCCCTGCCCGAGCACTCCGTCACACGCAAAACGATTCTGTCGCTGTCCTGTGCTTTTTTGAGCGCCGTAATGCGCACAGTGTCGTTATTGAGCTTGACAAAGCTGTATTCTCTGCCGAATGTGCCCGCGTGCTTTTCTGTTACAAAGGTGTGCATGGGCTGGCAGAAGCTGTCTGCATACTGTGTCACCGTTTCGGGTGAACCCTTGTGCCCCATAACCGCAAACGAATAGCGGTTGAGTCCCATATCCATAACGTGCTGTGAGCATTCCCAGCGGTAGCCCGTCAGCGGGGTGTGAACAAGGGTTAGTCTCAGGGTCGATTTGTCGGGCTTATCCCAACCCGTTCTTGAGTCGCTGAAAACCGAAACGCCGCAGCTTTCATCCTCTGCCGTAATGTCTGCCCATTTCTGCGCAGGCACTTCGCACAGCTTTTCGGTGTTCGTGCCGCGCCTTGTGCAGCCCATTCCTATGTCGTAGCTTGCAAAATCATTCTCTGCGGTGAAGCTAAATTCAGCCTTGAGAAGCGTTGCTTCCTCACGCCAGTCGGTTTCGTTGTATACCGAAACGTATTCGCTTTCGCTGTCAAGCGACACGATTTGCCTGAACGTTGATTTGCCTGCCGTGCGTGTGATTTCAAGCGAAGCAAGCGCCGCACCGCTGTCAAGAATTTTTACGGTCGGCTTCTCTGCCGTGGCGTAGGGCTTTTCGCAAAGGTCGGCGTATTTTACCTCCCACGCAGGCCAGTCAAAGCTGTGGGTATTGTTTAAAAGCAGGAGCTTTACGGGCTTGGCCAAGAGCTCCTTGTTCAGTCTTTTGTCGAAAACCGAACAGATATCGCCGTGCGAATCAATTTCAACTCTTAAGTTTTTGTTTTCAATGCGGTTTTCGCAAACGCAAAGCTGAGTTGAAAGTGCGCTTGCTTCTTCTGCTTCACGCAGATCGTAAACCGCAAGAGCATTGGAGGGAACGTCGGCCGCAAAGGTGATTTCCTTTTCTGTTGGGGAAATTGCTTTTGTCTGTGAGGGGACTTCCTCACCGTCTTTATTAAACACGCGGTAGCTTTCCGCAGTGCCGTTTATTTTTACCTTAACCGCTTCTTTTCTCGTTGAGGCGGTCTGTACGGGGTTGGAAACAACAACGGGAATACCTTGGGCAAAGCTCGTGTCAAGCTGAGCTGAAAGTGCCTTGCAGGCGGCTGTGTATTCCGCCGAAAGAGTGTTCATTGCCTGAACGTAGTCGTTGTGATTGCGCTTGTAGCATTCTTCAAAGGACGTGCCCGTAATGTCGTCGTGGAAGTGGTGTGCTATGGCCTTTTTCCAGGCTGTGTCAATTGAGTATTGCGGATACTTGATAAGCCCGTTTACAAATGCCGCACCCGCAAATCTTTCTGCGGCATCTGCAAGAAGCTCGCACCGTCTGTTCCAGCGTTTTGTCACCGTTCGCGAGGTGTAGCTGCCTGCACCGTGAGCGGTCAGCAGAAACTCACCGTCGTAAACGGGAAGCTTGCTCTTTTCCTCTTCGGGCAGGCTGTCAACTGCGTCGAAGAATTCCTTCGTTGTTGCGGAAAATACTTCAAAATCCGACTCTTCATTGTTGCGCTGTGCATTGACAACGTTTTTAACGGAGGATTTACACGGTGCACCGCCTCTGTCACCTATGCCGTGGTAGGCAAGAGTGATACCGGGCAGATTTTTCTTTTTATTGTTTTCAATTTTTTCGTGTACACGCTTTGCCTTTTCCATTTTGCCGAAGGCTGTTGTGTACGAAAACGGCATAAGCGCCGCCCAAATTCCCTTGCCGTCGGGGCCCAGCCACTTGCCCATGTCAAACGGAACATCAACGGAGCAGCCCCAGAAAAGCTTGCCCGTGGAAAAGCCAGTCAGCCCCGAATGGGCGGCCACGGAAGGCAGAGCCTTGCCGAAGCCGAAGCAGTCAGGCAGGAAAATATCGTTGGAGCGAACGCCGAACTCCTTTTCAAAAAAGCCGTTGCCGTACAGAATATTGCGGGTGAGCGCTTCGGGGGAGGGGATGTTTACTTCTCCGTTTTCGTAGCACGCACCGCAGGGGTGCCAGCGGCCGCTCTTTATATAACTGCGGATTTTCTCGAAATCCTCGGGGTAGTATTCTTTGATTAGCTCGTATCTGTAGCTGCCCTCAAAATTGAATTTGTATTCGGGATATTTTTCAAGCAGTCTGAAATTGCTTTTTACGGTGTCGGGAATATAGTTATTTACCGTTTCTTCAAGCGGCCACAGCCACGACGTATCAAGGTGCGCCGTGGCTGCGGTATAAATCTTTGGCTTGTTCTTTTTCATATAAGAAGTCACCAACTTCGTTTTTTAATTATTTTCTTACGCTGTCGTAAATCTCATAGAAGCTGCCGATGAATGCGGTTGCTGCGCCCTTGCCGTAGGAGATAAGGCACCATGTGTCGCTGTCAAACTCACCGGAGTTTTCGTTGTACTGAAGACCTGCAAGAACAAAGTTTGCGGGGTTGGCAACGTAGCCTGCAGCGTCATTCATAAGATCCATAACGATAATGTCTTCGCCCGTGTACTCTCTGATGGGCTTGAGCTCAAAGCCTTCTGCACCGCTGCCGCCGAGGAAAAGCTCGCCGAAGGTTTCACCGGGGCTCATATATACCTTCATATTGTCGCCGATTTCAAGGTAGCCTACCTCGGAAACGGTGTAGTGTCTGCCGCTGTCATCATTCAGAACGAAGTTGTCGGCAACGGAGGTCTTACCAAGGAGAGTGATGATATTGTTGTCAATTCTTACCGTGAACTGCTTGTGCTTGATGTTGAGTACGGGCTTGACTTCAACAGCCTCAACCGTTTCAAGGCCTTCATACCATATAGTGTAGTGGGGGTATTCATCGGGCTTGTTTGCGTAAGTGGCTACGCCGAGTCTGTCGCCCGTTGCCTCGTTAAGGGCAATTCTTTCTTCTTCCGTCATGCTCATACCGAGGATGATGTATCCGATTTCATAGCCGTAGCGGACTGCTGTGTAGTGTGCGTTGCCGGGGAAGTCGTCAATGCCGTCGCCTGTCAGACTTCTGCCGGAAGTAACTGTTGAAACGTTGCCCTGAAGGAAGATGAAGTTATAGCCGGCATCGTTTATAACCTTTTCTGCGTGCCAGATAAAGTCGGGAGAGAACTTTGTGTCGAAGGAAAGTGTTTTTTCGGGGTCTGCACTTGCCCAGTCGTAGCTTGCAGACTCGGGATGGCAGCCGTATGTAGCAATGATTGTGGGTGTTGCGGTTTCATCAAAGGGAACAAACTCAAGCTTGTAAAGGAAGGGATCAAGTGCGATGGGGGCTGTTCTGTCGTGTACATACTCGCCGACATCGGTCTTTGCGTAATAGAGCTTGCCCTCTGTCATATTTGCAAGAGCTTCTTCAACTGATTTCTTCGAGCCCTTGACAACTGCATCAATAAAGGAGCGTTCAACACCGTACTTTACGTTCTTGCTGAAAATGTTGTTGACGATACAGCCGATGGGGTCTGTCCATACACCCTGGGAGTCGATACCCGTGTGAATGTGTGTGCAGGAAACGTTGATGCTGACAATATTGTACTTCTTTGCAATTTCCTTAAGGCCTTCACGCACAAGTCTTACGTCTGCATTTGCAAAGCCCATGGCATCAAGCGCAATGAAAACGACCTTGCCTCTGCCGGAGCCGTCGTCCATAACAACTGTTCTTACCATAAGGTCTTCCTCTACGCCGTCTTCATCCTTGTACATACTGTCGCCGAAAATGTAGGGGATGTAGGCACCCTTTGCATACTTCTTGGTGCCGAAATCCGCAGGAAGAACGGAAGCTTTGCCGTAGCCGAGGCTCCATACCTTGTCGCCCTGAGGCTCATCGATAAACTTATCCATACCTGCGTAGAAGTTGTCGTATTTGTTGATGTCAAATTCCTCGTAATCTGCAACTGCAGCCGAATCGGGAATGATGGCGTTGAGCACGTTTGCCAGAACGCTGTTGATAAAGAAGTTGCTGAGTTTGTTAAGGAACTTTGCGCCTGCGATTTTTGCGCTCAAATTGCTGTCAACCTCTTCCTCATTCTGTACAGAAGCAACGTACTCCTCAACAGAGCTGTAGGCTGCTTCTTCCGTGTTGTTTGCAAATGCCGCTGTAGGCATAATTATGCACAGACACAGTAAAACTGCAATAATTGCCGTGATTTTTTTGTTCATTAATATTACCTCTTTCCTTCCGTCCGGCAAAATGCCGAAACGGAAAATATATAGATATTAACATATTACCATTATTATATATAAAAGTAAATATAAAAGCGAAAGTTAGTCTATGGGCAAAATAGATATAAAACAAGGGCGGTTTTTGTACAAAAGGCAAAAAATTCAAAAATGTATTTAAAATAAAGAGAATAAGTGTTATTATATTAAATTGTAATAATAAATCCGAACAGGAGGATTACCATGAAAAAAATTATAGCAATTATTCTTTCAATTGCAATGGTCGTACCTATGGTTCTTGTGCCCACGTTTGCTCAAACCGCAAACGAGCCCCGTGTTACAACGGCAAGCTCCCTCGAAAGCGCATTTGCCGAGGGTGAAAACAGCCTTGTTGTTTTCGTAACAGGTATCGGTCAGAGCTACTCTTATCTTTTCGATGAGAGCTACACACAGGAAGGCGCTTTTGAAAACGGCACACTTCAGGATTTTGAAAACTATGCTCCCCTTATTGCAGAGGGCAAGTATCTTTCCAGATGGAACCTTTTCAACAGCTTTGACGAGGTCTTCAACGACAAGAGCACGATTATGACTATCGTCGGTGCAGTGCTTGAGCTCCTTATTTCTTCCGTTATCAGAGTAAACATTATTGACCAGGACAAGGTTGACAAGATTGTCAGAGACCTTTTCCATTTCAACATCGTAAATGAAGACGGCAACGGCGACCCGAGAGTAGTCACTCCCAGATACGCTATGCCCGTTTCCGAATTCCCCGGTATCACCAAGGAAGACGGTACATTTGAAAGCGAAGCAAAGAACCGCTTCTATTCTTCAATTCCATGTAAGGAAATTGCACGCGAAAAATTCGGCGAGAACTTTGAAGATTATCTCTACGTCTTCAACTTCAACGCATTCTCCTACACCTCCAAGAACGTAGCGGCAATGCACGAGTTTGTCGAAACAGTCCTTGAGGAAAACAAGGTCGGCGCAAAGGATATCGTTCTTGTTCCCATGAGTATGGGTGCTTCCATTGTCACCGCTTATATGGATGAGTATCCCACGGTTGCCGAAAACCACATCCGCCGCGTAGTCAGTATCGTCGGCGCATGGGACGGCAGTGACGTTGTTGCGGATATGCTTGCAGGCGAATTCTGCGACAATTCTGCAGACCTCTTCTACAACGGCATCATCGGCGACCTTCTCGGCGAGCCCTGGGGTTATCTTATCAACATCGTTCTTCGTATTTTCCCCAAGAATGTTCTCAGAGGTTTTGTCGATATGGCTCTTCAGGGCATTGCAACAGAGCTTCTCTGCGCAACACCCTCGCTGTGCAACCTCATTCCCACTTACAAGTATGACTCTGTCAAGCACCTCATCAAGTCCGACGTCGTAAAGGCAGAGGCAGATGCTTTCCAGGCGGCCAAGAAGAGGCTCAACGCAACTATGACTGCTCTTGAAAAAGAAGGCGTAACCTTCTCCTTCATCTCCGGCTACGGCCTTCCCTTCGGCGCAATCACTTCCGATTACTCCGCCTTCGGCTTTATGAAGAGCGCTCCCACAACAAACTCCGATGAAATCATCAACATCAATTCAACTGCTCCCGGTACATCCTACGTTGCCGCAGGCACAAAGTTTGAGGATACAAAGGGCAGAGAGCTTTCTCCCGACGGTTCAATTGATATCTCCACTACATACCGCAAGGAAGCCTCTTGGTTCTTCTATCAGCAGAAGCACGAGCTTGAGTACAACAACGTTGCTATCGCACTTGCTCTCGAACTTGCAACGGGCCACGTAAAGACGGTTGAAGACTGTGACGACCCCAAGGAAGACGAGTATTACTTCCCGCAGTTCAACGGCGCAAGAAATCTCAGAGATTATCAGAGATACAACCTTCCCGACCTTGAAAGATACTGCGCAGAAACGGGTTACGAGCTCACCGCTGACCAGCAGGCAGTTCTCGACGCAGCAGATAAGGCAGCCGCTAACCCTATCTGTGACCCCGAGGTTGACCAGCCCTACTTCGACGCAGTTGAAGCTATGATGGTCGAAATCGGTGTTTACACAGCAGAGGAAGAGCCCGGCTTCGGCGATAAGGCTCTCAACTTCATCCTCAAGGGCGCAAACGACATTACACACGCAGTCGTCGGCGCAAGAGGCTTTGTAGATTTTCTTTTAGGCTAATTTACGCTGATTTGAAAATTTAAAATCAAATATTAAAAGAACAACCGCTTATCATAACGATAGGCGGTTGCTTTTGTTAACAAAACTTAACAATAATAAAACAAAATTACACACCGATAATAATAGAGCAAACACAAACGAAAGATTTCAGCAAAGGAGTGTAATTTGAAATGGCTAAGAGCAGCAACAAGAGCGTAGTACCCGAGGCACGTGAAGCGCTTAACAGATTTAAGATGGAAGCAGCAAACGAAGTCGGCGTAAACCTCAAGCAGGGCTACAACGGCGACCTCACTTCCCGTGAAGCAGGTTCAGTCGGCGGTCAGATGGTCAAGAAGATGATCCAGTCCTACGAACAGAATATGAGATAACCTTCCGGTTGTAGAATAATCGGTGCGGTGTAATGATACCGCAAAAGTGAAACAGAGAGCGGTCAAAGCGACTGCTCTCTGTTTGTTCAATAAAAGTTTAATTATCAGAAAAGGCCTGTTATTTTGCCGTTTTCGTCAACGTCGATTCTTTCTGCGGCGGGTACCTTCGGGAGACCGGGCATAGTCATAATGTCGCCTGTGAGGACTACTATGAAGCCTGCGCCTGCGGAGATTTTGACGTTCTTGATTGTGACCTTGAAGCCTTCGGGTGCGCCGAGCTTTGTCGGATCGTCGGAGAAGCTGTACTGGGTTTTTGCAACGCAAATCGGCAGGTTGGAATAGCCAAGTGCGGTGAGAGAGTCAATCTGCTTCTTTGCGGCAGGGAGTATGCTCACGCCGTCGCCGCCGTAAACCTTTTTGACGATTGCTTCAATCTTTTCTTCGATTGAGCAGTCGAGGTCGTAGGAGAAGGTGAAATCGTTGGGCTCTTCGCAAAGGCGTACAACTTCCTTGGCGAGCTCTTCGCCGCCCTTGCCGCCTTCTGCCCAAACGGTTGAAAGCACAACGTTTACGCCGAGCTCCTTGCACTTTGCGATAACAAGGTCGATTTCGGCATCCGTATCGGTCGGGAAGCGGTTGACAGCAACAACGCTCGGGAGTTTATATACGTTTTTAATATTTGAAACGTGGCGGAGAAGATTCGGGATACCCTTTTCGAGTGCCTCAAGGTTTTCGCCGTTGAGCTCAGTTTTGGGAACACCGCCGTGCATTTTAAGCGCACGGATTGTTGCAACGATTACAACCGCGCTCGGAGTCAGGCCTGCGTAGCGGCACTTGATATCGAGGAATTTCTCTGCGCCGAGGTCAGCGCCGAAGCCTGCTTCCGTGATAGCGTAATCGCCCAGACGAAGTGCAAGCTTTGTAGCGGTAACGGAGTTACAGCCGTGTGCAATATTTGCGAAAGGACCGCCGTGAACAAGGGCAGGTGTACCTTCAAGAGTCTGAACAAGGTTGGGCTTTATAGCATCCTTGAGAAGCGCTGCCATTGCGCCTGCCGCCTTGAGCTCGCCTGCGGTAACGGGTTTTTCGTCGTAGGTGTAGCCGACAATGATTCTGGAAAGGCGCTCCTTGAGGTCTGTCATTGAGGTTGCAAGGCAGAGCACAGCCATAATCTCGGAAGCAACGGTTATGTCGTAGCCGTCCTCACGGGGGACACCGTTGACTCTGCCGCCGAGACCGTCGGTAACAAAGCGAAGCTGTCTGTCGTTCATATCAACACAGCGCTTCCAGGTGATTCTTCTGGGGTCGATGTTGAGACTGTTGCCCTGGTAGATGTGGTTGTCAAGCATTGCGGCAAGCAGGTTATTTGCCGCACCGATTGCGTGGAAATCACCCGTGAAGTGCAGGTTGATGTCCTCCATCGGCACAACCTGTGCGTAGCCGCCGCCTGCGGCACCGCCCTTAACACCGAAAACGGGGCCGAGAGAGGGCTCGCGAAGGGCAACCATAACGTTTTTGCCTATTCTCTTCATGCCGTCAGCAAGACCGATTGTGGTAGTTGTCTTGCCTTCGCCTGCGGGTGTGGGGGTAATAGCCGTAACGAGTACGAGCTTGCCTTTTTTGTCAACGGACTCCGGGATAGCCGTGAAATCGAGCTTTGCCTTGTACTTGCCGTAGGGCTCAAGGTAATCGCGTGAAATACCTGCCGCATCGGCAATTTCGGTTATCGGCTGCATCTTCGCCGCCTGAGCAATTTCAATGTCTGTTAACATTACTTATCACTTCCTGAATCAGAATTTGAATATATTGTTATAAATTATATCACGGATTATTTAAAATAACAAGTACATTGTTGCTTATATAATAAATTACAGTAGGGGCGAATTGTATTCGCCCGAAATGTACGGACATTGTGATTATACGGCGGACAAGCAAGTGAATTGTCCCTACAGCTAGCCGTAAAATTGATATAATATTTTACAATGGGACGTCGAGGACGCCGTCCCCTACGGAATGTTCTTTTTTAGGTTGTTCTGATTTGACGGACGACCAAAGGGCGCCCCTACAAATTGCAATTCGCCAAAACTCGTTTCGTCAAAACTGCCAAATTTATTTTTGGCGGTTACTAATGAATTTTTGCTATATATTTTGTTAGATATGACGGAAAAAGAGGGGAGAAAAGGGGCTCCTATATGTATATATAATAAAAGTAAAAAAACTGAAATTTTTTTCAAAAAACGCTTGCAATCTGCACAATATTATGATATTATACTGGAGCATGCTATTAGATAGTGTGCAGATATGCGTAGAAACGGAAGGTGGCTGCTCACCGAAGCAGGGAATTTCCGTGGAGCATGTCCGATCATCGAACCGGGCGACTAGTAATAGTTCTCATCCTCGATGCGTCTTCTCACGGACGAACAAGGGGTGAAATTGCGCTTATGGCCACCGGAAAGTAGTTCAGATACTTTTCGGATTTTGAATGGCTCGGTTAGAAACACCCGGGGCAGTGTGCTAAAAGCGCAGCCCGCCAAATTTTTAGGAGGCGTAACAATGGCAGTCAAAAACAAGATCAGAATCAGACTCAAGAGCTACGATCACAACCTCGTAGACAAAGCAGCAGAGAAAATCGTTGAAACCGCAAGACGTACAAACGCTCAGGTTTCCGGTCCCGTTCCGCTGCCCACAGAGAAGGAGATCGTAACAATTCTCCGCGCTGTTCACAAGTACAAGGATTCCCGTGAGCAGTTTGAGCAGAGAACACACAAAAGGCTTATCGACATCATCAGACCCTCAAACAAGACTGTTGAAGCTCTCACAGCACTTGAGCTTCCCGCAGGCGTAGAGATCGAGATCAAGCTGTAAAATCACCTGTTCCCTATATTATATACATCATAATATAGTACGTTTCACAGGTCATGTTGGCTGAATGCCAACCAATAACCGAAAGGAGACAAAGTCAAAATGCAAAAAGGTATTATCGGCAAGAAGATCGGTATGACACAGATCTTCGATGCGAACGGCAAGGTTGTTCCGGTAACTGTTGTTGAGGCAGGTCCCTGCCCCGTAACACAGAAGAAGACAATCGAGAACGACGGTTACGAGTCCGTTCAGCTCGGCTTCCAGGATGTAAAGGTCGAGCGTCTTACAAAGCCCCTCAAGGGTCACTTTGCTAAGGCAGACGTCGCCCCCAAGAAGGTTCTCAAGGAATTCAGACTTTCTGATATTTCCGGTGTGAACGTCGGCGACGTTATCAAGGCTGATATCTTTGCTGCCGGCGACATGGTTGATGTCACGGGCACAAGCAAGGGTAAAGGCACAGCAGGCGCAATCAAGAGATGGAACTTCTCTCGCCTGAAGGAATCCCACGGTACAGGTCCTGTCGCAAGACACGCAGGTTCCCTGGGCGCATGTAGCGATCCTTCCCGTGTTTACAAGGGAAAGAAGCTCGCAGGTCACCTCGGTAACGAGAAGGTCACAGTTCAGAATCTCAGCATTGTCAAGATCGACGCAGAGAACAATCTCATCGCTATCAAGGGCGCCATCCCCGGCCCCAAGGGCAGCTTCGTCGTAATCAAAGACACTTGCAAGAAAGCGTAAGAAGGGAGTGTACTAAATGCCTACAGTATCAGTATTTGATGTAAGCGGAAAGAAAGTTTCCGATATCGAGCTTGCAGACAGCATTTTCGCTATCGAGCCGAATATGTACGCAATGCATCTCGTAGTAGTCAACTATTTGGCTAACCAGCGTCAGGGTACACAGTCAACCCGTACACGCTCAGAGGTAAGCGGCGGCGGCAAGAAGCCCTGGAGACAGAAGGGTTCAGGCCGTGCACGCCAGGGCTCCACAAGAGCTCCCCAGTGGTACCACGGCGGTATCGCCCACGGTCCCAAGCCCCGTACTTACGGCGGCGACATCAACAAGAAGGTCAGAAGACTTGCTATGAAGTCTGCTCTCTCTTCTAAGGTTGCAGGTGAGGAGCTTGTAGTTCTCGACTCCTTCAAGCTTGAGGCAATCAAGACAAAGGAAGTTGTTAAGGTTCTCAGCGCTCTCAACACCGGCAAGAAGACACTTATCGTTCTCCCCGAGAAGGATGACGTTGTCTACAGAAGCGCACGCAACATTGCAGGCGTAAAGGTTTCGCTTGTAAACACTTTGAATGTATACGACATTCTCAACTGCGACACTATCGTAGTTCTTAAGGATGCCGTTGCGAAGATCGAGGAGGTTTACGCATGAGCAAGTTAGCACAGGATATCATCATCCGTCCTCTTATCACAGAGGAAAGCATGGCAGGCACAGCATTCAAGAAGTACAGCTTCGTAGTTGCTAAGGATGCCAACAAGATCGAAATCGCTCAGGCTGTTGAAAAGCTTTTCGAGGGCACAAAGGTTGCTAAGGTTAACACAGTTAACTGCACCGGCAAGCTCCGCAGATACGGCCGCTACGAGGGTATGACAGCTTCCTGGAAGAAGGCAGTTGTTACTCTTACGGAAGAGTCCAAGACCATCGAGTTCTTCGACGGTATGATGTAATCACTATATTTATTATACAAAGTAATAAATATTTAAAACAATTATTATCCGGCGGTAAGGTATGGAGCAAGACATACTCCGCGAAGCCGCTTTAAGGAGAGTGAAACTTATGTCTATAAAGATCTATAGCCCGACAACAAACGCAAGACGTAATATGTCGGTTACAGATTACTCAGGACTTTCAAAGGTAGCACCTCACAAGAGCCTTCTCGCTCCGATGAACAAAAAGTCCGGCCGTAACAGCTACGGCAGAATCACAGTCCGTCACCGTGGCGGCGGCAATCGTACAAAGTACCGTATCATTGATTTCAAGAGAAACAAGTTCGGCATCGACGCTACAGTTGAGACAATCGAGTACGATCCCAACCGTTCCGCTCACATCGCACTCCTCAAGTATGAGGACGGCGAGTTCAGATACATCCTCGCTCCCGAGGGTCTGAAGGTCGGCGCAACAGTCAGAGCCGGTGAGGATGCAGATATCATCCCCGGTAATGCACTTCCCCTCGTAAACATTCCCGTTGGTACTTTCGTACACAACGTTGAGCTTTACCCCGGCAGAGGCGGTCAGCTTGCAAGAGCAGCAGGTAACTGCGCACAGCTTATGGCTAAGGAAGGCGTTTACGCTCTTCTCCGTCTTCCCTCCGGCGAGCTCAGAAACGTACCTGTTACCTGTATGGCTACAGTCGGTGTTGTCGGCAACGGCACACACGAAAACGTCAAGATCGGTAAAGCAGGCCGCAAGCGTCACATGGGTTGGAGACCTACAGTCCGCGGTTCGGTTATGAACCCCTGCGATCACCCCCACGGCGGTGGTGAGGGTAAGTCCCCCATCGGTCGTCCCGGTCCCGTAACACCTTGGGGCAAGCCTGCTCTCGGTCTCAAGACAAGAGCTCACAAGAAGCCTTCCGACAAGCTTATCGTAAAGCGTCGTAACGGCAAGTAAGTTGATGAAAGGAGCTAAAAAGTAATGGGTAGAAGTGTTAAAAAAGGACCTTTCGTGCAACCCAAGCTGCTCGAAAGAGTTTTGGAAATGAACA
Source organism: Clostridia bacterium (assembly GCA_017410325.1). Lineage (GTDB taxonomy): Bacteria > Bacillota > Clostridia > Oscillospirales > Acutalibacteraceae > UBA8612. Next base: position 20,578 of record JAFQRA010000010.1, on the reverse strand, counting down.
AGAACGGCGAAAAGACAGTCCTCAAGACTTGGAGCCGCAGTTCAACGATCTTCCCGGACTTTGTCGGCCACACCTTCGCTGTTCACGACGGACGTAAGCACGTTCCGGTATATGTAACAGAGGATATGGTCGGTCACAAGCTCGGTGAGTTCGCTCCGACGAGAACCTTCAAGGGTCACGCCGGTTCAAAAACATCAAACAGATAAGGTCGAAAGGAGTGTAATTAAATGCAAGCAACAGCAAAAGCAACCTTCGTGCGCATCGCACCCCGCAAGGTTCAGATCGTGCTTGACTTAATCCGCAATCAGCCTGTTGATAAGGCTCTTGCAATTCTCAAATACACGCCCAAGGCCGCGTGTGAACCCGTTGGCAAGCTGCTCAAGTCAGCAATCGCTAACGCTGAGAATAACAACGATATGGATGTTTCCAAGCTCTACGTTGCAGCCTGCAACGTTGGCCCCGGTCCCATCCTTAAGAGAATCAGACCCAGAGCACAGGGTCGTGCGAACAGAATCAACAAGAGAACTTCGCACATCACAATCACAGTAGCAGAGAAAGAATAAGAAAGGAGGAGGTTAAATTATGGGACAGAAAATTAATCCTACCGGTCTTAGAATCGGTGTTATCAAAGATTGGGAATCCCGTTGGTATGCAGACGCAAGCAGCTTCGGCGACACACTCGTTGAAGACTACAATCTCCGTGAATACCTCCTCAAGGCACTTGCTCCCGCAGGTGTTCCGAAGGTAGAGATTGAGCGTGACGCAAAGCGCGTTCGTATCAACATTCACTGTGCAAAGCCCGGCATGGTTATCGGCCGCGGCGGCAGCGAGATCGAGAAGCTTAAGAAGATCTGCGAGAAGAAGATCTCCGGCGATAAGGAAGTCTTCATCAACATCGTAGAGGTTAAGCAGCCCGACCTTGACGCACAGCTCGTTGCTGAGGGCATTGCTGCTCAGCTCGAAAAGAGAGTTTCCTTCCGCCGTGCACTCAAGCAGGCTATCAGCCGCACAATGAAGCTCGGCGCAAAGGGTATCAAGACTCAGGTTTCCGGCCGTATCGGCGGTGCAGAAATTGCACGTACAGAGCAGTATCACGAGGGTACAATCCCGCTGCAGACAATCCGCGCCGATATCGACTATGGCTTCGCAGAAGCACACACAACCTACGGCATCATCGGTGTCAAGGTTTGGATCTACAAGGGCGAGGTTCTTCACGATGCTCGTAAGCCTCGCAGGGAAGGAGGAGCAAAGTAATGCTGTTACCGAAGCGTGTAAAATACCGTAGAGTACAGAGAGGCCGTCTTAAGGGCGCTGCTCACCGTGGTAACAAGGTTACTTACGGCCAGTTCGGTCTCCAGGCTCTCGAACCCGCATGGATTACCTCAAACCAGATTGAGGCAGCCCGTATCGCTATGACCCGTTACACAAAGCGTGGCGGTCAGGTATGGATCAAGATTTTCCCCGACAAGCCGATTACAGAGAAGCCCGCTGAAACCCGAATGGGTTCCGGTAAAGGTTCTCCGGAATATTGGGTAGCAGTTGTTAAGCCCGGCAGAGTTATGTTTGAGGTTGCCGGTGTTGACGAAGTTGTAGCACGTGAGGCTATGCGTCTCGCTGCAAACAAACTGCCTATCAAGTGCAAGTTTGTAACTAAGGAAGAAACGGATGGTGAGCAATAATGAAAGCCAGTGAAATCAGAAAGCTTTCCGCTAAAGAGCTGGATGCTAAGCTGCTTGAGCTGAAGGACGAGCTGTTTAAACTGCGCTTCCAGCAAGCCGTTAATCAGCTCGACAATCCGATGCGCATCAGTGCTGTAAAGAAGGATATCGCAAGAATCAAGACAGTTCAGCGTGATATCGAACTTCACGGCACAGAGGCTTAAAGAGGAGGTCAAGTTCAATGAGCGAAAGAAACCTTAGAAAAACAAGAGTCGGTATCGTAACCAGCGACAAGATGGATAAGACAGTTGTCGTTTCCGTTAAGGACAGAGTTCCGCACCCTCTCTACAAGAAAATCATCAACAACACAATCAAGCTGAAGGCACACGACGAAAACAATGAGTGTGGTATCGGCGACCGCGTACTCGTTATGGAAACACGCCCCATGTCCAAGGACAAGAGATGGCGCGTAGTTGAGATCATCGAGAAGGCAAAGTAATTTCACGCTAGTGTAAGGAGGCAAATACTGTGATACAGCAACAGACTTACCTTAAGGTAGCCGACAACACAGGCGCAAAGGAAATTATGTGCATCCGTGTTCTCGGCGGTACCAAGAAGAGATATGCTCATGTAGGCGACGTCATTGTTGCTTCTGTTAAAAAAGCAACACCCGGCGGAGTTGTCAAGAAGGGTGATGTTGTTAAGGCTGTCGTAGTTCGTACAGCATTCAGCATCCGCCGTGATGACGGCACATACATTCGTTTCGACGAAAACGCAGCCGTTATCATCAAGGAAGACAAGAATCCCAGGGGCACGCGTATTTTCGGGCCGGTAGCAAGAGAGCTTCGTGATAAGGAATTCACAAAGATTCTCTCTCTCGCTCCCGAAGTGCTTTAATGGAGGTACTTTGATAATGAATAAGGTTCATGTTAAAAAGGGCGACGAAGTAGTCGTCATCAACGGTAAATACCGTGGCGCACGCGGCAAGGTTATGCAGGTTTCTCCCAGCGAAAACAAGGTTATTGTTGAGGGTGTAAACATCGTAACAAAGCACGTAAAGCCCCGCAAGATGGGTGAGCCCGGCGGCCTTGTAAAGGCTGAGAGCGCACTCTACGCTGACAAGGTTCAGCTTATCTGCCCCAAGTGCGGCAGAGCTACAAGAACCGGCAGCAAAATCAACGCTAAAGGTCAGAAGGTACGCACCTGCAAGAAGGCAGACTGCGGAGCAGAATTTTAAGGGAGGTACATGACTGAAATGGCACAGCTTAAAGAACAGTACAAGAACGAGATTGCGCCTGCTCTTATGAAGAAGTTTGGTTACAAGAGCGTCATGCAGATCCCGAAGCTTGACAAGGTCGTTATCAACGTCGGCGCCGGCGAGGCAAGAGATAACCCCAAGGCTATCGACGCTATCATCTCCGACCTTTCCCAGATCACCGGTCAGAAGCCCATCGTTTGTAAGGCTAAGAAGTCCGTTGCAAACTTCAAGCTTCGTGAGGGTATGAACATCGGTGTTAAGGTCACACTCAGAGGCGAGAGAATGTACGAGTTTGTTGAAAGATTCTTCAACCTCGCTCTTCCCCGCGTTCGTGACTTCAGAGGCATTAATCCCAACTCTTTCGACGGCAGAGGTAACTACTCCATGGGTCTCAAGGAGCAGCTTGTTTTCCCCGAAATCGATTATGATAAGATCGACAAGGTAAGAGGTATGGATATCTGCTTCGTAACCACAGCCAACACAGACGAAGAAGCTCGCGAGCTGCTCACTCTTATGGGCGCTCCGTTCTCAAAGTAAGGAGGGAATACTGTGGCTAAGACATCAATGAAGGTAAAGCAGGCAAGACCCGCTAAGTATTCAACAAGACAGTACAACAGATGCAAGATCTGCGGTAGACCCCACGCCTATCTTCGTAAGTACGGCGTATGCCGCATCTGCTTCAGGGAGCTGGCACACGACGGCCAGATTCCCGGCGTAAAGAAAGCAAGCTGGTAAGAGCAATTGCAAAGGAGGTAACGGTATGCAAATCACTGATTCCATCGCTGATATGCTTACGAGAATCCGTAACGCAAATTCCGCTAAGCATGATACAGTGAAGGTTCCCGCATCCAACATGAAGAAGGCAATTGCTCAGATTCTTGTTGATGAGGGCTATATCAAGAGCTTTAAGGTTGAGGACGACGGCAAGCAGGGTATGATCGAGATCACCCTCAAGTACGGCCCCAACAAGTCCCAGATTATTACAGGTCTGCGCAGAGTTTCCAAGCCCGGTCTGCGTATGTACACAAATTGTGAGGATATGCCCAAGGTTATGAACGGCCTCGGTATTGCAATCCTCTCAACCTCAAAGGGTATTATGACAGATAAGGATGCTCGCAAGGCCAATGTCGGCGGCGAAATCCTTGCATTCGTTTGGTAAGGAGGTGCTGCACAGATGTCAAGAATAGGCAGAATGCCCATTGCGATTCCCGCAGGTGTTGACGTAACAATCGACGGCAGCACAGTTACGGTTAAGGGCCCCAAGGGTACACTTACAAGAACCGTACACTCAAATATGGTCGTTGAGAAGGACGGCGCAACAATTACTGTTTCCCGCCCCAATGACGACAAGATGAACAGATCACTTCACGGTCTTACACGTACACTTATTGCTAACATGGTTACAGGTGTTAACGAGTCCTACAAGAAGGAGCTCGACGTTAACGGCGTTGGTTACCGTGTACAGGTACAGGGCAAGGATCTCGTTATGAACCTCGGTTTCTCACACCAGGTTATCATGACTGCTCCCGAGGGCATTACAGTTGAGTGTCCCACACCCAACAAGATCATTGTTTCCGGTCCCGACAAGCAGAAGGTTGGCCAGTTTGCTGCTGAAGTTCGCGAGAAGCGTCCCCCCGAGCCGTATAAGGGCAAGGGCATCAAGTACGTTGACGAACACATCCGCCGCAAAGAAGGTAAAGCCGGTAAGGGTAAATAAGATTGAAGGAGTTGAAACGAAATGGTTAAAAAGCCTGAAACAAGAAAGGCAAGAGACGCACGTCATGCAAGAGTGCGTAAAAAGATCTCCGGTACACCGGAGTGCCCCCGTCTCAGCGTATTCCGCTCCCTTCAGCATATCTATGCTCAGCTCATCGATGATGTTAACGGCGTAACAATCGCTGCAGCTTCATCTGTTGAGAAGGATTTCGCAGAGTACGGCGGAAACAAGTCCGCTGCCCGCAAGGTCGGCGAATTAGTCGCAAAGCGCGCTATCGAAAAAGGCGTTGAAAACGTTGTATTCGACAGAGGCGGTTATATCTACCACGGCCGTGTGCAAGAACTGGCCGAAGGCGCCCGTGAGGGCGGCCTGAAGTTCTGAGTAAGGAGGGTAAAACTTTGGCTAAAATCGACGCATCGGCATTAGAACTCCAGGAGCGCGTAGTTACCATCAACCGCGTTTCTAAAACAGTTAAGGGCGGCCGTATATTCAAGTTTGCTGCTCTCGTAGTTGTCGGCGACGGCAACGGTCTCGTAGGCTTCGGCCTTGGTAAGTCCGGCGAAGTTCCGGACGCTATCCGCAAGGGCATTGAGGATGCTAAGAAGAACCTCTTCAGAGTATCTCTGAAGGGCACAACAATTCCTCACGAGGTTATCGGCAAGTTTGGCGCAGGCGTTGTTCTGCTCAAGCCCGCTGCACCCGGTACCGGTGTTATCGCCGGCGGCCCTGTCCGTGCAGTTGTTGAAACAGTTGGTATCAAGGACATCCGTTCCAAGGCTCTCCGTTCCAACAACCCCTGCAATGTTGTAAGAGCTACTATCGACGGTCTCAAGCAGCTTCGTTCTCTTGATGAGATTGCAGCTGTCCGCGGTAAGTCAGCAGAAGAAATTCTTGGTTAAGGAGGGTGGAACAAATGGCAGATATTAAGGTCAAGCTCGTCAAAAGTCTGATCGGTTCCAATAAGAGCCAGATTGCCACCGCTCACTCACTCGGTCTCAAGAAGATTGGTGATGAAAAGGTTCAGCCCGATAATGCAGCTACTCAGGGCAAGGTTAAGAAGATAGTTCACCTTGTTCAGGTAAGCGAAGCGTAAGCAAGGAGGTGCTTGAGAAATGAAATTACATGAACTTTCACCGGCACCCGGTTCCACAGCGGAACGCAAGCGTATCGGTAGAGGTCCCGCTTCCGGTCAGGGTAAGACCGCAGGTAAGGGTCACAAAGGTCAGAAGGCTCGTGCCGGCAGAGGCATGAGAGCCGGTTTCGAAGGCGGCCAGATGCCCCTTCAGAGACGAATCCCCAAGAGAGGCTTCGTCAACATTTTCGCAAAAGAGATTGCTATTGTTAATCTTTCCGCTCTTGAAGAGAAGTTCGCAGACGGCGCAGTAGTCGACGTTGAGGCTCTCATCGCAGCAGGCCTTGTTAAGAAGGAGCTCGACGGCGTAAAGGTTCTCGGCAACGGCGAAATCACAAAGAAGCTCACCGTTAAGGTCAATGCATTTTCTGAGTCTGCTAAGGCAAAGATTGAAGCTGCAGGCGGAAAGGCAGAGGTGATCTGAGGTGCTGCAAACAATAATCAACGCGTGGAAGATTGCCGACCTGCGTAAAAAGATACTGTTCACAGCCCTCATCATCTTTATATTCAGACTCGGTGCAGCAATTCCCGTTCCTTTCACTAACATCGCTGAAGGCGGTATCCTTCAGGGTGCAGCAGAGGGCACGTTTATGAGCTACCTGAGCATGATGACAGGTGACGCGTTTGCATACGGTACAATCTTCGCTATGTCGATTACCCCGTACATCAACTCGTCAATTATCATGCAGCTCCTCACTGTAGCAATTCCTCCCCTCGAGAGACTCTCCAAGGAAGGCGAGGAAGGCCGCAAGAAGATTGCGTCCATCACACGTTTTGTTACCGTAGGCCTCGGTCTCATGCAGTCCACCGCATACTACTTCTATCTGAGAAATCAGAACTACCTTATGACTGACGACAGCGGTGCTAAGTTCACCGGCTTCTACGCAGTCTTCCAGGCACTTGTTATTATCCTCTGCCTCACAGCCGGTACCGCATTCATTATGTGGCTCGGCGAGCAGATTAACAACAAGGGCATCGGCAACGGTATCTCCATCATCCTTTTTGCAGGTATCGTTTCCCGTATCCCCGCAATGGTTATGTCCGTAGTCTCTTACTTCCAGCTTGGCGGTCCCTACTACGTACTTGCTCCCTTCGTCGGTGTTATGGCACTTCTTATGATTGCCTTCATCGTTTGGATGGACAACGCTGAAAGACGCATTCCCGTGCAGTACGCAAAGAGAGTTGTCGGCAGAAAGATGTACGGCGGCCAGAGTACACACATTCCGATGAAAGTAAATATGTCCGGCGTTATGCCCGTCATCTTTGCTTCATCTATCCTTTCTCTTCCTCCCACGATTCAGATGTTTGTAAACGTTTCGGAGGATAGCCCCTGGAACACCTTCTTCGGTATCTTCCAGGCAACACACCCTGTTTACATTGTTCTCTATTTCGTAATGATTATCTTCTTTGCATACTTCTATGCACAGATTCAGTACAATCCCATCGAAATGGCAAACAACATCCGTAAGAACAGCGGTGCTATTCCGGGTATCCGTCCCGGCAAGCCCACATCCGATTATATTGCAAAGATTCTGTCAAGACTCACACTTATGGGCGCACTCCTTCTGAGCGTTGTCGCACTTTTCCCGACACTCTTCAGCCAGGTTGCTACCTTCTGCCTCGACAAGTTCTCCGACGGTTACTACAGCCAGGGTATCAACATCTCCCTGGGCGGTACGTCAATCATCATTATGGTTGGTGTCGCACTTGAAACCGTTAAGCAGCTTGAGAGCCAGATGATGATGCGTCACTATAAGGGCTTCCTTGATTAAGAATTAAGCCGGAAAGGACAATTGATATGAAACTGATTCTTCTCGGCGCACCGGGCGCAGGTAAGGGCACACAGGCTGAGGTCATCAGCGAAAAGCTTTCTATCCCTGCTGTTTCAACCGGCAATATCATTCGTGAAGCCCTTGCCAACGGCACAGAGATGGGCCTCAAGGCAAAATCATTCATCGATGCAGGTCAGCTCGTTCCCGATGATGTTGTTATCGGCATCATCAAGGAACGCCTTGCAAAGGATGATTGTGCCAACGGCTTCATTCTCGACGGCTTCCCCAGAACAATTCCCCAGGCTGAGGCACTCGATGCAATGGGCGTAATCATTGACCGAGTAATCAGCATTGAGGTAGAGGACGAAAGAATAGTTCGCAGAATGTCCGGCAGACGTGTCTGCAAAGCGTGCGGTTCTTCCTACCACCTCGAATACAAGAAGCCCGCTCAGGACGGCGTATGTAACGCATGCGGCGGTGAGCTGGTTCAGAGAAAAGACGATCATCCCGACACGGTTCTCGACAGACTGCACGTTTACCACGAGCAGACAGAGCCGCTCAAGGATTACTATGAGAAGAAGGGCATCCTTCGCATAGTTGTAGGTCAGGAGGAAGTTGCTGATACAACAGCACTCACCCTCAAGGCTTTGGAGGATTAAGCATGATAGTGCTGAAAACCAATCGGGAGCTCGCCCTTATGAGAGAGGCTTGCAGAATCTCGGCTGGGGCATTAAGAGTGGCAGGCGAGGCGGTTCAGCCCGGCGTAACAACCGAGGAAATTGACCGCATAGCTTACGAGTATATAATCAGGCAGGGTGCTAAGCCCAACTTCCTGAATTACAACGGCTTTCCTGCCACCGCATGCATTTCCATAAACGACGAGGTTATTCACGGCATTCCGAGCAAGAAGCGTGTCATCCGTGAAGGCGACATAGTCAGCATTGACCTTGGCGCCACAATCAACGGCTATCACGGCGATAACGCCGCCACTTTCGCAGCGGGCAAAATCAGCCCTGAAGCGGAGCGGCTGATCAACACCACCAGAGAAAGCCTTTACGAAGGTATCAAGGCGGCTGTTGCAGGCGGCAGAATCGGCGATATATCCGCTGCGGTACAACGCTACTGTGAGGAAAGAGGCTATTCCGTCGTACGCGATTTCGTTGGACACGGAATAGGCACAAAGCTGCACGAAGACCCCGGAGTACCCAATTACGGCACACCCGGCAGAGGTGTGCGCCTGTTACCGGGCATGACTTTGGCCATTGAACCCATGATAAATGCGGGTGGCTACGAGGTCAGACAGCTCTCAGACGGCTGGACTATAAAGACGAAAGACGCAGGTCTGTCTGCACATTTTGAGCATACCGTTGCAATAACGAACGACGGTCCGAAGATTCTCACCACAGAATAAGGAGAATTGATATGGAGCTCAGAACAGGAAGTGTCGTCCGCACGAAGGCGGGGCACGACAAAGATAAGCTAATGGCTGTTGTCGGTACCAAGGGTAAGTGGTTGCTGCTTGCTGACGGCAAGGAGCGAAGGCTGGAAAAGCCGAAGCTCAAAAACCCGTTGCACACAGCGCCCACGAACACGGTGCTCGAACAAAGCGCAATGGCAACCAATCGCAGTTTAAGAAAAGCACTCGCCGAAAAAGACGGCAAGGCTCAATGAACTCAGGGAGGTAAAAGTTAATGTCAAAACAGGATATGATCGAAGTTGAAGGTACAGTAATCGAAGCGCTCCCGAATGCAACCTTTCAGGTAGAGCTTGAGAACGGACACAGGCTGCTAGCTCACATCTCAGGTAAGCTGAGAATGAACTACATCCGAATCCTTCCCGGCGACAAGGTAACGGTTGAAATGTCACCGTACGACCTGACCAAGGGCCGCATTACGTGGAGAACAAAATAAGCACAGCGTATTATCAAGGAGGTATTCCAAATGAAAGTCAGACCTTCTGTAAAGAAAATTTGCGAGAAGTGCAAAGTCATTAAGCGCAAGGGTAAGATCATGGTTATCTGTGAGAATCCCAAGCACAAGCAGCGTCAGGGTTAATTGACGCAAACCATTAACGGAGGTGCAACTGAAAAATGGCGCGTATATCAGGTGTTGACCTGCCCAGAGATAAGAGAGTCGAAGTCGGCCTCACATACATCTACGGCATCGGTCCTAAGACAGCTAAAGACATTATCGCGGCAACAGGGATTAATCCCGACACGAGAGTAAAGGACCTCACAGAAGACGAGGTTTCCAAGCTCCGTGAGTATATCGACCACAACGTTAAGGTCGAAGGTGATCTCAGAAGAGAAACCGCATTCGACATCAAGAGACTTGTAGAAATCGGCTGCTACCGTGGCTTACGCCACCGCAAGGGTCTCCCCGTAAGAGGTCAGCGTTCAAAGACAAACGCTCGTACCCGTAAGGGCCCCAAGAAGACGATTGCTAACAAGAAAAAGTAAGTGAAGGAGGAATAAGTCATGGCAAAAGCTAACGTTAAAAAAGCCGGTGCAACACGCAGACGCCGTGAGCGCAAGCACATCGAGCGTGGTGCAGCACACATCCAGTCCACCTTCAACAACACGATTGTCACTATTACAGACACACAGGGCAACGCAGTTTCATGGGCAAGCGCAGGCGAAATGGGCTTCAGAGGTTCCAGAAAGTCCACTCCCTTCGCAGCACAGACAGCAGCAGAGACTGCTGCAAAGGCAGCTATGGAACACGGTATGAAGTATGTTGAAGTTTACGTAAAGGGTCCCGGCGCAGGCCGTGAGGCTGCAATCAGAGCTCTTCAGACAGCAGGTCTTGAAGTAAGCATGATTAAGGACGTAACTCCCATTCCCCATAACGGTTGCCGTCCGCCTAAACGCCGTCGCGTATAACAAATAAGGAGGTAACAAGCAAATGGCAAAGAATATGCAACCCATCGCTAAGCGTTGCAAAGCTTTGGGCATTTCTCCCGCAGTTATGGGTTATGCGAACAAGGAAACTTTCCGTAATCCCGGCGGTCAGAGGAGAAGAAAAAAGAGTGAGTACGGTATGCAGCTTAACGAGAAGCAGAAGGTTAAGTTCATCTACGGCATTCTTGAGAAGCAGTTCCACACATACTACGAGAAGGCTGTTGCAATGCCCGGTAAGGCCGGTGACAACCTGCTTATTACTTGCGAGCGCCGCCTTGACAACGTAGTATTCAGACTTGGTCTTGCTCTTACTCGCCGTCAGGCTCGTCAGCTCGTCAGCCACTCTCACTTTACTGTTAACGGCAAAAAGGTTAACATTCCTTCCTATCAGGTTAAGGCAGGCGACGTTATTGAGGTAGCAGAGAAGAGCCGCTCTTCCGCAGCTTTCACTCGCCTTACAGGTTCGGATGCTCCCATCTTCACCACACCCGCATGGATGGAGCGTGAGAAGGATACACTCAAGGGCACAGTCCTGAGCATCCCCACTCGTGAGCAGATTGATACTCCCGTTGAGGAGCATCTTATCGTCGAGCTTTACTCGAAGTAATATTGAATTTTTGCGTATATTACTCAATTTAACAAGGAGGGTTTTGAATGATCGGAATTGAGAAGCCCAAAATCGAAACTGCCGAATTCAGCGCAAGCGGTGATTACGGAAGATTCGTACTTGAACCGCTGGAGCGTGGCTACGGCACAACTCTCGGCAACAGCCTTAGAAGAGTTCTGCTTTCCTCGCTTCCGGGTTACGCAATCACATCTGTCAAGATTGAAGGCGTTCACCACGAGTTTTCAACAATCAAGGGTGTTAAGGAAGATGTAACAGAGATCGTCCTCAACCTCAAGAGCGTAATCCTCAAGATTCACGGCGACGGCCCCAAGACAATGTACATCGACGCTTCAGGCGCAGGCGTTGTCACAGCCGGCGACATCAGCACAGACAGCGAGGTTGAAATCATCAACCCCGAGCTGCCCATCGCTACACTTGATGCTGACGCTCACCTTAGCATGGAGCTTACCTGCGACAAGGGTCGCGGCTACGTTTCTGCAGAGCGCAACAAGGCTCTTATGCAGCCCATCATCGGCGTTATCGCAATTGACTCTATTTACACACCTGTTTTAAAGGTTAATTACACAGTCGAGAACACACGTGTAGGCCAGATTACGGACTACGACAAGCTCACGCTTGAGGTGTGGACAGACGGCACCATTAACGCAAAGGAAGCCGTTTCTCTTGGCGCCAAGATCCTCAACGAGCATCTCAGTCTCTTCGGAGATCTGTCGGATGAGGCTTTCGACACAGAGGTAATGGTTGTCAAAGACGACAACAACACAGAAAAAGTTCTGGAGATGACCATTGAGGAACTTGACCTGTCTGTGCGCTCCTTCAACTGCTTGAAGAGAGCCGGAATCAACAAGGTTGAAGATCTTATCAATAAGTCAGAAGAGGACATGATGAAGGTCCGCAACCTCGGCAAGAAGTCTCTTGACGAAGTTGTTGCAAAGCTCAGAAGCCTCGGCTTCGACCTTCGCAAGGAAGAAGAATAAGCTTCAACCCAACACATTTATCTGTAAAGGAGTGTTTTAAATGCCCGGAACCAGAAAGCTCGGCAGAGCCAGCGACCACCGTATGGCAATGCTTCGTGCAATGGTGACATATCTTTTAGAGAATGGCAAAATTGAAACCACCGTTACAAGGGCAAAGGAAGTCCGTGCGCTGACAGAGAAAATGATCACTGTCGCAAAGGACAACAGCCTCAACGCTAAGCGTCAGGCTCTTGCTTTCGTCACAAAGGAAGAGGTCGTCAAAAAGCTCTTCGACGAAATCGCCCCCAAATATAAGGATGTTAACGGCGGCTATTGCCGTATTACCAAGACAGGCCCCCGTCGCGGTGACGCAGCGGAAATGTGCATCATCGAGCTCGTTGATGACAAGGCAGCTGTTGAGGAGACAAAGAAGGCTAAGAAGGCTTCCAAGTAAGTCTTACGGCTTTTAAAATCTAACAGATATCATTTTAACGCCTCGGCTGAAAAGCCGGGGCGCTTTTTTATCAACCGCAAACAAAAAGAAAATGTCATCCTGAGCGAAGCGAAGGATCTTTATATCCGCTTAAAGATTCTTCACTAACGTTCAGAATGACATTTTTTATACCCCGATACGCAGAAATGTCAAATTATGTCAAAATGGTTACAAATGGTTACAAATAGTTACAATGTTGTAACTTTTCTTGCCTTTCAGAATTTTGCTTGCTATAATCACATCACAAAGTAAAAACAACCCAAAACCCGTTAAAAAAGGAAGGAGTAAATGATTATGTTAATTATTGCGGCTGCACTCGGCGGTGCATTGATGATTGGTTCCTGCCTTGCCCTTGCGTTTGAGGATGTTATCGAGGCAAAGTCCAACCTGCCCGAAGTAACGGAAGAAACGGTAAACTAAAGAATAAATAAGAAACCGATCACGGGACGGTTCTGTGATTGTTACCGACAGTACAAGGAGAATAACGATGAAAAAATTTGCGGCAACTTTGCTCACGGTTGCTTTGCTTGTTTCGTTTGCCGCGTGCACAAAGCAGAAAAACGAAGCCGAAACAACCACGCAGAGCGATTTCAGTTCATCAACCCAAGCGGTGGCGGCTACAGAAGAAAGGGTAACGGAGCAAAGCACTGAAAGCACCAAGCCGAGCGAGAATAGCACCGAAGCCAAGAAGAGCACGACTCGCACCGCAACTACGGCTAAGCCGACCACAACCAAGAAAAAGGATGGCTTTTTAGCGTCAATTCCCGCTATCTCAACGGCTCCGCCCATAACGTCTATGTACACAACACCCTACGACAATCAGCAGAATATAACACAGGCCGCCTCTTCGACGCAGGTTACGACTACGGCTCCGTCGTTCCTTGATACAACAGAATTAGAGCCCGTGACCGAGGCGAAGCTCCCCGAGTATGATGACAGCGGCATTGACGACGGTATTGCCACCGCTTCTCCTGAGGCGATAAGGCAGTGCGCACGTTCCGTTGAACAGAGCCTTAACAACCACGCCTACGCAATTCAGAGCCTTGTCAACTACTGCGAAACGGAAGACGAGGTGCACATTGATTATTTCTACGGCTTCGTTGAATCAGCATATATCTCCGTTGTCCAGGTGTACGATATGCATATGCAGTACGAAAATATGCAGTCAATGTGTGAACTGTTGGAAGACTCGTTGGATATCCTGTATAAAATTCTCACCGAAAGCTATACGATTCTTGAGCTTGAGGAAATGCTGAACGACTCTGCCGTGCAGCTTGAAAAGGTCTATAACAAATGCCAGGCACTTGCAGGTAAGTGAATTGCCCCTACTACGCTGTAACAACTAAAACTTCACTGTAGGGGCGGCTATCAGCCGCCAGCAAACCGAGCAATATCAGCACGGGCGGATAATATCCGCCCCTACAAAAGTCAACTTTATGATGTTACATTGTACTACACGAGAAACAATTACACAACTGTAGCAGAAGGAGAGGAAACAATGAGTATTTTTCAGTATTTTCTGGCACTCCTGTGGCCGCTTGTCGGCGTAATTTCGGGCTTGGCAGGTTTTGTCGGCTGGAAACTCGATTGGTTTTAAAATTTGTCTTTCGGGACGGGCAACGCCCGTCCCGTTTTTTATCCGAAAATATTAAAAGCTATAACGGCTTGACTGTAAACCTGATGCATAAAAGGTTTGTCATCCTGAGCGGTAGCGAAGGATCTTGAAGTCTTGTAAGATTCTTCGGCTATGCCTCAGAATGACACACTTTTTTGTGTGATGAAAAGCGTAAGAGCGATATACTGATAAAGCAGACGACCAAAGGTCGCCCCTACAAAAATTAATTCTTTAAAAAATAATGCTTTTCCTCTTGAAAAAGGGAAGAATATATATTATAATACATTGGTAACATAACTTTAGGTGTTTTATATAGAATACCGACCACTAACTTTGTTTTGGTCATGTGGTGTGTGGGTTCTGTGCGACGGTGCACTGCGAACCATGTCAGGCGGGGAACCGAGCAGCATTAAGCAGAAAGTACTGTGCGCCACAGTCCGCCTGCACACCATGTGACCAAGACAAAGTTTTTTTACTGTAATATGAGAGGTGAATTTTATGTACCGTGCGTTATACCGTACCTGGCGTCCGCAGACCTTCAGCGATGTTGTCGGTCAGCAGCACGTCACAAATACTCTTGTAAACGAGCTTAAGGCAAATAAGCTCGCTCACGCCTACCTCTTCACGGGTTCAAGGGGTACGGGCAAAACGAGCTGTGCAAAAATCCTCTCAAAGGCTGTCAACTGTGAAAATCTTCAGGACGGCAACCCCTGCAACGAGTGTGAGGTTTGCCGCGGCATAGATTCGGGCGCAATTCTCGACGTTGTAGAAATTGACGCCGCAAGTAACAACGGCGTTGACAACATCCGTGATTTGCGTGACGAGGCGAATTACACCCCCGTCAGGGCAAAATACAGGGTCTATATCATTGACGAGGTGCACATGCTCTCTGTCGGTGCTTTCAACGCCCTGCTCAAAACGCTTGAAGAGCCGCCCGAGCACGTCAAATTCATCCTTGCCACAACCGAGGTGCACAAGCTTCCCGCAACAATCCTTTCCCGTTGCCAGCGGTTCGATTTCAAGCGCATCGAGCCGCAGGACATTGCGGACAGGCTCAATTTCGTTGCAGAGCGTGAGGGCTTTGCGCTCGAAAACGAGGCCGCCTCGCTTATTGCAAAAATTGCCGACGGCGGTATGCGTGATGCGCTTTCACTCCTCGACCAATGTGCAAGCCAAAGTAAGAATGTCACCGCAGACCTTGTCAGCAACGTTGCAGGCCTTACGGGTCACGACCACCTTTTCCTGCTTGCAGACTGTATTAAGAACAACGACTGTGCCAAGGCACTTTCGGTTATAAACGATTTGCACAACGCCTCCTGTGATATGGAGCGGCTGTGCACTCAGCTTATCGACCACTACCGCAACCTAATGATAATCCGCTCGGTCAAACAGCCGGAGGGTCTTATCGTATGTACTGCGGCAGAACTCAAACAGCTTGAATCTCAGGCAATGAGCTATACGCTCGAACACATAATGCACATTTTAGGCGTGCTTGAAGTCACCGCAGGTAACCTGCGCAAGGGACTCAACCGCCGTGTTGAAACGGAAATGGCTTTTGTGCGCCTTTGCACACCCAACCTCGATTCATCCGTTGATGCGCTTCTCAAGCGTGTTGCGGCGGTTGAAACCGCAGTTAGAACGGGTGCGGTTGCAGTGCAGCAGCCCGTCACAGCTCAGCTATCCGCAGAGGAAAACACACCCGTGCAGGCTGCGGCTCAGCCCGTTGCACCTTCTCCGAAAACTCTGCCGGACGGTGAACTCGGCTGTTGGACGGACGTTATTCAGGAGCTCAAGACCTTCAACCTTCCGCTTGCGAGTATGATGTTCAACACCTACGCTGTCGTTAAGGACGGCGTTGTCAACATCTGCCACAACAGTGCCTTCCTTGTCGGCAAATTCAAGGACGAGGAAAGCCGCAAGGATCTGAAAAAGGCGTTTTACAATATCACGGGCACAGACTGCCTGATGAAGTTCAAAAAGGTTGCCGAGCCGGTGAATATTCCCGAGCCAGAGCCGATTCCCCACGAAACCGACCCGCTTGCCGATTTACTCAGCAGAGCACAGGCGAGCGGCATAGATATAATCAGTAATTAATTTTGAAAGGATAGATAAAAATGAAAGCAAGAATTCCCGGCGCACCCCAGGGCGGTCAGGCAGCAATGCTCCAGAGACTTCAGGATATGCAGGCAGAAATGCAGAGAACACAGGAAGAGGTAGAGGCTACGGACTATGTCGCTTCCGCAGGCGGCGGTGCCGTTGAGGCAACCGTTACGGGCGCAAAGGTTCTCAAGGATATTAAAATCGACCCCGAGGTTGTTGACCCCGAGGACGTTGAAATGCTTCAGGATATGGTTATTGCCGCTGTCAACGAGGCTCTGCGCAAGGCTGAGGACGCTATGATGCAGGGCATGGAAAAGGCAAAGGGCGGCCTTAATATCCCGGGTCTGTTTTAATGGGCTACGAGGTAGCAACGCTGGCTAAGCTCATCGAGCAGTTTGAGCGTATGCCGAGCATAGGTCACAAAACGGCTCAGCGCCTTGCTTTTTATGTGCTCGATATGAGCAAGGAGCAGGCGAAGGGCTTTGCCAAAGCAATACTCGATGCGCACGAGAAAATTCACCGCTGTGCGGTCTGCTGCAACCTTTCGGAGGACGAGCTCTGCCCGATTTGCTCAAAGACGGACAGAGATATGTCGGTTGTCTGCGTTGTGGAGGACCCGAGGGACGTTATCGCAATCGAGCGTACCCGTGAGTTCAACGGCACCTACCACGTCTTGAACGGTGTTATTTCGCCGCTTAACGGTATCGGCCCCGAAGAACTGACGATTAAAGAGCTCATCGCCAGAATGGGTGACGGGCAGATTAAAGAGGTTATTATGGCAACCAACCCGACGGTTGAGGGCGAGGCAACGGCAATGTACGTTTCACGCCTGCTCAAGCCTCTCGGTGTTACAACAACACGCCTTGCCTACGGTGTCCCCGTTGGCGCAGACCTCGAATATGCCGACGAAGTAACGCTCCTGCGTGCCCTCGAAGGCAGACAGAATATATAAAATAATAAATCAGGGAACAAACCATACCGAAAAAAGTATAGTTTGTTCCTTTTATTCTTTTATGGCTTGAATTATTTATATAAACAATATATAATGATTTTATGGTGTGTTGGAATAATAAAGACTATGAGGTGTGGAAATGATAAATAAGATTAAAGAATGGTTTAGTATTCAATTAGTTAAAAATCCCGGAAAAATGGTTTTGGTGGTTATTCTGCTATTTAACATTATATTCTTTCTTGTTGCAGCTTTAATTATAAGTGCATTGTCTCTGGAAGGTACTGAGAAAATGGGCTTTATAGAGGCAGCTATATGCACAATTACGATGATATTGGATGCGGGTTGTATTCAGTTCGTTGTGGCTGATATAGGCAAATCAGGCATAGCCATAACTACAGTATGTCTTGCGGTTGTATTAATCGGTATGATTTCTTTTACCGGTTCTGTAATAGGTTATGTAACAAATTACATTTCAAACTTCATAGAAAATGCAAACTCAGGTAAAAGAAAGCTGAATTTGCAAAACCATTTTGTTATTCTGAATTGGAACAGCAGAGCATCTGAAATTATAAACGATATGCTGTACAGCGATGAAAAGCAAAAAGTGGTTGTTTTGGTACAGTCAAGAAAAGAAGAGATTGAAAAAGAAATAGAAGAAAGACTTTCGGATACCGTTGACCGTGAAAATTTAGCTGTTGAGAAAAAGTATGAATCACTTACTTGGCTTAAACGTAAGTTTGCGGTTAGCAAAGAACGGTTCCAAAAGAATGTAGTTGTTATGGTGCGTGAAGGCGATGTTTTCTCAGCTAAGCAGCTCAATGATATATCGTTGAGTAAGGCGCGTGCGGTAATAATTTTGGGTAATGATATAAATAATACCATTTGTAAGTTTGAACACAGAGAAAAAATAGAGGAAAGCAGCAGAGGAAATTCACAGACAATTAAGACATTAATGCAGGTTTCTGATATAACGGCTGATGCAAAGTCTGCGGATAACCAGAAAATTATCGTTGAAATAACAGATGCGTGGACACTTGAACTTGTAGAAAGAATTATCGAAGCAAAACAAGTCGAAGGAAAGTGCAATATCATCCCCGTTAAAGTTAATGAAGTTTTGGGACAAATTCTTTCACAGTTTTGTCTTATGCCTGAACTTAATTCCGCATACAGCGAATTGTTTTCAAACAGGGGTGCGGAGTTTCATTCAGAGCATCATCCTTATGAGGATGAGATTTCCTTTGCTGAGAAATATTTTGCCAACCACAATCATGCCTTGCCGATTACAACATTGAAAAAAGGAAATGATTCGTTCGCTTTTTATGTGGCGGACAATGATAAAGATATACATAAAAAAACTGTCGTTGAAAGCTCGGATTATTCTGTTGTATTGAAAAAAGATTATTGGATGGAACGAAAGAATGTTGTGATTTTGGGGCACAACAGCAAGTGCAGGCATATTATGGCCGGCTTTGCAGCCTTTTGCAGTGAGTGGAATAAAAACGGAGAAGATATAGTAAGAATAATAGTCATTGACGATAAAAAGAGTCTGGAAAAGCAGAACTATTATAAAGATTATTCGTTTGTTATAAAAACTGTGGAAGCAGATGTGTACGATAAAGATATAATCTGTTCTACAATTGATAAATTTGTTTCGGAAAACGAAGAGGACACTAGCGTGCTTATTCTTTCCGATGATTCTGCGCTCAATGAGGATATCGATGCAAAGGCTCTTGCTAACCTTGTGTATGTGCGTGATATAATTTCAAATAAAATAAAGGAAAATCCTGATTTTGATGTTGAAAGCATAGATGTAATTGTTGAAATAATAGACCCGAAACACCACGATATTGTCAACAGTTACAGCGTAAATAATGTTGTTATCAGCAACCGTTACATCAGCAAAATGATAACGCAGATAAGTGAGTTTGAAGCACTGTTCGATTTTTATAACGATATTCTTTCTTATGACGATAATTCCGGCAGTTACAGTAGCAAGGAAGTTTATGTCAAGAAGGTTAAGCGTTATTTTGACGAGATTCCAAATGAGACAACAGCTGATAATTTGGTTCGCGCAGTTTACAACGCATCTATTGATGGCGAGAAGATGGGCTTTGTTAATCCGACAATAGTGCTGGGTTATGTTAAACCCGGCGGAGATATAGAGATTTTCGGAGGGGATTTATCTCGAATCAAGGTGAGCTTAGAAGAAAAAGATAAGTTGATACTGTTTAGCGCACACTAAAGAATAAATTCATTTTATAAAAAAGCACTTGGCAATTGAAAGTGCCAGACTGTCGAAAAAGTCCAGCGAAAGCTGGGCTTTTTGTTATATATGTGGTATAATGTTTACGGTGATGAAAATGCTTGAAGAAAAGAGAACAGGAAGCAACAGAAACGACGGAGAAATAGTAAGTTTAGATGAATTGGTACCGAAGTTTCATCTGCTTAGAAAAATAGACAGGTCAATAGATTGGAGAAAAATATATCCCATAGTAGAGGGGAAATACAGTAAAATCGGCAGACCGAGTATTGACCCGGTAATACTTGTGAAAATGGTTATGCTGCAGTAGTACCGGGCAATGTACACGACAGCGTTTCTTTCGATGAGATATATGACAGAGTAACAAAAAGATTCCCTCAGATAGAAGTAGTAACAGCCGATGCAGGCTACAAAACACCTTGGATATGCAAAAGAATATTTGATGACGAAAGAATACCGTCAATGCCGTACAAGAGACCGCAGACAAAGAAAGGCTATTTCAAAAAATATGAATATGTATATGACGAATATTACGATTGTTACATCTGTCCGAACAATGAAGTATTAAGCTAGCAATTCTATTTCCAGCCTTACCTACAGCCAAATTATATACTGCAACAGGAATTCCTGTTATCTCTTACATTTCCGAACATGTGGAAGTATGATTCGGAGCATTATAAAAACTTTTTAAAACATCTATATCCTTTTGTTTTAACAGAGAATCATTTTGTAAGACTTCAAGCCAAACTTCCTTTGTTATATGATGCTTTTTCGCTTCGTTAATCATCCATACGAAAGAATGTGCATCTAAAAGACTGATTTCTAATGAGAAACAGTTTTCAAATTCCTCTTTAATTTCTCTGATGATTGAAAGGTAATCAGAATAACTCTTCCAAGAACAATTGTATTGTAATTTAATATTGATGCCTAATATTTTAAATGCATCTTCAAAACGCTGTGGAGCTATAGGTAAATATGTATCTTTATTTTTTATGAAAAATATATAGGCGATTAAATCATATTTCCCGCCAAAAAAATTAACTGCTTTTTCAAATGCTATAGCATCATTTTCACCTAAATAAATGTCATATAATATAGACTCGGCTTCTTTGACATTATCATTTATTTTCTTTTCCTT
>JAFQRA010000009.1 GCA_017410325.1 Clostridia bacterium | reverse complement strand
GTCGGGAGGGCGTGGAAGCCCTCCCCTACAATATCATTTTTACATTGATATTTCCGCAAACCTTTCGGGACGTCGAGGACGCCGTCCCCTACATTTTTGATATACAATTTAACGCTTACGACACCCCGACAAACTGTAATTAATCAGCACATCTCTTTCGCAAGTGCCTTTATCTGCTCAACCGTTGTGTCGTTTACTGCAGAGTGGATTGTTACGGTTGTGTCGGCGAACTCGATATTCTTACTGCCGTCGAGCATTTTCTTCATAACCTTTGCGGCTGTGGGTGACCACGTGCCGTTTTCGATTATGCCGATTTTACGGTTTTTATAGCCGCGTTCGGTAAGCTCGTGAATGAAATTGCGCATAAAGGGAAATACGTCGCTGTTATAGGTTGTCGTTGCGAGAACGATTTTGCCGTAGCGGAAGGCATCCTCAACAGCCTCTGCCATATCGCAACGGGCAAGGTCGTTGACCACAACCTTCGGGCAGCCGTTTGCCTTGAGCTCTTTTTCGAGCAATTCAACAGCCTTTTTTGTGTTGCCGTAAACGGAGGTATAGGCAATCACAACTCCCTCGCTTTCAACTCCGTAGCTTGACCAGGTGTTATACAAATCCAGGTAGTAGCCGAGATTTTCGGTAAGCACGGGGCCGTGAAGCGGACAGATTGTTTTAATTTCAAGAGCGGCGGCTTTTTTCAAAACAGCTTGAGTCTGCACGCCGTATTTGCCGACGATGCCGAAATAATATCTTCTTGCTTCGCAGGCCCAATCTTCATCCGCATCCGTTGCACCGAATTTGCCGAAGCCGTCTGCCGAGAAGAGCACCTTATCCTTTGAATCGTAGGTCATAATAACCTCCGGCCAGTGCACCATGGGTGCGGTGACGAAATGCAGCGTACGCTCGCCGAGGGGAAGTGTGTCGCCGTCCTTGACGGAAATTCTGCGTTCGGAATAATCCGTACCGAAAAACTTTTTCATCATACCGAAGGCAAGGTCGCTCGAAACGATAACCGCCTCGGGATAACGCTTGGCAAAAACGTCAATATTAGCGGAATGATCGGGCTCCATGTGCTGAACTACAAGGTAATCGGGCTTTCTGCCGTCAAGCACAGCCTCCAGCTTGCCGAGCCATTCCTCACCGAAAGCGGCGTCAACAGTATCCATAACGGCAATTTTCTCATCAAAAACAACGTAGGAATTGTACGCCATACCGTTGGGAACAATATACTGTCCTTCAAACAGGTCTATATCACGGTCGTTTACACCGACGTATTTAATGCTTTCGGAAATCTTCATTCTTTTTCACCTCTTGTAGTATTACCGAAACATTATAGCATAAATTTCAGAGTATTGCTATACCAAAATATGCATAAATTACAGTTTGTCGGGGACAAACAATGCAAAATGCAAAGTTCAAAATGCAAAATTGTGGGAGGGCTTCGCCCTCACCCAAATTATAAAAAACTATTATCTCATATTTATTATCTTTTATCTCTTATCTCACGTTGATTTTAAATGTCGTTTAGATAATAGATAAGAGATAATATTGAATAAATCGGAGCGAAGCGACACTTAACTTTGCACTTTGCGTTTTGCACTTTGCATTAAAAACAGCCCTGTGCTTTTGTGAGCACAGAGCCGTTTTATCAGAGTATTTCGTAAATTTTGTTAACGCCTCGGTTGAGTGTGCGGAGAATTGCGGTGAGTGCATTGCCGATAACACCGGGGTTTTCGTCCTCGATTACCTTTGCATCGACAAGCGCTTTTTCAAGCTCGGCATCGGCCTCATTCCACGCGGCCTGGTCAACGATTGTTTCATTGAGCAGTGCCTCAACCTTTGCCACTGCGGCATCAACTGCGGCAATTTTTTCATCGCTTATGCCGCTCTTGTCTGCTGCCTCCCAGGCTTCAATATTGCCTATGGCGTTGTGGGTAAGTCTGCCTTCATTGAACTGGGGATAAGCGGGGTTGGAGTAAACGTCCTTCATATTGTTGTCCGCCATAACTCTGATAGCAAGGCCGAGTGCAACGTCATTCTGCGGAAGCTGCTCGTGAGCCTGTGCCTTGAAGTACCAGGTTGTGCAGGGCAGAAGACCCGTTGTGGCATCGACAACGCCGTCGGGTGAAAGGTGGTTGTGGTCGGGATTGCTGCAGTATGTACCCTTGGCGACATAGCCGTCGCCGAGAGTTTTGCCCAGATCAGCAAAGGTTGCGCCCATTGCAGGAGAAGCGGCGTGGATAACACGGTCTGCATTGGTAGTCTTGTAATCCTTGCAAAGCGGGAAAAGGTTGACATCGTAGCAGGCGAGGTTGAAAATCTCACAGCCCGTATCACGCAGGGCAAAGAGGTTTTCTTCAAAGTTAGCTCTTGCATTCATAAAGTATTCGACATCCTCAAGTATGCCTGCAAGCTCGGGCTTACCCTCAAGCCACATTTTCTTTGCTTCGGCATAATATGCATCGGGGCAGAGAGCCCAAATCATTGTTGTGCGCAGTGCCGCAACATCGACAAGGCCGTTTGCAAGACCCGAAAGGGCGGATTTGAGCACATCCGTCGGAAGAATACGGAGCACCATATTCAGCAGATATGCAAGCGGTGTTTCACCCATAAGGGTGACTAAAAGCTCCTCATAGAGAGTGTTGTCGTCGTAGAAAACACTCAGGTTACCTGTGAGCAGGTCGCCGATGATATTCGAGCCGTCAATGGCAGGAATAACAAAAACCATCTTGCGGATAAGCTCGTAATCCTCTGGGTACATTTCAAGATAGTTTACTGCAATTGTACCGCCGAGGCTGATGTGGCAGAGCTTAACCTGACCGTTGGGTGACTTGGGCAGCACCACATCGTGGATATAGTGGTGAAGCTTTTCGGTTTCGTACATAACGTCGCCGAGTGAGTCGTAGCCGAAGTAGTAAACGTCGTCCTCACCTACGATTTCGCTGAGCTCCTGAATGGGAAGGAAGGTGTAGTATTCCTCTCTTACAGCCTCGGGAAGCTCACTCATAGGCATCTCGTAGCAGGGTACGACGATATCCTGAATATACTTGCCTTCGTTATCCTTTTCAACAAGGCTGAGTGCGTTGTATGTGCCCTCGTACATAGCCTTTGTAAGACCGACATTCTGCCTTGTTACAATAGAAGCGAGCATATTCGGCAGCGCTCTTTTGACAAGCGGCATAACGTCGATTTCAAGCGGCCAGCCTGTAACATAGCCTGTTTCGTCGGGCACCCAGTTGCCGTTTTCATCAACAAGGTAGGTGTTGTTCTGGCTCATACCGTGAACGATAATAACCGGTGTTTCGGTATCGTAATCGGCAACATAGCCCGTACCGTTTGCCGAAGCGCAAACAGTCAGTGCCATTGCAAGAGCAAGAACAATACTGATTATTCTTTTGATTTTCATAGCAGTTTTCCCCTTTACTTATAATAAACAAATTTTACCAAATAAAAGCAAAAAACTCAATGCGATTATATCACAAGGTTTAGCGGCTTTTTTTGGTTAAGGTGACAAAGGCACCGCATACCCCGTGGATATGCGGTGCCTTTTACGTTAACTTATTACTTTACAAAAACCTTGTAACACTTGATTTCAAAGGGCTTGATTTCAAAGCTCATAGTCCTGCCGTTTGCGATATCAACCGCAACGTCCTCACGCTCAAGGAGGTTACACTCGCTGACCTTTGCAATTTCCGCAAAGAATTCAACGTTGACAGCCGTTCTTCTGCCTGCCTTTTCTACGAAGCGGACGATATATGCGTCCTCATCCTCGCACTTCTTGACAGCTTCAAGTGTGACGTTCTTGCCGTCAACCTTGATGAAGGAAGCCTCTGCCTCACCCTTGGCATCTGCCGCAATTTCAACGGGAAGCATCGGGTTGTTGAGCTCAAGACCTCTGACTAGAGTCTCGGCATCCTTCCAGCAGCCTGCGTGCGGATAGAGTGAGTAGGTGAAGTAGTGTTCGCCTCTGTCGGACTCGGGGTCGGGATTCATCGGAGCCTTGAGGAGAGTGATAATCATTCTCTGCTCGTTGACCTCGTAGCCGTACTTGCAGTCGTTGAGGATTGAAAGGCCGTAGCCGTCCTCGGACATATCGATGAAGTTGTGTGCCGAAACCTCGAACTTAGCCTTGTCGTAGGGATTGTGGCGGTAGTTGGAGGATTCGATTGTAGCGTAAGCGATATCACGGGTGAACTTCTGTGCCTTGATATCAACATCGAAGCCGACCTTGAGAAGCTTCTCCTGCTCGTGCCAGGAAATGTAGGTGTCGAAATCAATTCTGTCAAGCTCGTTATAAATTATAATGTTCTGCCTGAGTGTTGACTTGAGGATGTTCTTCGTGATTGTAACGCAGGTAAATACGTCACCGACTGCAACGCTTTCAACCTTGCCCGCCTGAGTGTCAAACTGACGGTCGGTGTAGGTTGCAACGATATCCCAGGCATCATACTTGCCGGGAAGGTCCTCATAGATGCGGAAGACGTTACCCTTGCCCTCAAGGACTTCTCTGTTGTTCTTCTTGTCAAAGATTGAAATAAGCTCTGCAGACTCGTCAAACTTAAGGCTGAAGGAAGCGTTTTCAACGTCTGCACAGTCAACTGCCTTTGCTTGTGCAACTGCAGCATCCTTGGTATAGTATACCTTATAGCCTACTGCGGGAACATCCTTTGCAACGAACACGAGCACCTTTGTGCCGTCAAGCTTTGTGTAAGCCTGAACGGGTACTTTGTTACCCTGAGCATCATAGATTTCAACGTCCTTGTAGGGAAGCTCAACCTTGGAGGTTGCGGCTGTGCCGAGGGAGTTGAAAAGAGCGAAGGGCTTGCCGTACTTTGCTTCGCCGCTGACGTTGCCTGCGATAATGTTGAGAGCTTCGTCACGCACGCTTTCGCCGATTGCAATGATATCCTTATAGATATTGCAAAGGTCGCCGAAAACCTCCGTGATGTGGGAGCCGGGAAGAGAATCGTGGAACTGGTTTGTGAGTATCATCTGCCAGCCCTCGTTGAGCTTTTCAAGAGGATACTTGTAGCCGTTCTTCATTGCGATTGATGCGAAAATTTCCGCCTGACGGTAGAGGTTTTCGCTGTATCTGTTGAGCTTCTTGAGCAGAGCCTTCGTGGTGTGAACGCCTCTGTGCTCTTCAAGGTAAAGCTCATCCTTCCACGTGGGAATGTTTGTGTCGGTTGCCTTTGCCTTCATTCTTGCAAGTGAGTCCTCAATCTTGCTCGTCTGTGTTGCAGGCAGACCGGGGAAATTCTTGTAACGCTTGACATATTCGAGCATTTCGGTGTCAACACCGCCGCCGCCGTCACCCCAGCCGTAGCAGTACATAGATTCGCCGATTGTTGCCTTGTCTGTATACTTCTTCCAGTTCATCTTGAGTGAGTCAGCCTCAACCGTACCGATGAAGTGGGTCGGGGGAACAATGGAGAATACCTTTGAGCCGTCGGGGCCTTCCCACCAGAAGGTGTTGTACTGCCAAGGGTTTGTATCGTTCCAGATACCCATCTTATGAGTTACGAAATACTCAACGCCTGCCTTTTTGAGAATCTGAGGCATTGCGTAGCCGTTACCGAATACGTCGGGTACCCAGCAGGTCTTGGGTGTGATGCCGAACTTCTTTTCCGCAAAGCGGACACCGTGGAGAAGCTGACGGGTGAAGGATTCACCGGAAACAAGGTTACAGTCGGGCTCAACCCACATTGCGCCGATATATTCCCAGCGGCCTTCCTTGATTCTGTCGAGCACCTGTCTGTAAAGCTCGGGGTAGCGCTGCTCCATTTCGATATATGTGGGAGCGGTACTCTGTGAGAAAATGAAATCGGGGTACTGCTCCATAAGGCGGAGCATTGTTGCGTGTGTTCTGCCGAGCTTACGGACATACTCCTTGTAAGCCCACATAAACACGATATCAAGGTGGGAGTTACCGACAAGAGCGAGTGTACCCTCTGTCTTGTAGTTGGGGTTGTTGTAAACTCTGTCCTTGAGTACCTTCTGTGCGGCAAGAAGACCTGCCTTGAATTCGTCGCCTTCCTTGTCGAAGTCAACGTGTGTGAAGGCTTCCTTGAGGGCTGAACGGATAAGCTCTGCAAGGCCTGTATCGAGCACGGGCATAAACAGTGCGTTAAAAACAGCCTTGAAATCCCAGTAAACCTCTTCAACTATCGGGTCAACAACACCGATGAAGGAGCAGGAAAGAGTCTTTACGGTGGACTCGTTTGAGTGCCATACATAGTAGGACTCGATGTCAACATCGTAGTGCTTGCCTGCTTCTGCACAGTCGGAAAGAAGCACGCTGTTACGGAAGGGGTCAAGACCCTGATAGGGCTCGCCGTTGAGGGAAAGAAGGGAGTCGCCGCCGAAATAAACGTTGAGTGTTACCTTCTTGCCTGCAAAGCGCTCGGGGATGTCGAAGGAGTTTTTGAAGAAAGCAGACCAGCCGTTGTTACCCCAGCGGTCGCCAACGTTGAGCTCCTTCCACTCGTCGTAAAGATATTCGTAATCGCCTATGCCCTTGTAGATGCATTCCTTCATCTTCCATGCGGGGAGGGATTCAATATCGGTGTAAATTCTCTTTTTGAGGGTCTTGAGCTTGACGTTTACAACATCGTCAAACGAGAAAATACCTCTCTGCTTGCCTTTTGTGGCGTCACGCCAGTCGTCAACATGGGCATCCATTGCGTCAAGAGCAGCAACAGCGTCCATATTCTTGATTTCTGCCAAACCAATCGTCCTTTCTTTATGTAAAATGTGATAACCGTTGTTTTTGACAAAACTTTATCTTTTACAGTATATCACCAACAATTGGATATTTCAATATCTAAAGATTAATTTAAATTAGAGTTTGTCTGTATTAAGTGCAGAACGCTCCGATTTTTAAAAAGCAACCTTGCAGAGTGTCATCCTGAGGCGAAGCCGAAGGATCTTTTACATTTTTAAGATTCTTCGCTTTCGCTCAGAATGACATTCTTTTTTGTTCTGCTTAAACTACAATCAGGTGCGGGCGCAGCCCGCCATCCGTTCTGCGTTCCGAACTCTGCACTCAAATAAACTGTAATTTAATGGTTTACTTATTTATAAAAATATGCTAAAATAATATGAATTTTATTTTTGAAAGGAAAACGTTATGCTTCTTGACAAAAACGTACTTATTCCCGACCTCGGTGTTGTCGGCCCCGAGAGCGGTTTTCATCTTCTGGAAACAACGGAAGACGGCAAGTTTATTTCCGGCAAAAACGGTGTAGAAAGCATTGTTGCAACGGGCGACAAAAAGGTTGAGTTTGTGTCCTTCGGCTCACACTCACTCGCTTGTGTAAAATCCGCTATAGCCTACCCCGTTTACTACCCCGTATATCCCGTTAAGACGGAGTATCCGCTCAACGCCGTGCTTATGGATTTGGACGGCACGACCGTACGCAGTGAGGATTTCTGGGTATGGATTATTCAGATGAGCACCGCGAGTATGCTCGGCAACCCGAAGTTTGAGCTTGAGGAGGCTGACCTGCCCTTCGTTTCGGGCCACAGCGTTTCCGAGCACCTTCAGTACTGCATTGACAAATACTGCCCCGGCGAATCGCTCGAAAAGGCACGCAATTTCTACTTTGAGCACACACACCGCGAGATGGAAGAAATTATGGCCGGCAGAGGCAAGGACGGCGCCTTCACACCCACAGAAGGTGTCAAGGATTTCCTGCTTGAGCTGAAAAGTATGGGCATTAAAATCGGCCTTGTCACATCGGGCCTTTACGAAAAGGCATGGCCCGAAATTCTTTCCGCCTTCAAAACCCTCGGCATGGGCGACCCCAAGGATTTCTACGATGCCATCATTTCCGCAGGCTTCCCGCTCCGCAAGGGCAGTGTCGGCACGCTCGGCGAGCTTTCGCCCAAGCCCCATCCGTGGCTGTATTCCGAAACCTCAATCGTCGGTCTGGGCGAGGCATTTGCCGACAGAAGCCGCGTCGTAGGTATTGAGGACAGCGGCGCAGGTGCATGCTCGGTACGTCTTGCAGGCTACACCACAATCGGTATTGCAGGCGGCAACATTGAGTCCAGCGGCACAAAGGCTGTCTGCTCACACTTCTGCAACAATTTTGAAGAAATAATGAAAATTATCAAAGGCTAAGGAGGCTGAATTATGGATAAGAAAGATAAGCTTCAATGTCACTTTATATCCAACACCCACTGGGACAGAGAGTGGCGTTTTTCCGCACGCCGCACTCAGCACATGCTCGGCTATATGCTGGATATGCTGCTTGACATTCTTGACAAGTACCCCGATTACAAGCACTTCCACCTCGATTCACAGACTATGCCCGTACAGGACTATCTTGAGGTTTACCCCGAAAAGAAAGAAAAGTTCCAAAAGTACGTAAAAGAGGGCAGAATTGCCGTCGGCCCGTGGTTCTGCCTGCCCGATGAATTTACCGTAGGCGGCGAAGCACTCGTGCGTAACCTCCTGCTCGGCCACAAAATCGGCAAGGAGATGGGCGGCATCAGCAAAACGGGTTATTCACCCTTCGGCTGGGGTCAGATTTCACAGCTTCCGCAGATTTATTCGGGCTTCGGCATCAACTTTGCCTCCTTCTACAGAGGTATCAATACATACAAGGCACCCAAATCGGAGTTCTACTGGGAAAGCCCCGACGGAACGAGAATTTACGCTTCCCGTCTCGGCAAGAGACCCCGTTACAACATCTGGTACGTTGTTCAGCGCCCCGTTTACTTCAACCAGGAAAACGAAAACAACCGCGATATGGTCTGGAACCAGAACAACGGCGTTTTCAAGCTCATTGACCGCGACTGGAAGCTCGACTACCAGTACACACATCCCTTCTACGAGTACCACAAGGAAAACATTCAGGCAAGAGCAGAGCAGGCTGTAAAGGAGCAGGACAACGACTGGACAACACAGCACCGCTTTTGGTCCGCAGGCCACGATTCCTCCTGCCCCGATGCACGTGAGGTTCAGCTTATAAACGACCTCAACGCGGCACTGCCCGATGCAGACGTTTTCCACAGCACGCTGCGTGATATGGAGCAGAGCATTATCGACAACTTCGACCCCAACTCACCCGTGCTCAAGGGCGAAATGCGCGACCCCTACACCAAGGGCAGCGTAAGCATTCTCTGCGGCTGGATTCTTTCCGCCCGTACATATATCAAGCAGGAGAACTTTGACACGGAGAGAAGACTTATCAACTACGCCGAACCGTTCGCCGTTTTTGCTTCTCTTTCGGGCGCACCCTATCCGCAGAATTTCATCGACCTTTCCTACAACTATCTGCTTCAGAACCACGGCCACGACAGCATCGGCTCCTGCGGACGTGACGTTGTTTACGAGGACGTTATGTCCCGATACAGACAGTCCCGTGAGCTTTCAAGCTGTATTTTCGAGCGTGCATTTATGGATATTGCAGGCGATATCGACCTCAAGTCCTTCAGCCGTGACGATGCCGCAATCGTAGTGTTCAACCCGGCTCCGTTCAAGAGAACGGAAACCGTCAACCTGCGTGTTGAAGTGCCTGCAGAGTGGAAGGCAGACAGCTTTGAAATCCTTGACGAGGAGGGCAAGGCACTCAAGTACCAGATTATCTCCTCCAACAAGGCCAACGCACAGATTATCCAGAACCCCAACGATACCGCAAACGTTCTGCACACTCAGCAGTACTATATCGCGCTTGAGGTTTCCGACATTCCCGGTATGGGCTACAAAACCTACAAGATGCGTCCGCTTTACAACGTACGGGCAACCACACCCGTTACGATGATGAAGGCAAACCAGGTTATGGAAAACGAGTACCTTCGCGTAACCTTCAACATGAACGGTACCTACAACGTGCTTGACAAGGAAACGGGCAAGCTTTACGAAAGCCTCGGCTATTTCAAGGACGGCGGCGAAATCGGCAACCCGTGGGAGCACTTTGTCCCCGAATTCAACGAAATTTTCACAACCCTCGGCGAAAAGGCTACAATCACTCTTCTTCGCGAGGGCGAGTTTGAAACAGCATACAAGATTTCAATGCGCTGGATGCTGCCCGAAAAGCGTTCGGCAGATGAGAAGTCAAGAAGCGAGCACAAGCTCCCCGTTGACATCGACACGGTTGTTACACTCCGCAAGGGTGCAAGGTACGTTGAGATTGAATCAACAATCAACAACCGCTGTGAGGACCACTACCTGCAGGTTGCTTTCCCGACAAACATCAAGTCAGAATTCTCATACGCACAGGGTCAGTTCGACGTTGTAAAGCGTCCCGTTGCCCTGCCCGATTACTCACTTTACGATGAAATCCCGATGACCGAGCACCCGATGAACTCCTTCGTTGACCTGACGGACGGCACAAACGGCGCTGCCCTTCTCAATACGGGTCTCAAGGCTTACGAGGCTGCGGACGACGAGTGCAACACACTCTACCTCTCCCTTATCCGCGCTTATCCGCTTCGCATCTGCGTTACTGCAGATATGCAGAATTACAGCGACTGGGACAAGGGCTCACAGTGCATCGGCGTAAACACCTTCCGCTACGCCTTTATGCCCCATAAGGGCGACTGGGAAGAGGGTAAGGTATGGCAGGAGAGCGAACGCTTCAACCTCTACTGCACAGCCGCTCAGCTTGCTCCCACGGCATACGGCAAAAACCCGCTTACGCACTCCTTCCTTGAGGTCAGAGACGAAACGCTCAATGTCAGCGCAATCAAGAGAAGCGAGGACGGCGAGGGCTACGTTGTCAGACTGTTCAACCCGTCCGACAAGACCGTTAAATCCTCAATCCGTCTCAACGGCGGCATAGCCCCGATCGAAAAGGCACAGTCCCCCGTTGAAAGACAGATTGCAGAATTTGAGCTTCCCGCATACTCGGGCAAGAAGTGGAAAGAGGTTAAGCTCGTAACACTTGAAGAGCTTGACCAGGAGCCCCTCACCGTTGATGCAGAAGGCTTTGCCGAGTTTGAGATTACAGGCAAGAAGATTCTTACAATTAAATTCGTAGGTTAATTGCTTCGCGGCTTCACAAAAAAGTTAAAGGCTTGTGAGTTTAAACGCTCACAAGCCCTTCTTCTTTTTTATCCCTGCTCTATATTCATATAGATATTTCCGAAGAAGGAAATGAATCTGTAAAGCGGCTGAAGCAGGAAATATTTTATTTCGCTTTGTTCAAGTTCATCATATTTTATGTTTTCAATCACGGGCTGTTCTTTATAGAGCATATCGACAGACTGGCTGTTGTAGGAGCGGAATTTACAGCCGTTATCCGCCGTATAGAAGCGGTAGCCAAGCTTGCCGTCCTCCGTTGAGCGCATTGAATTGACAAGCGTCACCTCACCGCCCGACATAATAAAGGCGTGTTCGGTTTTCGACGAGCCGTCGTGGCCGACGTTGATTATTGTTGCCGTGCTGTCGGCTGAATTGAGAAAGCTCTTGCCTCCGTAAATGAAGGTATTGAATATCGTAGCATCCGTGCAGGAATTGAGCTTTATGTAATCGGTTTTAAGTCTTGTAATCGGGATAAAGACGTATTTGAACAGATTGCCTTCCTGAATTCTGTTCTGCATTTCGGGTATGTCGTAGTTTGTGTAGCCGTTTCTCGGCAGGGTATTGGCGTTTTGCAAACAGCCTTCAATAAATGCGTTTTCACAGCCCGTCAAATCGTACATTGCTTCGTAGCAGCAGCCGACAACCTTTTTGATAAATGCATTGTCGGCGTTTTCGAGCTTTACGCCGCAGGATGCAAGGGTGAAATAACAGTTTGTTATGTAAACATTATCCTTTTCACCGTAAACAACGGGCGAGGTTTCACGGTAATTACCGCTTTCATCAACGGGGTTGTTGAGCAGATAGTCCACCCTTATTCCGTTGAGACCCGAGCCTTTCCCGAGCGTGATAAGCGGTGAGGCAGATTTATCGTAGCCGTAGTAGGAAATAATCAGTGTACCGCTGCTGTTGCCGCCCTGACAGCGTGTGGGAACGCTTGATGAGCCTCTCAGCTCAACACCGTCGGGTACTGTAACGGGATTGTCAAAGCGGTAAAGTCCGCCGGGCAGATAGACAACACCGCCCGCAGAGGCGGCCTCGTTGAGCTTTGCCTGTACTGCGGCGGAAGCATCAGTCTTACCCGTTTTGTCGGCAGAAACTACATATAAATTCGCTTCGGGCTTTTGGTAAGTCTTTTTATAATCGGGTGAATAAGCGCTCGTGTCAACGCTGTAGCTGCGCAGGTTTCTGTTCTTCACCTCGCCGTCAAGCTCAACATTGGTGAGGATTATATTGTCGTTATCCTCGGTATATACAGCGTACTTACTGCCCTGAATAACACCATTGGTGATGCCTATTCCCCACGATTTACCTCTGCGGTGAAGAGCACCCTCAAGGATATATATTCCGTAGTCGGCATCGGTTATATAAAGGTCGTTGAAGGCTCCGCTGAAGCAGTAGCGTATGCCCTTCTTGAAAAGCATTCCGCCCATAACCTGCGAAATCTTAACGTCGGCAAACTGCGGCCACTCAAGGTCGCCGAAAACAAGAGCGATTGTATTTGCACGGGTGTAGGCATTAAGTTCAGCCTCATCGGGTGCGTTGTACTCCTCGCCTGCCTCAACCCAGTATTTATTGAGAAAATAAAGGGTTTTCACGGTATCGACATCGGCGGAGTTATGGGAATTGAGTCCCTCGTAAAGGCAGGTGCCCTTGACGTTTTCTATGGTGAACATTTCGTGGCACTGATAGATATTATTTTCACATTCCGAGCTTGCACCGATACCTCTGTAGGAGTTTATCAGCGTACAGTTTTTCAGCGTGTGAAGCATATAATCACCGTTACCCTCAACGAAAAAGGTATAGGGATAGGGCTTGACATTTTCTATTGACTGGTCGGGATACCACACGGTCAGACCGACAGCACCTGCACTGCCCCCTATTCTGATAAGCCCCGGTGTCATAGCATCGCTGCTTTCAACGTCGGCAATAATCACCGTGCCGTATTCCGTGCCCTCATCGGGGTCTTGGTATTCACCGCGGAGAGTTACAAACTGACGGATATAAATTTCGCCCGTAAGCCTGTAGCTGCCCTTTGGCAGCCACACCGTACCGCCACCGTTTGCGGCGCAGTCGTCAATTGCCTTCTGAATTGCGGCAGTTGAATCGGCAACGCCCGTATTGTCCGCATTGTACGGTGCTTGAGTTGCGACTATATCAGCAATAACAATATCGTCTGTCGGATAAACGGTGTCAATTATTACAGGCTGCTGTGTTTCTTCAAGTGCAAAGCAAGGCAAGGCCATACAGGATAAAATCATTACGGAAAGTAAGAGAGAAATAATTTTTTTCATCAAAGCATCCTCCTATACTAATCAAGGCATCTCTGAAAAAGTATCGGAGATGCCTTGATTTGATAATTACAGATTATTGAGTATGTTAATTACACAGCGAAGCTCCTCGGGCTGAACCTTTTCAACCGGAGTATCGTTGATAACACAATCCGCAAAGTATCGGATTTCGTTTGCGTAGGCATCGCTCTTGGGCAGGTTGATTGAGCCCGTGTCGCCCTTGGTTTCCTTGGTAAGGTCGATTTCCTCTTCCCTCTCGTAGATAACCATTCTGCCCTTTTCGTTTACAACAAGAGCCTGCTCGAACTGGAAGCGGAACTGCGCCGTGAAGGGATAGCAGTTATCGTACCACGACGCCTCGCTGTTGACTGTGAAATCGCCGAAATCGTAGGTTATGCTGATATAATCCTGCTCGGGCCGCTTGGAGCGGTACTGATGCGCAACCCTCGGCATACCGAAGGCGTAGACCATAAAGTCAAGGTCGTGAATGTGCAAATCGAACGGAACAAGACCGCTGCGATGTTCGTCCATCATCCAGTTGTCCCAGCTCCAGCGGGGCTTGTGGCCCAGGCGTGTCATTGTACCGGAGAGAAGCTTGCCGTACTTCTTCGTATCGTAAATCTCTTTGAGCACCTCGTACTCCGGCCAGAAGCGAAGCACCTGTGCAACCATAAACTTAACGTTGTTTTTCTCGGCTGTTGAATAAACCCTGTCGATATCCTCTTCCTTGAGTGAAATCGGCTTTTCGGTTAGGACGTTGATGCACTTTTCCATAGCCTTTACCGCAAAATCGGCGTGAAGATATGTAGGCAGACAGATATCGAGAATATCGAGCGTTTCGTTGGCAAGCATTTCATCAAAATCCGTATAGCAACGCTTACCCTCGTATTTTTCCATTCTTTCGGGGCGGATATCGCAAAGAGCAACAAGCTCGACATCCTCCATTTTGTCCCACGCAGGGATATGTGCGCCGCTTATACCGCCGACGCCGACAAGACCGACCTTAAGCATTTTATTTCTCCTTTATTATATCACTTTATATTCAAGTCTGGTATATTCACCGTGCATATTCTTTCCGGTCAGGAAACGGCGCGCACGGAACACTACTCTGTCGTCGTAAACCTCCATAAGGTAGCCTACGCCGCAGTCGGTAACGCCGAAATTGTTGGGCTTTCTGTAGCCGGGTATGCTGATTGAGTGAACACCGTTTTCCTCGTTCACGGTATCGACAACGTTCTTGTAAATACCGCCGTGAAGGTGGCCGTTGATAAAGAAAACGTTTCTGTATTTTTCCATTACGGCGCGGACTTGATCGTTCTGCTCGCCCATATCGCCCGTTTCCCATACCTCGGGCAGACCGTGCATATTGGCAAAGGGCTGGTGGCACATTACGAAAACGGGCTTGCCGTCCTTCGTGCCCCGTGCCAGCTCTCTGTCAAGAAAAGCCTGCTGTTCTTCGGATATGTACGCCTTTTCGAGCACCCTGCGCTCGGTGCAGATTATTATAAACGTGTAGCCGTTTATATCGTAGGAATAGTAGGTTTTGCCGTTTGTTTTGATTTTAAGGTATTCCTCAACCTTTTTCATAACGATGGCTGAATTTTTCCTGAAGAAAAAGCGTGCATCGTGGTTACCCATTGTAACAAGAAGATTTTTTACGCACTTCTGTTTGTCAAGAGGTCTGAAAAATCTTTCGTACTCGCTTCTTAAGCCGTAATCGGCAATGTCGCCCGCAAGTAAGAAGGCGTCGATTATTTCCTTTGAATTTGCAATATCCTCAAAGGTGTTGTTGAGGTTAACCTCTGCCGCCTCACGGTTGGGCAGATGTGTGTCCGCAATAATTGCGGCGGAAAGCCTGACATTTGTGCTGTCCTCAAAAACGATGGGCTCATCCTTTGAAAGCTCAAACACAACGTCGTACTTGGGCGAAACCGCCTGAAGCTGTGCGCCGTGCTTAGAGTACCAGTCCTGATATTTTTCCTTGAGAGTCATTCCTTTTTCTCCGTTCGTCAGCGGAACAGCACCTGCGCAAGGCGCAGCCCGCAATTGTAATAATATAATGTTAGCATATTAACTAAATTTTTTCAATATTATATTTTTTAATATTATACTTTGTCATTTGACTTAAGCTCAAAAATAATATAAAATAAAAGAACTTTATGCATTTAAACTATTGACTTAAGCGAAATTATGTCGTAAAATGATACCATAGTTGCGCTGACGCTTTAAAGCATTGAAGTGCAAGCTTAATTTTTTAGCCTTTTGTTTTAGCGCTTGAAAGCGTTGAAGCAAAAGCCGCACGACAGGAGATTTCGTTATGGAAAAAACAGCATTATGGTTAACGCTCGGTATTTACCTTGCCGCAATGTTCGGCATTGGTATTATTGAAGGCAGAAAGTCCAAGAGCATTGCCGATTTCACAGTCGGCGGAAGAAATGCAGGCGCATGGCTTTCCGCTCTTTCTTACGGCACGGCATATTTCAGCGCCGTTATGTTCGTAGGCTATGCAGGCGGTACCGGCCTCAAGTACGGCCTTTGGGGTATTCTTGCAGGTCTTGGCAACTGCGTTTTCGGCTCGTGGCTTGCGTGGAAGGTGCTTGCACGCCGCACGAGAGATACCGCCTCCCGTCTTAAGCTCAAAACAATGCCCGATTTCCTTGAAAAGCGTTACGGCTCAAAGGCGATGAAAACCTTTGCTTCCGTTGTAATATTCGTTTTCCTTGTCCCCTATTCCGCTTCCGTTTACAAGGGTCTTGCCAGCGTTGCTGAGGTACTGCTCGGCGTTGACGTTAATGTATGTATGATTGTTATTGCCGCAGTTGCTCTGCTTCTTCTTGTTTTCGGCGGCTACCTTGTTCAGGCAAGAGCTGACTTTGTTCAGGGCATCGTTATGATGATTGGCGTTACTCTGCTTATCGTATTCGTTATCCGCTGTGATAAGGTAGGCGGCTTTGCAGGCATTGCGGAATACGCAAAGAGCAGCTTCGGCTTTGCTCCCCTTAAAGCAAGCGACTGGGTTTCACTTTGGGCAACCGTGCTTATGACGAGCTTCGGCACATGGGGTCTGCCGCAGATGGTACAGAAATATTTCGGCATCAAGGACGATGCACAGGCAAAAAGAGGTATCACGATTTCCACCGTCTTCGCCCTTCTCGTTGCCGGCGGCGGTTACTTCATCGGCTCACTGTGCCACCGCTTCTTCACTGTCGGCGCCGATATGCCTGCTCAGGACTACATCGTACCTGAAATGCTCAAGGCGGCAAACCTCCCCGTAATCCTGCTCGGCGTGGTTATGGTGCTCCTCATCTCCGCATCCGTTTCCACTCTCTGCTCCGTTACGCTCACGGCTTGTTCAACGGTTTCAATCGACCTTATCCGTGCTAAAATCACAACACTCAGCGACAAAAAGACGGCAAAGCTTACAAAGCTTTTCTGTGCCGTTTTCATTGTCCTGTCTTACATAGTTGCAAACACCGACACACCCATTCTCGATATGATGAGCTACTCGTGGGGCATTATTTCAGGCTCCTTCCTCGCACCCTACGTGCTTGCTCTCTATTATAAAAAGCTCAACCGTATGGGCGCATGGTACGGCATTCTTACCGGTTTCTTTATTGCGCTTATTCCTGCGGTTTCCAAGGTTATCACCATGTTCGGCGTTACAAATGAAACAGTTGTTTCTCTGGCGGCAAAGGGTCCGACCTATGCCTGCGCCGCAATGATAGCATCCCTTATCGTCTGCGTGGTAATTTCAAACACCACACAGAAGGTATGCCCCGCAAACAGCGAATTCTTCTACACAGGCACAATTGAAAAGGAGTAATATAAATGTTTTTCCAAAAAGACATCGAAACAATGCCCCGAAAGCAGCTTGAAGAGCTGCAGCTTGAAAGGCTGAAATGGACGGTTGACTACTGCTACAAAAACGTTCCGTTCTACACAAAGAAGCTTGACGAGGCAGGCGTTACACCCGACAGCATAAAATCGCTTGAAGATATTAAGCGCATACCGCCCACAACAAAGGCTGACCTTCGTGACAACTACCCCTTCGGTCTTTTTGCAAAGCCGATGAAGGAAATCGTGCGTATTCACGCTTCCTCGGGCACAACGGGCAAGCCCACGGTTGTCGGCTACACAAAGCACGACCTTGATATATGGTCGGACTGTATGGCAAGAATCTGTATGGCAGCAGGCGCAACAAGCGACGATATTGTTCAGATTTCGTTCGGCTACGGTATGTTTACCGGCGCACTCGGCTTACACTACGGCCTTGAAAAAATCGGCGCAACGGTTATTCCAAACTCCAGCGGCAACACCGAAAAGGCACTTATGTATATGCGTGACTTCGGCACAACCGCCCTTGTTGCAACACCGTCCTACGCTCTTTATATGTGCGAAACCGCAAAAAGCCTTGAATACCCGATGAGTGACTACAGCAGGCTCAGGCTCGGTCTGTTCGGCTCCGAGGGCTGCACCCCCGAAATGAGAACGCAGATTGAAAACGGCTGGGGTCTTTTCGCAACCGACAACTACGGTATGAGCGAGCTTATGGGTCCCGGTGTATCGGGCGAATGCCGCGAAAGAAACGGACTTCACTTCAATGAGGACTTCTTCCTGCCCGAGATTGTTGACCCCGACACCCTTGAAGCAAGGGACGAGGGCGAATACGGCGAGCTGCTTGTTACAACGCTCACAAAAGAGGGCATTCCCCTGCTGCGTTACAGAACGCGTGACATCACCAAGATTACATACGAGCCCTGCAAATGCGGCAGAACGCACGCAAGAATGGAAAAGGTTCAGGGCAGAAGCGACGATATGCTCAAAATCCGCGGCGTAAACATCTTCCCGTCACAGATTGAAAGCGTGCTCATCGCAATTGACCAGGTAAGCCCCCACTACCAGCTTGTTGTTCGCAGAGAGGGCTTTGCGGACACGCTTGAGGTTCAGGTTGAGCTTGTTGACAGCAGCCTGCTTGACAGCTACGGCAAGATTCAGCAGCTTCAGAAGGATATAGCAAAGAAAATTCAGACCGTTCTCGGTATTCAATGCAAAATCAGCATTGTTGAGCACGGCACGATAGAGCGTTTCGTCGGCAAGGCAAAGAGAGTTATAGACCTGAGAAACGTAAAGTAAAACACATAGAAAGAGGAAAGATAATGGCTAAAGAACTTATGATAGGCAACGAGGCCGTTGCCAGAGGTCTTTACGAAGGCGGCCTGCGTGTGGCTTCCAGCTACCCCGGCACGCCCAGCACGGAAATCACGGAATGCATTTCAACTTATGACGATATCTACTCCGAGTGGGCACCCAACGAAAAGGTTGCCGCCGAGGTTGCTCTCGGTGCGGCAATTGCAGGCGCACGCTCCTTCTGCGGTATGAAGCACGTCGGTCTTAACGTTGCCGCAGAGGCTATTTTCACAGGCTCCTACACGGGCGTTAACGCAGGCTGGGTGCTTGCAGTTGCAGACGACCCCGGTATGCATTCCTCACAGAATGAGCAGGATTCACGCCACTACGCAAAGGCTTCAAAGGTTATGATGCTTGAGCCGTCAGACTCCTCAGAGTGCCTTGAATTTGCAAAGAAGGCTTTCGAGCTTTCCGAAAAGTTTGACTGCCCCGTTATTCTCCGCCTGACAACAAGGGTTGCCCACTCACGCAGCCTTGTCGAGAAGGGCGAGAGAAACGACATCGGCGTTAAGGAATACGTCAAAAACCCGCAGAAATACGTTATGATGCCCGCTATGGCAAAGGGCAGACACGTTGTTGTTGAGCAGAGAATTATCGACCAGACGAACTGGGCAGAAAGCTGCGAATTCAACAGAGTTGAGATGAACGACACAAAAATCGGTGTCATTGCATCGGGTGTGTGCTACCAGTACGCAAAGGAAGCTCTCGGAAAGAATGCCTCCTACTTAAAGCTCGGCTGTGTTTACCCGATGCCCGTTGAGCTTATCAAGGATTTCGCTTCCAAGTGCGACAAGATTTATGTTCTTGAAGAGCTTGACCCGTTTATTGAAGAGCACTGTAAGACAAACGGCATTGAGGTAATCGGCAAGGATGCATTCTCCCTCCAGGGTGAATACTCGCAGAGCCTTATTGCCAAGACTATACTCGGCATGGAAACCGAAAGCGTTGCAACCGACCTTGAAATCCCCGGCAGACCCCCCGTGCTCTGCGCAGGCTGTCCGCACAGAGGCCTTTTCTACGCGCTCAAGAAGCAGAAGGTCACCGTCAGCGGCGATATCGGCTGCTACACGCTCGGCGCACTTGCACCGCTGGGTATGATTGACACCTGCATTTGTATGGGTGCCTCCGTTTCGGCTCTGCACGGCAGAAATAAGGCAGATACAGCCAACGAGAAAAAGAGCGTTGCCGTAATCGGTGACTCCACCTTTATCCATTCGGGCGTAACGGGTCTTATTGACATTGCCTACAATGCAAGCAACTCCACGGTTATTATTCTCGACAACTCCATTACAGGAATGACCGGTCACCAGCAGAATCCCACAACGGGTAAAACAATCAAGGGCGACCCCGCAACGGCGGTTAACCTTGAAGCGCTTGCAAAGGCAGTAGGCATAAACAGAGTCAGAGTTGTTGACCCCTACAACCTCAAGGAAACAGAAAACGCAGTCAAGGAAGAGCTTGCGGCAGAAGAGCCCTCCGTAATCATTTCACGCAGACCCTGTGCTCTTCTCAAATACGTCAAGCACGAGCCCTCACTCAAGGTCAACGCAGACAAGTGCAGAGGCTGTACCGCCTGTATGAAGATAGGCTGTCCCGCAATCAGCTTCCGCGACAAGAAGGCTGTTATCGACTTTACACAGTGTATCGGCTGCGGTGTATGTCAGCAGCTTTGCGCATTTGATGCAATTGAGAAAGGAGAATAAAAAATGAACACAAAAAGCATTATGATTGTCGGTGTCGGCGGTCAGGGTACTCTCCTTTCAAGCCGTCTTCTCGGCTCTGTTCTCACCGCAGAAGGCCACGACGTTAAGGTCAGCGA
This sequence comes from Clostridia bacterium, assembly GCA_017410325.1. GTDB lineage: Bacteria > Bacillota > Clostridia > Oscillospirales > Acutalibacteraceae > UBA8612. The sequence continues at coordinate 1,202 of JAFQRA010000009.1, read as the reverse complement.
AGTTCACGGTATGAGCCAGCGCGGCGGCAGCGTTGTAACCTACGTAAAGTACGGCGAGGAGGTTGCTTCCCCCATTATCGAAAAGGGCGAGGCCGACTACATTCTCTCCTTTGAACAGCTTGAAGCCGCAAGATGGCTTCCCTTCCTCAAAAAGGGCGGCAAGCTGATAGTAAACACACAGAAGATTGACCCGATGCCCGTTGTCATCGGCACGGCCGAATACCCCGACGGCGTAATTGAGGCTATTGCCGCAACAGGCACGGACGTAACGAGCATAGACGCACTTCCCCTTGCAGTTGAGGCAGGCTCCTCAAAGGCAGTAAACGTAGTACTTATGGGCGTGCTTGCCGCAAAGACGGACATCGCCTACGACGTATGGATAGAGGCCGTAAAGGCAACCGTACCGCCCAAATTCCTTGAGCTCAACCTCAAAGCATTCGAGCTCGGCTACAATTACAGATAAAGGCAGGGACAGAATATGACACCCGTAAAACAGATTTCCGTTTTTGTTCAGAATAAGCACGGCAAGCTTTCCTCCGTTGCACGCTGTCTTGCTGACGGCGGTGTAAGCATAAGAGCAATGTGCATGGCAGACACAACCGATTTCGGCATTTTCAGGCTGCTTGTTTCCGACTACGAAAAGGCAGAAAAACTGCTCAAAGAGGCAGGTATCACCTGCTCGGTAACAGAAGTTCTCGTAGTTGAAATTGAGGACACACCCGGCGCATTTGCAGACGCTATGGCCGTGCTTGCCGATAACCGAATCAGCCTTGAATACGCCTACGCCTTCCTCACACCCACAATCGGCAAGGCATATATCATAATCCGTGTTGAAGACAACATCGGCGCAGCAAAGATTCTTACCGATAACGGAATTAAGATAGTTTCGCAGGAAGAAATTGTATAAGAAGTGAAATAAATCCTGCGGATTTGATAAATATCTTGCGATGTGAAATATTGCACGGCAATGTGAAATGCCTGCGGGCGTGAGCAGTTTTGTTTGGTCTTATTTCATATTCAATTTAATATTTTATAAACAATGATTAACGGCTTGTGAGTATTGAAATGCACCCCAAATGTTAGACATTGTGGTATAATGTTTAACAGGAGGGGTGATTTTTTATGCCCAAAGGAATACCGAACAAAAGATATACAGGAGAATTCAAGCAAAAAGTTGTAGAAACAATGCATAAGGAAAAGTT
>JAFQRA010000002.1 GCA_017410325.1 Clostridia bacterium | reverse complement strand
GACAACCGAGCCTCCGGACAAAATTGACGAGTCGCTCATACAGAAGCTGAGCAGTGTTATTATCGTTGATAACGCCGCTTACGAGTACTACAGCTTCATCCGTTCAACCGCGGACGGATATGCCGCAACGGTAAGCCGGGCAGCAACCGCATTGAAGGACCAATCCCGAGTGTTCTGTATGGTTATTCCCACGAGCATTGATATAATGCTTGACGATAATATACGCAAAAACGTAAGTACAACCAGCCAGGATGAAGCGATAAAATATATGTATTCCGTAATGTCGCCCGATACAGTGAAAATAGGACTGTACGAGCCCTTGAGAGCGCACCGTGACGAATATATATATTTCCGCACAGACCACCATTGGACGGCTCTCGGCGCATATTACGCCTACTGTGAATACGCATCGGCGGCAGGCTTCACTCCTGCGCCGCTGAGCGCTTTTGAAGAAAAGCAGTTTGACAATTTTGTAGGTGCATTTTACAACGATTCGGGCAAGGACCCTGCGCTAGAAAAAGACCCCGATACGGTTTACGCTTATAAGCCCGACGGAAATATCAGCCTTGAGTACACCGACAAGAAGGGCAACAAAAACAAGTGGCCCGTTATTGCGGATGTTTCGGGCTGGAGCAGAGGCTCAAAATACAGCACGTTTATCGGCGGCGACCAGCCCTATACCCATATAGTCAATTCGGATATAACCGACGGTTCCTCCTGCCTTGTAATCAAGGAATCCTTCGGCAATGCAATGGTACCTTTTCTTACAATGAATTATGCCGAGGTTCACGTTATTGATTACCGCTACTGGAAAGGCGATATAAACGAATTTGCAAAGAAAAACGAAATTGACGATGTGATTTTCCTCAACAATATCTCGGCAACGAGAAACAAGTCGCTGATGAATACCCTTAGTGTATTGGTAAAATAAGTATTATAAAATATATAAGTATAAGGCGTGGAGCTTTCGTCCACGCCTTAATTATTTATATAAAAACAGGACAGCCGTTTGGCTGTCCTGCGAGGGTTTTATTTATGCCGTTGCTTCGGGAGCATCGGGGTTTTCGGGGTCTGCACCGGGATCGATGTACTCCTTGGGCTTGATGCCGATCTTGATGAGGAAGTTGAGAACGTCCTCGCCGACATCGAGAAGCTCAAACAGACCGTAGAGGTCAATCTCACCGCGGAAGAGCATACCGAGAAGGCCTGCAATTGTCTTGAGCAGAGCGATGATACCGTCTATTTCGTACTTGACATCAAAGAAGAACCACTCAACGTCCTTAACGAATCTGTCCCAATCGTTGAGGCGTACGTAAGCATCGAGCTTATCCATAGCTTCAACAAGCTGAGTTGTAGCGGTGTCGATGTAGGACTGTGAGGAGAAAGCGATTGTGTACTTATCCTTGTTGTCCATATAGTTCTGAGCTGCAACGAGCTTGTCAGCAAAGTTTGTCCAAGCTGCTGTACCGCCCATTTCTTCTTCACGCTTAACGTCTTCGTCCTTGTAGTAGTTTTCTTCTGCGTAGCCTGCTGCACGCTCAAGAGCTGCTTCAAGTGCGGAGAAATCTGTGAGGATGAAGTGGTCGCCCTTGTCAGCGTAGAGTGCGCTGATTTCGGCTGCTGCTGCATCGATATCTGCCTGATCTCTGATGTCGAGAGTATCCTTGATAGCCTCGTAATCCTTTGCGGCTACGATAGCGTCAACTGCTGCGTTAACCTCTGCAACGTATTCGGGGTCGTACATTGTGGGGTCAAGGTTACGTGCGCCCTTGACAGCGTTTGTCCACTTTTCAAGAGAAGCAGCCTTGTAGGGAACCTGAGCACAAAGGTCGTTGAGAGCCTTTGTTGCTGCATCAACCTCTGCCTGCTTGTCGATTGTTAAAGCAAGGATGGTCTTTTCGTTCTTGAGCTGCATATTGATAAGAGTATTGAAAGCTCTGTTTTCGCCCTCGGGAGAAGCGTTGAGGTTGTGAAGAGTGCTTGCCTGAAGCTCTCTTGCGGCTGCTACTGCTTTCTGGTATTCCTCAAAGTTTGCGGGAAGAGCCTCAAGTGCTGCGAAAGCATCTTCAATAGCCTTTGCTGCTGCATCAATTGTAGCCTGGTCTGCTGCTGTAAGGCCTGCAACGTCTGCTGCGAGAGCCTCGGTAAGAGCTGCCCAAGTTTCTTCTGTGTAGTGCTCAGCTACAAGGCCTTCTGTCTTGGCAACTGCTGCATCGTATGCTGTGTAGTCTGCGGGGTTAACCTTAACGCCCTCAACTGTCATAGTACCTGTGCCTACTGTGTAAACACCGTCTGTTGCTGTTGCTTCAACGCCGCCGAACTTGACAACGGGTGTGGACTGGCTGTAAGCTTCGTCAAGTGTGACCTTGATCTCTGCGCCTGCAACAGCGTACTTGATTGCTGTTGTGCCGTCGGCAGCTGTGTATGTAACGCCGTCAACTGCGGGAAGCTCGGAGTAAGCATCAGCCTTGATTGTTACCATAACACGGATATTTCGTGCCATTGTGGTGTTAGATGTTCCGATAGCGCCCTGTGCATTGACAACCTGAACCATCTTGTTGGTTGCGGAGCTTGCAACTGCGTCTGCAAGCCAGTAAAAGGAGCCTGCCTTGCCGAGAGAGTAGTTTGTATAGTCTGCCATTGTGGGAAGCGCAAACTTTACGGCAAGTGTCTTTTCTGTCTTTGTGCCGGTTTTGCCGTCTGCGGATGCGACGCTTGCGACGTAGGACATTACCGTGTCTGCAAGAGAAGCGGACTGAGCATCTGTGAGTGTGATTACGGACTCAACAGCTGTTTTGATTGAGCAGCTTGCGTAATCGGGGAAAACGGCTGTTGAGTTGTACTTGACCATGGCACCGACTGTGTCCTTTGTGATAAGGACAAGGCTGCCGTCAGCCTTCTTTTCGAGTACACGCCAGGTTACATTCTTGTCGCCGTCTTTACCGAAAACTACGTAGTCTGTAGAATCGTCGGCAGCAAGTGATGTGAACGGAATTGCTGTGAGCATCATAACAACTGTCATTACGGCAGCGATAAGACGCATCAGCGTTTTGTTTGTCTGCATGGGTTATTCCTCCTAAAACTTTTTTTGAATTCAGGAAATTTGCGTGTTAATTATAACATATATTAACAAGATTTACACCTTGTAATTTCTACCAAATAATTTAATTTTTTTTGTGTATATTTAATATAATTATTATACAATAGTAAATTTTAAGTAAACATTTCCTCAGAGTAGCTTCTGTAGCTGCCGTTGAGAATGTTCTCCCACCAGCCGCTGTTTTCAACGTACCAGCGTATGGTTTTTTCTATACCCTCGTCAAAAAGGGTCAGCGGCTGCCAGCCGAGCTCGTTGGAAATTTTCTTCGGGTCAATGGCGTATCTGCGGTCGTGGCCGGGTCTGTCCTTGACATAGGTGATAAGGTCTTCACTCTTGCCCAGCGCCTTGATTATAGTCTTTACAACCTGAATGTTTGCTCTTTCGTTGTGTCCGCCGATGTTGTAAACCTCGCCTATTCTGCCGTGAGTGAGTATCATTGCAATGGCGCGGCAGTGGTCTTCAACGTAAAGCCAGTCGCGTACGTTGAGTCCCTCGCCGTAAACGGGCAGAGGCTTGCCGTGAGTGGCGTTTGCAATCATAAGCGGAATGAGCTTTTCGGGGAACTGGTACGGGCCGTAGTTGTTGGAACAGCGCGAAACCGTAACCGGTGTGCCGAAGGTACGGTGGTAGGCAAGCACGAGCAAATCCGCAGAGGCCTTGCTTGCCGAATAGGGTGAGGAGGTGTGAATCGGCGTGTCCTCAGTGAACATAAGGTCGGGTCTGTCCAGCGGCAGGTCGCCGTAAACCTCGTCGGTTGAAACCTGATGGAAACGGGGCACGGAATACTTGTTGCACGCATCAAGCAGCACCTGTGTGCCGAGAATGTTCGTTTTAAGGAAAACCTCCGGCTCTTCAATCGAGCGGTCAACGTGCGATTCGGCGGCAAAATTTACCACCGTGTCAAAATCCTCTTTTTCAAAAAGCTCGTAAATGAACTTTCTGTCTGTAATATCGCCCTTGACAAATTTGAATTTCGGGTTGCCGAAAGCGCCTTTGAGTGTTTCAAGGTTGCCTGCATAGGTAAGTGAGTCAAGGCAGACCAGGTTTGTTTCGGGATAGTTTTCGAGCATATAATAGACGAAATTGCCGCCGATAAAGCCGGCACCGCCCGTTACAAGAATTTTTTTCATAAACGATTTCCTTTCAGTTTGAGTTAAAAGAAATATCAATATGAAAATTATTATACCAAATATGCCGCACAAAATCAACCAAAACTATTGCAAGAATATTTAAGACCGATTAAAATAGGAACAGAGGTGTTGGAAATGGCAAGAATAAACCCCGTAGATTACGGCAAAGCAAGCGAAGAAATAAAGGCACTGCACGATGAATACGCAAAGAAAATCCCTATGAATAATATGAAGCTCACCCTGCTCAACAATCCCGTTGCCTTCAGGGTGCTCAACGGCTTTCACGATATTCTGAAAGAAGCAAAAGCCTTCCTCGGCGAGCTGACAGCCAACCTTTTCTGCTACTCAATTTCTACGGAAAACGACTGTGCCGTTTGCTCGCAGATTTTCAGAAATTTCCTCGACGAAAACGGCGTGGATTTTGACGCGCTCGTTATGACACCCGAGCAGCACGCACTTATTTCTTACGGCAGAAATATTGCCGACAATCCCCACGAGGTCTATGACGAGCAGATGGATGAGCTGAAAGAATATTTCACCGACGAACAGATAGTAGTAATCACTTCCCTCGCCGCAATGATGGTGGCATCGAACATAATCAATACTGTGTTAGAAATAGATATGTAAAATTTTTAAAAACACTTGACTTCAACGTTACGTTAAAAAGTATTTTATCGGTACAGATTACTGAAAAGGAGCGTTGAAAATGAAAATTAAAGAGGTTTGTCAACGGACGGGACTTTCTGACCGGGCGATACGTTTCTATGTTGAACAAGGTTTGTTGTCGCCGCAGTTTACTGAAAATTATCTTGGCAGGCGTTCCTATAATTTTGCACAGGAAGATGTTAATCAGCTCAACAGCATAGCGGTTTTGAGAAAATTCGGTTTTACCGTTGCAGAAATAGGCTTGCTTATTGAAGATGCGGCAAACAGCAAAAGAATTATTGCAGAACTAAAAGGAAGAAAGCAGGCAGAACTTGAAGAAAACATGCAGACTCTTGAAGCTATAAACAAACTTGATACGGATACCGAATATACCATAGCTGAACTTGCTGATAAATTAACTGAGGAGTCTGCCGATAAATCTGTGCCTGAAGAAGATAACAAAATAAACAAAAAGGCAATGGCTGTTAAGATAACCGGCTATGTGCTTTTTGGGCTTTCGGCTTTGTATTATGTGCTTTTTGTATTTACAAAAATTTATGACTTTTTCAGTAAAGAATATCCATTTTTTCCTGTTTCCTGCTATGATAGAGTTCTTATATCTTTGATACCTGTGGGGATTCTTTTGTCACTGACTTTTGTTAAACATAGAAGACCGATAAAAAGATGGATTCAGATAACCGTGCTTACCGTATGTGTTCTTCTTGTTCCATATTGTACTTTCTATATTACACTTATTCCCGTGTGGTCGCAAACAAATGAGATGAAAAACTATAAGCAGTTTGATGCAGGAACATTTGAATCAAATTCATTTGTCTGCGATGTTTTTCCGGAAATCAGGGATAGCGAAGTTTCCCGCAATGAGGACGGTGTATGGAAAACATCTTATAAAGAAGGTCAATACTTCTACAGAGATTTCTTTTGGGGGTTCACAAATTGTGCAGATATTTTTCTGGAATGGGAACTGGAAGAAGATGAGTTTGATGCAGAGGTTGAACGGGTGCGGAATTGGTATGAAACTGTTGGTAAAGGACAGCTTTTTACGGAAGATTTTATTGCCGTGAATAAGGGCGATTATATTTGCTTGTTATCAAGCAAAGAAAACGCATTCCAAAGAACGGATGGGGATTTGTATTGGGGATATTTGTTTGCATACAATCCCAAAACTCTTACTGTCAGATATGCATATAGTAACGGTGCTTACTGGAATGTTGAGCCGTACATATCGGAATTGGAATGGTAAAAAAATAAACATTGAAAAGTAAAACCTGTCGGCCTATATGCTGACAGGTTTTTTATTACAAATATAATCGTCTTGATAAACTGTAATTTAAAACACGCTCTCAATAACCCTCGTACAGCTTTCGGGCGAATACACCCAGCGGCTGATATGCTTTGCATCCGTGTAATACTGCGGTGCGGCAGGCGGATATTTTGCATCAAACGCATCGACTACAATCAGCTTGATTTTCATTCTTTCGGGTATCAGGCTTTTGATGTAAACGGTTGCGTTCTGTCCAGCTTTTACGTCGGGCGCAGGCTCGGCAAGCCCTGCAAGATTTGGTGAAAGCTCAACGAAAATGCCGTATTTTTCAACCGAGCGTACAATACCCGGCACGGTTTCGCCTGCCTTGAAATTCTGCGCATTCTGCTCCCACGTGCCGAGCAGCTCCTTGTGGCTGAGCGTGATTTTTCCGTCGGGCGCAATGTCCTTGATTACCGCTTTTATATCGTCGCCGACACTGAAACGTACGTTGGGGTGGGGGATGCGCGAAACGGAAATTGCATCAATCGGCATAAGCGCAACAAGTCCTGCGCCGATATCCGCAAAAGCGCCGAAGCCCTCCGTATGCGTTATTTTTGCATCAATTACATCGCCTTTATTGAGCTTGCAAATGTATTCGTTGTAACAGTCCTGCTGAACGCGTCTTCTGCTGAGTATTGCCATTGTTTCGCCGTAGCTGTCGGTTTCAAAGCCGGTTATGATGAAGCACACGGGCTTGTTTACCCGTGAAATCAGCGCAATATCACGCACGCTGCCGTCCTCAATTCCTATTGCACCCTCGCAGCGCGGAATAATACCTCTCATCGGACCTAAATCAAGGTGTAGGTTGTGTTCGTTGTCGCAAAGCAGTACTCTGGCTTCAAGTACCGTGCGGTTACGGCAGGCGTGCATAAGTGCTCCCTTGTCAGCCGTATTTTTTTTGTTTTCGGGCGTTGAAATAAGCTTGCCTTCGGGTGAGTATCTTTTCATTTGCATAGCGGCGGTGTCTGCCGCTCCCTCCCTTACATTCGGATTATCACTAATCATATATATATGTCGCTTTGTTTTTAAAATTCCTCGCTTTATTTGCAGATTGATATTTTTATTGTTATATGTTATAATAACACTGGAATAAATTGGGGTGGTGTAACTATGGACGTCAGAATAGGTGATATTCTTTATATGAAAAAACCGCATCCCTGCGGAAAGGATACCTTTGAAGTTCTTCGCACGGGGATGGATTTCCGTTTGCGCTGTACGGGCTGCGGAAGAGAAATTATGGTTGTGCGCTCCAAAGCGGAAAAAAGTATTAAAAGGATAGAGAGAAAAGAAAATGACTGATAAGTTAGCTCAGGTTGAGAAACGCTACGAAGAAATAAACGCTTTGCTTTGCGAGCCCGACGTTGTTTCCGATATTCAGCTTTACAAAAAGTATATGCAGGAAATCAAGCACCTTACACCTGTTGTTGAAAAATTCCGTGAGCACAAAAAGGCTCTTTCGGATTTGGCGGGCGCAAAGGAAATGCTTGAGGATTCCTCGCTTGATGCCGAACTCAGGGAAATGGCGCAGGAAGAGCTTGAACAAGCCAAGGCGGCTGTTGATACAACGGAGCAGGAGCTTAAAATTCTGCTTCTTCCCCGTGACCCGAACGATGACAGGAACGTTATCGTGGAGATACGCGGCGGTGCAGGCGGAGACGAGGCTTCGCTTTTTGCAAACTCGCTTTACAGAATGTATTCGATGTATGCCGCCACAAAGAACTGGAAATCCGAAATACTCAGCGCAAACGAAACAGAGGTAGGCGGCTTCAAGGAAATCAGCTTTATGATAAGCGGCGAGGGCGCTTTCTCGCGCTTTAAGTTTGAAAGCGGTGTTCACAGGGTGCAGCGTGTGCCCGAAACCGAAAGCCAGGGCAGAATACACACTTCTACCGTTACGGTTGCGGTGCTTCCCGAGGCGGAGGAGGTTGACGTTGAAATCAACCCTGCCGATTTGCAGGTGGATACCTTCCGTTCAAGCGGTGCAGGCGGTCAGCACATCAACAAAACCGAGTCCGCAATACGTATTACCCATATTCCCACGGGTACGGTTGTCGAGTGTCAGGACGAGCGTAGCCAGCACAAAAACCGCGACAAGGCTATGAAAATTCTGCGTTCGAGAATACTTGAAGCCGAGCGTGAAAAGCAGGCAAGCGAAATTGCCGGCGAAAGAAAGCTTCAGGTAGGTACCGGCGACAGAAGCGAAAGAATACGAACCTATAACTATCCGCAGGGCAGAATGACAGACCACCGCATAGGTTTAACTTTATATAAACTGGAAGCAATACTTAACGGCAGTCTTGATGAGCTTGTCGATGCACTTATTTCAGCCGATACTGCGGAAAAACTTAAATCGGGTACTTGATTATGATTGAAACAAAACTGTTTGAATATAACGAAGACGGTGTGCGTGAGGTCGGCGAAATTCTCCGTAACGGAGGAATAGCGGGAATACCCACGGAAACCGTTTATGGCCTTGCCGCCAACGCTTTTGACGGGCAGGCCGTTGCAAAAATTTTCAGGGCAAAGGGCAGACCGCAGGACAATCCGCTGATTGTCCATATTTGGGATATTTCACAGCTTGACGGTGTTGTCGGCTCGGTTCCCGATGGCGCGCTTGCTCTTGCGGAAAAATTCTGGCCGGGGCCTTTGTCGATTATTATGCCCAAGGGTGAAAAAATACCCGATGAGGTCAGCTGCGGGCTTGATACCGTTGCCGTGCGTATGCCGTCACACCCTGCGGCAAGAGATATTATAAAAGCGGCAGGTGTACCGCTTGCGGCCCCTTCCGCCAATCTTTCAGGCTCGCCGAGCCCCACCACCGCAAAGCACGTCATAGACGATATGTGGGGCAGGGCGGAGGCTATTCTTGACGGCGGTAGCTGTGATGTCGGCGTTGAATCAACCGTTGTTTCGCTCGTCGGCGAAAAGCCGCGGCTTCTGCGGCCCGGCGGAATATCGCTTGAACAGCTTGAAAGTGTGCTCGGTGAGGTTGAGGTAGATTCGGCAGTGCTTTCCGAACTGCAGGAAAATGCAAAAGCCGCTTCGCCGGGTATGAAATATAAGCATTATTCACCCAAAGCCAGGGTAATAATAGTTAAGGGCAGCTTTGAAAATTACCGCCGCTTTGTCAGCGGAAAGAAAAACTGCGCCGCACTTTGCTTTGACGGTGAAGGAAAGCTTCTCAATATTCCCTTTATCGAAATCGGCAGGGAGCACGACAGCGCAGCTCAGGCACATCTGCTTTTTGAGGCTCTCAGGACCCTTGACGATATGGACATTGAAACTGCCTACGCACGCTGCCCCGATACCGATGGTGTCGGCCTTGCGGTTATCAACCGCCTTCTGCGTGCGGCGGCTTTTACCGTAATTGATGTTGACGGCGCAATGATAATCGGCCTTACGGGTGCAACGGGCTCGGGCAAATCCACCGTTGCGAAGCGCCTTTGCGAAAAATACGGCATAGCACACATTGACTGCGATGCCATTGCAAAGGAGATTACCGCGCCGAATTCTCCCGTGCTTGCCCAGCTGGCTTCAGGCTTTGGCGAGGATATAATTCTGGATGACGGAAGTCTTGACAGAGCAGCTCTTGCCGCCCGTGCTTTCGCTTCGAAAGAGGCTACCAAACGCCTTAACAGTATTATGCATCCTATAATCACTTCCAAAGCACTTGCAAAGGTTAATGCCTTTACACAAGAGGGTAAAACGGCTGTACTGCTGGATGCGGCGGCAATTTTTGAAAGCAAAATCGACAAGCTGTGTGCCTTTACAGCTGTTGTGAGCGCTCCGGCTGAAATCAGGCTGGACAGAATAATGTTCCGCGACTCAATCACCCGTGAAAAGGCTATTCACAGAATGGGTGCACAGCTTTCGGACGAAGAATATGCAAAAAAAGCGGACGTTGTGCTGTACAATTATGCACCGTATGACACCGATGCTGAAATAGTAAAAATAATTGATAAATACAAGGAGAAAATATTATGAGCAAGAACGAAGAACTCAGAGAAAAGCTTTTCTGCACCGCAGACCACGCCTGCAAAAAAATCAGCGATGACGAACTGAAAACCGCTGACAGCTTTGCAGAGGGCTATAAGAAATTTATGTCTGCGTGCAAGACCGAGCGTGAGGTTGTGAATTTTGTAAAGGACCTTGCATACAAAAACGGTTTTGTCAATTTTGACCCCAAGGAAAGCTATAACGCGGGAGATAAGGTTATCTATAACAACAGAGGCAAGGCGGTTATTCTTGCCGTTATCGGTAAACGCCCCGTTGAAGAGGGCGTGCGCATTGCAGCGGCTCATATCGATTCTCCCAGGCTTGACCTCAAGCCCAATCCGCTTTACGAAGATGCGGAGTTTGCGCTGTTTAAAACTCACTATTACGGCGGTATCAAGAAATATCAGTGGACCGCTATTCCGCTGGCCCTTCACGGTGTTGTTGTAAAGGCGGACGGCACAAGCGTTGAAGTTAATATCGGCGAAGATGCGGGCGACCCCAAGTTTGTCGTTACCGACCTTCTGCCGCACCTTGCCGCAGAGCAGATGAAGCGCAGTCTTGCCGAGGGTATCAAGGGCGAGGAGCTCAACGTGCTTATCGGTAGCCGTCCTTTCAGGGATGATGAGGGCAGCGAGAGCGTAAAGCTCAACATTATGAACATTCTCAATGAAAAATACGGAATTGTTGAAGCTGATTTCCTCAGTGCGGAGCTTGAGGTAGTTCCTGCCTTCGGTGCTGACGATGTCGGCTTTGACAGAAGCCTTATCGGTGCCTACGGTCACGACGACAGAGTGTGCGCATATCCCTCGGTTATGGCTGTGCTTGAAGCGGGTGAGCCCGAATATACGGTGCTTGCCGTGCTTGCGGACAAAGAGGAAACAGGTTCCGACGGCAACACGGGTCTCAATTCTTACTATATGTCATACTTTATCGGCGACCTTGCACGCATGCAGGGCGGTGTCGCTTCGATTGCACTCAGCAACAGCGAATGCCTTTCAGCCGATGTCAATGCTGCTTTTGACCCCACCTTCCCCGGTGTATATGAAAAAATGAACACGTGCTTTGCAAACAAGGGTATTGTTGTTACAAAATACACGGGCTCAAGAGGCAAGGGCGGTACGTCCGATGCAAGTGCCGAGTTTATGGGTAGAGTGCGCCGTCTGTTCAACGAAAACGGCGTTGTCTGGCAGGTAGGTGAGCTCGGCAAGGTTGACGAGGGCGGCGGAGGCACCGTTGCAAAGTACGTTGCCTCTCACAATATCGACGTTGTCGATGTCGGAGTGCCCGTGCTTTCAATGCACGCACCCTATGAGGTTATCTCAAAGCTCGACCTCTATATGGCATATAAAGGATTTTTAACCTTCTTCACAAAGTAATGGAAAACGACAAGGACAGAATAAAAAGACTGCGCAAAAAGTCAATGAGCCTTCCGCTTCGTCCCGGTGTGTATCTAATGAAGGATAAATCGGGCGGCATAATCTACGTCGGCAAGGCGAAGGCACTCAAAAACCGTGTCAGCAGCTACTTCGGCTCGAATTACAACCACACGGCAAAGGTTATCCGTATGGTTGAGCACGTAGAGGATTTTGACTATATCGTCACCGACAGCGAGTTTGAAGCGCTCGTGCTTGAATGCAGTCTTATCAAACAGCACAGCCCGAAATACAATATTCTTCTTAAGGATGACAAGGGCTACCACTACGTTAAAATCACAAATTCGTCCTGGCCGAAGATTGAGGCGGCAATGCAGCTTGTTGACGACGGCTCCGAATATATCGGCCCGTACACAAGCTCCTTTGCCGTGCGCAGTACCGTTGAGCAGGCGCAGAAAATTTTCCGCTTGCCTCAATGCGGCAAAACCTTTCCCGCAACGGTGAAGCAAAGACCCTGCCTCAATTTTCATATTTCGCAGTGCTCTGCACCCTGTGCGGGTAAGATTTCACATAGGGATTATCTCAGAAGCGTTGAGCAGGCCGTCGAATTCCTCAAGGGCGGGTCTTCCGCCGTTATAAAAACGATGCAGGAGGAAATGGAAGCCGCCGCAGAAAATCTTGAATTTGAAAAAGCGGCTGCTTTGCGCGACAGAATAAACGCAATTACACGCTTCGGCGAAAAGCAGAAGGTTGTCAGCGCAGACGTTGCCGAGCAGGACATTTTTGCCCTCTCGCAAACGGCGGACAAGGCCTGCCTTGCCGTGCTTCGCTTTTTCGGCGGAAGGCTTGTGGATACGGAGCACTTTATAACCGAAGCACCCGATGACCCTGCACAGGCAAGGTACGAATTTATAATGCGCTACTACGCAATGCGCGAGCGCATACCCCCGAGAATACTTATAGATTCTCTGCCTACCGACAGTGAATTGCTGGCTCAATGGCTTTCGGAACGCTTAGGCAAAAAGGTCAGCCTCGTCGTGCCGCAGAAGGGCGGTCAGATGAAGCTGCTTGAAATGTGCCGTTCAAATGCGGCGGAAAAACTGTCGTTGAGTCTTGGCAGAAAAGGCTCGGATACGCAGGCGCTTGACGAACTGGCAAGGCTTCTCAACCTGCCGTCGCCGCCCGAATATATCGAATCGTACGATATTTCCCATACCGCAGGCACGGAAAACGTTGCGGGTATGATAGTTTTTAAAAATGCACACCCCTTTAAAGCGGCATACAAGCGCTTTAAAATCAAAGGCTTTGACGGTCAGGACGACTGTGCTTCAATGGCTGAGGTGCTCGAACGCAGGTTTGTGCATTATATTGAGGAAACCGCAAAGCCCGAGGGCGAAAAGCGTGACGAGGGCTTTGCCAGACTGCCCGACCTGATATTGCTTGACGGTGCACAGATGCAGGTGAACGCGGTAAAAGCCGTGCTTGAGCAAATGGGGATTGACGTGCCCGTTTTCGGTATGGTGAAGGATTCAAGCCACCGCACGCGAGCAATTACGGGCGAGGGCGGAGAGATTTCGATTAATTCAAAGCGAAGCGCTTTTACTCTTGTTTCAAGTATGCAGGAGGAGGTGCACCGCTTTGCGATTGAATACCACCGCAAGCGCAGAAGCGCAGGCATTTCCACCACCCTTACACAGATTGACGGAATAGGCGCAAAGCGCGCTTCGGCACTGCTTAAGCACTTTAAATCCGTAACCGCAGTAAGAGAAGCAAGCCTTGAAGAGCTTGTTTCGGTAAAGGGCGTTGACAGAAAAAGCGCACAGACGGTTTATGACTATTTTCACCCCGATAATAATTAATCAAATAAACCTTGACAAATATGTTATAATAAAAGATAATATATCAGTATATTACTTTGGGTAGGAATATTATGAGAGTTATTACAGGCTCCGCAAGGGGCAGAAGCCTTATCACGCTTGAAGGCGGCGATGTTGTCCGCCCGACTACGGACAGGGTAAAGGAAGCAATGTTCAGCATAATTCAGTTCGATATCGAGGGCAGACGCGTGCTTGACCTTTTTGCGGGCTGCGGCCAGCTCGGAATCGAGGCACTCAGCAGAGGCGCGGAAAAATGCACCTTTGTCGATGCGGATGCCAAGGCTGTCAGTGTTATTGAGCAGAACCTTGCTCACACAAGGCTTGCCGACAAGGCAGTGGTCAGAAAGAGCGATTCCCTGAATTTCTTAAGAACAACAAACGAGGTTTTTGATATCGTTATCATTGACCCTCCCTACGGCACGGGCCTTCTGCAGAAGGCACTCGATTCGCTTGACAGGCTTGCCGAGGGCGGAATAATCGTTTGCGAGCTTCCCGCAGGGGAGGATATTCCCGAAAGCGCAGGCGGCCTTGAGCTGTTCAAGCGCTATAAATACGGCAGGGTTGAGCTTGCCGTCTACAGATAAGGGGGAGGCTTTATGAAAATCGCGGTTTGTCCCGGCAGCTTTGACCCGATTACAAACGGCCACCTTGAAATAATCAGGCGCGCTTCACGTATGTTTGACAAGGTTATCGTTGTTGTAATGTCAAACTACTTCAAAAAAACGGGTGCCTTTACTCCCGACGAAAGGGTTGACCTTATCAAGCGCGTGACGGGCGATATACCGAACGTAGAGGTTGATTTTTCCTACGGTCTGCTTGCGGATTATGCAAGAGAAAAGAATGCAATCGCAATAGTCAAGGGTTTGCGTGCCGTGTCGGACTTTGATACGGAATTCCAGCAGGCATTGGCCAACAAAAAGCTCAATCCCGAGGTTGAAACCGTTTTCTTTACGGCAAGCGGTGAAAATATGTATCTCTCATCAAGTGTTGTTAAACAAATCTGCGAATTCGGCGGGGACATTTCGGAATTTGTTCCTCCCGAAATTCGGGATGATATAGAAAAAAGACTCAGAAAGGATCGAAAGATATGAACGTTGAAGATTTACTCGAAAAAATTGAAGAGGTCCTCGACAACGGACAGAAGGTTGCTTTCAGCTCAAAAATAGTTGTCAATATTGAAGAAATCCGCAACTGTGTGGACGAAATCCGTGCCAATATGCCCGAAGAGGTTCGCCAGGCACGCAACATTGTCAGCGACCGCAACACCATTATCGGTGAAGCTAACGCACAGGCGGAGGAAACGGTTACAAAGGCCAATGAAAAGGCAAGAGAAACCGTCAACAAGGCAAATGCAAAGGCAAAGGAATACATACTCACTTCTGAAGAGCGTGCAAAGTCAACTGTTGCTCAGGCTGAGGAAAGAGCAGGCGTTATCGTAGCAGAGGCAGATGCAAGAGCTCAGCAGATGGTTGAGGAAAGCGAGATTGCCGCACGCGCAAAGCAGTACTGCGACGACATGCTCCAGAAGGCAAAGGCACAGGCAGACACTATCATTGCCAACGCTAACGCCGCCGCAACCGAAACGGTTGAAAAGGCCAACGCACAGGCGGAAGAGGTTAAGGCAAGAGCCGCAAAGTGGTCAAACGAAATCTGTTCCTCTGCAGCAAACTTTGTTGAAAACGTTATCGGCACAACAGAGCGTTCACTCACAAACAGCCTTGCAAACGTACGCCAGGCAAAGGAAAATATCCGCAACGCCATCGGCAACAATAATAACCAGCAGTAATTATACTCGCTACCCTAAGCTTCACCGGAGGTGCGGCAATTGAAAATCAAACAGCTTACAGCATTGGTGCTCGCCGTAGTAATAGCGTGTGTCGGTGTCGGCTTTGCCGTGTCATCAAGGCGCACAATATCCGACGAGTCGCTTGAACTTTCTCCCACACAGTTTGTCACGTCGGCAAAGCGTACCGCAAGTGTGCACATGCTTGCCGTGGGTGATAACCTTATCCATAAGCCGATTTATGAGCAGGCACAGTCAAGGACTAAGGACGGCAGCTACGATTTTTCACCCGTTTACGCGAATCTCAAGGACTTGATAACTGCGGCAGATATAGCCGTTATCAATCAGGAAACGATGATGTCGTCTTTACACGAGGTTTCCACCTATCCCTGCTTCAATACGCCTACCGTTATGGCAAAGCAGCTTGCTGACCTGGGCTTCGACGTGCTTACAATTGCAAACAACCATATGCTCGACAAGGCAAGCAAGGGCCTGATTTCTACGCTTGACCTTATCAATTCAACAGAAGGTCTGCTTGCAAGCGGCGCTTACCACAGCCGTGAGGAATATACCGACCTTGAAATAGTTGAGGTTGACGGCATTACCTTTGCCTTCCTTTCATTTACGGAGCATACAAACGGCATTACTCTCCCGGCAGACAAGGAAGACTACGCAATTTACCTTGAAGAGCGTGAGGACGTAAGGCTTCAGGTTGAATATGCGGACAAGGCGGCTGACGTTGTCGTTGTTTCAATGCACGCAGGCGTTGAGTATTCCGACGAGCCGTACTACGTGCAGACTGAGTTTTCGCAGGATGTTGTCAACTGGGGTGCAGACCTTATTCTGGGCACTCATCCCCATACTCTTCAGCCCGTGGAATACCTTACAAATCCCGAGGGTAAGCAGGTGCCCGTGCTGTATTCGCTTGGCAACTTCGTTTCTGCACAGAATAAGCCCAAGCGCCTTATTGGCGGTATGGCAAACATAACCTTTCACAAGGATTTTTCAACCGGGGAGGTTACAATTGACAAGCCCTTGTTCGATATTGTAATAACCCACTACCGTGCAGGCTATTCGGGGCTCAAGCTCTACCGTCTGGCAGATTATACGGCTTCCCTTGCCGCTTCACACGGCGTAGGGGATTTCAGCCTCGATTTTATCTATGACCACATACGTACCGTAATCGGTGACGAATATCTCATAGATGCTTATAAAGCAAAATAAGAATATCGCCTGCCTAAGGTGACGAGTGTAATTTGACGGGTTCCGGTTATACTCGTCACCTTAAATGCATATATTTCACCAACAGTGAAAATGTACAGAGGTGGGCTTATGTTTATAGTTTCCGTTCGTTCGTCGTCAATTAAAACCGCCATACTCAGCATACTTTTAGTTGTCTGTGCGGCTGTCGGGCTGGTTGCGGCCGGCAGCAGCGTTTCAACCGCCGTTACACGGTCGACTTCGGGTATATCCTACCTTGCAGGCGATGCCGCGCAGAGAATAGCCTTTCTTTCCCAGTTCGGCTGGGAGGTGGAGGAGGACCCCGTTGAAGTGAGCGAGGTCATTGTGCCGGCGGAATTTGATTCGGCTTATTCCGACTACAACGAAATGCAGAAGCAGCACGGGCTTGACCTTGCAAAATACGCAGGCAGGCGTGCCAAACGCTGGACCTATCAGGTGAAAAACTATCCCGGCTACGAAGCGGCAGACGGGCTTGTGCAGGCAAATATTTTTGTGCTGGACGGTGCCGTGATCGGCGGTGATATATGCTCACTTGAGCAGGACGGCTTTATTCAGAGCTTTATCTATCCCGAAAAGAGGAGTAACACAACGGATGTCCAGACTACGTATTGATAAAATAATTGCTTCGCAGGGTGCGTACAGCCGCAGTGAAGTAAAAGCACTTATCAAAGCAAAGCGTGTGCTTGTAAACGGTGCCGCCGTGTCCGATTCCGGCTTTAAGGCTGACCCCGAAACTGACGAAATTGTTATTGACGGCAAAAAATTCGGCTACAGCGAGTTCGTATATATTATGCTCAACAAGCCCAAGGGGGTTGTAAGCGCGAGCAATTCGCCAAACGAAAAAACGGTAATTGACCTTCTGCACGAAGATATGCGGCGCAGCGGTCTTTTTCCTGCGGGCAGGCTGGACAAGGATACCACCGGCTTTGTGCTGATTACGGATGACGGCGAATTTGCCCACGAAATACTTTCGCCCAAAAATCACGTTGAAAAAACATATATCGCCGTGCTGGACAGGCCGATTTCAAAAGAAAAACAGGCAGAATTTGAAAAGGGCGTAGTTTTAGCGGACGGCTATGAGTGCCTGCCGGCAAAGATAAAAGAGTTAAGCGATGACGGACTTACCGTTGAAATCAAGCTTAAAGAGGGTAAGTACCACCAGATTAAGCGGATGGCTGCCGCCTGTGATTCTCACGTAAACGAGCTTGAGCGTGTGGCTATGGGTGCACTCCCGCTTGACGGAACGCTCGAACGGGGCTGCTGCCGGTATATTACCCCCGGAGAACTGGCTCTCATAAAGTTGGAAAAATAAGTTTTGTATTGACAAAATGCATTAAAAATATTAATATTAATTTGTATGAATATTCTTTAAGGATGTATGCAGTGGAAGAGACCTTCGTTTTTAAAAATAAGCGTTTCCGCGGGCTGTGCGTTACCGTTATGCTTACCGCAATGGTTGTTGCGGTTGTCTATGCGGTGCTCGGCCTGATTAATTATAATTATTGTGTAAACTACCCCCGCTTTTACTGCCGCTTGGCGCTGACTATGGTCTTTGCCGTAGAAACGGCGCTGTTTGCCCACCGCAACTCGATTTATATGGAAATCGGCGGTGACTTTGCTCTGGCAAGGCGTTCAAGCTCTTTGATGATAGTTATGCTTATTATCAGTGCGCTTGTCGAGGCCTACTATGCTTCTGCGGCGGTGGTTACCGCAGGCACGACAAGAGCGGCTTATATGGCGGCAATTCTTATTATTGCCAGCCTTGCAACCCTACCCATAATCCAGTTCCAGTATATGGATCTTCACTTCGGCACAATGCGGCTTCTCGTTGTTCTCGGTATGGCGGCATCGCTTATTTCGTTCTGTATCGGTTTCTTTGTAATCGGTCTTAAGGAAATTCAGCTTTACAGTTCGGACGGCATTTTCCAGACGATGTCCCGTGTGCTTGACAGCCTTTCGCCCGTTTACCTTATCAACGGTCTCAACGGTGCGGTAATTCTTACAATGTCACACATAACCTTCAAAAAAGAAGAAAAGCGCAACGCCAAATTTATAACTGAAAGCTACCGGACCGATGCGTTTCTCGATCCCGACGCACCCGTTCCCGAGGATGATGAGGCCAAGGTTTCCGAAGCAGAACTCGAATACAACGACTTATAATACAAGTATATTTTTTATTTACACCGTTGCCGGTAACAGCGACGGTGTGATTTTTTATGTGTTAACCTGTAAGTATTTGCCGTTATCGGTAAAAAATACAAAAACTTTCATTTAAAAACAGTATTTACATAAAATATGCTCTTTACATCTTGCTTTAAAAGTGCTAATATATTGACGGTGCATTTTAGCATTTATATTGTTATTAAATATAGGAGGAAATAAATCATGGCTAGAAAAATGAAAACCATGGACGGAAACACGGCTGCGGCTCACGTTTCCTATGCTTTCACGGAAGTTGCCGGTATTTACCCGATTACTCCCTCAAGCCCCATGGCAGACTATGTTGACATCTGGTCAGCAAACGGTCGTAAGAACATCTTCGGAACAACAGTTAAGGTTGCAGAAATGCAGTCTGAGGCAGGTGCAGCAGGTACCGTTCACGGTTCTCTTGCAGCAGGTGCTCTCACCACAACCTACACAGCTTCCCAGGGTCTTCTTCTTATGATCCCCAATATGTACAAAATCGCAGGTGAGCTTCTTCCCTCAGTTTTCCACGTTTCCGCTCGCTGCGTAGCTTCCCACGCTCTTAACATCTTCGGTGACCATTCCGACGTTTACGCTTGCCGTCAGACAGGCTTCGCAATGCTCGCTGAAACAAATACACAGGAAGTTATGGACCTCGGTGCAGTTGCTCACCTTGCAACTATCAAGAGCCGTGTTCCCTTCCTCAACTTCTTCGACGGCTTCCGTACTTCTCACGAGCTTCAGAAGATTGAAATCTGGGATTATGAAGATCTCAAGGAAATGTGCGATATGGATGCTGTCAAGGCCTTCCGCGATCGCGCACTCAACCCCGAGCACCCCGTAATGCGCGGTTCCCACGAGAACGGCGATATCTTCTTCCAGCACCGTGAGGCTTGCAACAGCTACTATGATGCAGTTCCCGGTATCGTTGAAGAATATATGGGCAAGGTTAACGCAAAGCTCGGCACAAACTACCAGCTTTTCAACTACTACGGTGCACCCGATGCAGAGCGTGTTATCGTAGCAATGGGCTCCTTCTGTGACGTTGCAGAAGAAGTTATCGACTACCTTACGGCACAGGGCGAAAAGGTCGGTCTTGTAAAGGTTCGCCTCTACCGTCCCTTCTCCGCTGCAAAGTTTGTTGAAGCTATCCCCGCAACAGCAAAGAAGATTGCCGTTCTTGACAGAACAAAGGAACCCGGCTCACTCGGCGAGCCCCTCTTCCTTGACGTTGTTGCTGCTCTTGCAGCTATGGGCAGAAACGGCCTTACGGTTATCGGTGGCCGCTACGGTCTCGGCTCCAAGGACACACCGCCCTCAAGCGTATTCGCTGTATATGACGAGCTTGCAAAGGATGCTCCCAAGGCTCAGTTCACAATCGGTATCAACGACGACGTAACAAACCTCTCTCTTGAAGAGAAGGAAGCTCCCAACACAGCAGCAGAAGGCACAATCGAGTGCAAGTTCTGGGGTCTCGGCGGTGACGGTACAGTCGGCGCAAACAAGGACTCCATCAAGATTATCGGTGACCATACCGACAAGTACGTTCAGGCATACTTCCAGTATGACTCCAAGAAGACAGGCGGTATCACCATTTCTCACCTTCGTTTCGGTGACAGCCCCATCAAGAGCCCCTACTATATCAACAAGGCAGACTTTGTTGCCTGCCACAACCCCTCTTACGTTGAGAAGGGCTACAAGATGGTTAACGACGTTAAGCCCGGCGGTGTATTCCTTGTAAACTGCCAGTGGTCTGCTGATGAGCTCAGCGCAAAGATGCCCGCAGAGGCAAAGCGCTACATTGCAAAGAACAATGTTCAGCTCTACACGGTTAACGCTATCGACCTTGCCGCAGAAATCGGTCTCGGCAAGAGAACAAACACAATCCTTCAGGCTTCCTTCTTCGCACTTGCAAACGTTCTTCCCAAGGACGAGGCTATCAAGTATATGAAGGACGCAGCTATGAAGTTCCTCAAGAAGGGCCAGGATATCGTCGATATGAACCACAAGGCTATCGACGCAGGCTTCGGCGCATACGTCAAGGTTGACGTTCCTGCTGACTGGGCTGACGCTCAGGACGAGGCTGCTGTCCAGGCTTCAAAGGGTGCAGAAAAGCTCGTTAAGATGGTTGACGGCATTATGAAGCCCGTTGCACTTATGAACGGTGATTCTCTTCCCGTTTCCGCTTTCACAGACCACGCAGACGGTACCTTCGAGCAGGGTGCTTCCGCATACGAGAAGCGCGGTGTTGCAGTTATGGTTCCCGCTTGGAATGCTGAAAAGTGTGCTCAGTGTAACCGCTGCTCATACGTTTGTCCCCACGCTACAATCCGTCCCTTCGCTCTCACCGCTGATGAGGCTGCTGCAGCTCCTGCACAGGCTGTCATCGTTGACAAGAAGGGTAAGGGCAAGGACGCTTACAAGTATACTCTCTCCGTTTCTCCGCTTGATTGTATGGGTTGCGGCGTTTGTATCGGCGTATGTCCCACAAACTCCCTTACAATGGTCCCCAGAGAGTCTCAGGACAACCAGCAGCCCGTATTTGATTATATGGTTGCCAACGTTTCCGAGAAGGCTGATATGTGCGACAACACGGTAATCGGCAGTCAGTTCAAGAAGCCCCTTCTTGAGTTCTCCGGTTCCTGCGCAGGCTGTGCAGAAACATCCTACGCACGCCTTATCACTCAGCTCTTCGGCGACAGAATGTATATCTCCAACGCAACAGGCTGTTCCTCCATCTGGGGCGGTCCCGCAGCAACCTCTCCCTATACAGTAAATGCTAAGGGTCAGGGTCCTGCTTGGGCAAACTCCCTCTTCGAGGATAACGCAGAGCACGGCTTCGGTATGCTCCTCGGTCAGAACGCTATCCGTTCCAGACTTATTGATGATGTCAAGGCTATCGCCGCTTACGAAGAAGCAAGCGAAGAAGTCAAGGCAGCTTGCGCAGCATACCTCGATACAGTTAACGACGGCGCAAAGAACGGCGCAGCAGCAGATGCTCTTGTAGCAGCTATCAGCGGCATTGATTGCGAGCTTTGCAAGGACGTTGTTGACAACAAGGATTACCTTGCCAAGAAGTCCGTATGGATCTTCGGCGGCGACGGTTGGGCATACGACATCGGCTTCGGCGGTGTTGACCACGTTCTCGCTTCCGGCCAGGATGTAAACATTATGGTATTCGATACCGAAGTTTACTCCAACACAGGCGGCCAGGCTTCCAAGGCTTCCCAGATCGGTCAGGTTGCTCAGTTCGCAGCAGCAGGTAAGGCTATCGCAAAGAAGAGCCTTTCCGAAATTGCAATGAGCTACGGCTACGTTTACGTTGCTCAGATTGCAATGGGCGCTGATATGAACCAGACAATCAAGGCTATCACAGAGGCTGAAGCTTATCCGGGTCCGTCAATCATCATCGCATACGCTCCCTGTGAGATGCACTCCATCAAGGGCGGTATGATTAACTGCCAGGCTGAGATGAAGAAGGCTGTTGACTGCGGCTACTGGAATATGTTCCGTTACAACCCCGCACTCAAGGCAGAAGGCAAGAATCCCTTCTCAATCGACTCCAAGCCCGCAACAGGCAGCTACAGAGACTTCCTTCTCAACGAAGCTCGTTACTCTTCACTCACACGTTCCTTCCCCGAGCGTGCTGAAGAGCTCTTCGCACAGGCTGAAAAGGCATCTCTCGACAGATACGATCACCTTCTCAGACTTAAGGATCTTTACGCTCCTGCTGAATAATAACACTTGCAATTTTGCAAAAGTGTGATAAAATCAAATTAATAAAATAAAGAGGAGGATATATACCATGGCATACGTTATTACTGACGATTGCATCGCTTGCGGTGCATGTGCAGCAGATTGCCCCGTAGGCGCAATCTCCGAGGGCGACGGCAAGTACGTTATCGACGCTGATACCTGCATCGATTGCGGCGCTTGTGCAGGTTCCTGCCCCGTAGGTGCAGCACAGGAAGGCTAATTAAACCTTACCGAATAGAAAACCGCCTTACCCGAAAGGGTAGGGCGGTTTTTGTGTGTGCCGAAGATAACAACAAGGTTATAATTCTCATAAACGGTTGAAAACAGGAAATATCTGTGGTATAATTCTTTTTATATTAATGATAATTTTGAGGTGTGTGTTATGTCAAAGTGGATTGATAACAAAACCGTAATCCTTACAGGTGCATCAAGCGGTATCGGCAAAATGCTTGCTGAAAGACTTATGAAGGAGCACAACTGCAAGGTAATAGGTGTAGCAAGAAGCGAAAAGAAAATGGTCAAGTTTGTTGAAGAGCTCGGCGATTATGCAAAGCTGTTCTCTTACAAGCTTTTTGACGTTTCAAGCTACGACAATTGGCAGAGCTTTCACGACTGGCTGGTTGAAAACAATATTCAGCCCGATGTGCTTATCAATAACGCCGGCGTTCTTCCCCGTTTTGACAGACTTATGAACTACACCAAAGAAGAAATTGACGAGTCAATCAATATCGACTTCTATTCTGCTGCATATTCTTCAAAAATTATGCTCCCCCTGCTTATGAAGAGCGAAACTCCCGCAATTATCAACGTTGCTTCTTCTGCAGCTCTTATGGCTCTGGGCGGAACGTCAATGTATTCTGCAAGTAAGGCAGCCGTCAAGGGTCTGACCGAGGCTATGAGAGAAGAGCTGCGCGGCGAAGCATACATAGGCCTTGTCTGCCCCGGCTTTACAAAGACTGATATTTTCAGAAATCAGGGCGAGACCAACGGTATGGACCTTATCAATATGGTTTCCACACCCTGTCACAAGGCTGTTAACAAAATCCTCAAGGGCATTCTTAAAAAGAAGTCCTACATCGTTGTCGGCTTTGACGGCAACGCAATGGGCAGATTCAACAGACTTATGCCTGTCCAGGGCTCAAGACTTTTCAGCGGCGTAATCAAGGCATTCAAAATTGACCTTTTTGCTTCCACCTTCGGTTACGAAAAGAAAGGCGAAAAAAAGTAAATCTTACTATAAAAAAAGTCCGACTTCGTGTCGGATTTTTTTCTTTTAAATAATAAAGAATAAAGAAGAAATAATAAAGAATAAATTTTTTAACCTGATGTAGGTTAATTTAACATGATTATTTTTTATTATGATATAATCAATATATAAATACGGCTTCGTCTTTCGTCAAACAAAATCTCTTTGCCCGAAAAATGCTCATTTGTTGCGACACGGAGAATGAAAAACAGACAACTTCGCAATGAAGCTGTCTGTTTTTGTTTAGCAATATATAAAAAATATTTCTTATTTATTATTTTTTATTAATTCTTTATTATTTAATTTGCAAAGACTCTTCCGTTTCTTCAATTGTGAAAAACGCAGGTCTTTCGTCGGGCTGGTTGTTGGGACAATGCAGGGTTAAAATAAAGCTCGCCGTCAAGCCCTATAAATATCATACCGTGTACGCCGTCCTTGCCAAACATTGTGGGCGGATGAGTCCGGTTGCCGTCTGTCCTGCCATTGTCGGATGTAGTAACGCATTGCGCATAGCCGTTTTTGAGCGTATCAGTTTTAACATCTTCAAATTTCAGTTAGACATTCTCAAACTCATCAACAGGCTCTGATAGATAAAGTAAAAAAATATTAAAATAAAGTAAAAAAATATTAAAATAAAGTAACACTACATTGACGCACTCCTACAGAAGTGGTAAAATTAATTATGTTTGAAGTTAATTCATTCATCGTAAGAAACGAAAAGGAGGAGTGATTTAATGAAATTGCGAAAAGTATTAAGTTGTGTTCTGATTTTTGCGCTGTTGCTCGGTGCATTTCCAACTGCTTCATTTGCTGCACAGGACAGTTGGCAGCCTAAAAATAACGAACCGTTTATTTTTGTTCACGGTTTAAACGGCTGGGGTAGTGATGAAGGTATAAACTCTCTGATACCTTATTGGGGAGCAACCACAGGCGACCTGATGGTGTTTCTGAACAAAAACGGATACGAATGTTATTCTGCATCAGTAGGTCCTATAAGCAGTGCATGGGACAGAGCGTGCGAGCTTTATGCCCAGATTATAGGTTCAACCGTTGATTACGGTGTTGCACACTCAGAGAAAAACGGTCACGACAGGTTCGGCAGAACATATTACAGTGCACTTGTTCCCGATTGGGGAGAGCTTGACGAAAACGGTAAAATCCAAAAAATCCATCTTAT
This sequence comes from Clostridia bacterium, assembly GCA_017410325.1. Taxonomy (GTDB): domain Bacteria; phylum Bacillota; class Clostridia; order Oscillospirales; family Acutalibacteraceae; genus UBA8612. The sequence goes on along the minus strand of JAFQRA010000002.1, from coordinate 67,116 downwards.
CGGTCACAGCTTCGGCGGTACAACAATCAGAATGCTCGTGCATCTTTTAACCTACGGTTCACCCGAAGAAATTGCAGCAACAGAATCAAACGATATTTCAGGTCTTTTTACAGGCGGAAAAAAAGATTGGGTAAAGAGCGTAACAACGGTCAGTACTCCTCATAATAGCTCAAATATATATTATCCCCTCAAATATTTCGGAATTTATGATGTAGTTCGGATTTTCAGTTATCTTTATGCAGGAATTATGGGCAGAAGCTTTTTGAACGGCAGGTTTGTTGATTTTCACCTTGAGCAGTTCGGATTAACCGATATTCCGGGCGAAGGCGGTGCGGATAACCTTTTGGCAGCCATATATCGTGCTGAAACCAATAACAAAGATACATGTGCATATGATCTGTCTCCTAAAGGTACGGCAGAGCTTAATGATATGCTTGAAATAACGGACAGCATATATTATTTTTCATATTCGTTTTCAACAACCGAAAAACTTCCTGTTATCGGTGTTGAGTTTCCGAAACTCAACACCAACCCTGTTATTTATCTCACTTCTTTGATTATGGTATTTATGCCTGAATTCAAGGACGAATATACGCAAGTTGTATATGATGACAGCTGGCGTTCAAACGATGCATTGATTAATACGATGAGCGCAACTTATCCCTTTGATGAAGCTCATAAAGATTTTGACGAAACCTTTGAAAAAGGCATTTGGAATGTTATGCCCGTAAGAGAAGGTGACCACGGTTCTGCTATCGGTCTTTTTGCTGATGAAGAAACCGTTCAATCTTATTACCTTGAGTTAAGTGATATGCTCTGTAATCTTCCGGATTAATAATAAAAATCCTTGCTTATAACATGCAAGGTTTTCGTAGATATAACAGAACAGCTATGCCGGTAGTACTCCGCATAGCTGTTCTATTATTATTTATTTATTGTTATTTCTTTAATTTTCAAGGATTCTTCAGTTTCCTCAATTCTGAAAAATGCGGGTCTTTCGTCGGGCTGGTTGTTGGGGCAATGGAGCGTTAAATAGAGCTCGCCGTCAAGCCCTGTAAATATCATACCGTGTCCGCCGTCCTTGTCAAACATTGTGGGCAGGTGAGTCCAGTTGCCGTCTACTCTGCCGTTGTCGGAGGCAGCTACGCACTGCAGGTAACCGTTATGGCAGGTTGACCAAATCATAATAAGTCTGCCGTTTTTCTTCTTGAAAAGGAAAGGTCCGTCGGTAACGTTGTGGTCCTTTTTGGTTGCCTGCTTGTTTAAGAATGAGCTGCCCGCAAAGAGCGTTTTCGGCTCGGTTACAGCCTTTGTAAGGTCGTCGGAAAGGCGGATGTATTCAACCGTGCCGTCAAAAATCTGCGTGTGCTCGTGGCAGAATACACAGTAGGGGACACCGTCCTCAACGTAAAACGTACCGTCGAGACATTCCCATTCGTAAGGCGTTATCGCCTCGCCCGTAAGAGGCTTGAATTCGCCGTCGGGTGAGTCGGAAACGAGAATATAGGTGCCTCTCAGTCCGTTTTTCTTTAAGAAGGTGGCAAACATATAGAATTTGTCTTTGTACTCGTGCACCTCGGGTGCCCAGTTGGCCTGCTCGTTGAGCCCGAATTTTTCGGAATCAAAAACCTGAACAGGACCTTCCCAGTTTTCAAGGTCTGTTCCCTTGTAAACGTCAATGCCGCCTGTCTGCTGTCCGAAATTCCTGCCTCTCGTGCCGTACATATAATATACGCCGTCCTTGACAAGCACAAACGGGTCACGGATGTGTATACTGCTGTTTTTCATATCAGTTCTCCTTCGTCAGCCACTCGTGCTCTTTTGCGTAAAAGCGTGTCGTTTTGTACCACGGGTCGCCGTCAATGTGGCGAATCATCCAGATGTAACACATTTCGTAGCCGGGGGCAACAACCTGCTGGTGGTCGTCGCCGTCCGTAATGCAGGCAACCGAGCCCTGAGTGCTCTTGAAGCAGTTATCGCCTATAAAGCAGGCGCCGAAGCCCTGCGGTTTGTCAAACTGGTAGTAGTAAACCTCGGGCTGCGGGTGGTGGTGCGGCGGATAGCTTGACCATTTGCCGGGCTGGTTGAAAACCTCGCCAAGCACCATATTTGAATAGGGGGCGTTGTCGTAATCGAAAACGGTGGAAACAATTCTGTGTCCCGTGCCGCCCCACTGACCCTTGCCGAATTCCTGATAAAGTATCATATCGGGCGTGTAGAATACGGGCTCAAAATCACGCTCGTTATCCGTCTGCTGAATAAGTATTTCGCTGTCAGCCCTTGCCGTTATTTCAATTTTTATGCCCTTAGGTGCGTGCAGGCAGTAGGGCGTTTTGGCAAACGGAGTTTCACGCTGCATATTTTCGGTCTTGCCCTGCCAGCTTATATCGGCGTTGCCGTAAAGGATAAGGCAGGCGGTTTCAAGCGTATCACTCTCAATAATGAATTTTTCACCTGCGGTGAACTTCTTGACGCGGATTGTCATATTCATTTCATTGTTTTTACCGCCGATTTCGCAAAGCGTCTTAACGCCGTTGCTGTCGTATACGGGATAATCGAACATAATTAATCAGTCCTTTTTATCGTGATAAAATTATTATACATTAACATTTGCATTTTTACAATAAAATATTTGACCTTTGCGGTATAAATAACTTATAATAGATTAGCAAATAAAATTTAATTTTCTGTAGAGATTAAAACTAATTATTATATCAATATCAAAAAGTAACGTAGTGAAGGGTCTTGACCCTTCCGTAAAGTCCGATGAAACCTATCGGAACGGTCAAGACCGTTCCCTACATTTCGCTCTCAATTAGAGAGATAGTAATTACAGTTTATATTAGATAAAACAATATTACACAGGAGGACAAAATGACAGACAAAGAAAAAATCCACAGCGGCGATATTTACTACCCCAGCGGTGAAGAAATAATGACGGAGCAGCTTGCCTGCCTTGATAAATTATATGATTTCAATATGACCCGTCCGAGTGAGCTTGGCAAAAGAGCCGAGCTTCTCAAGGAGATGTTTGCAGAGATAGGGGAGGACTGCTATATTGAGCCGCCTCTGCACGCAAACTGGGCAGGCAAAAACGTTCACTTTGGCAAGGCGGTTTACGTAAATTTCGGGCTGACCCTTGTTGATGATACTCACATTTACGTCGGAGATAATACGATGTTTGCACCTAACGTTGTCGTTGCAACCGCAGGCCACCCGATTAACCCCGAGCTTCGCGCAAAGGCTTACCAGTACAATATGCCCGTGCATATCGGCAAAAACTGCTGGCTTGGCGCAGGCGTGCTTGTTATGCCCGGCGTTACTATCGGCGATAATACCGTTATAGGTGCAGGAAGCGTTGTGACAAAGGATATACCTGCAAATGTCGTCGCCTACGGTAACCCGTGCAGAGTTATCCGCGAAATAGGCGAGCACGATAAGGTTTATTATTATAAAGATAAGATGATTAAATACGATGAACTTTAATTAATGCAAAATGCAAAGCGCAAAGTGCAAAGTTAAGGGTCGCTTCGCTCCGAATATAAAATGCTTCGCATACACCTCATCAGTCACCTGCGGTGACAGCTTCCCCTCGAAGGGGAAGCCTTTGGATATAGTAGTAACGTAATAGCCTTCCCCTTGAGGGGAAGGTGGCATTTTCGTAAGAAAATGACGGATGAGGTGTAAAATGGCTCGGTAAACTGTAATTTACAAAGGAGAAATTTATGTCAAAGGCACTTGGCTCTTGGAGCGCAATGAGAAAATACCTTGAAGAGGAAATGCTCTGCGAAAGTTTACGGGGCAGGATAAGGTATGCTCACACAAAGTACAGCAACATGGATACTTGTTGGGGTATTTTTGAGGTGTTTGCCGACGGCAATTTGCTCAAACGCTTTTCTGCTGAAACAATGGGCAAGGAAATGCAGACTGACGGCAAAATCTGGGAAACATATTGGGCAGAGAAGAAAAAGCCTGTTGAAAGCAGAAACGCTTTTGACGATGAGGATTTTGCAGACGGCTTAGTTCTTTACCGTTCTTTGCCGATTAGTGAAGCATTGAATTCTGAAAACCCGATTGTCAGAATGTTTGCTGTTTTTGACAGACGGGTAGGCAAACGAACATTAGCACAACTAAAAGACAATATCAACAATCAGCCCGAATGGTTAAGAGTGTTTTATACTATTAGAACAGAGAGCGAAAACATATAAAAATTGAGCACACAAGGCAATTGATATGCCCGTGTGCTCTTTGCTTTTTATTTTACATTTTTGCCGAAACGCTTGATTTTCTGTGTCGTTGTCTTTTCAAGTGCGTTTGAAAGAACCTCAACAATCTTGATGTGCTTATAGTTGGGGATTTTGCTGTTGACGTTCTTGATTGCGTTCTGAACGATTGCTCTGATTTCTTCCTCGCTGAGCTTCTTGTCGCCGAACTTTTCCTTGAGGTATTCCATATTCGGGAATATCTTTGCCTTAACGGTTGTTACGCCGTCTTCCTCAGCGGCGCATACGAGTGCTTCGCCGATTTCGGGGCACTGTGAAAGCCTTGTTTCAAGCTCTTCGGGGTATATGTTCTTGCCGTTTTCGGTAACGATAACGTTCTTGATTCTGCCCTTGATGAAGATATCGCCGTTTTCGTCCATAAGGCCGAGGTCGCCCGTGTGGAACCAGCCGTCTCTGAGAACTTCTGCTGTAGCCTCGGGGTCGTTGAAGTAGCCGAGCATAACGTTTTCGCCCTTGATGATGATTTCGCCTACACCCTCATCGTTGGGGTTGTCAATCTTAATCTGAACATCGGGAATGGCAATACCCGTTGAAGCGGCGTTGAAGTGGAAATCGCCGTTACCTGCAACAAGCGGTGCGCACTCTGTAAGGCCGTAGCCCTGAAGCGTGCGGATGCCGAAGGCTGCAAAATCGTCAATAAGTGAAACGTCAAGCTCTGCGGCACCGACTATGAAAACGCGAAGCTTGCCGCCGAGAGTCTGTCTTACCTTGGAAATGATAATCTTGCGGATAAGCCACGGGCACTTCTGGAGTGCATCTGCAATGGGCATTGTTTCAAAATACGTCTTGTACTTGCCGGGTGCATCCTTTGCAAGCTTTGCCTTGATGCGCTTGCTGAGGACTTTGAGCAGGGCAGGCACTACAACGAGAATGGTCGGGCTGTACTCAGCCATATTCTTCTGCACCTTTGTAAGGCCGTCGCAGTAGCAGATGCTTGCGCCTCTTGTGAGGAAGAGGATGAAGTCGAGCGTACATTCGTAGGTGTGGTGAAGCGGAAGAATTGAAAGCGTGCTGTCGTCCTCATTTACCCTGAACATACGGCAGGTGGAATGAATATTGGAGCAGATGTTGTACTGTGAAAGACAAACGCCCTTTGCGTTGCCTGTTGTACCCGAGGTGAAGATGAGAATGCTCATCTGATCCTTTTCGTAAGTGATAGAATCAATTGTTTTTGCGTCAATTGAAGAAGCCTTGATTATGCTGTCAACGTCTTCAAAATCAACGTGGTACATATCTCTGTCTGCAATTTCTTTAAGCTCCTTGTTGCGCTTTGCCTCCGTGAAAACGGCATCACACTCGGCGGCGTTAAGGAAATCGTTAACGTCCTGAGCCTGAAGCTCCTTGTCAATCGGCACAACAATGCCCACGGTAGCGGCGCAAAGGTAGGAGATAGCCCACTCAAAGCAGTTGTGGCCGACAACGGCAATACGCTTGCCCATAAGACCCTTTTCAATCATGTGTGTGCAAAGGCGGTAGTAAAGCTCCTTAAGCTCCTTATAATAAACCGTGCGGTATTTGCCTTCCTCAAGCTTGATTGTGAAAGCCTTGTTTTCGGGATAAGTTGCCGCTGCGTAGTTTATTATTTCCCTGTAGTTTGAAAATCTTTTTTCGGTGTATGAATTAGCCATTTATTGTCCTCCCCTATAACTTGACAATTTTTTTCGCATACTGTATCATTTTATCAACACAGTGTTTGAAAATCAACAGGCAGTTTTTCGAAAAAAGATAAATAACCGACACATTTCGACTGTTTGTCGGTAAAAATAGGGTAACGAAAGGGAGAAACTACGTTATGGCAGAGAGCAGAAGAGTAAAAATGACAAAGAAAATGATAAAGGATGCGTTTATCGAGCTTTGTGCGGAAAAGCCCGTATCAAAGGTAAACGTAAAGGACGTGTGCCAGGCGGCAGATGTCAACCGTTCAACCTTTTACGCACACTATGAGGATGTTATTGCGCTAAGGCACGAAATAGAGGATGAGGTGCTGTCCCAGATTCCCGAGCCCGATGAGCTTCCGCTGATTGACTCCATTCCGTCCTTCCTTGATAAAATCGAGGGTGTGTTTGACTACGTTATTGACAACAAAGACCTGTTCAAGGTGCTTATTACCCACGCTGACGACGATGTTTTCGTAAACAGGCTTATACGCACCGTGCTTGCAAAATACCCCAAGAGCTTGCAGGGCTTTGACGACCCGGAATACGAATACTGCTTCGTTTTCTGCTTCAACGGCTTTATAGGCATACTCAAAAAGTGGATTGAGGAGGATTTCCCCGTCAGCAGCCGCCGCTTTGCCGAAATTGCGCTGACGCTTACAATCAAAACAACACGCTTTGCAGACGGAGAGCTGTAAAAAAATAAGGACTTTCGGTATCTCATTCGTATAATTGTTGAAGGGAGAGGAGAAGAATGGATAACGGTGCAAGTAGCTACCGCCGTTTTCTTGATGGTGACGAAGCCGCCTTCGACCTGATTGTACGGGAGTACCGTGAGCCCTTGATTTTTTTCATCAGCCGTTATGTACACGACACCTGTGCGGCGGAGGATATTGCCGTTGACGTGTTTATGTACATACTTGTTCACCCGAAACGCTATAATTTCAAGGTGAGCCTTAAGACCTACCTTTTTATGCTCGGGCGCAGCCGTGCCATTGACTTTCTGCGCAGGCAGAAAAGGCTGATGCCGCTTGAAGAAGCGGTATTGAGCGAGGATTATACGTCCTTGGAAAGCGTAATTCTTGCCGACCAACGCAAGAAAGCCGTGAACGCCGCCATAGCCAGGCTCACGGCGGATATGCAGGTTGCCGTGCACCTTGTGTATTTTGAAGAGCTTACCTACGAGGAAACTGCACGCGTAATGAAAAAAAGCAAGAAGCAGGTTGACAATCTCTTGTACAGGGCGAAGAAAGAGCTTCGTACCATCCTCGGAAAGGAGGGCGAAGAGCTTTTATGAGAAACCACGAAGAATTTATAAACGAAATTTATCAAAGAAAAGAAACATATTTAAAGGAAAAAAAGAAAACCCGCAAGAACATAATCACTTTTTCGGTACCCTTTGTGCTCGTTGCAGTGCTTTATTCGGTAATGATTCTGCCCGCAATGATGCCTGCAGGCTCGGAAGACCCGAACTACGAAGCTGATACAACTGTCGCAAGTGACAGTTATGTACCTCTGACAGACATGTGCGATGAAACGCAAACAGCCGTAAAACAGCCGTCTTCCAACGGCTCGCCGGTCACTTCTGCCAGTTGTGTAACGGAAAATGAAGCTGTGCCTACCCGTGCGCCGGAAGGGGCTGAGCGAACAACCGTTGCTCATTCCGTATCGGCAACCGAAGGTTCACCTACCAATGCACCCGAGGCGGTAAAACCGACAACGGTAAGCCCCGAAATTTTCATTGAGCTTGACAGGGCGGAATACAAGGCGGATGAAAAAATCACCCTTTCAATTACCGATACGGCAAACGTCGGCTTCGGCTACTCCAAAACCGTTGACCTTTGGGAAAATAACGGCGGCGAATGGGTGCTTGTTCCGAACTACCACCCCAAGCCTGCAATTGCCTACAAAGCCCTGCCCTCAAGTATGAGGAACGAAATTACCGTCAGCTTTGAAATTGACCTTGCGGAATACGAAAATCTGAAATCGGGTGAACGGTACAAAATTATAATAGACATTGAAAATCAGGAATACGAAGCGTATTTTAGTTTAACAAGACAGTAAAAAAGAATGTCATTCTGAGGCGAAGCCGAAGAATCTTAATGCTATGTAAAGATTCTTCACTGCGTTCAGAATGAAACAACTTAAACGTGATTTTTACTTTAAGGGAGGGTCAGCGTATGAAAAGAGCTTTGACAAAAATTGTTCCCGTCGTTCTTATATTAAGTCTTGTTTTCTCATTCACAGCCTTTGCCGACACGGGCCCGAAGCCAAGCGTTGTAATTGAGCTTGTCGGTCTTGACGGCAGGGAGTGCTACGGTACTCTGATTTCTTATCACGAGTCCTACGGCCCCAACAGAGCGTGGAAGGAAGGCGAGGAAATGTACGCCTACCACGAGGATGACCCCGGAATCTGGCGGAAATTCGTTGATTACAAGGATAGTGACGGCTATTATTTCCTCCAGCAGTTCTGGAACTGTACCGAAAACGAGGGCTTCAAGTGGGGCTATTATCCGCCCGACCCGTTTAAGCTCTTGCTCTATTTCCCCGAAACCGATACCTTTGCCGTAACGCCGATTTATGAGAGCTATGCCTTTGACAGCTACTATACCGTTGACGTGAGCAAAGTCGGTGTAAAATCCGCACTTGAAGCGGTGACTCAAGCCTCTTCAAACGAGCTGATGTCGGACACTGCGGAGGATTTGCAGGGAGTTACAGAGCCGACAACCGAGGTGTGCTCATATCCCTTGAAGGAGGATATGGAGAGCATACAGGCTGAACTTCAGCAGGGCAGTAGCGAGCCTTCCACCGTGCCGGAAGAGCTGTATTCAGTTACGGACATTCTGCTCCACGCAGAGGAAAGCTACGACTATAAGTGGGAGATAATTTCCCTCGTTGCAAGAATAGCAATAACGCTCGCACTCGAAATTGCGGTCGCCTTAATTTTCGGCTTCAAAAAGAAAAATCTTCTCGGCTTTATCACGGCCGTTAACGTAATAACGCAGATTGCGCTGAATCTCATTCTTTTCAGCGTGGATATCAACCACGGGTCTATGGCGTTTACCGCGTATTACGTTTTCCTCGAAATCTGTGTATTCGCAGTTGAGGCGGTTGCTTACAGTCTGTATATCAGGAAAAAGCAGCTTGATGTCAGCAAAAAGAAGGCGGTTGTTTACGCACTGGCTGCAAATGTGCTTTCATTCGGCGCAGGGCTTGGGCTTGCGCATATTATTCCTGGGATTTTTTAATCATTATGAATTAGGAATTAAAGAAATAAGAGCAAGGTGTACTTTGTCGGTACATCTTGCTCTTGCTGTTTTATATTTCTCTTGCCAAGCTTTCCATATCCTCGGGCAATTCTGCGGTGAAGGTCATTTTTTCGCCCGTTACGGGGTGGGTGAGAGTTAACTTTCCGCAGTGCAGGGCGTGGCGTGTGATTTTGTCGGTGTGGCCGCCGTACATTTCGTCACCTGCAAGCGGCGTGCCCTGCGAAGCAAAATGCACCCTTATCTGATGTGTCCTGCCCGTTTCAAGCTGAATTTCAAGCAGGCTAAGCCCGTTTTTACAGCCGAGTGACTTCCAATGCGTAACCGCTTCCTCTCCGCCTTCGCCTACGGCGCGGAGTGTTTTCATCGGGTCGGGTCGGATTATCGGTGCATCAATCGTACCCATGCCCGTGTATTCACCCTCGGCAATTGCGGTGTACTGCTTTTCGTAATTTCCTGCCAGCTTGCTTGCCGCCATTTTGTGCAGGGCGATTATTACGAGCCCCGACGTGCCCTTGTCAAGCCTGCCTGCCGCACGGAAAACCGCGTCTCTGCCGCTTTGTGTCAGGTAGTAGGAAACGGCATTTGCCAGTGTGTCACCCTGGTGGTTGTGCGTCGGGTGCATTGCAAGTCCTGCAGGCTTGTTGACAACCAAAATGTCGCCGTCCTCGTAAACAATCTCAAAATCCGCTTTTTGAGGCTCTGCCGTGCTTTTATCCTGCGGCAGGGTAAGGGTAAGCGTTGAGCCTGCCTTCAACGGGTCTATGGTGCGGATGTATTCGCCGTCAAGCAGCATTGAGCCTTTAATCTGCCTGAGTGAGCGCACCATACGGTAGGACAGCCCTACACCGCTTCGCAGAAAGGTATTTACTTTTTCACCGTCGTATTCGGGCGGTATGGTGTAATTAATCGTTCTGTTCATATAACAAATCCCAAATTGTGTTTAGGTTTTCGTCGGAATATTCTATCTCCGAGGAATAAAGTCTGACAAGCTCGGAAAACGTTTCAAAATCCTGCTTTTCTTCCTCAGACAGTATTGCGGCAACAATTTTAACGCTCAGCACCGCAAAGCCGATTTTGGAAGCAATATCACCGTCATCAAGTGCCCTGGGAATATGGCGGTAAAGCAGATATATAAGCAGCTGTTCAAACGCAAGCTGAAGCGAAGAGGGGACGGCACAGCCCGTTGCTTGCTTTAATAAATTCAGCTTGTCCGTCCAAGCTTCATCAAGCCGTTCAAGCGAAAGGAAAACATCTGCCCACTCGGCAAAGCTCTTTTCGGGCAGATGCGTTCCGCCTAAAAAGCCCAGGTTTTCAAGCCGTTCTTCAACGGTAAATTCCCTGTCCTGCGCCGTTGCAAAAAGCTGATTTCTGTAGCCCAGCAGATACTCTTCGTCCTCGGTCAGGCTTTCTTCATCTTCTTCAAGAGTTATAAGCCCAACCTTGTGTTCCTGCTTTAAAATCAGCTCTGCCGCCGCCTCACAGCAAAGCCCGAGCCCGATTTCCGTTCTTTGTGAATAAAAGCTTCTGAATCTCGGGTGGTCGGCGCAGATGCCGCATAATGAGCCCTCGCCAAGCTCTTTTATAAGCCTGCAAAGCCCGTCCTTTTCAAGAAACGGACAGCGTTCATTTTCATCAAGCGTAAAGCTTGCCGTGCCGTCGCAAACGGCAATGTTCTCTCTTAAATCGTTACCCAGCTTACCGCCGACGGTTTTGTAGTATTCGTATGTACCTTCGTCAATGTCAATCTCCCAGCCGACACAGCAGGAATGTCTGCACCTGTCGGCTGTGCAGGAGAATTTGTCGTAGTAATCGGGTGCAATGAGCTTCATTATTTCACTTACCTTTAATATATTGGGGTGGCGAGTTCGGATTATTCTCGCCACCCTAAACAAATTATATATTGAATTAGCTCTTAAAGCAAGCTGTTTGTTGTTAAATCGTCAAATGTAAGTTTGCCTATCGCCCTGACACCGCTGCACTCAAACAGAGCGCACAGAAAATCAAAGCGGTCAATTTCCTGCGGGCAAAGCCTTGCGTACTGCTCGGGGATTTCCGGCGAACCGTCTGCCTTGACGGATGAAGCACTGAAATTTAATTTTGCGTTTTTAACGGGTTCAACGGAAACGGCGGCATCAAATTTTTCGTTTTCTCCTCTTTCTGCACAAACTATCGGCGAAGCACCGAAACGCTCCATAAGCCTCAGCCCTGCGGTATAATATGCCTGCGGTTTGTCCGTCACAATTTTTATCTTTGAGGCGCAGTCGGCAATCCTGTCAATGTAGTCGGGCAGTACGGCGCTTTGGTCCTCTATCAGAATACTGCGTTTTGTTGCACCGGGCATATCTTTCATTTTTTTTACCGCCGTATTCAGCGTAATCAGCAGGGGAAGCGTATCGGCTTCAAACAGTTTCAGATAAGGGCTGTCGGGCAGAACAAAGCCGTCGGGCACAAGCAGGTTTCTGCTGCCGCAGCTTGCCGCTTCGGCAACGCGGTGCCAGTCAATTTCTTTTCTTCCTTTTGTTATTGCAACAATCCGAAACGGCGCGCCGCCGCGCACGGGGGTCTGTATTGCTTCAATTCTCGTTTGGCGTCTGCGCATTTTTTTTTTTCGTTTTCAATGCTGATAACTGCAAACATAAAAATCACTCCCGTAATATTAATATGTCTGCCAAATGAAAAGAGCACGAGGTTTTGTCTTCGTGCTCAAAAAAATTATTTGTTGTTTGAAGCTTTGCGCTTTTTTGCATCTGCAAAAGCGAAACAGAACATACCTGTCAGCGCACCGCCGGCGCCGAGGATAAAATCCCACATCGTGTCAATGAGGCCTTCGTTTGTAAACGGGCTTGAAACCTGAAGATTGAAGCCGTAAATCTTGTCCATTGTAAATTCATAGAATTCCCAACCGACAAGCACCGCAACACCCATTCCGAAGCCTGCCATGGCGGCAATTGAGGGCGCAAGGGGAATGTTCTTCTTCTCCTGCATTATTACGAGCAGTCTTGCACTCCAGCCCGAGGCGATAAAGCCTGCAAAAAAGTGGGTTACGATATCCGAATACGTAAAGTTCGTGCGGTTGTTAAGCGTTGAGCCAATGCAAACGCCCAGTGTTATAAACAGCGTAAGGTGTGTCTGAAATTGCCAGGGCAGCCTTGTAATAAAGGATTTTCCGCCCAGAAGCTGAAACAAATCCCACAGGTGGGTGAAGGCAATTGCAAACAGGCCCTGCAAAAACTCCGAGGTATAGCCCCTGAAAAGACCGTTGATTCCCCAGACGAGCAGTGCACATCTGCATATCCACCACACGGCGATAGTCTTGCCGGGCATCGGGGTGATGGGGTTTAAAGTTTTCTTTTTCATTCGTGATTAATCCATTCCGAGGTATTCTTCGAGCGTTACGCCCTGTGCCTTGATTTCCTGCGCGGCTTCAACGCCGACGTAACGCCAGTGCCAGGGCTCATAGGTTATCATTGTGATATCCTGCGTGTCCTCTTCGTAGCGGAGTATAAAGCCGTAATCGGCGGCGTTTTCGCTAAGCCAACGGAAAGCATCGGTGTTTGCAAAGTTTTCGTCAAGCGTGTAGTTGCCGTTAGTGCCGAAATCCATTGCAAGCCCTGCGTTATGCTCGCTTGTGCCGGGCATAAGCACTATTTTTGCGGCAAGGCGAGTAGCCTCCGCTTTGGAATAGCCGAGGGAAGAATAATAATCAATCTTGCGGTTGAAGTTGTTCTTCTGCCTCGACAGACTTCTGTAGCCCGAAACGGGAATAAGGTCAATTCCGTCTGCCTCTGCGGCCTCTACCATTTTGTTGTAGTGGGGTACAACACGGTGGTCGAGTGACTGGCCGCCGCCCTTGACTTCAGCCGTTTGTACGGTGTAATCCTCGGGCAGGATATATTTCTGGTTAACGAGCAGAAGGTTCCACTTCTCGCCGTCAACAACCGCAACCGACGGGTTAAAGCCGGCATAGGCGTATTCGTATTCACTGCCCATAGTCTCAGGCTCCCTTGTCGTGGCTTCAGCTTGAGTAGTCGTTTCTGCTTCGGAGGGAAGTTGTGTTGTTGCTTCGTTTTCCGTGCCCGGCTCAACAGCGGATGTGTCGGGCTCGGAAATTTTTTCGGTTGTGTTTTGCGTAGTGGTCTCAGGCTCTTTGCTTTCCATACCTACGGTAATATAAGCTATGCTCAATATCGCTACGAATATGCAAAGGCCTGCAAGAAGTATGAGACGGATTCTGTTCATCGGCTCATAACCTTTCCGTTTATTTTAGCAGTTGCCGCCTGAGTAGTTGGGGGCTTCCTTGGTGATGAAAACGTCGTGCGGATGGCTTTCGATAAGGCCTGCGTTTGTTATGCGGACAAAGCGTGCCTTTTCCTGAAGCTCGGGAATTGTGTGGCAGCCGCAGTAGCCCATACCGGAGCGCAGACCGCCGAGAAGCTGGAAGATAGTGTCGGAAAGAATTCCCTTATAAGGAACTCGGCCTTCAACACCTTCGGGAACAAGCTTGCGGTTGTCCTCCTGGAAGTATCTGTCCTTGCTGCCGTTTGCCATAGCGCCGAGCGAACCCATACCGCGGTAAACCTTGAACTGTCTGCCCTGGTAGATTTCTGTATCGCCGGGCGACTCCTCGCAGCCGGCAACAAGTGAGCCGACCATAATAACGCTTGCACCTGCGGCAATAGCCTTTACGATTTCGCCGGAATACTTGATACCGCCGTCACCGATGATGTTTATGCCGTGCTTTGAAGCTTCCTCAGCCGCATCGAAAATAGCGGTAATCTGCGGAACGCCGATACCTGCAACAACGCGTGTTGTGCAAATAGAGCCGGGGCCGATACCGACCTTTACACAGTCAGCACCTGCATCGATAAGAGCCTTTGTGCCTTCTGCGGTTGCAACGTTACCTGCAATAACGGAAAGGCTCGGGAAGGCTGCCTTAACCTTGGAAACGGACTTGAGAATGTTCTTGCTGTGGCCGTGTGCGGAGTCGAGAACAAGTGCGTCAACGCCTGCGTCAACAAGAGCAGCGGCTCTTTCAAGCACGTCAGCCGTTGCACCTACTGCGGCGGCGCAGAGAAGTCTGCCGCTTGCATCTCTTGCGGAGTTGGGGTACTGAACGGCCTTTTCAATATCCTTTATGGTGATGAGGCCCTTGAGGAAGCCGTTTTCATCAACAAGGGGAAGCTTTTCAATCTTGTGCTTCATAAGGATAGCCTGAGCCTCATCGAGTGTTGTGCCGATGTGGCTTGTAACAAGGTTATCGCTTGTCATAACAGCGCCGATTTTACCGCTGAAATCAGTCATAAAGCGAAGGTCGCGGTTTGTCAGGATACCTACGAGCTTGCCGTTTTCGCAAATCGGAACGCCTGAGATGCGGTAGCGCTGCATAAGGTCAAGCGCATCGCTTACGCTGTGTTCGGGAGAAAGGAAGAAGGGGTTGCGGATAACACCGTTCTCGGAACGCTTTACCTTGTCAACCTCTTCTGCCTGTGCCTCAATGGACATATTCTTATGGATAACGCCGATACCGCCTTCACGCGCAATTGCAATAGCCATACGGGACTCCGTAACGGTGTCCATGGCTGCGGTCATGATGGGCATATTCAGCGTAATATCTTTTGTAAGCTTTGTGGAAACGTCGATATCCTTGGGCAGGACATCGCTTTCTGCCGGAATGAGCAGAACGTCATCAAAGGTAAGACCTTCCTTGTAGAATTTTTCTTCACGAGTCATCATAGTTATCTCTCCCCACTTAATTATGTTTTCAGCTATTTCAATTGATTTTTAAAACCACAGAAATAACTTTTAATTAAAATTATTAAATTAAATTATAACAAGGCGGAGAAAAAATATCAATATATAGTGAATAAAAAATTATAGAAAAATTTACCTTTTTGAGCGGTGTATTTGTTGAAAAAATCAATAATAGCGGTGGAGTGCAACTACCTTGCCGAGAATTGCAACCTCATCGACTATAATCGGCTCGTAAGCATCGTTTTCGGGCTGCAGTCTGAAACGGCCGTTTTCCTTGTAGAAGGTTTTGACAGTTGCCTCGTCGCCGACAAGGGCAACAATGATTTCGCCGTTACGCGCAACGGGTGTTCTTTCAACTACGACAAGGTCGCCGTCGTGAATACCGGCGTTCAGCATACTTTCGCCCCTTACGCGAAGCGCAAAGAGGGATT
The DNA here is from genome assembly GCA_017410325.1 of Clostridia bacterium. Classification (GTDB taxonomy): domain Bacteria; phylum Bacillota; class Clostridia; order Oscillospirales; family Acutalibacteraceae; genus UBA8612. Next base: position 51,727 of record JAFQRA010000002.1, on the reverse strand, counting down.
TGTCCTTGGAGGCGAAGCCTGCGTAGGGGAGATAGCCCTCAATCTGCTCAACGGCAAGTATAGGTGCACCTGCGGTAACGGTACCGAGAATGGGCACCTGCTTGATGTTGGAAAGGTCTTCCTGGCCGACAATGCGGATTGAACGCTTGAGAAGCGGGTCACGGGAAATGAAGCCCTCGTTTTCGAGAGCATCAAGCGAGGCCTGGACGGACGAGGTGGATTTGAGGCCGACATGAGCACCTATTTCTCTTATTGAAGGGGGAACGCCGTCCTGCAGGCGCTCAAGTAAAAAGTTGTATATTTTTTGCTGAGTTTCATTTAACATGAAAACATCCTCCTGAAAGTGATTTAACACCCGAAATTTTGCGTGGAATCAGCAGCACATATGTTCTGCTGAAACGATTATAGCACATCTTTCCGCAAAAAGCAAACATTTGTTTGCAAAATTTCAAAAAAATTTTCACAGGTGCCCTATAACAAAAAACAAATAAAAAACACATTATGTTTACAGTTTGTTCATTGCACCCGCAAACACATCTGTTATTATGAAAATGCACCCGGAAAATGAGCCGCAACATTTTCCGAACGGTGTATTTTTACCCCCTCAAATTTGTGGAAAAGGCATCCTGTGTTATGCAGGGTGTCTTTTTCGCTTTTGTGAATAATTGAAGTGCATCTCTCCAATAATAGCGGTACGGAGGGATAAATTATGGATTTTGAATTCAAGAAAACAAGCAAAAATACATTGGGCAGACTCGGTCTTTACACGCTTTTACTGCTGTGTATAACGGCGCTCGGAATAGGCTCTTACGCCGCAATGAAAAAGTCTTTCGGCACGCCCGAAGCGTCAACCACGGTCGATTGGGACAATCAGGGTGTCACCCTTGAAGCCGATAAGCCCCAGAACAAGATTACCGTTACTCAGGCAACAACCCTGCCCGTTACGGCTGAACAGCCTTCAACCGCAAAGGCCGAAGAAAATCTCCCGTTTACGGGCAAATTCACGCTTCCACTCGGCACAGATATTTTAAAGGATTATTCTCACGGCGAAATGGTCAGCTCCAAAACAATGGGCGACTGGCGGGTACACAACGGCATTGATTTTACGGGCGGAGAGAATTCGCAGGTGCTCGCAATTCAGAGCGGCACGGTAAAGGACGTTTATACGGATGAAATGTGGGGTACGGTGGTTGAAATTGACCACGGCAACACTATGATTGCAAAATACTGCGGATTAAAAGAGGGCACAACCCCGAAAAAGGGCGCAACGGTTAAAAACGGTCAGGAGATAGGTGAGCTTGCCGCAATTCCCGTTGAGGAAGCGGACGGACTTCATCTCCACCTTGAAATTACCGTAAACGGCAGTACGGTTGACCCCCTTGCGGCAATGAACAGAGCGGAATAAATTAGAGTTTGTCCTCGACAAACCGTAATTTGCCCATCAAAAAATGCACGGAAAATCCGTGCATTTTTTATGTGAATTTTTATGCGAGTTTAAGGAACATACCGAGTATTCTGCTCACGCAAAGCTCGAGCTGTGCACGGGATAACTCGCCTTTATCGTAGGCGGCCTTGAGGTCTGCCGGATAGCCGCAGTGCATTTTCAGGTCGTTGCCTGCCCACACTTCCTTAACGGGGTCGTTCTTTACGCCCCAGTCGGTAACCACCATGCCCTTGTAGCCCCACTCGTTGCGGAGTATTCCCGTGAGAAGCTCCCAGCTTTCCGAGGTGTGCTGGCCGTTGATAAGGTTGTAGGAGGACATAACTGTGTACGGGTCAGCTTCCTTGACCGCAATCTCAAAGCCTTTGAGGTAGATTTCTCTAAGTGCTCTTTCCGAAAGCCTTGAATCACTTGCGAAGCGGTTTGCCTCCTTGTTGTTGCAGGCAAAGTGCTTCATTGAAACAGCAACCCTGTTGGACTGAACGCCCCTGATATCTGCTGCGGCACATTTACCTGCTACAAGCGGGTCTTCGGAGTAATACTCAAAGTTTCTGCCGCAAAGCGGGTCACGGTGAATGTTGAGAGCAGGTGCAAGCCAGATGCCCATATTGTTTTCCTTCAGCTCCGCACCGCCTGCCTTGCCAACCTCGTATATAATATCCGTGTTCCACGTGCAGGCAAGAAGCGTTGCACACGGCCACGCCGTTGTGGGAATACCCGTGCAGGGCTCAATTCGGATTCCTGCCGGGCCGTCAGCCGTGGGCACTGCGGGTACGCCAAGACGCTTTATCGGTCCGAAGCAGCCCGTATTGGCTACACCCGTGGGCGGCTGACCGCCGACGAAATCCATCAGCTCTTCAAGGGTAAGCTGTGCCACGAATTCGTCAAGGGTTATTTCTTCACCAACCTTGTCAAACGTTACGGGCTTTTCGGGTGCGGCAGCTCCCGTGGGCTCAACCTCACCGTAGTAATAGCTTTCTTCGCCCGTGGGAAGTGCCTCAAAGCTTCCGTCGGAAAGCATACGCTTTTCGAGCTTGAAGGGCTTGCACCACTGCGTGAGCTGTTCAACTGCGGTGTCTTCTTTTACTTCATATTCAAACTCAAGCTTTTCGGCCTCTCTTACGTTATTGCCGAGATAGAAGCGGTAGCTGCCCTTTTCGAGCACGTAGGCTGATTTTTGGATTTTACCCAGGTCGTCAAAGCTTGCCATAAAGCTGACGTCAAAGGTGAGTGCAAGTGTCTGTGACTCACCGGGCTTGAGAAGCTTGGTTTTTGCATAGGCGGCAAGCTCTCTTGAGGGCTTGCCGAGCTTGCCCTGCGGGGCAGAGTAGTAAAGCTGTACAACCTCTTTACCTGCAAGGCTGCCAGTATTGGTAACGGTTACGGCGGCTGTGATTTTGCCGTCAGCCTCGCCGCAGAGCTTACCCGTCAGCGAAAAGTCGGTATAAGAAAGACCGAAGCCGAAGGGGTAACGTACCTTTTCTTTTGCACCGGGGATTGTTTCAAAGTAACGGTAGCCAACGTAAATATCGTCGGAATAATCAACGTGGTCAAAGCATTCCCAAAAATCGTCCTTGCAGGGGTAGGCATCGTATGACTTTGCAACCGTGTCTGCCATTCTGCCCGAGGGGTTTACGTCGCCGCAGAGAATGTCGGCAATTGCGCTGCCGCCTTCCATACCGCCCTGCCAGGCGAAAACAACGCCCTTTACGTTTTCATTTTCCGCAAAGTATTCGCAGTCGATTACCGCACCCGAATTTATAACGATAATAACCTTTTTAAACAGCTTGCCTGTCTTGTCGATAAGGTTCTTTTCAAGGTCGGAAAGGTAGTAGTCTTCACCCTGCGGTCTGCGGTCGACACCCTCTGCGGAAAAGCGGCTGATTGTTATAACCGCCGTGTCAGCATTGTCTGCGGCTGCTTTGATTATGTCGTAGGGCACTTCCGCCTCTTTGACGTGCATAGCCGCAAAGGTGTCGTAGGTCATATCGTCACGCTCTGTGCAGAATTCCATATTGTTGACTATGTTCCAGCGTGCGTCAATCTGCTCCTGCGTGAGCACGTTTACGCTTTCTCTTTCAACATACTCTCTGTAAAACTCAACAAGAGGCTTGTAAACCCAAACCTTGCCCTGTTCTTCTTTTTCTTTGAAGCCGTCGGCAATGTTGCAGATGTACGGGCAGTGCACGTCGCCGCTGCCGCCGCCACCCTTTATGTATTCAATGGTTGCCTTGCCGAAAAGTGCAACCCTTTCACCCTTTTTAAGGGGCAGGGCATTGCCTTCGTTCTTGAGCAGTACGATACCCTCTGTTGCCGCCTCACGGGAGAGGTTGATGTGCTTTAAAGAAGCCGTAACACAGCGTCCGTCCTCACCGAGCGGAATACAGGGCTGATATCTGAACCTTGCAAATTTATCCATAACCGTTTCCTTTCTATTGCTGAGCAGAAATTTTATAAACATTTTATAACAAAAATCCAATATCTGCAAGTAATTATTGAAATATGGAAAAAGTTTTTATATAATTATAAAAGAATGTTAAGGCGAAGAATGTTAAGGCGGTGTATAAAATGACTGATGCAAAGCTTGAAAAGAAGCGCCTGCGGCGTGAAAGAGAAATTGCAAAATGGCAGCGTGAAAAATTAAGGCCGAAAAGCAGTATGTACCTTGCCTATATGATTTTCATAATCTGTCTTGTTTACATAACGGATGAGGTCGCTTCGCAGATAGGCACGCTTATGAAAACGGAAATAGCAAACGACCTGTTTGCAAAATACGGTGAAAGCTCTGTAGGCTTGCTCGATATCGTCACGATGCTTGTCGTGCCCTTCCAGGCGCTCGCTATTGTCTATAAGCCGCTTGCGGACCGCTTCGGCAGAAAAGTGTTTCTTATTATCAACACCTTCGGTATGAGCCTTTCGATGCTGCTCATATTCCTTTCGGACAGTATAATCGTTTACGTGCTCGGTGCGTGTATAGTACAGTTCTTTATTCCGCACGATATGCAGGTTGTATATATAATGGAAACGGCTCCGTCAAAGCACAGAGCAAGAATTTATTCGGCAATAAAGTTCTTTGCCAATATGGGCGTAATGCTTATTCCCTTGCTCCGCAGACTGCTTATGCACAGTGCCTCCGAGTGGAGAAATGTCTATTTTATCCCCGCTGTTGTAGGCCTCGTTACCTGCGGCGTTGCGCTTTTCTTTGCCCGTGAAACGGATGCGTTCATTGACTCAAGGCTTAAATATCTGAGAATGACGGATGAAGAGCGTGCACTTGATAAGCAGAATAAGAATACCGAAAACGCACAGGGCGGTGTTATTCCCGCACTTAAATTTGCCTTTAAGCACTCGCAGCTTCGCTGGCTTTATATTGTAGGCGCAATAGCAAATGTCGGCTTCATTACAACAATTAACTATCAGGTTATTCTTTCCTACGGCTATGCACAAAGCTATATTGATTCGGGTGCATATTCATCGTTTACGGATGAATTGATGAATATTGTAAGCATAGGTCCCGTCACAACTGCGCTGTTTATGTTCCCTGTGGGCTCAGCCGTGGCACAGGTTATTATGGGCTTCATTTCTGACTCAAAGGGAAGAAAGGCCGCCGCTATTGTTACCTGCTTCAATTGTCTGCTTGCATTTATCGGCTTCAGTGTGGGTGCCAAGCTTGCGTGGCCGCCTTACCTTGTAGGTTTCCTTTGCGGTGCCTGCATAGGCAGCTACTATTCTACTAATGATGTAATAATTATGATGATTGGTGAGTCCGCGCCGACTAACCTGCGCTCGTCGATTATGTCGGCAGAATTCGTTGTGGTTGCCGCAGGTGTTGTGGTTTCCTACGGTGTCAGCCTTCCGCTTGTCACCGTGCTCGGCAACAGCTTTATGGGTGTCGTTGCTTTTGCTCTCACCGTGCCCGGCTTTGTAGGCGCACTTATAACAATGGCATTAAAAACGCACGACACAAAGGGCATAGACCTCGACACCGTAACCGGTGCAGAATGGGATTGACTGTAAAGCAATACAACTTGACAAAGTGAAAAATCTGACATAAAAAGGGAGAAAAATCAGCTATGAAAAAATACGACGTTCTTATTATCGGCGCTTCAACAACAGGCTGCTGGTTTGCGCAGAGAATGGCTGCAAACGGCTTCAGAACACTGGTTATCGAGAAAGAGGAGGCAGAGAATGTCTCACGCTCCTACGACATTTTCCATATGGGTCAGGGCGAAATGGAGCAGTTCGGGCTTGAGGTGCCCGAGGAAGGTGACTCTGTAAGGGAGTTTCGCTTTACAGGCTCTCCGATGATATCCCCCTACGGAGAATACCGCAAGTATGCGGGAAATCTGCCGGTAATCGGTTTGCACAAGCACGATTATATTATGAAAATGGCTGAAAAGGCAAAAAAGAGCGGTGCAAAAATTCTTTACGGCGCAAAATTTACAAAGCTTGTGTACGATGAGAAGGGCAGGGTAATCGGCTGCGAATACGAAACGTCGGAAGGAACACAGCAGGCATACGCCAGGATTGTTTCTGACTGTTCGGGAATTCCCTCCGTTGCAAGAACGACTCTTCCCGATACCTCTGCGGTTGAAAATTTCAAGCTCACGCCTATCGATATTTTTTACGTCGTTCTCTATTATGTTGAATACCTTGACAAAAACTTAAATCCCCGTGACCTTGACGGCTTCTTTATGCAGTACAAATCCTGGTCTGCACCTGCGGGCAAGGGCTACGATGCAATTCTCGGCATCGGCGGCAGCTATTCCTACGCTTATTCCGAGGAGGTGTTCAACACACAGTTTATGAAGAACGTTACCTTCCCCGAATTCAAGGTTAAAAAGGTTGAAAAGGGTATGACACCCTGGCATCGTTCGGTTTATTCTTTTGTTGACGACGGCTTTATCGCAATGGGCGATGCCGCCTGCCTTACCAAGCCTACCTGCGGTGAGGGCTGTACGTCCTCGCTTGTGCAGGGCGAAATTGCCGTTGAGGTTATTTCACAGCTTCTCAAATACAGCGATTTTCTGACGAAAGAAAAGCTGTGGAGCATCAACTCCCGTTATATGAAGGTGCAGGGCAAGGACTTTGATTCTATGCGCCCGCTGCTTATGGGCCTTGTTTCAATGAATTTTGATGAGGCGGAGTACCTTTTTGCAAATGACGTTATTTTCAGCGATAAGATTCTCGGCGGTATGGACGACGGCCTCGTAATCGGCGCAAGCGACGTTGCCGATATGATCAAGGGCATCACCAAGGGTATAGCAAAGAAAAAGTTCCGTGCAGAAACTCTGGGCAAAATCGTCAAGGGCCTTGTGAATATGATTAGGGTCGGCACGCTTTACGATGCTTACCCCGAAACTCCTGCAGGCTTTGAAGAATGGAAGGCAAAGGCAGATAAGCTCTGGGACGAAATCGGTACCCTTGCCGATACCTGTGACCCCGAAATCAAAGAAAAACTCGGAATAGAATAAGGAAATACTATGGATTTATATTCATTTAACATCGAAAACTGGAAAGCCCGTTATTCATCGCTGATTGAAAGCAACACTCTGCCCATGCTTTGTGTTGGTGCCGATGAAACGCAGCTGCGCCTCTGCTGGCACGCACCTAAGGAAACAGCTTCGGCACAGGCTGAGCTTTCCGTTAACGAAGATATGACCGATTCAAGGCTCTTTGAAGGCAGAGTAACCGAAGCCGAAAACGATTTTCAGAGTGTCTGCAGGGTGAATATAACGGGTCTCAAAGAGAATACCGTATATTACTACCGGTGGAATACGGGCAACGGTTGGAGCAATGCCGAAAAATACGAAACGAAGTCCTTTGCTTCGCACAAGGCTCTTGTTATAGGTGATATTCAGATTACCCAGATTAATGACGGAGATAATTCCGAACAGATAAAAGACAGCAATTACTGGAATAATATACTTGAAAACGCTTTGGCAAATAACCCCGGTATTGCCTGCCTTCTTTCACCGGGTGACAACACAAACACGGGTAAGACCGCCGAGGAATGGCAGAGCTTTTTGATGCCGCCCTCGCTGCGGTCTCTGCCTCAGGCGCTTGCAATAGGCAACCACGACAAGAAGGGTAAGACATACCACTACTATACAAATATGCCCAACGAATTTTACGGCAAAGGCTTCTTCGGGCTTGACCGTGATTTCTGGTTCAGATACGGCGACGTGCTTTACCTTGTTTTTGATTCAACCTCCGGCAGTGCGCCCGACCATATTGCTATGGCAAAACAGGCCGTTGCCGAGAACGGGGATGCAAAGTGGCGCATAGGTCTTATTCACCACGGTATCTACGGCGCAGGCGACTGCATAGGCGACAAGGAAACGGAAATTCTTCTGAACGCAATATTTACCCCGATTTTCGAGTCGTTTGACCTCGATTTGGTTATAACGGGTCACACCCATTCTCAGGGCCGTTCTCATTTTATGAAAAAGAGGAAAATTGTCGGTAAGGCTGAAAGCGGAAAAACCTATACCGACCCCGAGGGCATAGTGTATATCAATGCCAATTCCGTCTGCGGCAAGGTTGTAATGGATTACGAGGCGGATTATCTTGCCTATTCTTTTATCGAAAATGACGTTACAACCTATACCACACTCGAATTTGAGGGTAATCAGCTTATGCTTGAAACAAGAAGGGGAGATAGCTCTGCGCTTCTTGACAGCGTAACGATTGAAAGAACAAAACCGCACTCTGAAAATTCGGCCGCAAACAAATTAAGGCGTGTTGCTTATAATCCGATAAAGTTTGCAGGCTGGGCTTACAATAAAATCACAAAAATTCTCACGAAATAACGGGAGTGAAATGATATGCTCGAATTTATAATGGCTGTTGTTACTTTCTTTTCAAGCCTTTTCGGCGGCTTTGTGACGTTCTTTGAACGTCTGCCCGAAAACAAATACAATGCCGATATTGTTTTTGAAAGCATTTCTGCAGAAGAGACAAAAATCAGCGAGAAGGAAAAACAGCTTTGCCGCGAGTGGTTTGACAACAACATACTGCTTAAAGGCGATGTTCAGAATTTGCCTTACGATTTTAAGGTTGCAGACAAAGCTCTCAATAAGAATATTGACGATTGGGATATTTCCGTAGGCAGTGAAAGCCAAACGGGTGCCGTTTATAAGGACGGCAAAACGACTAATATTTATTTAACTCATAAATCAAGCGGACTTAAGGCTACGGTTGAGGCAACAATTTACGAGGCTTTTGCCACCTGCGACTGGACGGTTTATATCGAAAACACGGCGCAGGAAAATTCGCCCGTTGTCAGCAGCTTTTACGCGGTGGATACTGCTTTGGATATTCAGAATGCACAAGCTTATTATTCAAAGGGCAGCTACGACGAGCCATACGATTTTGCGCTGATGCAAAAATCGCTTTCGATTATTCCGAAAACCTTTACAAGCTATGACGGCAGACCTACGGATAAATATCTGCCGTACTTCAATATCAGCGGCGAAAACGGCGGCGTTGTATTAGGTGTCGGTTGGTCGGGCCTCTGGCAGGCGGATATTGCCGCAAGCGGAAAATCGGTCAGCATAAAGGCAAAGCAGGAAAGCTTCAAGGCGTATCTTCTGCCCGGGGAAAGCGTGCGTTCGCCGCTTGTTTCGCTGAGCTTTTATGACGGCGGTAATCCCTTGAAGGGCTTCAACACCTTCAGAAGCTGGATAAGCGGCTGTGTTTACCCCGAAAACATACCCGATACGCTGACTATGCTTGAATTTTCGGGTCCTGCGCACACCCAGACTGCTGCCGAGCTTATGGCTGCGGCAGACGGTTTCGGCGAAAAAACCTATGCACCCGTTGATTATTTCTGGATGGATGCAGGCTGGTACCAGTATGACGAGGGCTGGCACGACGGTGTCGGCTCGTGGGTTGCCAATCCGAACCGTTTTCCCAACGGTATAATCGAAGTTTCCGAGTATGCCGCCTCAAAGGGCTGCGGACTTGTGCTGTGGTTTGAGCCCGAAAGAGTCAGACCCGAGTCACTTTTCTACAAGAAAGGCGCAGAGAACAAAAACTGGCTTATCTCAGTTAAGGATGAGGACAACTATATGTTTAACCTTGCCGAGGACAGCGCAACGGATTATCTGATTGAATATATATCGGACTTCCTTACAGAAAACAAAATTTCTGTTTACAGGCAGGATTTCAACTTTTCACCCGATGTCTATTGGGCGCAGGCTGATAAGGAATACTACGGCGGCAGAACGGGTATAACGGAAAATCACTACGTCACAAACCTTTACAGATACCTTGACGACCTTTGCGAAAACGTTGACGGTCTGATTATAGACAACTGCGCTTCGGGCGGTAGAAGGCTCGACCTTGAATTGGTGCGCAGAAGCGTTCCCGTGTGGCGAAGCGATTACAACTGCAATCCGCACGAGGATATTCTTGAAGCAACTCAGGCACAGACCTATGGGCTTTCCTTCTGGCTTCCGCTTTCGGGTACGGTTGTTTACAGCGGCAGCGAATACGCTTCGCGTACGAGCATTATGCCGCTTGCACTCGAAACCTTCGGCACGGTGCACAGCACCCATTACGGCGAATACATCACCCAGCGTGAAATGATGAATGAATATTACTATCCGCTTTCTGCAGGCGGCTATTTCTCCGACAGAATGCTTGCAATGCAGTATTCGGATTATTCGGGCGAGAGCGGTATGGCACTCGTTTATAAGCGTGCGGATGTAACGCAGACCGAATACACGGTAAAGCTCAACGGACTTAAAGCGGAAACGGTTTACAGCGTTTATGACTATGATGTGCCCGAAACGGTTTATGAAAAAACAGGCAAGGAGCTTATGGCCGAGGGTATCACTCTCGCACTCCCCGAGGGCGAAAAGGCGTTTATCATAATGTTCAACAGTCAGACTGCTTAAAAATTAAGGTTAAAATATATACTTTATGTATTAATGCGATATTGAAAACAGAATTTAATTGTGATATTATACTTTAGTATGACTAATTGGTATTGAAAGGAATTTTTGCAATGCTTAATACAGAAAAAACAATGGAAAAAATAGTTGCTCTTTGCAAGGGCAGAGGCTTCATTTTTGCAGGCAGTGAAATATACGGCGGTCTTGCCAATACGTGGGATTACGGCCCTCTCGGCGCAAGAATGAAAAACAACGTCAAGGATGCCTGGAGAAAGAGATTTATTCAGGAGCGCAAGAACAGCTACGAGGTTGATGCGGATATCCTTATGCACCCCAGAGTTTGGGAGGCAAGCGGTCATGTTGCAAGCTTTTCCGACCCTCTTCTTGACTGCAAGGAGTGCAAAAAGCGTCACAGAGCGGACAATCTTATTGACGATTTTAACCCCGATGCTCATGCAGACGCAATGACAAAGGAAGAGATGTTTGAGTATATCAAGGCTAATTCAATTCCCTGTCCTCACTGCGGCAAGCACGATTTCACGGATATCAGAGAATTTAATCTGATGTTCCAGACCTTCAGAGGCGTTACCAACGACAGCAAAAACGTTATCTATCTCCGCCCCGAAAATGCTCAGGGCGAGTACGTTAACTACCTCAATGTTCAGCGAACAATGAGAGCTAAGCTTCCTTTCAGTATCGGTCAGATAGGTAAGGCCTTCAGAAACGAAATCACACCCGGTAACTTCACCTTCAGAACAATCGAGTTTGAGCAGATGGAGTTCCAGACCTTCTGCAAGGAGGGTACGGATACCGACCTTTACGACTACTTCAAGGAGTACGGTCTTAAGTTCTATCAGGACCTTGGTATCGCCGCTGAAAATCTCCGTTTCCACGACCACGAGAAGCTTGCCCACTATGCAAAGGCAGCCTGCGATATCGAATTCCTTTTCCCGTTTGGCTGGGGTGAGGTCAACGGTACACACAACAGAACGAACTTTGACCTTACCAGACACCAGGAATACAGCGGCCATAAGATGGATTATCTCGATCCCGAAACAAACGAAAAGTTTATTCCCTTTATTATTGAATCAACCTACGGTCTGGACAGAACGGTCCTTGCACTCCTTTGCGAGGCGTATGATGAAGAGGTTATCGATGCAGAAAAGAACGACACAAGAGTTGTTCTTCACCTCAGCCCTGCCATTGCTCCGTACAAGGCTGCCGTTCTTCCGCTTTCAAAGAAGCTCTCCGAGGATGCTCTCAAGGTTTACGAGAAGCTTCAGAAGAAGTTTATGGTTGACTTCGATGAAACAGGCTCAATCGGCAAGCGTTACCGCAGGCAGGATGAAATCGGTACTCCCGTTTGCATCACGTACGACTTCGATAGTCTTGAGGACGGCTGCGTAACGGTACGCGACCGTGACACAATGGAGCAGAAGAGAATCAAGATTGACGAGCTGGAAGCATATATCGAGTCACTTCTTGAATTTTAAGGTGTAATAAATATATAATTTAAAAAGCTCTGACTCATTTTTGTCAGAGCTTTTTTGAAAGGTATGCTTTTGTGAACATTGGTTGTTTGTTGCATTCTCTGACATAAATTTGTTTGTCAATTGCGGTAGGGGACGGCGTCCTCGACGTCCCGTTTTAAAGGCATCCTCGACGTCCCGACCGACGAATTATGTTACTTTTGTCAGGCGTTACAAAAGTAACCAAAAGAACTTTTGGGCTTTGTGCACTCCGCTTACGGCTGACGGTACCAACTCCGCAAAGCAGACAGAACAAAAAATGTTTTGTTCTGCTGCCGCAACGGCGCTCAAGGTTTGTTCAGACTTTGAATGCTCGTGTTGTCGCCTGCGGAACTTTGCTCGGATAAATGAGTTGGCTTTAATGCACGTCAGCCTGCTCCGTTCAAACTGCCGGCATATTTTACTTTTTGCTCTTTAAAGTATTGAATGCGAACACGAAAGCATATTTTACAAACTTTAAAAAATTTTTTAAAAATTTTTGTGACCTTTCATATTCGTGAAACGTTTTATTTACGGAGGGCATCGGTAAATGCTTTTTTCATTTGCCTCACAACCGAATAAAGCTGACCTCGAAGCCGTTTACGGCAGATATGCCGATATGCTCTACAGGCTCTCTCTTTCACACTTGGGTACAAAAGAGGATGCGGAGGATGCCGTGCACGATGTGTTTGAAAAATACATCACTCTGTCGCCCGAATTCAGGGACAGCGAGCACGAAAAGGCGTGGTTTGTCCGTGTGACGGTAAACCTCTGCCGCGATTTACTTCGTAAACGCTCAAGGCGCAGCCACGAATCGCTCGAAGCGGCGTATGACATAGCGCACGAGGATAGCGTTGAGCCTGAGGTGTTCCGCCTTGTGCACTCACTGCCCGAAAAATACAGAACGGTTATAGTTCTGCATTATCTTGAGGGCTACAGCGTTGAGGAAACCGCAAAGCTGCTCAGGCTTACCGCTTCGGCGGTCAAAATGCGGCTTGCAAGGGGCAGAGAACAGCTTAAACAAATAATGGAAGGTGTTAATAAATAAATGTTTGACGAAAGACAGCTTGAGCAGTACCGCTCGGTCAGGGCTTCGCAGGAGCTTCGGGAAAGCGTTATGTCGCTTGAAAAGAGCGGTAAGCTTTACTCTTTCAACCGTAAGACTCTGTCTGCAATTGCGGCGTGCCTTGTTGCGGTAATTGCACTCGGCTCGTACTTCGGTATGAGTGCAGGCGTGAACGCCGAGCTCGTTGCCGTGCCGCAGTCGGCTTCGGTTTACCGCTGGGCGGCAGACGAAAGGGTAACAGTGAATTTCAATATTAACGGCGGCTATACCGTAAAGGTTGAGTCGGGTTACATTTTACAAAACGGTGAGCAGGTAAACGAGGCCGAGCTCAGCGGCGAAAGCCGGCTTGAATGGTTTGTTCCTGCCGAGGGTGAGCACGTGCTCACGGTTAAAAAAGGGTTAATTGTCAAGCAGTACAGACTGTACTACGGTACGCAGGGCTGTATGCTTGAGAAAATATAAAGGTATAAAAATAATTTCAAAGGAGAAAACTACTATGAAAAAACTTCTCGCACTCATTCTTGCAGGCGCAATGCTCCTCGCTTTCGCAGCTTGCGGCGGTAACTCAGACAATGGCGAAACCACTACTCAAGCACCCGTTGCACAGGTTGACGTTGCAGATGCAACAGACCTTCTCACAAAGGTATGGGCAAGCTTCGGCGAAGATGAAAAGCCCTTCGTAATGGGCGGCTACGGCGACACAATGGTTGACGGCGCACCCGGCAAGTTCGACGTTTCTCTTGCAGAGGATATCGACGCTATGCTCGGTCTTCCCGCAGCAAACGTTGCAGATATCGACGATGCAGCTTCCGTCATCCACGCTATGAACGCAAACACCTTCACCTGCGCAGCTTTCCACCTCAATGCAGGCGTAGATGCAGCTGCATTCGTTGATGCACTCAAGGCAAACCTTCAGGCAAGACAGTGGATGTGCGGTATCCCCGAAAAGATTCTCATCGTTACAGTCGGCGACTACGTTGTTTCCGCTTTCGGTGCAGCAGATATCCTTGACAACCTCAACACAAAGCTCGGTGCACAGTTCAGCGCAGCAGCAGTCGTTGTTGACGAGCCTATCGCATAAATTACAGTTCAGCTTTGCTAAACTGTATTTTAAAGAATAAATAATAATTAATAAAGAATAAATGAGGGTGGGCTTAACGCCCACACCCATTATATTCGGGTGCGGGTGTCCCGCCATCAATTATTATTTATTCAATATTCTTTGTTCTTTATTATTTAGCAACAATTTATTGTTGCACTCAAAAGCGCACACAGCAGGAGGAAAGCATAAATGTTATTTTCAAGTATCCCGTTTCTTTATTTCTTTCTGCCGTGTGTGCTCGTTTTATATTTTGCTGTCCCGAGGTGTTTGAAAAACGCCGTGCTGATGTTTGTCAGCCTGTTTTTCTACGCCTGGGGAGAGCCTAAATATGTTCTGCTTATGGCGGCTACAATAGGCATAGGCTATGTGACGGGTCTGCTGATTGAGAAATTCAAGGGTAAAGCTCTTTCAAAGGTCTTTCTCGGCATTTCCGTTGCCGTTGACCTGGGCTTCCTGGCTTATTTCAAATATGCCGATTTCTTTATTGAAAATTTCAACGCAGTAACCGGTCTTTCTCTGCCGCTTTTAAGAATAGCTCTGCCTATAGGTATCAGCTTTTATACCTTCCAGATTATGAGCTATTCAATTGATGTATACAGGGGAGATGTGCCTGCGCAGAAAAATCCCGTAAATCTTGCTGCCTATGTAACTATGTTCCCCCAGCTTATCGCGGGCCCGATTGTACGCTATGCCGATATCGCAAAGCAGCTCAAAGACAGAACGCACAGCTTTGAAAAGATTGCCGCCGGCATACGCAGGTTTGTTATGGGCCTTGCCAAAAAGATTCTGATTGCAAATACTCTCGGCGAAATCTGCGATATTTTCCGCGAGTCGGAAGAAAAAGCGGTGCTCTATTACTGGCTTTACGCCGTTGCCTTTGCTCTGCATATCTATTTTGATTTCTCGGGATACAGCGATATGGCTATCGGCCTCGGCAAAATTTTCGGCTTTGACTTCCTCGAAAACTTCAACTATCCCTTCGTTTCTTCTACCGTTACCGAATTCTGGCGCAGATGGCATATGTCACTCGGCTCATGGTTTAGAGATTATGTCTATATTCCGCTTGGCGGCAACCGTGTTTCAAACGGCAGGTGGTTTTTCAATATTTTCGTTGTCTGGATGCTCACCGGCTTTTGGCACGGTGCGGCGTGGAACTTTATTATATGGGGTCTTTTCTTCGCGGTACTTCTCATTCTCGAAAAGCTCTTCCTCAAAAAGTTCCTTGAAAAAACAAAGGTTATCAAGCGTATTTATATTGCGCTTGCCGTGCTTATCAGCTTCGTAATTTTCAACGCAACCGATATGAAGGAGGCTTTCCGATATATCGGCGGTATGTTCGGTGCAGGCGGTATTCCGCTTGTCAGCAATGAAATGCTCTATTACCTCAAGAGTTATGCGGTCGTGCTTGTAATCGGTATTGTCGGCTCGACACCCGTAATCAAAAACACGGCGCTTCGCCTGAGTAACGGCGAAAAAACGGGACGTGTGATGAATGTGCTTGAGCCCGTTGCAATTGCCGCTCTGCTTATTGTTATGACGGCTTATCTCGTGGACGGCTCGTTCAACCCGTTTTTGTATTTCAGGTTTTAAGGAGGGAGAGTGCAGATGAAAGCAAAAATAAAAAATATCGCAGTAACCGTAGTTTTTGCCGTTGTAATTTTCGGCCTCTCCGTTTCTTTTATCCTCAAGCCTGCGGGTGAATTTTCGGTTTCGGAGCGCAGGGCACTTTTACAGTTTCCGGTTGTGAGCATCGAAAACATTATGTCGGGCAAATTTATGACCGATTTTGAAAGCTATACCCTCGACCAGTTTCCGCTTCGCGACGGCTTCCGCACGGTAAAAGCGCTGTTTGCTTCAAACGTTTTCCGCCATTATGATAATAACGATATCTATGTCGAAAACGGTATCGCCGCACAGATTGAATATCCGCTGAACGTTGAGTCCGTCAGCAATGCGGCAAAGAAGTTTAACTATATCAAAGAAAAGTATCTTAATGAAAATAATAAGATTTATCTTTCGCTTATCCCCGATAAAAACTATTTCCTTGCGCCGTCAAGCGGCAGGCTTTCGCTTAATTACAAAGCCTTAGTCAGTCAGCTTTGTGAGGAGATGCAGGGCGAAGAATATATAGATATTTTTGAGCTTCTTAATATAAAGGATTATTATAAAACGGATACTCATTGGAAACAGGAAAGTCTGCTTGATACGGCAGAAAAATTGCTTGAAGAAATGGGCACAAGTGCTGATTTTGACGGCTTGAAAGAAAATACGCTCGATGTACCCTTCCGCGGCGTTTATTACGGCCAGTCTGCCTTGCCGCTTGATGCGGAGCAGATTAAGTATTACACCTCGGATATGATAGATTCATTCGAGGTTTACGACCGGCAGAATGATAAACCGATGTCCGTTTA
This sequence comes from Clostridia bacterium, assembly GCA_017410325.1. GTDB lineage: Bacteria > Bacillota > Clostridia > Oscillospirales > Acutalibacteraceae > UBA8612. The sequence goes on along the minus strand of JAFQRA010000002.1, from coordinate 35,299 downwards.
CGATATGGAAAAGGCACAGGGCAAGGACCCCTACGAAATGTTTCTTTCGGGTTCACTGTCACTGATTACGATTGACAACCCCAATGCAACGACCGACAAAGGGCTTGTTCTTTTCCGTGATTCCTTCGGCAGCAGCATTGCGCCGCTTCTGGCCTGCGGCTACAGTAAGGTGACGGTTGTCGATATCCGTTATATCCAGAGCGCCGTCCTTGACCGCTTTGTGGATTTTGAAAACGCCGATGTGCTTTACCTGTACAGTACACTTGTACTCAACAACAGCGAAACTTTAAAGTAATTAATCAAATAATAAAAGGAAGAATAATATAAAAACGCTTGCAATCCGCGGTTGATTGCAAGCGTTTTTTTACGTTTAATTACGCATTACTTATTGCGAATTACGAACAGAATTGTGGCTGAAAAAATGTTCACCACAACATATATGGATGTTATCAATATGCACAAAAATATGATAAATATTTCTACGGTTTGCACAAGATTTTTTCATCAAAAAACTTGACTAATGGGGCGCATAATATTATAATAAACCTAAAAGTGGAGCGAAAAAGCGCCATTTAAGAGCAAAAATACATAGAAAAGGAGTGAATGGGCTTGGCATACATGAAATTTAAAGGCACTTACCGCCACGGACTTGATGCGAAGAACCGTCTTTTTATCCCTGCCAAGTACCGTGAACCCCTTGGCACCAATTTTGTTATGTGCCGTGCTCCGCAGCCGTTAATCGGCCTTTACGTTTTCCCCGAAGAAACGTGGGACGAGCTTTGCGACGAGCTCAACCAGAAAAACTCACTCGGCGAGCTTACCGACGAGCAGGAGTGGGAGCGCAGAGATTTGTACCGCTACTCCGAAGACGTCACGATGGACAAGCAGGGCAGAGTAACAATCAGCGCCGATATGTGCGAGTACGCAGGCTTAAAAGACGAGGTTATCATAATCGGCAATATGAAACGCCTCGAAATATGGGACCCCGAAACCTTTGCGAAGGCGGAGGCGGAAAGCCACGCAGGCAGGGTAGTGGGTACACCCAAGCTTAATTTCTGAGTCGGGAGAGCAGCTTAATGGAATTTAACCACAAGTCGGTTCTGTTCGACGAAACGATAGACGCTCTCAACATAAAGCCCGACGGCACGGTGGTTGACTGTACGGGCGGCGGAGGCGGTCACAGCGCTGCGGCACTTGAGCGGCTCGGCAAAAACGGCAGATTAATCGTTATCGACCGCGACCCCGATGCAATAGCCGTACTCACCAAACGCTTTGAGGGCGACCGCAGAGTAACAATAGTCAACGACAACTTCTTTAACATAAAGGAGATTCTTCAGTCACTCGGCACGGACGGTGCCGATTCGATAATGGCTGACCTGGGAGTCAGCTCCTACCAGCTCGACGAAGCCGAAAGAGGCTTTTCGTTCCACCGCGATGCACCGCTTGATATGCGAATGAGCAAAAGCGGCACGAGTGCGGCGGATTTGGTAAACACACTTTCCGAAAACGAGCTGAGAAACATCCTTTACACCTTCGGCGAAGAAAAATTCGCTCCCCGTATTGCTCAGGCAATAGTCAGGGAGAGAGCAAAGGGCAGAATAGAAACAACCCTTCAGCTTGCCGAAATAATCAAGAGTGCGTATCCCGCCGCCGCAAGGCGGGACGGACACCCCGCTAAAAAAAGTTTTATGGCTCTGCGCATTGAGGTCAACGGCGAACTCACTAATCTTGACCGCGCAGTTCACGATATGTTCCATTCGCTTAACAGAGGCGGCAGGTTGGCAATCATCACTTTCCATTCGCTTGAGGATAAAATCGTCAAAAATGCCTTTTCTGACTTCACTGTTGGTTGCACCTGCCCGCCTGAGTTCCCCGTGTGTATCTGCGGCAAAAAACCGCTTGGCAGAACACACAAGCCGAAAACGGCAACAAAACAGGAGCTTGAAGAAAACTCCAGAAGCCGCAGCGCAAAGCTGCGCACCATCGAAAAACTTTAACCAAATTCACAAACGGAGGACAAAGCCTTGGCTTACATGAACGAAAACATCGCTTACGATCTTGACAGATTCTCTTCCGCAGCCCCCAAAAAAGAAAAGACCGTTCAGCAGCCGGCCGCTCGTCCGACGCTTGTAAAGCCTCAGCGCAAGACTGCGCAGGAGCTCAGGGCGGAAAGACGCTTCAATCTTATAAAGATTGCAAAGTTCGTCGTTGTTGCGGCTGTCTGCTTTGCTTTCATTGCTTCCAATATCAATTACAGGGTTCAGATTAACGAGCTCAACGGTGAGATTGTAAGCCTTGATAAGGAGCTCAACGAAAAGAGAAGCGAAAACACACGCCTTAATATGGCTCTCAATTCAAAAATATCCCTTGAAAACGTTCAGGACTATGCCGAGAATGTGCTCGGTATGGTTAAAAGGGAGCGTTACCAGATAATCTATTTCGACCTTGAAACAGGCAACGAAATAATCCCTGCGCAGTAATAATATATTAAGGTTAAAAATAATAATATATATAGTTACAACGACGGGAGTTAGTGTTTTCATAACTCTCGTCATTTTGCCCTAAAAAAGGGCGCCTTTTGAAAATTATTGCGCAAATCTTGTGTGCTCTTTTTCCGCCATATCGTTCCAAAATGCTCGGCAATACACAAAGTATTACCTGTGCTTTTGAAACTTTTCTGACGAAAAAATTGCTACGCAATCTTTACACAATAATTTTCAAAAGACACCCAATAATAAAATAATGAAAAGAGAAGGAGAATGTTCGCATGGCCTCAAAGCCGTCAAAACTTATGATTAAAAGAGCAGGTATACTTCTGGCTCTCGTGCTTGTTCTGGGCTTTGGAACAGGTATGGTGCGCCTTGCGAAGCTTCAGCTTATTGACGGCGAGGAGTACAGGCAGAAGGCGGAGCTTCAGCAGCTCGGCGACAGCTCCGTTCAGGCGCTTCGCGGCACGATTTACGACTGCAACGGCAGAATTCTTGCTCAGAGCGCTACTGCGTGGAAGGTGTTTATTGACCCGTCAAACATCAAGGTAAATGAAAAAGACAAAACCGAGGACGCAATAAAGACTGCGCTTGAAGCTAAAAGACGCCTCGTTTCAAACGGCCTTGCCGAAATTCTCGGCGTCGAGGCTGAAAGCATTTACGAAAAATCGCTCAAATCCACAAGCGGTTACCAGAAAATCAAGGGCGAGGTTGAGCTTGAAGCCAAAAACCGTGTCAGCGAGTTTATTTCCGAAAACGAGCTTTACGACTGTGTAGGTATCGAGCCCGACACCAAGCGTTACTACCCCTACAATTCACTTGCTTCAACCATTATCGGCTTTACGGGTACGGATGATGTCGGTATCGAGGGCCTTGAATACAAGTACGACAACGTTCTCACAGGCATCCCCGGCAGAGTAATTACCGCCAAGAACGGTACGCTCGGCAGTATGCCCATCGAATACACCGCAAGCTACGCTGCACAGCAGGGCACAAGCCTTGTTCTCACGATTGATGAAACGATACAGAGCCTGCTTGAAGCAGAGCTTGAAAAGGCGTACGAGAGTGCACAGGCAAATGCCGCCTACGGTCTTGTTATGGATGTTGAAACGGGCGCGATTCTGGCTATGTCCAACCAGCCCGACTATGACCTCAACCAGCCTTATACGATTCTCAGCGAGGCGGTCAATACTGAAATTGCGGCTATTGAAGACCCTGCCGCCAAGAACGAGGCTGTTTCAATTGCCCGTCAGGCGCAGTGGAGAAACAGAACAATAAGCGATACTTACGAGCCCGGCTCGGTTTTCAAGGTTATCACGCTTGCCGCCGCCCTTGAAGAGGGCGTTGCAACAAAGGATATGTCCTATACCTGCGTGGGCGGTATTCAGGTTGCCAACAACTATATCAAGTGCCACAAGCACGAGGGCCACGGCAGACAGAATCTTCAGATGGCTCTTATGAATTCCTGCAACCCGTTCTTTATCACCGTCGGTCAGAAACTCGGCGTTGAAAAGTTCTGCGAATATTTTGAAGCTTTCGGCTTTACCGAAACCACGGGCATCGACCTTTCGGGTGAAGCTGTGCCCAAGGCAGGCGTTACCTACCACACGCAGGAAAAAATGGGCATTTCACAGCTTTCGAGCTGTTCCTTCGGCCAGACCTTCCAGGTAAGCCCCATGCAGATGATTACAGCCATTGCCGCAATTGCCAACGGCGGCAAGCTGATGAAGCCCTATATAGTTGCAAAACAGCTTGACGGCGAGGGCAACGTAATAAAGGAAACACAGCCCACGGTCAAGCGGCAGGTCGTTTCGGAATCTACGGCAAGAACCGTTCTTGATATGATGGAGGCGGTTGTCAGCGCAGGCACGGGTAAGAACGCCTATGTTGCGGGCTTCCACGTTGCCGGCAAAACGGGTACTTCACAGAAAATCGGTGCGGCAAACAACCAGTACGTTGCTTCCTTCTCCTGCGTTGCACCGGGTGACGACCCCAAGGTAGCAATCCTTATTACAATAGATGAGCCTGTCGGACAGATTAACGGCGGCCAGATTGCCGCTCCCGTTGCGGCGGCTCTCGTTGAAGAGGTTATGACGTATTTAAGCGTTGAGCCCGAATATACCGAAGAGGAACAGACGCTTATCGATGTTGCCGCACCTGCCGTTACCGGCAGAACGGTTGAGGATGCAAAGCAGATTGCTGACGACCATAATCTTAAGGTAAGAGTAATCGGCAGCGGCGACAACGTTGTAAAGCAGATTCCCGCCTTCGGCCAGACTATGCCGAGAAACGGCGTTGTAATACTCTATACCGACGACAGAGACGAGGAAATGACTACGGTGCCCGATTTTGCGGGTATGAGCCTTTCAATGGCAAGGCGAAGTGCAAACGATTTGGGCCTGAATATCAAAATTTCGGGCAACGCCTTCTCGGGCTCCGATATTTTAGCTTACAGTCAGGATACGCCTAAGGATACCAAAGTGCCTTACGGCTCTGTGGTGACGGTTTACTTCAAATCGTATTCCGGTGTTTCCGACTCAATATACGGATAATTATTACAATTATTTAAAAGAGGAAAAAGTAAATGAGATTATTTCAGCTTCTGGAGGGTGCCGGTTACGGCTTTTGCGGTGTGAAGGATGCCGATGTAACGCTTGTTACCGAGGATTCTCGAAAGGTTTGCCAAGGCAGCGTATTCGTCTGCGTAAAGGGTGCACACTTTGACGGTCACGATTTGGCGGCAGATGCCGTGAGAAACGGTGCGGTGCTTATTGTTGCACAGCACGATACGGGCTGTGAAAACCAGTTAATAGTTGAAGACACGAGAGAAGCGTTTTCGCTTCTTGCCGCTTCGTTTTTCTCAAATCCAGCGCGTAAGCTCCGCCTTGTCGGTGTAACGGGCACAAACGGCAAAACGACCACCTGCTTCCTGCTTAAAGCGATTTTTGAAAGCCTAGGCCATAAAACGGGCCTTGTGGGTACTGTCAAAAATATGGTAGGGGACAAGGAATACGATGCTCACCTTACCACACCCGACCCGTTTGAGCTCAATTCGCTTTTTGCCGAAATGGTTGAAGCGGGCTGTGAATTCTGCGTTATGGAGGTTTCCTCACAGGCACTTGCACAGCAGCGTGTTGCGGGTCTGCACTACGAAAGTGCGGTTTTCACCAACCTTACGCAGGATCATCTTGACTATCACGGCAATTTTGAAAACTATATTGCCGCAAAGCACAAGCTTTTTGAAATGTGCGATACCGCAGTTATCAACTGCGACGATGAAGTACACACGGCTATGGTAGAGGGTACTTCCTGCCGCAAGGTAAAGTATTCCGTTATGAGTGACAAGGCAGATTATTCGGCAAAGAATGCCGAATATAAGACAAGCGGCGTTTCCTATATTCTCGTCGGCTTCGGCAGACTTGAGCGTATTAAGATGCGGATTCCCGGCGACTTTACGGTTTATAATTCAATGGGTGCGGCTGTTTGTGCCGTTGAACTGGGTCTGCCTATGGATGAGGTTGCAAAAGCTCTCGGCGAAGCCGCCGGTGTGCCCGGCAGAATTGAAGTCGTTCCCACCGATACGGACTTTACCGTTATAATTGACTATGCTCATTCTCCCGACGGACTTCAGAATATTCTTGCAGCCCTTCGTAAAATTGCCCGGGCACGAGTTATAACCGTTTTCGGCTGCGGCGGCGACAGAGACAAAACAAAGCGTCCGCAGATGGGCAAAATTGCCGCAGATATGTCCGACTTTGTAGTTATTACTTCCGATAATCCCCGTACCGAGGACCCGCAGACAATAGTCAACGAGGTTGCCGAGGGTGCAAAGGGCGCGAAGGTTCCCGTTGTTACGATTACGGACAGAACACAGGCTATCGAGTTTGCACTCAACGAGGCAAACGAAAACGATATCGTTCTCCTTGCGGGCAAGGGACACGAAACCTATCAGATTATCGGCACGGAAAAACGCCATTATGATGAGCGTGAGGTCGTGCGCGAACTGCTCAATAAATAGTTCGGAGGTGCGGTGAATGATACCGCTCAGACTTAAAGAAATAGCCGCCGCATTGGGTACGGCTTGCCGTGAGGACGCGGAGATATTAAGTATATGCACCGACTCGCGCAAAATCACAAGGGGCTGTCTTTTTATTGCTCTTGTCGGTGAACGCTTTGACGGGCACAGCTTTGTTGCATCTGCTTTGCAGCAGGGTGCCGTTGCGGCCGTGTGCTCAAAGCCCGTTGAAACCGACGGCGAAGTTCTTCTCGTGGAGGATACGGGTAAGGCCTTTATGCTTCTTGCAGCATATTACCGTTCGCTGTTCTCAATTCCCGTTGCAGGCATAACGGGCAGCGTGGGCAAAACGACAACCAAGGAAATGGTTTATGCCGTTTTGTCGGAAAAATACAACACTCTCAAAAATGAGGGCAACCTCAATAATGAAATCGGTCTGCCGACAACTGTTTTCCGTATGAATGCGGACTATGAGGCGGCAATACTTGAAATGGGTATGAGCGCCTTCGGCGAAATCTCCCGTCTTTCTCAGGTTGCTCAGCCGAGCATAGGCGTAATCAGCAAAATCGGCGTTTCGCATATTGAGCACCTCGGCTCCAGAGAGGGCATACTAAAGGCAAAGCTTGAAATACTGGACGGCCTCAAGCCCGGTGCACCGCTCGTTGTAAACGGTGACGATGATTTACTTTCAACCGTTGAGCTTGATGACCGCAGGGTTATAAGATTCGGTATAGAAAACACGGCCTGCGACTATGTTGCAAAGGATATTGAGCAGGGTGAAAAGGAAACCACCTTTACAGTGTCTTTCGGTGGCAAGGTTCAGACCGTTACAATCCCTACAGTGGGTATTCACAACGTTTACAACGCTCTTTCTGCTTTTGCCGTAGGCATTTATCTCGGCGTAGCTCCCGAAAAGGCGGCTGAGGGTCTTTCAAAATACGTAACCTCGGGTATGCGCCAGCGCGTGAGCGATTTTAATGGTATTACCGTTGTTGAGGACTGCTACAACGCAAGCCCCGATTCAATGCGTGCGGCTGTTGAAGTGCTCAGGGGGTTGAACGCAAAAACAAAGGCGCTCGTTTTCGGCGATATGCTGGAGCTCGGTGAAATATCTGCCGATGCTCACAGGGAAATCGGCGTGCTTGCCGCCCGAAAGGGCATAGACCGCCTTTACACCTACGGTACGATGGCGGCCCTTGCGGCGGAAAGCGCAAGGGAAAACGGCATTGCTTTTGCAAAGAGCTATGACGATAAAAATGCACTTGCACAAGAGCTGAAAAAAGAGCTTCGTGCAGGCGATGCGGTTTTGTTCAAGGCAAGCAGGGGAATGAAACTGGAGGAAGTAATAACCGCTTTCAAAGAAGTTTAAGCAGATTACTTTCGGAGGATAAATCTTTATGAATACATTTCTTGCCCTCGGACTCGGTGCGCTTTTGGGCTTCGGCGTTACTGCGTTGCTCGGATTTATTATGATTCCCTGGCTTCGCAGGCTGAAATTCGGGCAGACTATTCTTGAAATAGGTCCCGCATGGCACAAAAACAAGCAGGGCACACCGACAATGGGCGGTCTGATTTTTATTGCAGGCACGCTTCTGTCGCTTCTAATTGTGCTCGTTTCGGACAGAATTATGGGCGGCGACATTATCCTCGGCGGCAATCTTGTGCGCTCGGCTATGTATACCAAGCTTTTTGCGGGTATCTTTATGTCGCTGACACTCGGGCTGATAGGCTTTGTTGATGACTATATCAAGGTTGTCAAAAAACGCAACCTCGGTCTTACGGTAAGGCAGAAAACATTTATGCAGCTGCTTGCGATAATTGCCTATCTCGGCAGTTTAAAGCTTGCAGGGTGCTCGTATATGTATATTCCGTTTTACGGCGTAACGGGTGACCTGGGAATATTCTTTTTCCTCTTTGGCATCTGTCTGATTTACGGCGCAACGAACGCCGTCAACTTTACCGACGGAATTGACGGGCTTTGTTCTTCCGTTACTCTCACCTCTGCCGCCGCGATGATTGTAATTGCCTTTGTGCGCAACAATCTCGGCGCGGGTCTGCTTGCCGCCTGCCTTGCAGGTGCCTGCGCAGGCTTTCTTGTGTGGAACTGGAATCCCGCAAAGGTGTTTATGGGTGATACGGGCTCAATGTTTCTTGGCGGAATGGTAGTGGCGCTTGCCTATGCGGTCGACTGTCCGCTGATTCTTCTGCCCGTCGGCATCATTTACTTTATCGAAGGCCTTTCCGACGTGCTTCAGATAGGCTACTTCAAGCTCACTCACGGCAAACGCATTTTCAAAATGGCTCCCATTCACCACCACTTTGAAATGAGCGGCTGGAGCGAAAAGAAAATTGTTGTTGTTTTTTCATTGGTGAACATTATCGGCTGTGCCGTCGGCGCGGCAATTGTATATTACGGATAATTTTAAATTCTACGGGGGGATAGCTTTGGAAAAGAAAATCGGCGGTTTCGCACGCTTTCAAAAATATATTGCAAAGGGTAACTTTGATGTAACCTTTCTGCTCATAGTTCTTGCGCTTCTGATAACCGGTCTTGTTATGCTCTTTTCGGCGAGCTACTCCTACGCTTATTACAGTGAAACGTACGACCACAACAGCCTTCACTTTATCACGCGTCAGGGCATCTTTGCCGCAATAGGTGTTACGGGTATGTTGATTGTCTCAAAAATAAATTATAATTATTTCCGCTGGTTTGCCATTATAGGTATGGGCATTTCGCTGTTTCTGCTGTTGATAGTCTTTGTTCTTCCGCAGTGGAAGCCGGGTTTCTACCGCTGGATAGGTATAGGTAGTTTTTCATTCCAGCCCTCGGAAATAGCCAAAATCGCAATAGTGCTTTTCTATGCCTGGGCGTGTGAAAAGTGGGAAAAGCAAATTAAAAAGGATTGGAAATTCGCCTTGTACTTCGGTGCGGTGGCGGTTGTGTTTGCAGGTCTTGTTGCTCTTGAAAACCACCTTTCCGGTGCTGTTCTTATGGCGGCAATTTCCGTTGCAATGCTCTACCTCGGCGGCTTCAACAAGTGGTGGTTCGTTTTCGGCATCGGTGCTGTTATGGCTCTTGTACTGTTTTTCGTTGCAAATCCCGATTTGCTTAAAGAATATGCAGGCGAAAGAATTGTCGCCTGGCTTGATAAGGATTACGACCCCAGGGGTGCACGCTGGCAGACCAACCAGTCGCTCAACGCAATAGGCTCGGGCGGCCTGCTCGGACAGGGCTTGGGCGAATCCAAGCAGAAGCACCTCTACGTTTCCGAGCCTCAGAACGACTTTATTTTTGCCATCGTCTGCGAGGAACTCGGCTTTGTCGGCGCAACGGCAATTATTGTGCTGTATGCCCTTCTGGTATGGAGAGGCTTTGTTATTGCAATGAACTGCCGCAGTAAATTCGGAGCGCTTCTTTCAATGGGTATAGTTTTCCAGGTCGGTATCCAGACCATTCTCAATATCCTCGTTGTTACCGATACCATTCCGAACACGGGTATTTCGCTTCCGTTTTTCAGTTACGGCGGTACGTCGCTGGTTATGCTGCTTGCGGAAATGGGTATGGTGCTTTCCGTTTCGAGAGCATCCAATCTGCGCAAATAAACTTTTAAAGTGGTGATATAAATGCTCAACGGTAAAAAAATTATTTTCGCCGCAGGCGGTACGGGCGGCCACATCAACCCAGCGCTTGCTGTGGCAGGCGAGGTCAGAAGGCAGTACCCCGATGCAAAAATTCTTTTCATCGGTACTGCTGAAAAAATGGAGGCAAGGCTTGTTCCTGCCGCGGGCTACGATTTCAAAACAATTCAGATAAGCGGCTTCAACCGCGTGCTCAACCTTAACGGAATAAAGCAGAATATCAAAACACTTTCACATCTTCTCAAATCCTCTTCACAGGCGAAGAAGATAATCAGGGAGTTTGCGCCCGATGTCGTAATCGGCTTCGGCGGCTATGTCAGCGGCCCGGTTGTGCGTGCGGCGGCAAAGCTCGGTATTCCCACCGCTATCCATGAGCAGAACGCTTTTCCGGGAGTAACCAACAAAACGCTTGCCAAAATGGTCGATGCGGTAATGCTCACGGCTGAGCAGGCGGCACAGTATATGCAGCCCAAAAATCCCGTTATTGTTACGGGTCTGCCCGTAAGAGGCGAGCTTCTTGAAGCGGACAGGGATATCAGCAGGGCAGAGCTCGGCCTTGACGAAAAACCGCTTATTCTTTCAATGGGCGGCTCACTCGGTGCAAAGGCGATAAACGAGGCTATGATTGAGGTTATATCAAACCGCTGGCAGGCAAACAACTGCACCTTTATGCACGCTACGGGTAAGGACTGCAAGGATTTCCCCGAGCGCCTTGCCGAGAGAAGCGTTGACGTTAATGCGAAAAACATCATCGTAAGAGATTACATAAACGATATGCACCGCTGTCTTGCGGCGGCTGACCTTGTTATCTGCCGTGCGGGTGCAAGCTCACTCAGCGAATTTCAGGCGCTGGGCAAGCCGTCAATTCTTATTCCGTACCCCTTTGCAACGGAAAACCACCAGTTCCACAACGCAAAGGCACTTGCGGATAAGGGTGCGGCAATCGTAATTGAGGAAAAAGACCTCACGAGCGCAAAGCTTATGCAGCAGATTGACACGCTGCTTGAAAGCCCGGGTAAGCTTGATGCTATGGGCAGAGCGGCAAAATCAATGGCCGTTACCGATGCTCAGGCAAGAATAGTTGAGGTTCTCGGCAAAATCGCAAAGTAACCGCTTTTACGCCTTTTGCATACTATGTGTTATGCGAAAGGGTGGAGAAAAATGGCTTGCTACATCATTGAGGGCGGTAACAGATTAAGCGGAGAAATTACGGTGCAGGGCTCTAAAAACGGTTCGTTGCCCCTGCTTTCGGCCTGCGTTCTTGTGCGGGGCGAAACCGTGCTTGAAAACTGTCCCCGCCTTACCGATGTTGACGCGGCGGTGAATATACTTACATATCTCGGCTGTCAGGCAAAGCGTTGCGGTGACAGCGTTGTTGTGGACAGCACAGGTGCCGGCCGGTGCGTTATTCCGGATTCGCTTATGCAGGAAATGCGTTCATCCGTGGTTTTTCTCGGTGCCTTGCTCGGCAGATTCGGCAGGGCTGAGCTTTCCTCACCCGGCGGCTGTGAAATAGGGCTTCGTCCCATTGATCTGCATCTGGAGGCAATGCGTGCACTCGGCACGAAAATTACCGAGGAAGGCGGCAGGCTCATCTGCTCGTGTCCCGACGGGCTTAAGGGAGCAAGAATTACGCTTTCGTTTCCGAGTGTCGGTACAACGGAAAACGTTCTGCTTGCGGCTTGTACGGCAAAGGGCAAAACCGTGCTTATCAATGCGGCAAGGGAGCCCGAAATAAAGGAGCTTGCCGATTTTTTGAATGCCTGCGGCGCAAAAATAAAAGGCGCAGGCGAGAGTATAATAACCGTTGAGGGCGTGAAAACTCTTTGCGGAACCGAATACAGCGTTTCGCGTGACAGAATAGCGGCGTGCACTTTTATGGCGGCGGCTTCGGTCACCGAGGGTGACGTGCTGCTGAGCGGTATTACGCAGGATATGCTTATGCCCGTGCTTGAGCCGTTTGAAAAAGCGGGCTGTAAACTGATGCAGGACACAAGAGGCCTGCGTATAAAAGCTCCCGAAAGGCTTCTGAGCTTTTCTTCGGTGAGGACTATGCCTTATCCCGGCTTTCCGACTGATTCGCAGGCGGATTTCGGCGTTATGGCAAGCGTTGCCCGAGGTACGGGTGTTATTATCGAAAACATCTTTGAAAACAGGTTTAAATATACTGCCGAGCTGACAAGAATGGGTGCGGACATACGCACGGAAGGCAGGGTGGCCGTTATACAGGGCGTAAAAGCTCTGCACGGTGCGCAGGTTTTTTCGCCCGATTTGCGCGGCGGAAGCGCACTTGTTGTTGCAGGACTTTGCGCAAAGGGTGTAACAAGGGTTAACGGTATACATCACATTGACAGAGGATATGAGAATTTTGAAGGTCAGCTTAAGGCATTGGGTGCAAAAATTATCAGGGGAGAATGAAAATGTCGGAAAAGGAGAACAAATTCATACTGGGCGATAACAGCGACGGCTACAGGCGCAGTGCAGACAGCACACAGCCTTTTGAGCTGCCGCCGCAGCGCCCTGCTGAGAGAAAGCCTCAGCCCAAGCCAAAGCCCGTCAGACCGTCGGCAAGACCTTCTGCGGCACAGCCCGTGCGCAGAAAGCCGCAGGCTTCGGCTTCGCCGCGTCGCAAAACGGGACAGGCTCCGAACAGCGGCCAGCCCATGTCTGCAAACGAAAAGCGCAGACTTCATAACGAGCTTCGCAAAAAACAGCGCAGGCGCAAGCAGATACTGACGTATATTGCCCTTGCACTCGGCGTTGTTGCCATAGCCGTAATTCTTTCGCTTACGGTGTTCTTTCAAATTAACGAAATAACAATCAAGGGTGACTCGCCCTATACCGATGAGCAGATTATAGGCGCATCGGGTATTTCGCTGGGCGAGAATATTATCCGCTGCGGTGCGGATGAGGTGAGCGGTAATCTTTCGAAATCACTTCCCTATATCAGCTCGGCAACCGTTGAACGCTCCGCTTCCGGCAAAGTTGTAATCACGGTCAAAAGAGCTGTGCCCGAGTGGTCTTTTATAAACGGTGAACAGGCCGTGCTGATTGACAAAACGGGCAAGGTGCTCGAAGTGGGTCTGCCCGAAATAGCGCTTGAGGCAACAATTTTGCAGGGCGCAACGGTTACCTATTCCGTGCCGGGTGAGGAAATAGTTCTCGGTGAGGATGTATCGCTTTCGTTTGTAAAGGAGCTCGGTGCGGCGTTCGATGAGGCGGGAATTGACCTGCTCACAACCGTAAACCTTTCCGATACGGACTATATCCAGGCACTATACGACGGCAGATACAAGCTCATTATCGGCTCAATGAGCGGTATTGATGTCAAGCTTGCACTTGCCGCGAAGGTCATAGACCGCGAAAACGAAATCGACCCCAATCAGCACGCAACGCTTGACCTGACGGTTGACAACAAGGTTTATTTCAGGCCGGAAGAAAATCCCGACGATTATTCGGGCGGCGAGGAGGAAACCTCCGCACCGGCCGAGGAAAATACAGATACGCAGGTCACGGAATAAATATCAAGGGTAAGGAGCACAATTAACACTCCTTACCCTAAATTTTTACTTTTTTTATATTTTTTATGAAAATGCTATTGTAATTGACTTGAAACTGTGTTATTATCCTTTTAACTGATTAATTATAATCAAAAATTATGTAAATTTAAAATATATTTTGGGAGGCACAGAAGAATGGGTTTCGAAATTGATAACGAAATAGAAAACGTGGTGCAAATTAAAGTAATCGGTGTCGGCGGCGGCGGCGGAAACGCTGTTAACCGTATGATCACTTCAGGTATCAGAGGCGTTGAGTTCATTGCTGTCAACACAGACAAGCAGATGCTTCTCAGCTCTCAGGCTACACACAAGATTCAGATTGGCGAAAAGGTTACCCGCGGTATGGGTGCCGGCGGCAAGCCTGAGGTTGGCCAGAAGGCTGCCGAGGAAAGCCGTGACGTTATTTCCGATACTCTCAAGGGTACGGATATGGTCTTTATCACCGCAGGTATGGGCGGCGGCACAGGCACAGGTGCAGCTCCCGTTATTGCTCAGATTGCAAAGGATATGGGCATCCTCACCGTCGGTGTCGTTACAAAGCCCTTCAACTTCGAGGGTAAGCGCAGAATGACTCAGGCCGAAAACGGTATTGATATGCTCACAGAGCACGTTGACAGCCTTGTTATTATCCCCAACGAGCGCCTTCGCTTTGCAAGCGAAACCAAAATCACAATGAGCAACGCTTTCGCAAAGGCAGACGATGTTCTCCTTCAGGGCGTTAAGAATATTTCCGAGCTTATCAAGATTCCCGGCGTAATCAACCTTGACTTTGCGGACGTTCTCTCCGTAATGAAGGACGCAGGTCACGCTCATATGGGTATCGGCTACGCAAAGGGCAAGGACAAGCCCGAGGTTGCCGCAGAGGCAGCTATTTCCAGCCCGCTGCTTGAAACATCCATCAAGGGTGCAAAGGGCGTTATCATCAGCATTACCTCCTCACCCGATATCGGTCTTGAGGATATCGAGCTTGCAAGTGAGAAGATCAAGGATGCAGCACATCCCGAAGCAAACATTATCTGGGGTCTTGCCTTTGACGATTCTCTCAACGACGAGCTTTACATCACTGTTATTGCCACAGGCTTCGGCTTCGGTTCAGACGGTGCTATCGACGCTCCTCCCACCGCAGCAGAAATCTTCAGCAGCGCAGCACATCCCAATATGGATACACTCCTTGCAGATGCTCCCGCAGCACCTGTTGCTCCCGTTGTGCCCGCTGCTCCTGCCGCACCCACAGCACCCGCTGTTGATGCAGGTATGGGCAACAACGATGATGATTATTTCGATTTCCTCAACTTCTTCAACGACAAGAAATAATCCGGAACTGCATATAATATCAGGGCGCACCCAAGGTGCGCCCGATTTTGCTATAAAAGCGAGGTAACACAATGAAGCTTATCGACGGAAAAATCATATCCGAACACATCAAACAGCAAGTAATCGCACAGGTAAAAGACGTTAAGGAAAAGGGAGTTGAGCCCTGCCTTGCCGTTATAATTGTGGGTGACGATTTTGCCTCACGCACCTATGTGAACAATAAGAAGAAAACCTGCGATTATGTCGGCATAAAATCACTTGAATTTGCTCTTCCTGCCGAAACTACGCAGGAGGAACTGCTTGCACTTGTTGAAAAGCTCAACGCAGACGAAAGTGTTCACGGCATACTCTGCCAGCTTCCCATTCCTAAGCATATCGATGAAAAGGTTATTCTCAACGCTATCAGCCCCGAAAAGGACGTTGATGCCTTCCACCCCGTAAATGCCGGCCACATTATGATAGGTGACAGCCTTCTCAAGCCCTGCACCCCTGCGGGAATTATGGAAATGCTCAAGTACGAGGGTGTGGAAATTGAGGGCAAAAACTGTGTCGTAATCGGCAGAAGCAATATAGTCGGTAAGCCTATGGCTATGCTTCTGATAAATGCCGGAGGTACGGTTACCGTGTGCAACTCCAAGACGAAGAATCTCCCGGAGGTTACGCGGAATGCGGATATCCTTGTCGTTGCAATTGGCAAGGCAAAGTTTGTCACAGCCGATATGGTCAAGGAGGGTGCGGTTGTTATCGATGTCGGTATGGACAGAGACGAAAACGGCAACCGCTGCGGAGACGTTGATTTTGACTCCGTCAAGGAAAAGGCTTCTCACCTTACTCCCGTGCCCGGCGGTGTAGGTCTGATGACTGTTGCAATGCTTATGCAAAACACCGTAACAGCGGCAAAAATGCAGAAAATCAAGGAAGACTGATTATGATTAAAGAACTTATTTTGCGCCGTACCCCCGATTGGGCGGACAGCTTTGCAACCGAAACGGCAGAAAGCGAAAATATCTGGAGCTACGAGCCTGCCGACGGCAAGGTGCTTATAAAGGGCGGCAACGCCGTTGATATGGCTGTGGCTTATTATGCCTTCCTGCGTGATAACTGCGGTGCTTATTTTGACGTTGACCACGCTCTCAGGGTTGGTGAATTCAAGCTTCCCGAAGAGAAAAAAGAGGGCAGAATCGAAAAGAAATACCGTACCTGCTTTGAATATACCGCCTTTTCCTGCGCCGCCTGCTGGTGGAACTGGGAAAGATGGGAAAACGAAATAGACTTTATGGCAATGAACGGCGTAAATATGCCGCTTACCGTTGTGGGTACGGAGGCCGTTTGGCTTAAAACGATGAAGGACCTCGGCATAAAAGAGGATCTTGCCCTTGCGGGTATTTCGGGCCCTGCTTTCTGGGGTTGGCAGCTTTACAACTGCTTTGACGGCTATCTGCCGCAGAGCTCTGCCGCTACGGTGGATAAGCGCATTGAGCTCGGCAGAAAGATTATCGAGCGTGAAAAGCAGCTCGGCATGACACCGGTTATGCACGGCTACTCCGGCTATATTTCCCGTAATTTCATTCAGTCCAAAATCCGTGTAAGGGTAAACAAAACCGATGAATGGTGCCTTTTCCCCAAGCAGTATCACATTATCGTCAGGGATACTACCTTCCACCGTATAGGTACGCTTTATTACAGAAACCTTGGCCTTCTGCTGGGCGAGGGCTGTTATTTCCTTGCCGATCCCTTTACTGCACACGAGCCGGCAAAGCGTGATTCGGCGTTTCTTGCGGGTGTCGGCGCGGCTATATATAAGCTCATTTCCGATGTCGATGAAAATGCCGTATGGGTTATTCATTCCTCTTCCGTAAGGGAGGCTATGTTCCGTGCGGTTCCCAAGGAAAAGGTTATTGTTATCGGCAGTAAAGAGGAAGGCGAAAGCGGCCGTTTTGAGGGATTTGATTTTATCGTCGGCTCACAGTTCAACAATGCCGACGTTACGGCCGTTCACGGCGATTTTAACGCCGTTTCCGGTGTTGCGGCAGGCGAAGGCGCAAGCGGTGTCGGCGTATTTTCCGACGGTGCTTATTCAAACGAAGCCTTCCGTCAGTTCAGCTATGCCGCAATGAGCGGTGCCCGAAACGTTGATTCGTGGCTTGAGGTCTACGCTAAGAACCGCTATCAGACGGAAAACGGTTCGGCGCTTGAAGCATTGCAGCTGCTTAAAAAGAGCTGCTGGCGTGAGGGTCAGCCCGTGCGTGAGCACGGCAGTGCCGTATGCACAAGGCCGTCAACTCTGTTGCGCCACACTTCCGTAGGTGACAGCGGCAACGATATTCCCTACGATATTTCCGACGTTTTTGCCGCGGCAGAAAAGCTGCTCGAAGCACAAGGCAAAACCTACGAATACGAGCTTGACGTGTGTGACGTGCTCAGGCAGGCGCTCAGCGACCTTGCAAATTCGGTCTGTAAAAAGGCTCTGGAAGGCTACAGAACAAAGAACGTTGAGATGTTTGAGGCAAATTCCAACCTCTTCCTCGGTATTATCGAGGATATGGACAGGCTGCTTATGACCAAGAAGGAGTTTGCTTTGCCGCATTATCTTGAGCTTGCGCGTTCCTTGGGCAACAGTCCTGAGGAGAGCGAGAATTTTGAAATTAACATTCTTGCACAGATCACTTCCTTCGGCCCGATTAAAGACAGCGTGCTTTACGATATGTGTTGGAAGGAGTGGGCAGGTGCGCTCAATACCTTCTATGCAAAGCGCTGGCGTGCTTTCTTTGAAACGCTTGCCGCTAACTTCAAAAAGCTCAGACGTATGCCCGAAAAGACCAGAACGCAGGTTTTTGACAGGGATGCGTACCTCGGCAGTGATTTCGGTATAAGCCTTTCCAAGGTGGAAAAAGCGTGGATTGCCGAATATGCACCCGAAAACGAGCTTGTCGGCAAAGAGGACACTCTTCTCGTTGCAAAAGAACTCGTCGCCAAATATGGGGCAAATTTTTAATATTTTGCGACATCTTGAATAAAAACGGTAAAAGGACTTTCGGAAAAACCGAAAGTCCTTTTTTGGCGGCAAATTCTTAATATTTTGACGTGTGCTTTTTGTGCGGTACGTTCAGTATTACTGCTGAAAACAGCACTAGAAAGATTCCGAGAGCGGAAACGGCATTCAGCTTTTCGTGCAGAACGAAAATTCCCAAAAGCGTTGCCACAACCGGCTCGATGGTTGCCGTTATGTTTGCCTTGCCCGCATCCATATATTTGAGTCCGCTTGTAAAGCAGATGTACGGTATGACGTTTGTTGCAAGCGAAAAGAGCACGAGTATGATTATGTTTGAAGGCTTCTGCACCGTTGTGCTCACAAATTCGGCAGGCTTGCATATAAAGGCGGATATGACTGATGAAATCAGAAAGGTGTATGCGGTGAAGGTGAGAGGGGAATATTTCTTTATGCCTATTTTTGTGAATATGCTGTACATTCCGTACGTAAGGCCTGAGGCTATGCCGAAAAGCAGGGCGGCAGGGGAGAGACTGCCGGCCGAGCCGATTACGCCGGAAACGAGCACGCAGCCCGTAAAAGCCAAAATCAGCGCCGCCGTTTTCAGCGGCGTGATTTTTTCCTTGAACAGAAACGCCGAAATTACCGTAACGAATATCGGTGCGGTATAAAGCAGGGTTGCGGCTATGCTTATCGAGCCCGAATTTATGGCGTTCATATAGCAGAAGTTGAACAGAATTACACTCACGAGGCTTGTCAGGAGGAATATCGGGAAATCCTTCAGCTTTATTTTCAGCTTTTCACGGTCGAAAATCAGAAAATAAGCTATCAGCGAAAGTGAGGTGAGAACGGCTCGGCAGAAAACAAGCTGAAAGGTTTCGTAGCCCAGAGCTGTCAGCGTTCGTATGAAAAGCCCCATTGAGCCCCACAGCACTGCGGCGGTTATTATCAGCAGGGGTGCGGATTTTTTCATTTTTGTCTTACTCTCCGTCCTGCCATGCTTTGCAAAGGTCAACCCACTGCGCATCGGGACACAGCTGTGCAAGCTCGTCGGGTGTGAGCCTTACCGCACTGTTTGAACTGCCTGCGGCGGGGTAAACCGTTTCAAAGCGCTTCAGTGAAATGTCAAGATAAATCTTTACGCCGTCATTTACCGCAAACGGGCATACACCGCCTACGGCGTGGCCGACAAGCTCAACGGCTTCATCGGGCGTGAGCATTTTTGCCTTTGCGCCGAAATACGCTTTGTACTTTGCGTTGTCAACCTTTGCGTCACCTGCGGCGACAATCAGTACAGCCTTGCCGCTGACCATAAATGACAGCGTTTTTGCAATTCTCTTGCCCTCGCAGCCCAGTGCCGCTGCGGCAAGCTCAACCGTTGCGCTGGATACGTCGAATTCCTTTATTCTGTCTGCCATACCTCTTTCTTCAAGGTAGGGCCTTACTCTTTCAATGGACATCCTGCTTTATCTCCTTAAAAATCAATTACAACCTCTACGGGGCAGTGGTCTGAGCCGAAAACGTTATCGTGGATTTTGGCTGAAACGAGCTTATCGTTGACTGAAGCGCTTGTCACAAAATAGTCAATTCTCCAGCCTATGCCCTTTTCTCTTGCGCGGAAACGGTAGCTCCACCACGAATACGCACCCTCAAGGTCCGGGTAGAAATAGCGGAATGTGTCTGTAAAGCCTGCATTCAGCAGCTCGGTGAACTTTCCTCTTTCCTCGTCCGTAAAGCCGGGGTTGCGGTGGTTTGTCTTCGGGTTTTTAAGGTCGATATCGTTGTGGGCAACGTTCATATCGCCGCAAACAACAACGGGCTTTGTCTTGTCAAGCGAAACAAGATAAGCTCTGAAATCGTCCTCCCACTCCATACGGTAATCAAGCCTTTTAAGCCCGTCCTGCGAGTTGGGCGTGTAGACGCAGACGAAGTAAAAATCCTCAAATTCGAGTGTTATTACCCTGCCTTCCGTGTCGTGCTTTGCAATGTCAATTCCGTTGAATACGGACAGCGGCTTTTCCTTGGTAAAAACGGCCGTACCCGAATAGCCCTTCTTCTCTGCGTAGTTCCAGTACTGATGATAGCCGTCGGGCTTAAAATCAATCTGACCCTCCTGAAGCTTGGTTTCCTGAACACAGAGTATGTCTGCGTCAAATTCGTTAAAAATATCTGCAAAGCCCTTCGTCATACAGGCTCGCAGTCCGTTTACGTTCCATGAGATAAATTTCTTCATTTTTTCAACTCTCCCAACATAATACCTGCCTATTTTATCATACAAATTTGGTTATTTCAACAATTAATATTTTAAGTATCTTTGTTGCATTTTTTGCTTAGCTGTGGTATAATCAGTATGTTATATATTATTATTGAAAATAATACTAAATATTTACGCAAATATTTAAAGGACGGGCTGAATGAAAACGTTAAATACAAACCACTGTTTATACGGGCAGGAATATTCTTTTCTGCGCAGGCACGGTCTTCTGGTCGGCGCCTGCCTTGCCGCGAATTTTCTGCTGCAGAACGTGTTTGTGCTTGCACTGCGCCTTTTCGGCCTGCTCGAAGCTTTTTTTGACAACGCCGCTTTTCAGTATGCGGCAAGTGCCGTTTTTGTGACTGCCGGCTGTCTGGGGATTCCGTTCTTTCTTATGAGCTGCCGCAAGGGCTCGCCGAGCTACCGCCGTGCTTTGCCTTTTAATTTTCCCGAGGATAAGAGCAAAGCTTTTTACCTCATCTGTGCGGGCTTTGCCTTCTGTCTGGCCTCAAACTACATTGCGGTTTATTTCGACGCTTTGCTTAACGATGCCGGTGTCGGCACGGTCGAAAACGAAATGGCTGACTCTGTCAGCGGCGGCGATACCTTTCTCAATTTTATGTGTGCCGCCGTCGTTGCACCGCTTGTGGAGGAATTCGTTTTCCGCGGCGTTATAATGCAGCCTCTGCGCCGCTTCGGCAATGCTTTTGCCGTTCTGGCTTCCGCACTTCTCTTCGGCCTTTCTCACGGCGGTCCTTCCAATGTCGTATTTGCATTTCTGTGCGGCGTTGCGCTCGGCTTTGTCGTAATTGCTTCAAAAAGCATCTGGGTCGGCATTGCCGTGCATTTTCTCAACAATTTTTACGCAGTTGCTTCTTACGAGCTTTACAATGCATTTCCGTCACTCGGCGCATTGCCTCAGCTTATTACGGGCGCGGTTGTATTTGCTCTGGGTGCAGGTGCCGTGGCGGCTCTGCTTATCAGGCGCGAATTTAAGCTTCCCCGTGTAAATACGGCTCTGTCAAAGGGTGAGCGCATACGTGCATTTTTTGTGAATGTACCTATGATTCTTGTGCTTGTTTCCCTTGTGGCTGAAATGTTCAACTACGTTGAATAAGGGGGGCGTAAAATTTGACCGAAACCGAAATTATGCTCCGTGCAATAGAGCTTGCCGAAAAAGCGGCGGAGCTTGACGAAGTGCCCGTAGGCGCCGTTGTGGTTAAGGACGGCGAAATCGTAGGCGAGGGCTTTAACCGCCGCGAAACGGGCAAAAACGCCCTTGCACACGCCGAGCTTGAGGCTATAAATAACGCCTGCAGGCGTCTGGGCGGCTGGCGGCTTCACCAGTGCGAAATCTACGTTACGCTTGAGCCCTGCCCGATGTGTACGGGCGCAATCATAAATTCCCGTATAAAAAGGGTGGTTTTCGGTGCATCGGATTATAAGGCGGGCTCAATGGGCAGCATTATAAACCTCTGCGATTTGCCGTACAACCACAAGCCCGAAATTCAGGGCGGCTTTATGCAGGAGGAGTGCTCGGCACTTCTTACGGAGTTTTTTGCAAAGCTGCGTGAACGCCGTGCAAAAGTGAAACAGGAGGGCTGCTGATGTATCTTCACCTCGGACAGGATACGGTAATAACCTATGACGAAATTTTAGGCATATTCGATCTGGAAGCAACCACCGTTTCCAAGGCTACCAGGGATTACCTTGCCACAGCCACAAAAACGGGCAGGGTAGTCAACGTCGGCTACGAGCTTCCCAAGTCGTTTGTTGTCTGCCGCAATAAGGACGGCGGTACAACCGTGTATATTTCGCCTATTTCACCCTCGACACTGCTTAAGCGAAGCAGGTCAAAACTAACCAACTTGTAAAAATGCAAATAACACAGGAGGAGTTTGCTTTGGATAATCAGGAAATTCAGCTTCAGGAAACACCCCTTACCGCAGAGGAACTGAATACAGAACCTGTCGAGCAGATGGACACCGCCGTAAGCGAAGAATACGGCGCGGGTCAGATTCAGGTTCTCGAAGGTCTTGAGGCGGTTCGTATGCGTCCCGGTATGTATATCGGTTCAACGGGCCCCAACGGCCTTCACCACCTTGTTTACGAAATCGTGGACAACTCAATTGACGAGGCGCTTGCCGGCTTCTGTACTCACATCGAGGTCGAAATTGAGCCCGGCGACATCATCAGCGTACGTGACAACGGCCGCGGTATCCCCGTTGATATGAACGAAAAAATGGGTCTGCCCGCAGTTACCGTTGTTCTCACCGTTCTCCACGCGGGCGGTAAGTTCGGCGGCAGCGGCTACAAGGTTTCGGGCGGTCTTCACGGTGTCGGTTCATCCGTCGTTAACGCCCTTTCGGAGTGGTTTGAGGTAGAGGTTTCCCGTAACGGCAACGTTTACCGCCAGCGTTTTGAGCGCGGCAACATTATGAGCGACCTTGATATTGTCGGTACGAGCGATACCACGGGTACGTTCATCCGCTTCAAGGCCGATGCCGAAATTTTCACTGAAACAACGGTTTATGAGTTTGAGGTGCTTGAGCGCAGACTGCGTGAATCCGCCTTCCTCAATGCAGGCCTTAAAATCACCTTTACGGACAGGCGTGACCCCGACAATGTTGTCGAGCGCGTATTCTGCTTTGAGGGCGGCTTGAGTGAGTTTGTAAACTATACAAACGAAAGCCACGGCCTTACTCCCGTTCAGCCGGCACCCATTCATTTTTCAAGCGTACGTGACGATTCGAGCGCGGAAATCGCTCTTATGTATAACGACGGCTATAAGGAAACGTTAATCAGCTTTGCCAACAACGTCCGTACTATCGACGGCGGTACGCACGAAACGGGCTTCAAAACCGCACTTACAAAGGTTTTCAACGACTACGGCAGAAAGTACGGCATACTCAAGGACAACGACAAGAATCTTTCGGGTGAGGATGTCCGAGAGGGTATAGTTGCAATAATCAGCGTTAAGCTTACCGAGGCACAGTTCGAAGGACAGACAAAGGGCAAGCTCGGCAACACGGAAATGACAAAGCTTGTTTCGCAGACGGTTGTCGATAAGCTGATGACTTATTTCGAGGAAAATCCGTCGGTTGCAAAGGTGCTTCTCAACAAGGCGCTTGAAGCTTCCCGTGTGCGCGAGGCTGTGCGCAAGGCGAAGGAATCCGCCCGTAAGAGCGCTCTTTCCAACTCAAGCTCGCTTCCCGGCAAGCTTGCCGACTGTACGGACAGAAACCCCGAAAACACAGAGCTCTATATTGTCGAGGGTGACTCTGCAGGCGGCTCCGCCAAGCTCGGCAGGGATAACAGATATCAGGCTATCCTTCCCCTTTGGGGTAAAATGCTCAACGTTGAAAAAGCAAGGCTGGACAAGGTTATCGGCAACGATAAGCTCACTCCCGTCGTTACCGCACTCGGCACGGGCATTGACGAGGATTTCGACATTACTAAGCTGCGTTACCACAAAATCGTTATCATGGCCGATGCCGACGTTGACGGTGCCCACATCAGAACGCTTCTTCTCACTTTCTTCTTCCGTTATATGCGTCCGCTTATCGACAGCGGCTACATCTATATTGCTCAGCCGCCTCTGTTTAAGGTTACCAAGGGCAAGAAGGTTGCCTATGCCTTTTCCGATGAAGAGCGTGACGAAATAATTGCCGAATTCGGCGGCAGCTGCGACGTCCAGCGATACAAAGGTCTCGGTGAGATGGACCCCGACCAGCTTCGCGAAACAACTATGGACCCTGCAAACCGCACGATGCTTCGTGTAACGCTTGAGGATGCAATCCTTGCAGACGAAACCTTCTCAATCCTTATGGGCGACAAGGTTGAGCCCAGAAGAGAATTCATTGAGAAGAACGCAAAATACGTACAGAATCTTGATATATAAATTTTAAGGGGATATAAAATTATGTTTGAAAATGTACTTGATTCAATCGGCCTTATCGCCAAAACGGATAAGGAAGTAGCCGACGCTATGCAGCTCGAGCTTGACAGACAGAAGAGAAACATCGAGCTTATTGCTTCCGAAAATATCGTTTCGCCCGCAGTTATGGCTGCAATGGGCAGCGTGCTGACAAACAAGTATGCGGAGGGTTATCCCTCAAAGCGCTACTACGGCGGCTGTGAATGTGTCGATATCGTGGAGAATATCGCTATTGAGCGTGCAAAGAAGCTTTTCGGTGCAGAGCACGTAAACGTTCAGCCCCATTCGGGCTCACAGGCAAATTTCGCCGTTTACAACGCCTTCCTCAAGCCCGGTGATACCGTTATCGGTATGAGCCTTGACTGCGGCGGCCACCTTACTCACGGTTCGCCCGCAAACCTCAGCGGTAAGCTCTACAACTTCGTTCCCTACGGCGTAACGGAAGAGGGCTTCATCGATTATGATGAGCTTGAAAGACTTGCCTGCGAAGTAAAGCCCAAGCTCATTGTTGCAGGTGCCTCCGCTTACCCGAGAGTTATCGACTTCCGCCGCATAGGCAAAATTGCAAAGCTTGCCGGCAGCCTGTTTATGGTTGATATGGCTCATATCGCAGGTCTTGTTGCCGCAGAGCTTCACGAATCTCCCGTACCCTTTGCCGATTTTGTTACAACCACAACTCATAAGACTCTCCGCGGCCCCAGAGGCGGTATGATACTCTGCAAGGAGGAGTACGCAAAGGAAATCGACAAGGCTATTTTCCCCGGCAGTCAGGGCGGCCCGCTTATGCACGTTATCGCCGGTAAGGCTGTCTGCTTCGGCGAAGCGCTCAAGCCCGAATTCAAGGCGTACCAGGAGCAGATTGTAAAGAATGCAAAGGCTCTTGCCTCGGCACTTCTCGAAAAGGGCTTTAACCTTGTTTCCGGCGGTACGGACAACCACCTTATGCTTGTGGACCTGCGTCCCTTCAGCATTACGGGCAAGGAGCTTGAAAAGCGCCTTGACACCGTTTACATCACCGTCAATAAGAACGCTATTCCCAACGACCCCGAGAAGTTCTTCATAACAAGCGGTGTGCGTATCGGCACAGCCGCCGTAACCTCCAGAGGCCTTGTTGAAGAGGATATGGTCAAGATAGCAGAGCTTATTTATCTTGCCGCAACGGATTATGAAAACAGCGCAGACAAAATCCGTGAGGAAGTCAACGCAATCTGTGCAAAGTGCCCCATTTATTAATGGGTACACTCCTGAAAACCCATTGCACAATCTTGTGAGTGCTTTTTCCGCCATATCGTTCCGAAATACTCGGCAATACACAAAGTATTGCCTGCGTTTTCAAAACTTCTCTGACGAAAAAATCATCTCACAATCTTTGCACACTGTGTTTTCGTCGTGTACCTATGTCGTGCATCTGTGAAGATTTATAGAAATTCAACTGCTCTGTCATCCGACGGGGCAGATTTTTTGCGTTTACCTGTGTGTTACTTTGCCATTACTTGGTTGTTACACTATGGTTAATAAATTGTGAACAAACTGTTGACAAAACGAATAAAATCCCGTATAATTAAGTCAACAAAACAATGGAGGTGAAATTAATGGATACTATTCTCGGTTTTGTAGAGCAGCTTCTTGCTTACCTTAACGAGGGCGAGGCATCGGACATCGTAGGTATGGTTAAGGATTCCGGTGTTGTGGAGGCTGTTATCAACTTCTTCAAGAGCATCATCGAACTGTTCTAAGAAAAAGCTTCTCATTCACATTTTCATAAACCCTACATAAAGGCCTTTGTTTTGAACAAGGGCTTTTATTTTTCTAAACAGTAAAAATCAGCATAAAAAATCGGCATAATATGAATTAATATTTGAAAAATATGTTGATTTTGATTGACAAAGTGAAAAAATAGGAATATACTTTTCGCAACAGTTATTGTAGATGGAGGTGAAATTTACAATGGATGCTATCATGGAAGTAATCGGCAAGATCGACTTTGAGCAGATTATCGACGTAGTTAAGAAGGTAGTTGCTTGGGTTCAGGAGTCCGGTATCATCGATAAGGTTATCGAAGTAGTTAAGGGCCTCATTGCTAACGTTGCCTAATTGTTTTATTAATGAAAACAGAGAATACAGGTGTTGCATAGGTTTATGCGGCACCTGTTTTTCTTTTGCGAAGAGGTAACATAAATCAGCCGCGTTGAAAAATGCGCGGAGCAATTCCGGTTTTATTTGCGTTGGCGTGACAATAATAGAATAAAAACCGAAAAGGGTAAGAATGTTATGGAAAAAGAAAAAATCAGATTCAGGGTTGATTATCTTCTGCTTGGCGAAAGGCAGGCTTCGCGTCTGGCGGTGCTTGTGCCGCAGGTGCTCAAACTTCTGTCTTTTGTGCTGATTGCGCTTGCCGTGCCGCAGATACCGGGTCTTTACCGTTCGTTTCCCGTGTTGGGGATAATCTACGTTTTTGCCGCAGTAACGCTTCGTCTGCTGATATGGTGCGCAGAGCTTTTTCGTGACAGATGGTTTGTGTACAGAATGAACGGCAGAAAAATATCCGCGTCAGGCTTGCTGGCTGAGTTTTCTTTGGCGGATGTTTTCCGTGCGGCGGTGCTTGCTTTAACGCTGAGGGCGTATTGCTTGGGCAGGGGACTGCTGTTTTTTGCCGTGCCTGCGCTGTGCCTTGCCGTAAGCCTTGCTTTCGTCAGCTCAGGTGTCAGCAGTGCCGTGCTGGGTGCCTTGGTGTGCGGCAACCTTCTGCTTTCTGCAGTTGCGGGGGTTTTCTGCTTGTCGGCTTTCTGCACCGTGCGGTATGCGGTGAAGCTGACAAGTCTGGAAAACTCGGGGCTTTTCCGTGCGGTTAAGGAAAAGGTTGCGGCTCTTGATTCAAAAGGGCTGCATCTGCTTCGTGTGCGTATGCTGCTCGCAGGCACGGTTTCTTCGGAAAGAATAATGGCAGGACTTCTATATTCTAAAAATGCAATTTGTTAATAAATTGTTAACGAAGGTGTTGACATTATCTGATGTGTATGGTAAAATAAACCTCAGCGAAATCCTATAAAAAATACAAAATAAAGGAGAAAAATCAAAATGAAAAAGTCTTTCAAAAAAGTACTTGCCGTTATTATGAGCGTAGTAATGCTTCTGGGCGTAACGAGCGTCACATCCTTCGCAGCTGACGACAAAACAACCTTCGACGATGTTGCAGCTGATTTTTCCGACTGGATTGATGCCATTTCCTCCTACGATATGGGCGATTTCAACGAATTCGTAACAGCTGTTCTCGGTCTCTTCGGTTTCCAGGGCTCTTTCGAAGGCGTTCACAGCATTCCCTCTCTTGTTGACGAGTGGTTTGCATGGCTCGGCGATATCGGCGGTCTGTATGAAACATTCATCAACTTCATCAGCACATCCGAGCTTCTCAACCTTATCAACGGCTTCCTTACCAAGTAATCAGCAATAAGCTGAAATTTTCAAAGACCCTCTTTAAACGGAGGGTCTTTTGTGTTATAATGAACTGCACCCGATAAAACTCGGCGCACAAAGCCCGTGCGCACTCCGGGATTTGTATTATCTCATAACTAAATAAGTTGTACGAGGAGAAATATATGCATTACGAAAATAACTGGGACTCCCTCAATTCAAGACCCGTGCCCGAATGGTTTGCCGATGCAAAGTTCGGCATTTTCATCCATTGGGGCCTTTATTCAGTGCCCGCATACGCACCGAAGGGCGATTATGCCGAGTGGTACGGCTATTCCTGCAATCTGGAAACACCCGAGCATCCCTCTCATCCCAAGTATAAGGAATTCCACAAGAAACACTACAATTCAAGGCCTTATTATGATTTTATAAACGATTTTACTGGCTACCGTTTTGATGCAAACAAGTGGGCTCAGCTTTTCAAAAAAGCCGGTGCAAAGTACATAAATTTCGTTTCCAAGCACCACGACGGATATTGCCTTTACGAAACCGAATATGCCCCCGGACTCAACTCCGTTGAGTGTGCACCCAAGCGTGACTTCCTTATGGAGCTGAAAAACGCTATGGAGGGCACGGGAGTGCGCTTCGGCGTTTATCACTCCGTTTACGAGTGGTGGCATCCCTATTACCTTGAGAACCCCGAAAAATATGCGCTTGAGCACCTTCACCCCATGCTCAAGGAGCTTATCGAAAAATATCAGCCCAGCACTCTCTTTACCGACGGTGAATGGTCACACGAAAGCTCGGTCTGGCATTCCACCGAGTTTCTGCAGTGGCTTTACAATGAGTCAAGCGTTAAGGATTTCATTGTTCCCAACGACCGCTGGGGCAAGGAGACCCGCGGCAAGCTCGGCGGTAATTTTACAACCGAATACGGCATTATAGACGTTTATCTCGGCACCGAAAGACGGATTGAAGATGTTGAGCTTGACAGACCGTTTGAAGAGTGCAGAGGTATCGGCCGCTCCTTCGGTATAAACAAGGAGGAAGAGGTTGAGGATTACCTTTCAGCCAAGGAGCTTCTTGAAACCCTTTGCGACCTTGTTTCAAAGGGCGGTAACTTCCTGCTCAACATTGGCCCCGATGCCGACGGAACAATTCCCGTAATTATGGAGGAGCGCCTGCTCCAGATGGGCGACTGGCTTCGTGTCAACGGCGAAGCAATTTACGGCACACGCGTCTATACTAAAAAGCTCCAGAGCGGCGTATATTACACAAAGAAGGGTGACTGTGTTTACGCAATAATCAACCGTTTCCCGTTCGGCTCTCAGGTGCTTGAGCAGGTTGAGTATTCCGCCGACCTTAAGGCTTCTCTTCTCGGCTGTGATGCCGTGCTCGAAGTAAAGGAAAACGGCGGCAAGGCGGAAATTGTCTTCCCCGCAATCAATCCCGATAACCTTGACAGCAACTGGCTGTACACAATAAAACTCGAAAAATAACTCCTGCAACCTCAAAAGCCGCTGTTCAGCAAAGGACAACGGCTTTTATTTTATAAATATATTTGCAAAAGTATTGAAATTTATCTATAAAGATTGTAAAATAAAACAAGTTATATCTCAAATTATGTCCGAAAGGGAGTTTTTACAGTATGGCAAAGCTTAAAATGGCAGTTATCGGTACGGGCGGTATCAGCAACGAGCATATCAGAGGTTACATAAATAATCCCGATACTGAGCTTTATGCTTTCTGCGATATCAATGCAGAGCGTGTTAAAATGATGGCTGAAAAGTACGGTGTTCCGCTTGAAAGAACTTTTACCGACAAGGACGAAATGCTCAGGGCTCTTCCCGAAATTGATGCTGTAAGCGTTTGTACTTGGAACAGTGCTCACGCCGAGTGTACAATTGCCGCACTCAACGCGGGCAAGCACGTTATCTGTGAAAAGCCGATGGCTATGAATGCCGAAGAAGCAAAGCAGATGCTTGAAGCTGCAAAGCGCAACAATAAGCTGCTTATGATCGGCTTTGTCCGCCGCCACGGTAACGACTGTGAGGTTATCCGTGAAAACGTAGATGCGGGCACCTTCGGTGAGCTTTACTATGCCAAGGCTACATATCTTCGCCGCAACGGCAACCCCGGCGGCTGGTTCGGTGATAAATCACGCTCGGGCGGCGGTCCGCTTATAGATCTGGGCGTTCACGTTATTGACCTTGTGCGTTTCATTTTCGGCAACCCAAAGCCCGTTTCCGTTTACGGCGTAACCTTCCAGAAGCTTTTCAACCGTCCGAATGTCTACGGCGGCAAGGCCTGGAAAGCTGCAAGCACGGGCGTTGAAGATATCTGCGATGTTGAAGATCTTGCTTCTGCACTTATCCGTTTTGATAACGGTGCCGTGCTCAGCGTTGAAGCCGCTTTCAGCCTCAACATCAAAAAGGACGAAGGCAATATCGAGCTCTTCGGCACAAAGGCAGGCGCAAAGCTTGACCCCAATGTTGAAATCTTTACAGAGCTTAACAACCGTATGGTAAACATCGGCTTTGCCCAGGATACCGCACTCAGCTTTGACGGCCTTTTCCAGAAGGAAATTGACAACTATATTGATGCAATTCTCGGCAAGGCAGAGTGTCTTGCTCCTGCCGAGGACGGTGTTGAGATGATGAAGATACTCGATGCTGTATATGAATCTGCCCGTACGGGTCACGAGGTTGTGCTTAACTGATGTCCGAAAATAAAAGAATATTCCTCTCTTCACCTCACATGAGTGACGAGGGGTACGAAAAAAAATACATAAACCTTGCTTTTGATACTAACTGGATTGCTCCGCTGGGCCAGAATGTTGACGGCTTTGAAAACGAGCTTTGTGCCTATACCGGCGCAAAAT
Organism: Clostridia bacterium; assembly: GCA_017410325.1. Lineage (GTDB taxonomy): Bacteria > Bacillota > Clostridia > Oscillospirales > Acutalibacteraceae > UBA8612. The sequence continues at coordinate 4,813 of JAFQRA010000002.1, read as the reverse complement.
ATGCCGCTGCACTCAGCGCAGGCACGGCGGCAATTCACCTCGCCCTGAAAGCGGCAGGCATAAAGCCGGGGGACAGGGTTTTCTGCCCTACTCTCACATTTTCCGCAACGGTAAACCCCGTTGTTTACGAAAACGCAATACCCGTTTTTATCGACTGTGACGAGGAAACCTGGAATATGTCGCCAAAGGCGCTCGAAAAGGCTTTTGAAAAATACCCCGACACGAAATTCGTTACGGTTGCCCACCTATACGGTCTTGCCGCGGATATGGATGAAATAATGCGCATCTGCCGTGAGCACGGTGCCGTGCTGATTGAAGACGCCGCAGAAAGCCTCGGTACAACCTACAAGGGAAAAATGACGGGTACCTTCGGCGAATACGGCATATACAGCTTCAACGGCAATAAAATAATAACTACCTCCGGCGGCGGCGCACTTGTCTGTAACCTTGCCGATGATGAAAGAGCCGAGGAAAGAATAAAAAAAGCCCGCTTCTGGGCAACACAGAGCCGTGACCCTGCACGCCACTACCAGCACAGCGAAATCGGTTACAACTACCGTATGAGCAACATCGTTGCAGGTATCGGCAGAGGTCAGCTTAAAGTCCTTGACAAGCGTGTTGAAAAGAAAAGATACATATTTGATTTTTATAAAAATGCTTTTGCGGATACGGCGGATATAAAAATGATGCCCGTTGACAGGGACAGCGTTTCAAACTGCTGGCTTACCTGTATCACTCTTACGGGTAGCAAGGTAAAGCCGCTGGATATCTTGCTTGCACTCGAAGCGGAGAATATAGAGGCAAGACCTATTTGGAAGCCTCTGCACCTTCAGCCCGTGTTTGCAGGCTGCGATTACATCGGCGAAGAATACGTTGCCGAAAAAATATTCGACTGCGGTGTCTGCCTGCCGTCGGATACGAAAATGACCGATGAAGAGCTTGAAAGAACAGCTTCGATAGTCAAAGGTCTCTGGAAATAAACAAGGGTGTCCACCCTGAAACGGAGCGGATTGTTTGAGAAGGTTTTACGATAAGGTGATAAAAAGAGCGGCGGATTTTCTGCTTGCTCTGTTTGCACTTTTGGTTCTTGCAATTCCACTTGGCATACTCAGTGTACTTGTAAAAACAAGGCTCGGCAGTCCCGTGCTGTTCAGGCAGGAAAGGCCCGGCAAAAACGGCGAAATCTTCACGCTTTATAAATTCCGCACAATGACTGACGAGCGTGACGGAAACGGCAATTTACTGCCCGACGAAGTAAGGCTTACAAAATTCGGCAGATTGCTGCGCAATCTCTCGCTGGATGAATTGCCCGAGTTTTATAACATACTCAAAGGCGATATGAGCTTTGTCGGCCCGAGACCCTTGCTTGTGCGCTATCTGCCTTTATACAGCGAAAGGCAGGCTATGCGCCACAACGTGCGCCCCGGCCTTACGGGTCTGGCCCAGGTCAACGGCAGAAACCTTCTCACGTGGGAAGAAAAGTTCGAGTGGGACGTTAAGTATGTTGAAAATATCAGCCCGTGGCTCGATATAAAAATTCTTTTCAAAACCGTTTTAAACGTGCTGAAAAGAGAAGGTATCAGCAGCGAAACCTCTGCAACTATGGAGGAGTTCAAGGGCGTACAGGAGGCGGATAGATGAAAAAAGCGTTGCTTACCGCGTCAATTCACCCCCACTTTACTGCCTTCCATTTTCCGCTGATTGATTTGCTTCACGAAAACGGCTATGAAGTACATATAGCCGCAAAGGCCGTACCGGAGAAGGAGCCTTTACAGCGGCTGACGGACAGGACAGAGGCGTTTTACGATATTGATTTTGACCGTTCACCGCTGAGCAAGAAAAACATAGCGGCTTATAAAGCACTCAAAAAACTGATTGACGAAGGTGAATATGACGTTGTTCACTGCAACACACCCGTTGTCGGAATTTTAAGCCGCCTTGCCGCGCGTAAGGTAAGGAAAAAGGGAACGAAGGTTATTTATACCGCACACGGCTTTCATTTTTACAAGGGCGCATCCAAGCTCAACTGGCTTGTTTTTTACCCTATAGAAAAAATCTGCGGTACGCTTTTTACCGACTGCATTATAACTATCGGTGACGAGGACGAGTCAAGGGCAAAACGCCTAAAGCTTTGCAAAACGGTGCGGCGTATTCACGGCGTGGGCGTAGATGCGGCGAAATACACCGATACCGATGAAGAAACAAAGAACGGCTTAAGGAAAGAATACGGCTTCGGCGAAGCGGACGTGCTCTGCCTTTGCACGGGTGAGCTCAACGCCAATAAAAACCAGAAGCTTCTGGTTAATTCCTTGCAGTATCTTAAAGAGTCCTGCCCCGATTTCAAGATTATTTTTGCAGGTGCGGGCGACAGCGAGGAAGAGCTTAAAGCGTTGATTAAACAGCACGGCGTTGAAAATTCGGCAAAGCTTCTGGGCTACCGCACGGATGTGGACAGGCTGCTTAAAATCTGCGATTTTGTGGCTTCCGCCAGCTACCGCGAGGGCTTGCCCGTAAATATAATCGAGGGTATGTTCAGCAAAAAGGCGGCAGTCGTTACTCACAACAGAGGCCACGACGAGCTGGTTGCCCAAAACGAGAGCGGTATTTTTGTCCCGACGGATGACCCCAAGCAATGTGCTTCAGCCTTTGAAAAGCTTTATAAGGATAAAACAATGCGCCTTTCAATGGGTGAAAAAGCCTATGAAAGAGCACAGATATATTCAAGCGAAAAAGTAAAAAAAGAGCTTGAAGAAATATACAAAGAAATAATTTTTAATAAGTAAACCGTAGGGGCGGATATCATCCGCCCGATACATACAACAGAAAGGATAACACAAAAATGAAAATCATCGTACTTGAAAATGCGGCAGAAATCGGAGAAAAGCTCGGCCAGTTTTACGTCGATTTCGTCAACGAAAATCCCTCCTGCGTGCTCGGCCTTGCAACGGGTGCAACTCCCGTGCCGACCTACAACTACATAGTCAACGCATACAAAGAGGGTAAGGTCAGCTTTAAGAATGTAAGCACCTTTAACCTTGACGAATACTGCGACCTGCCCAAGGACAACAAGAACAGCTACTACACCTTTATGTTCCGGAATCTGTTCAGCCACGTTGATATCAACGCCGAAAACGTCGGCTTCCTCGACGGTAACGTAACCGATTACGATGCGGAAAGCAAGCGCTATGCCGAAGCTATCAAGGCAAAGGGCGGCATCGACGTTCAGCTTCTCGGTATCGGTCACAACGGCCACATCGCTTTCAACGAGCCTGCTGATGAGTTTACGGACGAAGCCTTCCGTGTTACCCTTTCTGAAAGCACAATCAACGCAAACTCCATCTATTTTGATGATGCTCCGATGCCGCATTACGCTATGACTATGGGTATCGGCTCAATTATGCGCTCCAAGAAGATTGTCCTTGTCGCAACGGGCGCAGGCAAGGCACAGGCTGTCAAGGGTATGGTCGAGGGCGAGGTTACTCCTCAGCTCCCCGCTTCCATCCTCCAGAACCACGACGATGTTGTAGTTTACCTTGATAAGGAAGCTGCTTCACTTCTTACTAAGTAAAAATCAAAAAATCCCCGGCAGTTAGTCGGGGATTTTTAGTAATATCAAGGAGGAAAATAAAATGAAGAAGTTTATATCATTATTGCTCGCCTTAAGCCTTGTCTGCTCGTTTTTCGTTTTCAGTGTTAATGCCGAAGACGGCGGAGAGCTGACAAAGCTCACCTTCGGTGATGACGGCAAGTTCACGATTTTACAGCTTACCGACCCGCAGGAGGATGCCTGCATTGCCGACGGGCTTAGTGAGTTTATCGAAAAATCAATCGAGGCAACCGACCCCGATTTTATCGTAATCACGGGAGATATCGTTGAAAATTCCCGTGCAGGCGATATTTCCGACAGCGAAAAATTCAAGGAGGGTGTCACCGTTGACGGCGACTACGAAAAGACCCTTGAAAACACGAAAAAGGCAGTTTCGCAGATTTTTGCTCCGCTTGAGGCTTCGGGTATTCCCTACGCCGTAACACAGGGCAACAACGACTACAGCAGCGAGGTAACTCTTGAGGACTGGATGGCGATTTACGCCGAATATCCGAACTGTATTACCGCTGAATACTGTGATATGCTCTCAACTAAAATTGACTACTACGTTCCCGTTTATTCCGCTTCGGGCGAGCCCAAATTCGGTCTGTGGATGCTCGACAACGGCAAGGGCTTCGGCGAAGCACAGATGAATTGGCTTACTTCCTACGATAACGGCGGCGTGCCCGGTGTCGTTTTTGAGCATATACCGCTTGACGACGTGGGCAACCTTTACGAGGAATGTAACATGTGGGACGAGGGCGCTTTGTTTGACGGCACAAAGGCCTACCGCCTCAACGGCGAATTTGCCTGCGGTCACGCAGAGGGTATAATCACCCCCGGTGCAACAACCGATGTTTTCAAGGCATACAAGGCTAAAAACGTTGTCGGCGCTTTCTTCGGCCATTGGCACACAAGCGGCTACACGGGCGTTTGGGACGGAATAACTCTCGGCCTTACTTACGGCTGTCAGTTCTCAAAAATGGGCCCCTATGGCGTGAGAACGGTAACTCTCGACGAAGCAACGGGCACAATTGAAACCACGCTTTATGAGTACGTCAACGGCGAATTTGCCGAGCAGATTGATACTCCCTACGCAGAGTATGACAATGCGTTTGACGAAGCACTCGGTGCAATAATATGCTTCTTTGAAAATATTTTCAATGCACTTAAATATGCATTGAAGTTCTGATTTGTATAGTATTATATTGTTTTTTCTTTTTTCTT
>JAFQRA010000008.1 GCA_017410325.1 Clostridia bacterium | reverse complement strand
GGGAGATAGCGGAGGTTGTTACGCCGGAAAGCTCAATCTTTGCCTTTTCTGCTGCTTCCTTAAGGCGCTGCATAGCCATCTTGTCGCCACGAAGGTCGATGCCCTGCTCTGCCTTGAAGCCGTCAGCAAGCCAGTTGATGATTCTCTGGTCAAAGTCGTCACCGCCGAGACGGTTGTTACCTGCTGTGGCAAGAACCTCCTGAACACCGTCACCCATTTCAATAATGGAAACGTCGAAGGTACCGCCGCCAAGGTCGTAAACCATAACCTTCTGGTCATTTTCCTTGTCGATACCGTAAGCAAGTGCTGCTGCTGTGGGCTCGTTGATGATTCTCTTGACTTCAAGACCTGCAATGCGGCCTGCGTCCTTTGTAGCCTGGCGCTGTGCGTCTGTGAAATATGCAGGAACGGTGATAACAGCCTCTGTTACCTTGTCGCCGAGGTAAGCTTCTGCATCAGCCTTGAGCTTCTGGAGAATCATTGCGGAAATCTCCTGGGGTGTGAAGCGCTTGTCATCAATCTTAACGCCGAAATCCGTACCCATCTGGCGCTTGATGGAAGCGATTGTTCTGTCGGGGTTGGTGATAGCCTGGCGCTTTGCAACCTGGCCTACCATTCTCTCGCCGTCCTTGCTGAAAGCAACAACGGAGGGAGTTGTGCGTGCACCCTCTGCGTTAGCAATAACTACGGGCTCGCCGCCTTCGATAACTGCAACGCAGGAGTTTGTTGTACCTAAGTCAATACCGATAACCTTTGCCATAATTTGTGTTACTCCTTTAGTAATTAGTGTTTATTTATTGTTGGTTTATTTTTTACTGTTTAATTAGCAACCTGTACGGTAGCGCAACGGATTATTTTGTCGCCGAGCCTGTAACCCTTTGCAAAAACCTGTGCAACAACGCTCTCGTCAAATTCTTCGCTGTCGATGTGCATTACAGCGTTGTGCTTCTGGGGGTCAAAAGGCTCTCCTGCTTCGCCGAAGGGCTCAACGCCGAGCTTTTTGAAAATGTCGCCGAGCTGGGTGAATATCATTTCAATACCCTTGCTGTAGCTTTCAAGGTCGTTTGCGTTGTTTGCCAGCGCACGCTCGAAATTGTCGAGCACGGGGAGAAGCTCGCCGAGGATATAAGCCTTGATGTCACCGTTGAGAGCCTCTTTTTCGCGCTGTGTGCGCTTGCGGTAGTTGTCGTACTCAGCCGCAAGGCGCAGGTACTGGTTCTGCTGCTCCTCAAGCTGAGCCTGAAGCTCTGCGGTCTTATCCTTTTTCTTGAGCTTCTTTTCCTTTTTTTCTTCTTTTACTTCTTCTTGGGTTTCTGTTTCCTTGATGTTCTCGTCTGCCATTTCTGCCTTCCTTTCTAATCGTCTATACTCTCGCTTAAGATATCGCCCACAAGACCCGAAACGAACTGCATATACGGAATGAGCTTTGCGTAATTGAGCCTTGTCGGGCCGATTATGCCCAGCGCACCGCTTCGTGAGCCGTTTACATCGTAGTGGGAAATTATCACGCTGGAATTTGCAAGCTGCTTGTATTCGTTTTCCGTGCCGATTTTGATATCGATTCCGTCCTTGCCCTTGGACAGCAGCTTTGAAATCGGCTCGCCCTTGCGCAGGAATTCCATAAGCTCTATTATGTTGCCGCCAAGCTCTCTGTGATTAAAGAGGTTTGACTGACCCTCAAGCAACACGTCACTGCTCAGCGCATCCGCCGCCAGATCGGCAAGCGTTACGAAGAACGACGACATTTCAAGAGCGTGTTCGCCGAGGGACGCAACAAGCGTCTGGAGCATTACGGTTGAAATATCCTCAAGCGGCTTGCCCACAAAGTGAGCTGCACAAACGCTGTAGAAGCGTTCAACCGTCTGCGGAGTAATCGGCATATCGCTGCGGCAGGCCTTGCTTTTGAGCGTGCCTGCCGAGGTGAGCAGGACTATCATAGCAGTCCTTGTGCCGACGGGAACAATTTCGGCTCGGCGCACGGTGGCTTTTTCGCCAAGCGGCATAGTTGAAACCGCCGCACAGCCCGTTAGCCTTGCAATTACCTCGCCTGCCTTTTCGAGCAGCTGCTCGGGGTCTCCGCTTCCCGAAGAAACCGTTTTGGCTATCGCCCGTCTGTCCTCCTCGGTGGGTTCAAGCTTATTCATCAGCTTGTCGATATAGTAGCGGTAGCCGAGGGTTGTGGGCACTCTGCCGGCAGAGGTATGGGGCTGTTCGAGGTAGCCCATCTCTGCAAGGTCAGCCATCTCGTTGCGGATGGTTGCGGAGGAAACGGAAAAATCAAGCTCGCCCAGCAGGTTTTTCGAGCCGACCGGCTCACCCGTGCGAATGTAGCTTTCCACAACGGCGGCAAGAATTTTCTGCTTGCGCTGTGTCATTTCCATATATTGTGCCCTCCCTTCTCTTGCTCTGCTAATTTTAGCACTCTGTCGTTCCGAGTGCTAAACTCTATCCATATAATATATCCTGTTTCCCGATTTGTCAAGGATTTTCAAGGAAAAATTTAGAAAAGCAGCCCGAATTTTTAAAATAATAAATAATAAAGAAGAAATAATAAATTCGGGTCGCTTCGCTCCGATTTTAAAAACGAAGCATAAAAAAGATGTCATTCTGAGGCGTAGCCGAAGAATCTTAAAGGCTGTAAAAAGATTCTTCACTGCGTTCAGAATGACATTTGTTTGGAGTCTGCTGTAAAGCTATATGGTAATAAACATTTTTAATGAATAATGAAGTCGCTAAACGGGAATTTATTTCTTCAATACTTTTTTGCACCAAGTGCGTTTATTACATTTAGGACATTTCAAATAACGAGTAGTTCCTCTGTGCATTGCCCACAGTGCTTCCGAATAAGAAGGCACAATTTCGTGGCCGCAATTTTTACACTTGTAAGCGCCTACACTTACTTCCAGCTTTAATGCATAAAAACACGGTATCAAAAACACAACGCAAACACCGAGAATTGTGACAAGTTGCCATATTCCTTCGGGTATTAAAAATGCGGCGATTAAGATACCTGCAAACAGGGCTGTCATACTTACAATCATAATTGCCCGCATAGAAGTCCAAATGGTTTTGTTTTTTCGCTCTAATTCTTTCGCCATTTCAAGCAAAAGCTGTTCATTTTTCTGATTGCTGTTTTCCATAATGATTTTCTCCCCACATAATAAATCGTTTACGGTAATTGAAAGAACATCACACAAAGCGAGCATAATCGAGGAATCGGGCATTGCTTTGCCTGTTTCCCACTTTGATACTGCCCTGTCGGTAATGTTCAGTTTTTCTGCAAGCTGTGCCTGCGTCAGGTTTTTGTTTTTTCTGCACTCGGCAATGAATCTGCCGATTTTCGCCTGATCCATAGGTTGCCTCCTTTCACCTTCAGTATAGCTACGATTTTTCATATAATCCACACACCGTCGGTTGATTGGGGAGCTATCAACCGTTGGTAGAGTAATCACACTACATTACTTTATATTATTTATTATTTCAATAATAATTGTACTCAAAATCTGTTACCAAAGCACCGTCACTTTTTTTATACAGCTTTCCGTCCTCCGAATAAAAATGCTTGTTTTCTTCTGAGCAATATATTTCTACAACGGGGTGGTAAAACGTGATACTGCCATCCTCATTTAGATGCGGATAGTAATAATCCATATCAACGTCTTTGATTTCTTTGATATTTTTACCTATATGCATTTTAAACACAACGTTTTCAATCCGTAAAAGCTCGCCGTCCGTACAGGTGACTATCATATCCTTTGTAAAACAACAATTGTATTCGCTGTCTTCGGGCGCGTTTATATATGAATCCATATTTATATGAAACGGCGCTGTCGGAACGAGTGAGCTGTGACCGAATTTTGTGACAGGTAAACCGTTGTATTCATCGGGAACGGTTATATCAAAGTCTTCCTCATCGGGGTCGGCAATGTAACAGTCAAGATAAGCGGCATTGAAAAGATTGTTGTATGTAATTTCCCAACCGTTAACCTCTGCCGTTTCGGAAAAGAAGTGCGGAAAGGTTATAAAAAATCTTACGGGGCCGAAAGCAAAACCCACCAGAAAAAGGCACGCAACAAAGCCTTTTATTATACCTTTTAAAATGTTTTTTGCCTTCCTTGTTTCCCGCATAACCTGCACAACGTTTTTGTCCGCTTCTTCGGCAAAGCTCGTTTGGCTGATTACCTTGCCACTTAAAACGTCGTTCACCGTAACCTCGAAAAAACCACTTAAACGTTCAAGCGTTTCAACGTCGGGATAGCTTCTGCCTGTTTCCCATTTTGAAACGGCCTTGTCTGTAACATTCAGCTCATCGGCAAGCTGTTTTTGCGTAAGCCCTTTAGCCTTACGCTGCTCGGCAATAAACCTGCCTACAGAAAGTTTGTCCATATCCGCACCGCCTTTAATGGGATTATACACCCTGAACCTAAAAAAGTCACCCTACCGCAGGTAGAGTGACCCGATTTTTACTTGCAATAGACCTCTATTGCCCGGCTGACAAACTCTGCCGTACCGAGAGCATGCTTATCTATATTATTTCTGAAGCGTTCATCCGCAACATACATCTGACCCAGTCCTGCCAGAATTTCGTTCGTGCAACGATAGTAATTCTCGGTAATATGGCTCTGCAGTGCTTTCACAAGGCTCTGCACCTCATCAGAATCGGGCTCTGCGCCGTTTTTCATACACACCGCAAACTCTGCGAAAATTCCGTCCATTTCCCCGGCAAGGTTATTCCACTTGTCCTTTGAATAATCCTTCGTTTTTTTGGTGTGCTCCCTGTAGGCAGTCGTTGTGCCCCATTTTTCTTTCGCTTCCTGCTTGTAATTTTCAAGCTCGTTGCTGTCAAAAGCGGTCATAATGTTTTCTCCTTTCACGGCACCGTCAATAGCAACAATCAACCTTTCCAGCCGTTCCTTCTTTAGAATAAGAAGTTTTTTCTGCTCTGCAAGTGCCTTTTCTTTATCATAATTCGGAGAAGATAAAATTTCAGCTATGCATTTCAAAGAAAAATCAAGCTCACGGTAAAAGAGAATCTCCTGCATACGAACAAGTGAACTTTCATCGTAAAAACGGTAGCCCGTAAACTTATCAACAAAGGCCGGCTTAAGCAAGCCGATTTCATCATAATAATGCAGCGTGCGCACACTGACACCCGTAAACTCCGCAAATTCTTTAATCCGCATTTTCAATTCTATCACCTCGCAGAAAAAGTGTACACCATACCGCAGCGTGAGAGTCAATAGGCAGAAAACAATTCGCATCTCTTACTTGAGAAGATTATACTGTAAAAGCCCCTCAAAATCAAGACGAAGCCTTGTATATCGTCAAATCCGCAGGAATTGCATATCATCAAAACTTTAGTTTTGTATATCATCATTGCGAAAGCTTTTTTGATACACGCTGAAGCGTGATGATATACAGTCCTGACGGACTGATGAGATACAACAATGGCAAAATTGCCATTGTTGATGATATACCATTGCTTTCGCAATGGATAAAAAAAGAACGAAGCAAATGCTTCGTTCTTTTTTTGGCGGAGAAGGAGGGATTTGAACCCTCGCGCCAGTCGCCCAACCTACTCCCTTAGCAGGGGAGCCCCTTCACCACTTGGGTACTTCTCCATAATGCTGAATTATCTATAAAATATTAACTTTAAGCAAGTTGTTTTTAAGTGGCGGAGAGAGTGGGATTCGAACCCACGGTACGTTGCCGTACGACGGTTTTCAAGACCGTTCCGTTATGACCACTTCGGTATCTCTCCGTATGTGTGCAAGTTATATTACCACATTATTTTGGCATTGTCAAGCACTTTTATGCAAAAATGTACAGCAGCATCATCAGAAGCGTTTTATCCGCATTTTCCAAGGCAAGTATAAGTATCAGCCCGAGGAGAAGCATACCGTCCCCGCTCATCTGCCGGTCTTGCCGTTTCTGCCCGTTTATCCTGCGCAGAGTAACTCCGCTTATTCTGTCCGCCTGCTGCTGCATTCGGTGAAGCTCATTGTCCAATGTGTTTCTCCTTTCAAATTAGCGTAGTACATTGTAACATCTTAAAGTTGACTTTTGTAGGGGCGGATATTATCCGCCCGTGCTGATATTGCTCGGTTTGCTGGCGGCTGATAGCCGCCCCTACAGTGAAGTTTTAGTTGTTACAGCGTAGTAGGGGCGATTTGCAATCGCCCGCCGTATAACCATACCTCCGTACTTTTCGGGCGAATACAATTCGCCCCTGCAAATTGTAATTTACATAAACTTTTCAATTATCGGCAGCAGGTCCATCAGCCTCATCAGCTGTATTGCCTCATCTGCTTTCTTTCGCCTTGGCGGACTGAGCAGGGGCTTAAGGGCGGCAATGAGGCGTGTGCGCTCATCGTCGCCTTTGCTTTGCAGCAGCGGCATAAGCTCAATCAGCTTTGCTATCATCTGCGGGTCAATGCCGCCGAAAGGGTCGGAGGCGGTTTCGGCGGTGCTGTTGCCGCCGTTGCCGCCCATAAACTGCTGCGCCATATCGGAAAGGTTGCCCATTTCCTCCTCACTCAGAGAAGAGAGGATGCTGCCGATGTCATCAAAATTCATTTTTTGCCGCCCATTTTTTTAATAAGCTCCTGCGCCTGCGGACTTTTAAGCAGGTTTTCGAGTGCGTTCTTATCCTGCAGAATATTCTGCACCCGTTGGCGCTGCTCGGGTGTGATTTTGTTCTGCAGTATGTCCTGCGCCATATTGCTGTCAGAGCTTGAGCCCTTTGAATTCATAAGCAGCTTTAAAAGCTGGTCCGGAGAGAAATTGTTTGCGCTCATTGAAATCACCGCCGTTATATGTTATATTCATTACATAAGTTTATGTTTTAAGGGGTGGTTTGTATGACAAAAATTCTTGTTGTTTCCGATTCCCACGCAGACGAGTGGAAGCTCAACGATGCAATCACAGCCGTGCCCGATGCGAAAATTGTTTTTCACCTCGGCGACGGCGAGCACGAAGCAAGGCTCGTTTCCCGAAAGCACGGCACAAAGTTTTTTCATCTTGTTCAGGGTAACTGCGACTGGGGCAGCGAATTGCCGACAAGCGTTGTTGACATTGTTGAAGGCAAACGCATTTACGCCTGCCACGGTCACACCCACCTTGTGAAGTACGGCACGGCTGACCTCGTTGCCGCCGCAAAGGAAAACAACTGCTCCGTTGCATTATACGGCCACACCCACCAACCCGTTACAGAATACGTTGACGGCATACTTCTTTTTAATCCGGGAAGTATAAAACAGGGCTGTTTCGGCACAATTGATATAGCAGAAAACGGAATTTTACCCGTTTTACGCAAATTGCCGTAACTTTTTTCTTTAAAACACTTGAAAAATATGTATATCTGTATTAAAATTAAGTGAATTCTAATGTTCAGAAATAATTTTTCGGAGGAAATAAAAAATGGTATCAGCAGGCGATTTCAGAAACGGCATTACCTTTGAGATGGACGGCAACGTTTACCAGATCATCGAGTTCCAGCACGTTAAGCCCGGTAAAGGCGCTGCTTTCGTTCGTACAAAGATTCGTAACGTAATTGCAGGCTCCGTTACAGAGCGTACATTCAACCCCACAGAAAAGTTCCCCACCGCTTACATCGAGCGTAAGGAAATGGAATACTCCTACAACGACAGCGGTCTCTACTACTTCATGGACCCCGAAACCTACGATATGGTTCCGATCGGCGAAGACACTCTCCCCGACAACTTCAAGTTTGTCAAGGAAAACGAGACCTGCCGTATTCTTTCCTACAAGGGCAACGTTTTCGGCGTTGAACCCCCCACGACAGTTACTCTCCAGGTAACTCAGACAGACCCCGGCTTTGCAGGCAACACAGCTACAAACGCTACAAAGCCCGCTACACTCGAAACAGGTGCAGAGGTCAAGGTTCCGCTCTTCATCGAAGAGGGCGAAATGATTATGGTCGACACCCGTACAGGCGAATACCTCAGCCGCGCATAATTTTCAATTAATATTTATTGTTTTATTAAAGGGAGGCAATTATTATGGCAATGACATTGACTGAAAAGGCTGCATACATCAAGGGCCTTGCAGACGGTCTCAATCTTGATGCAGACAAACCCGAAACAAAAATCATCAACGCACTTCTCGACCTTGTTGACGATATGGCTCTCTCGGTCTGTGACCTTGAGGACGAGCTTGCACTTGTCGGCGAGCAGGTTGACGCTGTTGACGAGGACCTCGACGCTCTTGAGTCCTATGTTTACGACGATGATGATTGCGATTGCTGCTGTGATGACGACTGCGACTGTTGCGACGACGACTTCTTCGAGGTCGAGTGCCCCGCTTGCGGCGAAATCATCAACGTTGACGAGGGTATCCTTGAAAGCGGCAGCATTCAGTGCCCTAACTGCAACGAAAACCTTGAGTTCGACATCGAGTACGATGAGGACGAGGACGAAGAATAATTCTTCAGCAAAAACCGCATAAAAATCACGAGCGACAGATTGTTAAAATCCGCCGCTCGTTTTTTTGTTTTTATCAGTCTACTATATAATTCTTATTTTCATCTAAAAGATACATTTCAGCAATTACCTCGATCAGTATGCCGTTTTCGGTGTATTCTTCGCTGAGGATTTTTCCGTCTGTGCGAAATCTCGCCGCAGTTGCCGCCGCAGAATAGGGCAACAATAATTTTGCCTGTCTGCGCGTGGGCGGAAGCTCCTTTGCTATTGCTTCAAGGAGCTTATCAAGCCCCGTACCGTTTGCAGCGGAAATCATAACCGTTCTGCCGAAGGTCGGCAAATCGGCAACGGACTCCACCAAATCGCACTTGTTCATAACGGAAATTACGGGCTTGTTCATACAGCCGAGCTCGGTCAGCAAATCCGCCGTGACACGAAGGTGCTCGCCGCACTCGTCACTCGAAGCATCGCAGACGTTGAGAATAACCGTTGCGCTTGCCGCTTCTTCAAGCGTGGATTTGAACGCCTCGACAAGGTGGTGAGGCAGTCTGCGGATAAGACCTACCGTATCAATCAGCATAACCCGTCTGCCGTCGGGCAAATCAAGGCCTCTTGAAGTGGGGTCAAGCGTTGCGAAAAGCTTGTCTTCGGCAAGCACGCCCGCCTGTGTGAGAGCGTTCATCAGCGTGGATTTGCCTGCGTTCGTGTAGCCGACTATGGCAACCGTCTGCACGCCGTCCTTAGCACGCCTTGAACGCAGATTTCCTCTGCGCTTTTCAAGCCCCTCAAGCTGTTCTTCCAGTGCGGAAATGCGCCTGCGAATGTGTCGGCGGTCGCTTTCCAGCTTGGTTTCGCCCGGGCCCCTCGTGCCTATACCGCCGCCAAGACGCGAAAGCTGAATACCCTTACCCGTAAGGCGGGGCATAGAGTATTTGAGCTGTGCCAGCTCAACCTGAAGCTTACCTTCGCCGCTCATTGCACGGGCGGCAAAAATATCGAGAATGAGAGTTGTTCTGTCAACAACTCTCGTGTCCGTTTCGTCCTCAATATTCCTCGTCTGCGAGGGCGAAAGCTCCGCATCGAAAATGAGCAGGTCTATTTCGTTTTCCTTGCAGAATTCCTTTAATTCTTCGAGCTTACCCGAGCCGATATAGGTTGCGTTATCGGGCTTGTCACGCTTTTGCGTTAACCTTGCAACAACTTCTGCGCCTGCCGTTTTTGTAAGCTCTTCAAGCTCGTCAAGCGAGCTTTCGGGGTCGTATTCCCCGCAATCAACACAGACGAGCACTGCACGCTCCGCCTGCTGTGAGTTTTCAATCAGTTCTCTCATTCAATACCTTTAAGTGCCTCCATTTCGGCACGGTCAATCTTAATCTTGCCGTCCTTGATGACGGTTACGTCGTGTCTGTTAACGGAAATCGGCGCCGCATCCGGATTGCGGTCAAGTGTAACCTTGAGCATACCCGTAAGCAGATTGACGTCGCTTACAACGCCCTTGCCCTCGCGTGTCTGTACAATTGCGCCGGCCTTGGGTGTAACCCTGAGAAGGTGCTCGTAAGCCTCCTGCTCGTATTTAAGGCAGCACATAAGCCTGCCGCAGGTGCCGCTGATTTTGACGGGGTTGAGGGAAAGGCCCTGCTCCTTCGCCATCTTGATTGAAACGGGCTGGAAATCGCCCATAAACGAATTACAGCAGAAGGGTCTGCCGCACATACCGAGTCCGCCGAGCATCTTTGCTTCGTCACGCACGCCAATCTGACGAAGCTCGATACGGGTGCGGAAAACGCCTGCCAAATCCTTTACAAGCTCACGGAAATCCACTCTGCCGTCAGCCGTGAAGTAGAAAAGAATCTTGCTGCCGTCAAGGGTATAATCCACGTCAACGAGTTTCATATCAAGGCCGTGCTTTTCGATTTTCTGCTCACAGACCTTGAGTGCTTCGGCTTCCTTTTTGCGGTTTTCTTCCATTCTTTTCCTGTCCGCATCGGTAGCCTTGCGCAGAATTTTCTTAAGCGGCTTTACGATTTCGTTTTCCGAAACCTCCTTGGGCTCAAGCGCAACCTCGCCGCACTCAACGCCTCTTACCGTTTCCACGATAACGAGGTCACCCATTGCAAAGCTCTCCTCGTTGGGCTCAAAATAATAAACCTTGCCTACGTCCTTAAAACGCACGCCTACTACGTATGCCATTTATATCACCTGTTATATGCAGAAACACTCCGCATATCCTTTCAGTTTTACTAAATTATTTTCCTGCCGCCTTACGCAGCTGACTGCAAAAGCGCGTGACAAGCAGCGCCTTGTTTGCATTGAGCGCCTGCGCTCTTTCAAGCTCGCCCACAGCATCAATCAGCCGCACCAACTGTGCTGTTGTAAGGCTTCGGGCAAGCAGAGAAGCCTGCTCAGGCGAGGCGGAAAGCACCGCTGACGACGGGCTTTGCTTTTTTGCCGCCGCATCACGGAAAATCAGCCGAAGCTGACCGAGCGCAAGCAGCATCAGCTCAGCATCCTTTTCAAAAACGCCCGTTTCGCGCATAAGGTCGAATTCATTGGGCGAAACAAGCGCCTTTGCAACCAGCCCTGCCTTTTCGCAGGCCGCTGAGTGTTTGGCGTTCAGGCTGTCACCAAGCTGCTGACCGAGGCTGTAAACCGCCGCACGGGAAAGAATTGTCCCCAGCAGCGAGGAGGAAACGGGACAAGTCAGCACAAAGCGGACATATTCCGGCGGCTCCTCCAATATTTTAAGCAGAGCATTCTGCGCCTGCTCATTTGCAAAATTCATATTATGAAGAATAAACACACGCCTTGCCGCTTCGTTCGGGAAAACAAAAGCATTGCTTCTGATTTCACGCACAGCGTCAACCTTCAGCGCATCCTTGCTGCCCTCCGTTGCAATCGCTTCGGAAATATCGGGGTGAAAGCCCTTGCCCGCCTTTACGCAGTCGGGGCAGACCCCGCACGGAACATTTTCGCCCGAACAAACGTGGACACGGGCAAGCAAGCGCGCAAGAGCAAGCCTGTCGTTCTCGCTGCCGCCCTCTAAAATAATTGTGTGCGGCAGTCTGTCGGCTTCAACCGCCGCAGACAACAGACCCTGCAACTGTGTGCTGATTTCTATACCTTCAAAATTCATAGCTTAAAGTTTAACAAACTTATCGACATCTACAACAAAAACCGTTGCACCGCCGACATTGACCTCAAACGGAACAGCCGAAACGCTGCCCTCGCTTCTGCCGGGAAAGCCCGAAACAACCTGCTTGTGGCTGCGGGCACGCTTACCGATTAACTCAATAACGTTGTCAACCTGCTCCTCATCAACGCCGATAAGCAGCGTTGTGTTTCCTGCGCGCATAAAGCCGCCGGTAGTGGAAAGCTTGGTTGCGCTGTATCCCGCCATTGAAATTTCAGATATCACGCCCTGAGCATCGTCGCTGTGAACTATGGCGATTATTAGCTTCATACTCATAATGATTCTCCGTATTTATCACAGATGATTCTTCTGAATTTCTGCAAGTGCTCTTGCAAGCTGGTCGGGACACGAGGTCGGCTTAAAGCCGCAGCGGATACCCGAAAGGCGGTCAATAACCTCACCTATCTCCATTCCCTTTACAAGGCTTGCTATGCCCTGTAAATTACCTGCACAGCCGCCCGTGAATTTAACATTCTTTACGGTTGTGCCGTCAAGCTCAATGTCAATTTCCCGTGAGCACGTGCCCATTGTTTTGTATTTGAAATTCATCGCATAATACCTCTATTATAAATAATCATACAGATTAATAATATAACAATACTTCCGTTATGTCAAGAAGATAAAACTCTCCGCCGACAGTTCGGACAGAGAGCTTTACAAATTAAAGTTTAGCAACGAAACCGCTAAACTGTAATTAATGCAAAATGCAAAACTCAAAATGCAAAATCAAGGGGTCGCTTCGCTGACGATTTTAAATCGCACCTTACTGAGTGTCATTCTGAACGAAGTGAAAAATCTTATAACACGTTAAGATTCTTCGGCTACGTCTCAGAATGACATAATTTTTTTGTTTGTTATTTACAATCGGGTGTGGGCGCATCCCACACCCATCGTTCTGCGTTTTGCGCTCTGCACTCTGCGTTTAAACAAACTGCAATTTAAATATTGCTTTAAGAAAACATATTTGCTATTATATCTGTAATAGATTTCAAGGAGAAAAGACGTATGAAAAAAATCGGCAGAGAGGTGCTGTTTATCAGCTCGGGTGAAGGCAACCCCCGAAACGGTGAGGGTTCTTTTATCAGGCTGAAAAGCGGCGTGATTATGTTCGGCTACACCTCGTTTTTCGGCGACAGCCACGATGATGATGCAACGGCGAGAATCTGTGCTGTTTTTTCCGCTGACGAGGGTGAAACCTGGTCACATAGCAGGGTGCTTTTTGAAAAGCCCGAGGATGCCGGAAATATTATGTGCCTTTCGTTTCTGCGTATGAACAACGGCGATATAGGTGCGTTTTACATAGCGAAGAATTTTGACAGAACGGATAAAATTCTTTTCCGCCGTTCCGCTGACGAGGGCGAAACGTGGAGCGAGCCGATTAATACACTCGGCTGTCTTGACGAGGCGGATTACTACGTCATAAACAACGACAGAGTGCTTCGCCTGCAAAACGGCAGAATTCTTTTTGCCGCGGCAAGGCACACCGTACTGAATACGGACAAGGATTTCACGCCCGGCGTAATTTGCTTTTTCGCCTCGGACGATGACGGTGCAAGCTGGTATAAAATCAACGCGGAATTTTCCTGTCCCTATGCCTCAAATCCCGACGGCTACGAGGAGCCGGGTCTTTATGAATTCCCCGACGGCAGACTGTGGTGCTATATCCGCACAAGCCTCGGCTTTCAGTTTGAAGCCTTCTCGCGTGACGGCGGACTGACGTGGTCACAGCCCGACCACAATATGTTCTTTTCATCCGCCTGCTCACCGATGCTCGTCAAGGATTGCGGCGAAAAAACCGTTGCCGTTTTCAATCCCGAGCCCGAGCACCTTCTTCGCCCCGAAAGTGAGCCTTGGGGCAGAACACCCTACGTTGCTGCCGTGAGCGATGACAGAGCGGAAACCTTTGAAAAATCAAACGTATATTATCTTGAGGATGACCGAAGCAACGGCTATTGCTACCCTGCAATAATCGCAGGCGAAGACTATTTCCTCGCCGCCTATTACCACAGCAACGGCACGGATAATTGTCTGGACAGTACGAAAATTGTTAAAGTAACGTTTGAGGAAATATAAAACCGAAGTTTATTTGAAAGGAAAAGCTATGAACTATCAAAGCTTAAGCAAAAGAGCAAAAACCGTAATGCTGCTGACCGCGATGATTCAGGGAATTCTGTTCTCTGCGGCGGCTTTGTTTATAATTGCAAATGTTTTCGGCAGAGGCTCCAAAACGGGGCTTGTGCTTGCTCTCGTTTGTGCCGTACTGGCAATTGCTTACATTATAATTGTTCCGATTGTAAGATTTAAGCGTTACCGCTACCTTATTGAGACGGACAGAATTGAAATTGTCGAAGGCGTTTTCTTTATTAAGCGCACGCTTGTGCCTATTGACCGCATTCACCAGATTAGTGTGAGCCGTGGTCCGATTGATTCTGCCTTCGGTGTTGCAAAGGTGAGCGTTATCACCGCAGGCGCAACGGCAACCTTCCGTTTTCTTGACGAAGAAAAGGCGGACGAAATTGCCCTGCACCTGAACACCCGTATCAGAGAAAAGCTCGGAGGCAGCCCCGATGTTCAGTAAGCCGACGAGAAACCACATTTCAATTGTCCTTGAGCAGATTGGTGCGGCAGGCGTTGTCGTGCTTACCTTTGCTTATTCGGCGGTGTACGAAGCCTTCACCTCGGGTCAGAACATTTTTTCAAAGCAGTTCTGGCTGCGGCTTGTTTATTCGGTTGTGGGCTCACAGAACGAAACGGTTGCCGTTATTTTCGGCGTAGCTGCCGTCTTCGTGGTGCTGATTCCGCTGTGGTCGCTTATTCGCTGGTACAAAACCTGTTTTTATATTGACGGCGAACACCTTGTGTGCGAGCGAAACACGCTGATGAAAAAAAGCTCCCGTCTGCCGCTTTCAAGCATTGCCACGGTAAACCTTGAGCGCAACATTTTTGAGCGCATTGTCGGCACGGCAAAAATAAAGCTGGACATCAATTCGGCGGCTACAGCAAGTCAGACGGATTTCACCTTTGTCCTCTCGCTTGAAAAAGCAAAAGCGCTTGAAGCCGCTTTACTCTCGGCAAAAACGAAAGAGCAGACAGCAGCAGAAAACAAAGAAACCGTTTTCGCCTTTACAAACGCACAGGCCGTGCGCCACGTAATTTTAAGCCAGCCCGTTGTACAGTACGTCGGCATCGGCGCTCTTGCCGTAATCGGTATGATTTTTGACGAAAAGGTTCTCGGCGGAGACACGTTCACACGCATTGTGCCGGTTTTAGGGCTTTCCGTGTTTGGCTGGCTGGCAAAAATTGTTATGCAGATTATGTCTGCGTGTCAATTTAAAATTGAGCGTGACGAAAACAGCATTTTTATCTCCTCGGGTCTTCTTCGTAAAAAGAACTATTCCTTTGAAAAGGAAAAAATAAATGCCCTTACCGTGCGCCGCCCCGTGCTTGCGAGGCTCTTTGGTCTTGCCTTTGCGGAGGTTGCGGTAATCGGACTAGGCAACGACAAAAAGGAAACACCGCAGATAAGTCTGCTTGTAAAAGAAAACGAGCTAAAAAAAATTCTTGCTGTCTGCGCTTCGGACTTTAACTGCACGGGAGAACGAATGCCCGAACACAAAACGGGTCTTATTGCGGCTATGGCAAAATATCTGCTCGGCTTCGGTGTCCTCAGCGTTGCCGCCGCCTTCGTGTGGTTGCCGCTGTGCCCGGTTATAATTCTGCTCGGTGCTCTTTTTGCCGTATTCAGCCACAAGGCAAAGGCACTGTGCGCAGATGAAAATATTTTCTCATACTCGCAGGGCTTTCTCTCGCAGAAAACGTGTTTTTTCAAATACAGCGATATTCAGACCCTGCGCTTTTCCACCAACTCTCTTATGAAACGCTTCGGCACGGGACGCATCACGCTTTCCATTCTGTCGCACAGTTCAATGAGCATACACAACACGGTATGGGCAGCGAACAGCGAATTCGTGAAAATATCTCAAATAGTTACAAAATAGTTACAAATGGTTACAATTTTAAAATTTTGTTGACTAACCGAAAAATAATGTTTATAATGGGATTAAGTTATCGGACTTAACCGATAAAAATAAAATTGAATTCAAAGGAGATTACATAAGTGAAAGAGATTATCGCAAAAGTAATGTTACTCGTTATGGCGGCTGTTATGATTTTCAGCACAACGGTTCTTGTCCACGCCGCAGAGGCCGGTGACAACGTAACGACAACAACCACACAGCAGGCTACCACCACAACCAAGCCTGCCGATTCAACAACCACAACAAAGCAGGATGACTCCACTACCACCACAAAGCAGGACGATTCAACAACGACTACAGGCACGGGCGAAACCACTACAGGCTCAGGCGAAACCACTACGGATAAGCCCACAACAACGGAAGAGCCCGATACGGATTACACCGTAACCACACGCGACGAGCGCCCCACAACAACAAAGGCTCCCACAACCAAGAAGCCCACTGCCACAAAGAAGCCCGTTGCTACAACCAAGAGAACCTACAGACCCACTGCAACAACTACAGAGCCCGTAACAGAGGAGCTCTCTTCTTCCGAAGAAATCACACTTGAGGAGACAACCACTCTCTTCCAGTACACATTTGCTGACGAAACAACAACCGAGGCTGAGCAGGACGACGACGGCGTAGACGTTAAGAAGATTGTCATTATCGTTGTTATTGTTGCCGCAGTTGCAGGCGCAGGCGTTTGCCTCTTCATCCTCAGCAAAAAGCAGTAATCCGATAATTTAACGGATAAACAATTCGTATCACCCATAAAGCTAAAAGCGGTCGCAGTAATTTGACTGCGGCCGCTTTTAGAAATTCCGAATATATTTGCTTTCATTGAGAATGCAGTGTAGGGAACGAGCTTGACCGTTCCGAAAGTCACAGCAAACCTTGCGGAAGGGTCAAGACCCTTCCCTACAGTCCTGTCAAACGTTGACGGGAAGAAAGAAGGACTCTTATGAAAAAACTTTTCAGCATTATTCTCGTTACCTTGCTCTGCCTTTGCTTTGCCTCAAACTCTTTTGCCGCCGGCACTCATCTTTCGCTTGATGCTTTTCAGCCGGAAAACAGCAACCTTGACGTAAAGGTAGATATCACCGCAAACTCCGCACTCTACACAACGGAATTCTATATAACGTATGAGAGCGACAAAATAGAATTTGTCGAAGGCAGCGTAACCACGGGCGATGCGGCGCAGGAGCTTTCACCCTACCTTATAGCTACGCTTGTCGAGCCCGGCAGACTTAAAATCAGCTACACTGCAACA
Source organism: Clostridia bacterium (assembly GCA_017410325.1). Lineage (GTDB taxonomy): Bacteria > Bacillota > Clostridia > Oscillospirales > Acutalibacteraceae > UBA8612. The sequence continues at coordinate 19,138 of JAFQRA010000008.1, read as the reverse complement.
GAAGCACTCAACAACGCCGGTACACTCTGCCGAATGAGCTTCAAGCCCAGAGGCAACCACTACGTAACACTTGACCTTGAGATTGAGCACGCCGAAGGCTTCGACGGCGAGAATTTCCCCGCACTTGAATTCATTCCCGTCGGCACGTCGACACACGTAACCGAAATTCCCTTCTGGGCCGGTGAAAACATTGCCGCCGCCGCAGTAGTGCTTGTTATGCTGTTTGGCATAGCGGTAGTTATCGTACTGAGAATAAAACACAAGAAAAAAGAGGGCTGATGCCCTCTTTTTTAATGCAAAGTGCAAAGTGCAAAATGCAGAATTAAGGGTCGCTTCGCTCCATTTTTATAATGGGTGAGGGCGTCAGCCCTCCCACAATTCTGCACTTTGCACTTTACATTTTGCACTTCAAATAAATGCGGTCAGCATTTATTTGAAAAAACTGTTGACAACACTTCCCTCTTGTGCTATTATACTTAAGCCGCATATTACGGGTTGCGCTATAATTGCGCCCAAATCCGCCTGCTCACGGGCGGTACCCCTGAATAGCGAGACTTATAAAAAGAGGTAAAAAAATGTACGCAATCATTGAGACCGGCGGCAAGCAGTATAAGGTTTCTGCCGGCGACACACTTTTCATCGAGAAGCTCAATGTTGAAGCAGACAGCGAAGTTGTTTTCGACAAGGTTATCGCAGTTGGCTCCGACGACTCCATCAAGGTTGGTGCTCCCTACGTTGAGGGCGCAACAGTTACCGCAAAGGCAATCAAGAACGGTAAGGGCAAGAAGATTGTTGTCTTCACCTACAAGCCCAAGAAGAACGAGAAGCGCAAGATGGGCCACAGACAGCCCTACACCAAGGTTGAAATCGCAGCTATCAACGGCTGATTTTAACTATGATTCGCTTTAAGTTTGTCCGCTCGGGCAAAATCAATATCGGGTTTGAGTGCACGGGTCACGCAGGATACGCTCAATCGGGGCAGGATATAGTCTGCGCCGCCGTTTCCTCGGCAGCCTACCTCACCGCAAACACGATAACCGATACATTCGGCGCCAAAGCAGAAATTTCGGTTGACGACGGCTATATGTCATTCGTTCTGACCGAGGAAGATGCTCAAAGCGTGAAATTGCTGGACGGGCTCGAAGCTCACATAAGAGCGCTTGCGAAGGATTATCCTCGCAGCATAAAAGTAATTTACGGAGGTAACACAAATGCTTAAGATAAACATTCAGCTTTTCGCTCACAAGAAAGGTATGGGTTCCACCCGTAACGGCCGTGATTCCGAATCCAAGAGACTCGGCGCAAAGCGTGCTGACGGTCAGTTTGTTCTTGCAGGCAACATCCTTGTAAGACAGCGTGGCACTCACATCCACCCCGGCACCAACGTCGGCAAGGGTTCTGACGATACTCTTTTCGCAAAGGTTGACGGTGTTGTTAAGTTCGAGCGTATGGGCCGTGACCGCAAGAAGGTCAGCGTTTATACTGTAGAACAGTAATTGCGACAAAATACCCGAAGAGCAGTCAAAAGACTGCTCTTTTTCTTTTGTTTTTTGAGTTTTATTTTTCTTTTTAAGAATGATTACAAATAGTTACAAAATGCGTTTTTATATTGACATAAGGGAATAATATGATAAAATGCAATATGGTTAATAATTTTTTATTTATAATAGGTAGCTTTTTTCACTTAAACGCAGGGGATATTTTTTTTGGCAAAAATTTTCAAGAATTTATTAAGAAAATTAAGTTTATTTTAAGGAAGCTCCTTTATAATGATAAACTGTTGGATATTTTGATTATAGCCATATTATTTCACACAACGGGAGTATAGAATGGGGAAAAACACACGCAACGAAATTTACGCTCCGCCTACAAAGTCCTTCTACAAGGTCAGACAGGTACGCGACCTTAAGGATCTCATGGCACAGACCAAGGAGCTTTACGGCAGCCGTTACGCTTTTGAAATCAAAAAGCGTGACAAAAGCGGTATGCAGTATATCACCTATAACGAATATTGCAACGATATCGATGCGCTCGGTACAGCGCTTATCGAAATGGGCTGCAAGGACAAGCACATTGCCGTATCTGCCAACAACAGGTATGAATGGTGCTTAAGCTATATGAGCGTTGTCAACGGTACGGGCGTTATCGTACCCATTGACAAAGAGCTTCTCTTTCCTGATATCAACGGCATTCTCGAAAGCTCGGAGGCCAAGCTTCTCTTCTGCGACAAGCCTCTGCTCAGCACGCTTGAAAGAGATAAAATGAACCCCGAAATTCAGATTGTCTGCTTCGATTATGAGGAGGACACTGACGGCGTTCTCAGCTTCTCCAAGCTCGTTGCCAAGGGCAAGTCGCTTCTTGCCAAGGGCGACAGAAGATTTATCGAGGCTGAAATCGACCCCGACAAAATGAGCACTCTGCTTTTCACTTCGGGAACAACCGGCGCGGCAAAGGGCGTTATGCTCTGCCACCGCAACTTCTGCTTCGAGATTATGTCAGCAATGAGCGTGCTCAAGATTTATCCCGAGGACTGCGGCATTTCAATGCTTCCTCTCCACCACACCTACGAAAGCACGATTATTCTTTTCTTTGCCCCCTACTGCGGCGCAAAGGTTACGTTCTGCGACGGCTTTAAATACGTTCTTAAGAATATGAAGGAGTTCTCGCCTTCCGTATTCGTTGCCGTTCCGCTTATTCTGGAAACCGTGCACCGCCGCCTTATGCAGCGAATCAAGGCAAAGCCCCACGGCGAGCTGATGTTCAAGGTGGGCTCCAAGGTCTGCAAAACGGCAAGCAAGTTCGGCATTGACCTCAAAAAGGTTTTCTTCAAGGAAATCCAGGAGGCCTTCGGCGGCAATATGCGCCTCATCATCTGCGGTGCCGCGCCCATACGCCCCGAAATCCTGCGTGATTTTGATGCCTTCGGCATTCAGATTCTTTTCGGCTACGGCCTGACGGAGTGTGCCCCCCTTGCCGTTATGAATAACGACAAGCTGCACCTTGCAGAATCAGTCGGCCTTGCCCTGCCCGAAACCGAGGCAAAGATTATCGACCCGGACCCGCAGACGGGTGTCGGCGAGCTTTGCGTAAAGGGCAAAATGGTAATGCTCGGCTACTACAAAAATCAGCAGGCAACCGACGAAGTTCTCGACAGCGACGGTTTTCTCCACACGGGCGACCTTGCAAGGCTTGATGAAAAGGGCAGATTTTATATCAGCGGCCGAATCAAGAACGTTATCGTTACCGAAAACGGCAAAAATATCTACCCCGAAGAGCTTGAGTACCATCTCACCCTCAATTCCGTTGTCAGCGAAGCTATGGTTTTTGCAGACACCAACGCAAGGGGTGAAACCATAGTCAAGGCATCAATCTTCCCCGATGATGAAGAGGTCAGAGCCGTTCTCGGCAAGGACGATTATACCGATGACGACCTGCAAAAGCTCTTCAAAGAGGTTGTAAAAGAGGTCAATAATAAGCTTCCGCCGTATAAGCATATCCGCAGCTTCACCCTGCGCCGCAAAGAATTCCTCAAAAGCGCATCAAAGAAAATCCTGCGTTTCAAGGCAGAAAACTTCACAGACGGAACGGAATAATTCGGAATTGTGAATTCGGAATTATGAATCAGGAATTCGTAATTAATATTATCCAAATGTTATAAACTAACGAGGTATGAACCGCAAAAAGTTCATACCTCGTTTTTGTTATATCAGCCCGTGGTGTTCTGTAACATATAAATCTTTATAAATCATAATACTTTTTTGAGAATGTAATTTATCGGCAGGAGCAAGCCCCTGCCCTACAATATTTCTTCAATTGATACAATAATAAATTTTAGCAGTATGATTTAACGGATGACCGAACCGTTCCCTACAGTTCTATCGCACATTGATATTAGCATAAAGTTTTAGGTTTAACCAACAGTAGGGGCGAGCTTTGCTCGTCCGTTTTTATTGTTATATCAATTTCACGATGAGCCGTAGTACCTTGTTTCATCTTAAAGTTGACTTTTTGTAGGGGCGGATATTATCCGCCCGTGTTGATAACGCTCAGTTTGCCGGCGGCTGATAGCCGCCCCTACTGTGAAGTTTTAGGTGAAACAAGGTAGTAGGGGACGGCGACCTCGACATCGCAATACATAAAACAATAATCAATTTTTATTCAATATATCCTCAAAGTTTGATGATTTCAGTAAGTCAGCAGGGTCAACCTCAAGAGCATCTGCAATGTTGAAAAACGAATCCATTGAAAAACTGTTTACCATATTCGGTGCTTCTATCGTGCTTATCAACGAACGGCTGATTCTAGCTTTTTCGGCAAGTTTTTCCTGTGACATTCCACGAACCTTTCTTAAGGTTGCAATTGTAGCACCCAATTGTATAAATCTATCCCTATTGTTAAAACTAACTTCCTTACGCATAATTACTCCTATAATTTATATTTACATAAATTATAGTTTTCACCAAGATAATTTGCTGTATTATCTATTAAGCAATTGACTTACTTGTAAAACAATAGTATAATTTATATTGCAATTGCTTTATATATAGGATGTGAGATTATGCGTTCTTGTACCGTCAGTTTTTTCGGACACAGACTTATTGAGGGTGATATATGGGAACTTGACGAAAAACTCAGAGAAATTGTACGCCTGATGATAAACCGCAATTATTACACCGAGTTCCTTGTCAGTACGGGCGGCGATTTTGACAGAATCGTATCCTCCGCAATCAAACACGAACAAAAGCTGTTCGGTGACGTTCAGAACTCACATGTTCTCGTCCTGCCGTATATTATGCCCGACTACGTCGAACGCAATATGGGTCTTAACAGCTTTTATAACGATATTGAAATTTGCGAGGAGTCCTGCAATGCTCACCCGAAGGCCGCTTACGGCATACGCAACCGTTCTGTTATCGACCGTTCTGATTTATCGGTTTTTTACGTAAATCACAATTACGGCGGAGCTTATCAAGCAATGAAATACGCCTTAAAAAACGGTAAAAAAATATATAATCTCGGCTCATTGCATAACAACAAAAACTTTGACATTTATAATTCCGAAATTCACTACGCTTTCGAGCCGGAGGATTACAGCGATGTGGATTACTGGTAAAAAGCAAGAAATAAACTGACAATTTTTTTAAAATTTTTATAAATAACTATTGACAAATTCTTTTGGTTATAATATAATAAACAAGCTTTGTGGCGGCATAGCTCAGTTGGCTAGAGCATTCGGTTCATACCCGGAGTGTCGTAGGTTCAAGTCCCACTGCCGCTACCACAAACAGCCGAGAGTTTTCTCGGCTCATACGGCCCGGTGGTCAAGCGGTCAAGACACCGCCCTTTCACGGCGGTAACACGAGTTCGATTCTCGTCCGGGTCACCAGATAAAGAGTACACTTTTGTGTGCTCTTTATTTTTTATGTTTTCGGAGAATCGAACTCGGGAGAGTTTTTGCGTTAAGAAAACAGTTCAGTGCAGTAACATACCGTACACATAACGGAACCGGCAGAATGCATTTTTACAAATTGAAACGACACCGCCACAATGTGGCGGTGTCGTTTGTCTGGCTTTTTAGTTTATCAGAAAATATCTAATTTGAAATCTTCCAATGTCTTGCCTAATGCAAGCTCAATAGCATGCTGTTCTTCTGCGCATTCTTCGCAGATAACATTGTCATCACCCTTAGAGCCTTCCAAGAATTCAATCACTTCACTGGGCTCATATCCTGCGCCGAAAAACGTTTCGCCACAATCCGCACATTCGTGAACAACCTTAGGCCCTACAAACGCACCGACAAGAACAACTATAACAAGCACAAGTACCGGAACAATGGGAAAACTTTTCTTTTTCTTAGCCACGAAAAAAACCTCCAATATGTTTTATTAAACCGCAAATTCTTCCGTCTGCGAATTTAAACCAAATATGCATTGAAAACATTATAACTTAATCCGACAATTTTTGCAAGATATTATTTTTATTTTATTCAAACCTAAAGCTTGTAATATACCATTTATCCACATATTTTTCAAAGGTAAAATATGCTTCCTTCGTCATTTCCTCGCCCGCCAAATCATATGTTACATATGTAAAGGCATATTTTAAATAATCATACTCTTCATCGTCAATGATTTCCTGCAAATCAATCTGTATTGATTCAAAAAACTCCAATCCGTTTATTTCAGAAACATCTGCAATGACACTTGCGAGCTTTTCAAAGAGTTCTTCTCGATCCTGAGAAGTAAACATTCCCAGAATATTTGTTGCAACCTTGATTTTGTCAGATACCCTGGGATCAATACAATTCAGTGCTGCGTCAAAGTCGAGCGTATTACACGCATATTCAAACTCAGTAAGCAGGTTTTCAATTTCGCTGTCAGATTTATCGCACCCTGAAAGCCCCACCGTCATAACAAGTAACATTATTATAGCAATCGCTCTGAAAAGAATTTTTTTCATTTTAGCATCTCCTGTGTCTCAGATCTGATATCCCAAGTCTTCAAGCATGGTATACATATTTTCATATTCGTACAGTATTTCCGCAAGCGAATCTGCCTGTCGGTATTTTCCGCTATCCAACATCTGGCTTAAGATATTTCTGAAATATTCAATATCATCAAAAGCCTCCTCAGAAAGCAACAAAACCGCTTGAACAACACGGTTATATTCCCTGTCATCGCAACACGCATCAATATATGTGCGAGCTAATGAATCTACATTTTTTCCGTTACTGTATAGTTCTGATATTTCTTTATACGCAACAGCATATGATTCACTTTCGATAAGGGAATAAATTTTTCTATTTCCTGCATTGGAAAGGACAAGCACCCCAACCGCAATAGCAGCCGCAATAACCACAATTACAGCAGCCAAAATAACCATATCCTTACGGTTCCCTTTTTTTACATCCTCATCTTCAACCGTTGAAATCGGTATGTCATTCTCTTCTTCAGATTTCTTCTCCTCAGGTTTCTTTTCTTCATCGATTTTCCTCTTCGGTTCAGGCTGAGACTTTTTCTCCTGTTCCATCTCAAATATTTCACCGACAGGCTGTTTCAACCAATCCTCAGGCATAAAAGATAACAAATGCTTAAGTTCGTTTTTAAACTCGGTTGCCGAAGCATATCTGTCTGCCTTTGAATCGACAGCGCGATGAATAACCTCCCTCAGACGGCTGTTTACCTTATTTGGCAAAACGGGTTTTTCACCGTTTCTGAGGCGTTCTTCTGCCATTTTGATATCCTGCGGCAGTTGTGCAAACGGCGGCAACCCACCGTTAAGCAACACAAACATCAACATACCCAGGCTGTAAAGATCCGTTGATGGGCAGGGCAAATCACCGTAAAACAATTCCGGAGCCATGCAATATTCACAGTCATTCTTATCGTTTGCAGAAAATGCAAAATCTCCAAGAACATATCGTCCCTCGTTATTAATAAAAACATTATTAAGATTGAGGTTGTTGTGCACCTTACCGTTTTGGTGACACCATTCCAGTGCATCACACACATCGATACCCATACGCAACATATCAGCTACCGTATACTCCATATTGACATAAAGGCTGCCAAGGGAAGTCAGATAATCCATCTTTATGTACAAATCGTATTTATAGCTTTCATCGTTATAAACCAATTTATAATCATAATAGGTGATAACAAATCTGTTTCCGATTTCTTTGCTGATATTTGAAAGATCCTCCATTTCCGCGCGTACTCGCTCGGAAATTTCTTTGTGAATATCCGTTGAATTTCTTGCCGAAACACTATCGTACGGAACCGTAATCTTTTTAATAGCAACAGTTTCATCGTTATCATTGGTTGCAATATAGATAACTGTATTTTCAGATTTTCTTATTTCGGTTTTTACACAATAACCAAAATCCTCAATGGCTGACTGATTTTTGTTTACCTCGCGCCAAAAATAGTTTCTTTCCAACGCCTTTTTCTCGGCCTCGTCAGCGGCACAATCAGCGCAAATTCCTGTAGCGTCTTCAGCTATGTTTTTGCCGCATTTTTTACACTCCATAATCAACCCTCTCTTACTTTATCGTTCTGAGTTTTTTTGCCGCTTTTTCATATTTATCAGCAGCGTTATTAATACTCTGGGTGTATTTTTTTGTGTTCATACCGCTTATACTGTTTGCCACATCATCCGACACATAGCGCAACTGACGGACAATTGAATTAATTTCTGATATACAGGAATTAATCTCCTGTCTTAATGCCCAATCCATAGTTTAACCTCCTGAATCAACCGACATGGGGAACACCGTTTATAATTTTTCTCTCTGTAGCTTCAAATTTCTCAACAAGCTCGGAGAGGGCCCTCGCCTTGCGTCTAATTACGCCGCCCTGATCTATATTAAGATCTGCGCTGAAAAGATTATATATACTTGCCAGAGAAGTGAACACACCCTCCTCCTGCTCAATGTTGTTTCTTGAAAGCTTATAATAAAGGTTGTCCAGCCGCGTGTCAAGAGCAGATATTCTCGTTGCCAGCCTATAAAGCGTATTCACACATTCCTTAAGCTTCTTTATATTGATAGAAATGATGCTCTGTCTGGCTCTGTAAACAGATGATGCTATAGAATAGAACAGAGGATTTGTATACTTTAACACTTTATCCATTACAGCAATAGAAACCTTCTGTGCCTTACTTAGAAGTTCACAGGCCTTATCGAAAAAGCGCGTGCTTTTTGTAATTATGCTCTCTGCAACACCGTAAATCTTTCCAACAGTTTCATTGAGCTCTTTGCGCACAGTATTCCTTATGCTGGTATACAGCTCTGTTACCTTATTGTAAATATAGTCAGCGGCCTGATCAATCTTATCCGTAACATATTCGTAACCCTCTATGGCTTTGCCAACGGCAAAATCAACCGCCTTGTTTATCTGATCGCCTATGTACTCAAGCGATGCCTTGACATTCTCAACAAATTTATCCCAGTTGAGAAGTATATGGTTTGCTATGATACCGATTGTTGCAGCTGCCGTAACCAAGCCACCAACTATATCCGCTAAAGCAACAATCGGAACAGGCAGAAAAGCCGTGGCAACAAATTTCGCCAGACCATTTACCGAACAAAGTATTGCCACCAATTCGTGAACTTTTTTCTTGCTCAGATCAAAAGAAGAATAAATTGTAATAAGGCGCATAGGATCTTCAAGAATATATTGACCGAGATCTATATTTTTTTCATTAACAAATTTCTGAATCTCGTCTATAATTATGCCGTACCTGCCTAAGCCTAGTTCTTCAATAAAGCCTTTGGCATGTTCGCTTTTACCAAAAATATTGATAAGCATAGGCACGCCGACTTTTAAAAATCCTGCCATTTCCTCAATGGTTGCTGATTTTCTGTTACCTGTACCAATAAGCGAGTTTACATCTTTGCCTTCCGCCGTCTCGCTTTTCATAAAAAGTTCAAGCAACCACATAACGGTAATGGCACAATCCTCGATCTCCTCATCATTCAGCATCATCATATTTGCAGAAACTTCTTTTACAAACAAGCCTACAGAACCTTGCGGTATGTTAAACCTTATTTCTGGGTTCTCGTTCTCATCCCACAAAAATCTTCCATCTTCAAAAAAACAGTCTATTAAGTGCCACGCACCGAAACCGCTGCCTTTTGTGTCGATAAAATAGGTCTGATTCTCATTTATAATAACGTGACCTAAGTCATGTACATAGTCGTTCTTACCGTTGATGGAATACATTTTATCAACAATTTTCTGATAATCCTCTCCCCATCTTTTTTTAAATGATTTTATCGCCTCTTTGGAAAAGCCCTGGCCATCAATCGAATAACAGACGTCAACAAGCTCCGCATATTCCGATGCCATTGTAACAAACTGGGCAAGGTTACCGCCCTTGGAATGTCCGCTTACAATAACTCTGCGGTTATCGGGGTTTTCTTTGTCCAGTCCTTCAGCCCTTATTACATCGTCATAAAACTCTGCTGCACGGCGCTGCATAACAGTTTCCGCCTTCACAAGGCCTTCACCGTTGTCAACCCATTTGCCATCGCCTGTACCGCGGTAAATAATATAAATATCTCCGGTTTTTTCATCGCGGAATGCGTAAGCAATAACCTCGTTCATTTTGTAATTGCCGCTGGCATCTACACTTCTGACGGTTGTACTGCTTTGTTTTATAAGCTTAAAATCACTGAGTCCGTTTTTTTCAATAGCTTCTCTGAGCGCTTCGTTTTCGCCAAGCGCTCTGCCATGTTTTTTTGAACAATCCAGAACATCAATAATATTCTCTTTGCTTTCGTACTCTTCAAGCTGGTCATCATCATATGCATACCAATCCAGAACAGCCGCTTTATTTATTTCAGAAACTGTGTTGTCCGAAAGAGGGTTGCCCATTTTATCACCGCCATTCAAAATCTGAAATACTGTTTACCGTATCCTTTTCAAAATAAACTCTGTGTAATTGATTTTTTTCGTAATTTGCAAGTTCACTGCAAGGTCTGAACAAATCCTCGGAAGATGCAAAATAAATTTCCGCACACATAATTGCGGGTGATTCTTCAGCAGCCTTTCTTACTGCATTGGCAACCGTCTGCATATCCTGTGTTGAAAACGAAGTGCCGACTACCACCCGAAAGAATATTCCGGATGCGCTGTCTGAAATGAATTCTTCAAAAGATGTTTTTTCTGTAAAGCTGTTTGCCGTGCCACCTGAGCTTATATTATATGTTACAATAACATCGTTTCCGAACAACGTGTTCATCATAGATGTTAAATATTTTTCTGTTTCGTCCTTGAATCTGAACTGAGTATAGTTCTCTGTAATGTGTGTTTTTCCTTCACCATCGAAAATACTAACCGAAATTTCATTGTCCGGATATTTTTTCGACTTTATTATAATATTCTTATTCGTGTTATCATCTGCTCCACCGAAAGAATCGACATATTCAAACTCATCATTATACTTATTTTCCATATAATTAATCATACCGTCCGTACTGATTCTGATATTGGTTTCTGACATACAACCGCTCACTCCGAATACCGTTAATATAGTTGCCGTAAAAAGGCACAAAAACCTAAAACTCTTTTTCATAAAACCACCTTGTAAACTGCGCTGAAAACACACTTAATAAAGCTCAAAAGCAGCAGGCAGCAATTAAGCCGCCTGCCACCAAAGCGCACTCTTAAAGCTTGGTAATCTTCTGAGCAATCTTTGCAATTTCTTCATTAAGTCTTCTCTGTTCTTCACTGTAGTTCTGAAGAAACTCGCCGTACTTAGCTACAAACCTCTTGAACTCTTCAAACTTCTGTGCAGACGTGTTGAAGTTTTTTCTGATTTCTTCACCACCTTCACTGTCAAAGCTCTTCTTGCCCTGGTTAATTATGTTTTTAATGTTCTCAAGGGAATTAAACATTTTTTTGCCTTCATCAATAATTTCCGTACCTGCTGCATTAACCTTCTTAATATCAATTGTCGATGTATTGTTAGCCATTTTTATTTCCTCCTTTTATTTTAACCGTTTATGGCTGACTTGCCTTCTTCTATCGCCTTATCAATTGCTCTGGCACATTCATCAAGGTAGTCTGCATACTGGTTCATAAGCTTTTCAATACCGATTACGGTCTCCTTGAGCTCATTCCTGTAACGCTTTACAAAATCCTGCTGAACGGGATCGCTAAAGTAACTGTTCATTCCCTCGATAGTTAATTCCACCTTGTTTTTGGAGGCTGTGTAAGTTTTGAGTTCGCTGCGGATATCTGCAGCTGTTCTTCTGATTGCACCGGTATCGTAATACATATTTTTTCTCCTTTGTTTTTTAATATAAAATTAATTTTGAGCCGTTTCTGATGTTTGATTCCTTCATAGTCATCTCAGGCTTAAGGATTGAACCGGTAACCTTTTCGCTGACTACATAAGAACCGTTGAACCGATAAATACCGTTTGAGATTTTTGAGAAAACCTCATTGACAAGCGTGGCAAATTCGCCCACTTGCATATTATCCGGGACCAACATATCGTAGCTTTGTTCTGCGGCAGGTGAAGTCACTTCAATAAGAATCTTGTTCATTATTATTCACCCTCCTCCTGTTTTGTAAGAGCCTTTCCTGTCCGCCTTACATTATCAACAACAAAATGAGCATAACCTTTTTCGCAGATTTTTGAAAATTTCTTTTCAAAAAATGAATAATTAACAGATGAATCCGAAAAAGTAATTCCTTGGGCAAACGGAGACATTCCGGAAATATAACTTATTTCCTTATCATAGGTTTCAACGTCACTGACAATAATAATATTGATATGGTACGGATCATTTATGTTGAAAATCATACCGCTGAATTTTATAAGCATATTTTCTGGTATCAGATTTTTCAATGCATAAAAACCATTGACAACAATATATATATGCTTAAAATCAGGGATCGGATTGCCTGCACTCTTTTCGGATATTGCTTCTGCCGCACGGTTATAAACCAGACTTTCCAGATCGTTTATAAACTCCTCAATTCTTGAAGCATCTGAAAGCACTTTTGAATCACTTATACCGAGTGTTTTATACGGGTCGATAACAATTATATCATCTTCCGCTGCAACAAGCTCTTCGCAAATTGTCCGAACGGATGGCAATGCACGTTTTTCGTAAACTATTGCTGAAGCTACCGCTGCACTGAAATCCATACATATTGGCTCAATCGTTTCTTTGTCCACTGCAACGGGAAGGTTGTTCGCACGGAATTCAAGCCCCAGTTCTTCAAAATATTTTTTTGTTACAACTTCGGGAACTTGCTTAACCTCAGGCTTCTTGACGCATGATTTCTCACTCACACTTGTGCAGAAAGAAGCAATGGCATCATAAGTATTCTCCATATCCTCAAACACCATTTTTGTCTGAAATTCGTAAACGGAATCGTCCTGTCTGAATATACCTCGGCCCTTGAATCCACCGGGAATAAGTCCGCCTGTTTTGTTGAGAATGTCACCATACTGTTCTATGTTGTTCAGCTGAAGAACATAAACATTACTGAACAGCGGAACAAACTGACGCACAGAACGGGAATCCATGGCTGTTATAACAACAAATATACCGTACTTCTTTCCTTCTCTGGCAATTCTGGAAAGTTTATCCTCTGCGCTGCCTGCCGTTTCAGAAAACGCAAGGAAATTGCTGATTACAAGAACAATGTTAGGTAATGTTTTTCCTGAGGTCCTGACATAATTCTGATAATCTCCGCCAAAGCGCCTGAACTCATTTTTTCTGAAATCAAGTTCTTTCTCAATTTCTTCAAATGTTTTATCAACCAAAGAGAGTTCTTCCGAAAGAGCAATCATTTTCACCTGCGGAGCATTTTCGAAGGCTGAAAGCGAACCGGAATCAAAATCGAGTGCGTATATTGAAACCTCTTCGCAAGAGTGTTTTTCAATAATCGATACAAGCAAGCTGTTGAGAAATGAAAGTTTTCCGCTACCGCTAGAACCATAGATAACCGTATTTCCACCCTCTGTGAAAGGCACACGCATAACACAGTGCTTCTGGTTTTTCAGATCATCATACATACCAACCACGGGGTTAAGAACAAAAGCTTCTTCTCCTGAATTGCGGTTTGTCTTTTTCAATTTCTCTTTAGGGCCCTGCAAAGGCTCAAGCCAAAGCTTATCTGCACAGCAATTTCTTGTTTTTGCAAGTTCACTAAGATAATCGATCAGTGCATCTATCTGCTTTTCGGGCACATTAGCAGGTCTGGGTTGAGCCTTCGGCTTAACGCGGTAAAGTGTTCTGCCCTGTTCGTTGAGAATATCGACAAAATTATCCGAAGTTTTTTTGTACTGATCAGCAGGGAAATACGGCGCACCCGACCATGGTGACTGACCGTATTCAAAAATTTCATTATAACCAACCTGCAAATAAAAACGGCCTGCGTTGGTTATCATCGTTGCATCAGGTCTGCCGATAACACTTTGGCTGTCCGCCTTATCCTGAACCTTCAGACAGACTTTAAATTTGATATTACTCTTAATCTGCTCATTAACCACTCCATCGGGTTTCTGCGTTGCAAGGATAAGATGAACGCCTAAGCTTCTGCCGATTCGGGCTATTCTGATAAGTTGATCCATAAAATCGTTATGCTGATCCCTTAATTCAGCAAATTCATCAGAAATTATAATCAAGTGAGGCAATGCTTTAAGACTTTTATCCTCACGCCTGAGCTTTTGATACTTATAAATATCAATATTACTTATTTTTTTCTTTTCGCTGATTTCTTTGAAAAGCGTCTGCCTTTTTTCAAGTTCACTTTCAATAGCTATAAACGAGCGTTGCAACTCATTTCCATCAAGGTTTGTAATACTACCTGCAAGGTGCGGCAATTTCTTAAAGACATCTGCCATGCCTCCGCCCTTGAAGTCGATAAGAACAAAAGCAACTTCTTCAGGAGAGTAATTCACTGCCATTGAGGCAATGTAAGAAATTATAAATTCACTCTTACCTGATCCTGTCATACCCGCAATAAGACCGTGAGGTCCGTGTGCCTTTTCGTGAATATCAAGCTTTATTGTATAACCGTCAGCATCCACACCTATAGGTGCCGCAAGCGACTTAACCGGATCGTTCTCCTCCCAATGTGACAGCACATCAAGATGTTCTGGTTTACCCGCCCCAAACATTTCAAGATATGTAAGTTCTGTCGGAAGAATGGTTTCACCCGAGCGCGAGTCCAGACGGATATTTGCCATATTGACAAATATACTTTCCGGATCGCCTTCATATCTTACGGGTACATCAATTTTTTGCGGCTTTTCAGCAATATTATTATAATCTGCAACCACCAGACTCGACTGCTCTGCACTGCACACCACCGAACAGCTTTTAGGAAGATATTTTCTTTCATCATACAGTGCAAGCAAAGAAATGTTTTTATATTTTGAGGGCTCTTTTACAAAATCTTTCAGTGCCTGAATTTTTTCCGCAAGAATACGGTCTGCCGCAATTATCAAGTATCGTGTGGCTATAGTTTCATCTCTTTCGTTTTCCGAAACCGCATTTATATTTGAAATGATATTGGAAAGTTCCTTGGCTTCATCTATATCATTAGCAATAAATCTGACTGTTTTTTCGTTGTTCCATACATGAGGAATCCATTTTGCAAACTTCCACAGATGATTCTCTTTTTCATTATATATAAACATTATCTTAAGGTCTTCATAGTTATGTAAAGCTGTAAGCTCAATAATTAATGCCTTTACAATAGATATGACCTCATAACGTTCGCCCGTCATGCCAACAATTTTTGTTTTGGCAAACGGAATTGTGACAGGCACATTTTTTAGGATACGCCCGGCATTGACCAATTCGTCCATGGCCTTTGCAGATTCGCCAAGTTCTTCAGTGTCTCTGCGCTTTGAATATTCAAGTTCTATTTTTGCAGGGATGTCACCTGTGCCGATCATTACATCAAGAAAATCATCGTGAACAGGGCTCCTTTCCCAAAGAGTCATTTCCCGTGCGTTAATGCGTGAAATACATTCTTCTATTGACGGATTGTTTTTTTTGAGAAGTTCAGTCTGGTTTTCAATTACTTTACCAATTATACCTTTTACCTTTTCAAGATGTTCGGCATATCTGCGCTTTTTCTTATTGTCCTTAGCTATACGGTTTCTTTTTTCAAATCGCTTTGAAAAAAGCGGCCATATTATTGTACCGAGAACCATACAAACCGCCATAACCAACGTTGGAATTGCGCTTGATATATCGCCGTTGCTGTTCATTATATTCTGTATGGTAAATACCGACGAAAAAACAGAACCGAAAGCCATCGTTATAGACGGCCACATAACAAGCAACCACGGAGTTTTTTGTTCTTCCGATGGCTGAGGCGGACTTTCCACGCTTATTTTTTCCTGTTTTATTCCGTTTTTCTGCCTCGGCGCCGAAGAAAAGGTCTCATAAACGCTCTCGTCCGAATCATCGTCTTTATCTCTGAGCACAAAAGATTCCTGATTCCTTTTAACGAGTGAAGAAGCTACGCATCCGTCGGGGTTGTTTGCAGCAACAAACCCGTTACCAAGTATGATTCTTAAACCGGCAAGATATATTTCATCACCATACCGCGCCTCTGTTGTAACGGTCACTCTCTTGCCGTTAAGATATATTCCGTTAATACTGTCCGCATCGCTAACCAGTATTTTGCCGTTTGGTTTATATTCAATATGTGTACCAACGGTCCGCGATAACGAACCGCCGTGGTAACATATGTGATTTTCTTTTTCATATCCGACATTAATTATTCCATCGGCAGGCACATTGTAAAACGAAAAATTCGAGCGACCTGTTCCGATAGGCTCAGCAAGAATAATCATCTGTTCATCGTTCGCTCTGCACCTTAAAATATAAAATTCGTTTTCTTTTAATTTTATCTCTCTGTTACCCGATTCATCTGTAACAAAATTTTGAATCAGTTCGGTTTTCTTGTTTTCTTTTATTACCCATTCACCATTATCTGCAGAAACAGCACACAACGGCTTGAATTCACCATTTTCTGCATAAAAAATCTGATGCTGACCACTTATTTTGGCTGGCAGCACTGTTTTCAGGATTTCTTTTTTTCTGATAAGGACAATCTGCATACATAGCTCCCCTTTTTATAATCCGCCGCCCGAAAAACAGGCGGCGGATCCATAGTTTAAAGCTTGGCAAAATGGAACGTGAGAATTAAGCTGTCTTTCTGAACAGAATAACTGTAACTCAGATTAACTCTTACTCCTGTTTTGAGTGATACGCTCTGTGCTGCTTCACGGATTTTGCTGTTAGTAACGAGATCTCTTTCAGCTTCACTCAATACCTTTTTATCAGCAAATTTAATACTAATATCAAAAACTCCGTTTTCAAAACTTTTCGCAACAATTGCCTTAACTTTTTCATAATTATATTTTTCAAAGAAAAGACCGTGTCTGTGGAAATAGTTGCATTTTGTAGCCGTACACTCAGGCAAGGGAAGATCACTCTCCGGCTGGTGGTATTCAAGATTAAGTACCTCTGCCGTTGTAATACAGAAACAATCGTACTGTATTCGGTCGGAAATATTTTTCTCTTTTTTGGTGTTTGATAAATCTCCCCAAGTTGTATCAAGGTGATAATAAGCACCTTCCAGCTTAACCAAATTCCATGCATGCGTGTCGCTTGTGACATAAACACACTCTATTCCGCAAAGGTTAAGCAAATATTGAGTTGCCTTGGCATAGCCTGCACAAACCGCCTTTTTGTTTACAAACACACCATAGATTGATCTTAAATCATCGGGCTTATCTGATGTAACAGGTGAATATTTCTTCTGACGTTCAAGTCCTATAGTGTCATAATCCACCAGTCTGATGATGTTTTCGTAAATTCTGAGAACTAGCTCATAGTCGCTCATTTTATCAGTTACGGTATCCATAAAGGGCTTAAGCGATGCTTCGATTTCCTGATGCCTCTTACTGCTTTCTTCTTCGGTAAGGCAGTATGTGAAATTCAGCTCACTTACTATTCCGCTTGATGAATCAAACAGGTAGGATATACCTCTGTTAAACCAGATCAGTTCAGGATGATCTCTGTCTATGTAATCAATAATCTTCTGCATATTATCCTTATGAATCTGCAAAGGTATGGATTTAATATCCGGCTTATGATTATAAACAGCATCAACGATAACATCATACATTGCCTTTTCTGAATCGGAAAGGTGTTGGTACGCATAAAGCGGCACGTTGCCCGGATTTCTTTCAATGGAACCCCTTATGGGCTCCTTTCCTCCGCCGGGAATTATTCCGTTGCCACCATTACCACCGTTTCCGCCATGACCATCGCCTTCATCCTCACCTGTCGGAACTTTTGCATTGGGATCAATATAAACAAAAGCTGTACAATACTGAGGATCAAGCGGAGTATGAACATTCATAAACGGTGTTGCCTTTGTGATAACAGTACCCGTTGAGAAGGGATAGTTTGCTCTGTATCTGAGGAAACCGATGCCATATTCATCCGTACGGTGGGAGGTTATAATTTCCTCTCTCTTGGCAACAGCAGGCTCATTTATAAGATAAGCGTACTGTATTTCTGCCCATTTTGCCATGCCTTCATAAATCTGAAGACGCATTTTTTTACCGTACTTTTTGATAATGGCTTTTTTATTCCAATTGATATACTGCCATATATGCGTCAATTCATGTGCAATTGTAAGCATAGATGCCATTCTCGGAGAACCGTTTTCCACCATAATTGTGAAACCGTTTTTATCCTCAATTGCTACACCGAGAACGCGTCCGTCAAACTCTTTTGTGGGAATAAAGGTTTCGTTCAACCGTTTGTGAAGCGTACGGGAGTTAACCATTTCAACCCGGATACCGACATTCAGCTTGATCCCGAAGAAAGATTCCATATTACGCTTTACATCTTCAAATATTTCGCGGAATTCTTTTTCAGTTTTTATAGCTGTACGTCCACAGTTATAACATCTGTCTCTGCCGTCAGACAAGGTTTCAAATTCAACGCCGAATATTTCAGCACCACAGAAATCGCAATATCTGGCATCCGGCTTGCCGGGCTTGAAGGTTGCCTCAATCTGTTGGGCTATCTTCTTACCCTCACGCGCCTGCCGAAGAGGATTCTTATCAAGTCCCAGACCTTTCAGATAATTCAGTGTTCCTATCGGATCAACACAGGAAAGCTCGCTATCGCCACCAAAAAGAAGGTAATAACTTTCATTATACGGCTTGCGTTCAAACTTGAGCCCTTCCTTATTTTCGGCTGAAGGGTCCTTCTTTTTAGTTTCATCGCTTACAGGCATATTTTTGGTTTCCGGTTCAATAAGTTCGCTGCCTTCATCACTTTCGTAAGCGGGTTCCGGTTCTGTTCCGTTGCCTTCGTCTCCTTCGGGTGTGGGCTTCGGTTCTGTTCCATCACCTTCAAGGGTGGGCTCCGGTTCTGTTCCGTCGCCTTCGTCACCTTCGGGTGTGGGCTCCTGAGTTGTTCCGTCACCTTCATCGCCTTCCGGAGTGGGTTCCGGGGTTGTTCCGTCACCTTCATCGCCTTCCGGAGTGGGTTCCGGGGTTGTTCCGTCACCTTCATCGCCTTCCGGAGTGGGTTCCGGGGTTGTTCCGTCACCTTCATCGCCTTCCGGAGTGG
>JAFQRA010000007.1 GCA_017410325.1 Clostridia bacterium | reverse complement strand
TGATTTTTTGTTGCATGAAATGGCTATTGTTATTGATATTTTCAGTCAATTGGATTCTAAGATTGACGAAACGGAAGCCCTTATCCGAGAATGTGTTTTAGAGATAAATCCACCTATGCTAACCATTCCGGGCATCGGCATTGAATCTGCTGCTATTATTCTTGCCGAATTCGGAGACTTTTCTAAATTTGAAAATCCTGCACAGCTTCTTTCGTTTGCGGGTATGGAACCGGGGTATTTTCAATCCGGTACTTCCGAAACTACAGGCAAAATGGTAAAACACGGTTCTTCTTATTTGCGATATACTCTTATGAATTGTGCTCGTACTGTTGTGAATTACGAGCCTACATTCGCAGAATATCACGCAAAGAAACGTGCCCAAGGCAAAACACACCGTGTTGCTCTTTCACATACTGCAAAGAAACTTGTGCGTGTCCTTTTTACCTTGCAAACGAAAAATCTTGTTTATGATCCTGATGCTATAAGATAATTTCTAACTATTATTTTTAAAGTCCTTGAAACATAGGGCTTGTTTAAGTGCACCTATTTTTGATTTCTAAACTTTTTAAAAAAAGCACTTGACTTTTAATAGTTAGTCACCCCGATAGAAAATATATATTAATCATATACCTTTATAAGGTTTATGTCAATTTGGTTGAGCGTATTGAAAAGTAAAAAAGGCGTAACGGTTGAAATGTCAGAATGTTTAATATATAATAGCGTGGTGTTCAGTAATTCAAAAACGGAGTGCTTATGAAAAACTCAAAGAAAATAATTATAGTTGTTACGGGTCTTGCAATCCTTACCGCAGGCATATTGTGCAAGCAGGAATTTTTTCTGATGATACCTCTTTTCGTTTCGCTTTTCGTAATGGCGTTTCAGTCGGAGGCTAACAGGGTGGGTGCGCTTATCGGCGCAGTCAATTCCGTTATCTATACTGCAACGTATATGTATATGGGTGTTTACGCCTCTGCCGCATCTGCTCTTCTTTTCAGCTTTCCCATTCAGCTGGGTACCTTTTTCAGCTGGAAAAAGAAGGCGTATAAAAACACGGCTGTTTTCAAAAAAATGCCAAATAAGGTGAGAGCGGTCTTTACCCTTGCCGTGCTTGCCGCCTGGGCCGTGCTTGCGGGCGTGTTCGTTCACCTGAAATACGAATACGCAGTTCTCGACAGTATAACCTTTCTGCTCGGCTTTATCGTGCCTGTTCTGACTATGCTTGCCTATATTGAATATACATACCTCTGGATTGTGCAGGCGGTTATCGGCCTTCTGCTCAACGTGCAGATGGTTATGAACGACTTTAAAGAAACGACTTACCTCATTTACGGCATTTACGCACTTTACTGCGTAATCGGTGCCTTCGTAAACGTTCACAGGTTTTATAAAGAACAGCAGGAAAACAAATCTCAATAAAATAAGCTGTATCGGATCGCCGAAAATGCTCCGATACAGCCTTTTTGTTATTCAATTCTCCACTTCTGCTGTATGATTTCACACGGGCCGTTTTTGACATTCTTTGCGTAAAATACGGTTATCAGTGTGCCGTCGGGCAGCTCAACCGTTGTCGGGTAGCCGAGGTCATCGCTGAACGGGTTTTCGTAAAGGCGCACGTCCTTTTCCCAGGTTTTTCCGCCGTCGGTGCTGAACATTGCCATAATGCCGTAGGGCTTTTTCCTTCTGCCGTAGGTGCAAAGCAGTACGCCCGTGCTCGTCATAAACAGGTGGGGCGGTGCACCGCCCGTTTTGTCAAGCAGCATTTCGGGCTGAGTCCAGGTCTTGCCGCCGTCCTCGGAAATACTCTGGAACGTTGTGAAAAGGTGTTCCTTGCCGCCCTCAAACAGCTCTGAGTTTTCGCCTCTGATGTGGCAGATAAGTCTGCCGTCAGGCAGCTCAATCAGGTGCGGCTCGTTGAGTACGGCATTTTTGTCCGGACTGATTATTTTGCCTATAAGCTCGGTTTGGCAGGTTTCGGTGTCAAGCCTGTGCACCTCAATGCCTGCAAAAATATCCTCAAACCTTGTTCCTGCCCACAAAACAGTACCGTCACGAAGCTGGACGGGTCCGTGCGGAGAGGTGACGGGGGAACGGTGAATTTCGCCGAAGGTTATTCCGCCGTCACGGCTTATGCGAAACGTTGAGCCGAGGTATTTTTCCTCGTCCTCTTTTGTGATTGTGTTTATGTAATTTTGCACATATCTGTTCTTTGTGTTGTGGTGACGCTGCATTTCGGCAGAGTTGTTGAAGGACGTAACAATAAGCGAGTTTTCGCCGAAAACGCAGATGCCTGCGTCCCTGTCATCAAGCGGTGTGTCAATAACCGGTGCAGGGCGAGTGTAGGTTTTGCCGCCGTCAGAGCTGTACGAAATTACAGACTTGCCGAAGGGGCAGACGTGCTCAAGCCGAAAGCCCGAAGCACCTACCGCAATTCGTCCGTCAGGCAGGGTTACGGCTGTCGGCCAGCCGAAATAGTTGTGCTTGCTGTCAGGGTTGGACATTATAGTTTCGGGTTTTCCGATAAGCTCAATTTTCATTTTATCATCTCCCGAAAATAATTGTACAGCAATGCTGACACTTTTTCAAGCCCGACATTTATCTGTTGCACTTTATTGCGGCATTGTGATATAATCTTAAAAAAGGAGGCTTTATAAAATGAACCTTGATTTTATTTTCAATAACGAAAACGAAAAACCGCTTGATAATCTTGTTTCGGACGGCGGCTTTGTCGGAATTATGCGAACAATTGCCTGCGTTGGCGACAGCCTTTCATCGGGTGAATTTGAGTCAATGGACGAAAACGGCGTGCGTGGCTACCACGATATGTTCGATTATTCGTGGGGCCAGTACATTGCAAGAATGGCAGGCTGTAAGGTCTACAATTTCTCCCGCGGCGGAATGACCGCAAAGGAATACTGTGAAAGCTTTGCCGAGGCCAACGGTATGTGGGATAAGGAAAAAGCGGCTCAGGGATATATAATCGCACTCGGTGTCAACGACGTAATCAACGCAGGTCAGCCCATAGGCTCTGTTTCGGATGTCTGCCTTGAGGATTATAACAAAAACGCCGACACCTTTGCGGGCAATTACGGCAAAATAATCCAGCGGTATAAAGAAATTCAGCCCGATGCAAAGTTTTTCCTCGTCACCAAGCCAAAGGACAGCAGAGATGAGAGAAATCCCGGCGGTGCAGACGATATGTCAGCCCTGCTATATGAAATGGCAGAGCTTTTCCCGAATACATATATTATTGACTGGCGCCAATACGGCCCTGTTTGTGACGAAGAATTCAGAAAGCGTTTCTTTGTCGGCGGTCATATGAATGCCGCAGGCTATCTTTTCTCCGCAAAGATTATCAGCTCATATATCGACTATATTATCCGCCACGATTTTGAAGCCTTCTCGCAGATTGGCTTTGTCGGCACACCGTATAAATATTAATATGAAAAGATACAGGTTTTATATTGCATTTTTCTTTGTTGCATTGGCAGTGCATTTCTTTTTGCCGCTCAATTGGTCGGACGATGCCGTGTTTTACGAAAAGGCGGCATCAACCTCGCTTGACGATTTTCTTCTGACAAGTGCCAGACCCTTGACCGATGCCGCAACTTATATTTTCGCAAAGGTTAACCTTGCGTGGCGTGTTGCAAATCCGCTTGTGCTGACAATTCTTTTGGCGGCCGTTGAAGAAATATTGCCCGTGCGTAAAAGCCGGATAACAAAGCTCTTTTCCTGCTTTGCGGTTTTTCCGTCAATGGTGCTTGTCGATGCAGGTTTTATCGCAACAACGGTAAATTACCTTTGGCCCATAACCTTCGGTCTGCTGTGTCTGTTCCCCGTAAGAAACAAATTGCTCAAAGAGAGAACGCCGCTGTGGTATAAGCTTGCAATTGTTCCGTTGCTTTTTTATGCCTGCAATATGCAGCAGATGTGTGCGGCTTTGCTCGGAATTTTGCTTTGCACAAACTTTTATCTATGGTTTGTCAGAAAAGATTTTGATTTGTACTCACTCTTGCAGACTGTTGCCGTCGGCGCAATGGCTGTGTATACGTATTCACTTAACGTCTTTTCCGACAATTCGAGAATGCTTCGCGAAACAGCGCGGTATTTTCCGGGCTTCGGTGAACTCAGCGTCCTGCAAAAAGCAGAGCTCGGCTTTTCTTCAACCTTTTACTGTATGACTATGGAGCTTCGCCTTGCCTTTGCGGGCTTTGCCGTTTTTGCGCTGTTTCTTGCTGTCAGCGGTGTAAGGCTTTGCGGTAAAACCTCAGTCAAAGCCGCAAGCGTATTTCCTCTTGTGTTTGTACTTGGCTTTGGCATCACGTCATTAATAAGGCCCGATTGGGTAAAGGCCGTCTGCGGCGGTCTGGTAAACGGCAGGGTAGGCAAGGCGGAATACGTTTTCAGCCCCGTTTCGGATTTGCTGTTCCTGCTTGTTGCAGTCTGCGTTATAATTGCGGTTTTTGCGCTTCTGAAAACAAAACAGGCAAAAATGATTGGTGCACTCGTTCTTTCCGCAGGCTTTGGCAGCCGCGTGCTTATGGGCTTTTCGCCTACGGTATGGGCTTCGGGCTACAGAACGTTTGCAATACTGTTCGTTTCATTCATACTTGTTGCATTACTCATAATTAACGAAAACTCCGGACTATCAAGCGATAATCCGGAGTGATTTTATTTTATTCTGCCCGTAATTCTGCTGAGCCTGTCAAATAAGCTCTTACCGTCTTTCCTTATTGAGCTTGCGTTTACTGCCGCGTAGCCTTCGCCGTCTTCAACGAGAATTACCGCATCGGTCGTTATGCCGTCAAAGGTGTTGGTGCAGTTGCGGTGCATAACCCTGCCGTCACTTAAAAGGTTTATGTAAACCTTGGTGTTTGCGCAGGTTATTTTATACGCTTCGTCAAGCTTCTGCATTGTCGGCGTTTCTTCGCCGAGTGCCAGCACGGAAACGAATTTTACCCTGCCCTCGCTGTCCGTATTACGGTTGAAGGACTTGAACGTTACCTCGTGCGCATCCTCTCCGAATACGCCTTTTTCTTCTCTTTCCTCACACTCTGTGAGCATTTTGAAGCAGGTCGGCTCGTTTGCGTGGAGAAGGAAATTTGCTTCGCCCGGCTCGTGTGCCTGAATATCGTCATAAATAAGTATGAAATCCTTAAGCCACAGGAAATGCCTTAAGTGCTTGCGAAAATGCCTGCCCATAGGGCCGCTTGCATCTGCCGCAACATAGCGGAAATTCGGCTCGTCCGTAAAATTGTACAGCTTTCCGACGGCCCTTACGTGGTGATGGTGGTCGTCGTGGTGCTGACCTTGCCCGTTGAAAAGCACAACGTTGTGTGCCGCGGACTGAACGAAATAATCTCTGTAAATTTCCTTGGAATAGTTGCAGCCGAGCGAATCGTAAATTTCCGGCACGCCGTTTCTGTACAGCACGAAATGTGCCGCATCAAGGTGAGCGTGGTTCCAGCTGTCGCCGCATTTTACGGCAAGCAAATTGCTGTCGGGTGCAAAGCTGTCCCTGAATACCGCCCAGCCTATGTACGGATAAAAACAGGCGGTTTCTTCGGGGGCTTTTTCTTCGGCCGGATATATATCTTTATAATGTAACAGCCTTTCGCAGATACAGTCATTTTGCAAGTTTACTTTACTGCTTACGTACCATTTAAGCTCTTTTAAATCGGGCAGACGTGCAAGCAGCAGGGGAACGCAGGAGGCAAAGCCCGTTCCTCTGTCACAGTCGCCGAAGCCGACAAAATAATTGTCCTTGCCGGACGGGTAGGTGGTCTGCACGAAAAAGCGTGCCGCACGGCGCAGTATCGCCGCATCATCAAACGGTGCCTTGCCCGTAAGCTTAAGATAAGCCCACGCAAAGCGAAGGTACTCGAAAAGTGCGTAGTTGTAGTAGCTCACGCTCTCGTAAAACGCACCGTCATCAAGCGTTGCGGGCTTTACGTTAATCGGGTTGCCCCGGTAATTGAACCATTCCTCCATACCTTTTGCGGTAATGTCGGCAAGCTCTCTGCATTCGGGAATATCCTCGCTCATTACGGCTGCGGCAAGTCCGCCGTTTGAAGCGCAGACAGCCCACCAGTTGTGACCCATCGTGTCAAAACAATGTGCCTTTGTTTCGGGCAGCACCCAGTCCTCAAGCAGTACACGGATACCGAGCCTGTATGTGGCTTCCGCTATGGCTTTTCTGTCTTCCTCAATTAAAACGTCCCTGAAGCACGCATAGCCCTGAGCCATGCCCGTGCAGAAATGTCCCGTCAGCAAATCGCCCTTGAAAAACTCATCACCGCCCCACTTGGTGTAAGCGCAGTATGCGAGCATAAGCTCCCTCGCCTTAAGGAAATATTCCTCCTTGCCCGTAATGCCGTAGGCCAGGCCCAGGGGCATGGCACTACCCTCTATCTGAAAGCAGGCGGGGCCGTAGTTGGGCTGTGCTTCACCGCTTTCGTTAACGGTGAATTCTGCAATCGGCTCAAGCTCAAGAGCCTTGTCTGCCGCGGCAATAACGGCTTCTCTCAGCGAAACAAGCATCGGGTCTTCGCAGGCTTTGATAAATTCAATATAATCCTTTGTGAAATACGGGTTGCACATAAATTTTCACCTCACGCCATAGTTTCAAGCATTTTAAGTGTCACTTCGTATCTGCACGGCTCGTTTGCGGCAAACCGCAGATATTCCTCTGCCATATATTCTGCCATTCGGTGCACCTCGTTGCCGTTGCTGCCTGCAATGTGCGGCGTGAGTATGCAGTTGGGCAGAGCGTAAAACGCGTGGCCTTCCTCGGGCGGCTCGGGGTGTGTAACGTCAAGCAGTGCAGTAAGGTCGGGCCTGCTTTCAAGCACGTCAGCCAAATCCTTTTCAACAACCTGCGCACCCCTGCCCGTGTTTATGAAGGTTGCGTAGGGGAGCATAGCCGAAAAATGCTCTTTTTTCAGCATCCCTTGGGTCTGCTCATTGTTTGCAAGGTGGTTTGAAACAACGGAGCAGCTTGAAAAAATTTCTTCAAGCGGGCATTTTTCAACACCGAGCTTTTCGGCTTTTTCATCGGGTAAAAACGGGTCAAAGGCCTTTACCTTCAGCTTGTAGCCCTTAAGCATTTCAATAACAAGACTGCCTATCATTCCTGCGCCGATTATGCCGACAGCTTCGCCGAAGTTGCCCTTGTATTTTTCTTTTTCTGCATTTGCTTTTCGGGTTTCGCCCGTGCTTTGCAAACGGGAGGTAAGAAAAAAGCCCTTGTTTGCAAGCAGAATCTGTGCAAGCGTGTACTCCGCAACGGGTACTGCGTTTGCCGCCCAGGCGCTGAATATACGAATACCCTTATTCAGAAACGGTCGTGCAAAATACTGTACCGTACCTGCGGCGTAAAATACACATTCAAGCTTCGGGAAAAATCTTTCAATTTCTTCTTCGGTCAGCTCACTCATTCCCCAGGTTGAAAAAATGTACCGTGTGTCGGTAAATTTATCGGGGTTTTTATATAAAAAATCCTTGTTGTAAACCGCTTCTTCAAGTCCTGACTTTTCCTTGAGCAGAGCAACGGTTTCTTTTGAAAAAACTCTTTCGGGGTTGTCTGCAACCTCGCACAAAAATATACTCTTCATTTTAATTACCTGCAATTTTTCTCAGTGCGTCAGCCTCACGGCTTAAGGAATTTATTTCGTCATCGGGCATAAATTCAAGCAGCAAAGCCCGTTCGCCCTTGAATTTCTCAAGGTATTTCCGCCATAAATCTACGCTTTCTTCCAGCGGATATCTCTCGTCACCCGACCAGTTGAAAACGTGTATATGTCGGGCGTAATCGGAAATCGCTTCGGCGTATTCCAGGTTGCTTTTAATCGTTTTATACTGGTTGGGCTGCCAGTACATTTTAAAAGCAGGGGAGTTGACGGCGTTCATCAATTCAAGCACCGCAATTAATTCATCTGTAAACGTGTGGTTGTGGCACTCCATACAGAGCGTAACGCCGCTGCTTTCGGCAATTGCCGACGCTTTTGAGCATTCGGCAAAAAGCAGCTCTTTTTCTTCCTGTGAATATTCGGCAGAGCCCTTGTTGCCGCACCAAAGCCTTAAAATATCTGTGCCGAGTTTTTTGGCGGCACAAATATACTGCGGCAATTCTTCCGTAGGTGTTACACCAAGACGAAAATAAGTGCCGTAGGATGAACAGCAAATACCGTGCTCGTTCTGCAAAGCAGCAATACGGTTCAGCTTTTCGTTATCGTTATACGGTGCGTGTACGTCACTGCCCCATTCGATGCACTCAAGCCCTGCTTTCTTGGCGGCAATAATTATTTCTTCGGGGCTGTGCTTGCGGAAGGATATTGAAACAAGACCCGGGCTGTACATATCTGCTCTCCTAAAAAATATTTTTGTTTTCTCTGTAGCTTCGCCACACATTTTCAAAAAAATCACCGTCATCGGGAATCGGACGCACGCTGCGCCACAGTATGCTGAACTTGCCGTCGGTATATTTTATCTGCTGAATTCTGTCGGCATCAACTTCATTTGCTGAAAAGCGGAAAAGCCCGTCAAGCCCCGGCCTTAATGTTCCGTTGGGGTCAGTGTATATTGCACTGCCTCGGCTTGTATTCATATCAGCCGCACAGGTGAGCACAGCCGCCTGTGTCAGCAGAATATCCCGTAGCTTAAACGAATTCCAGCGTTCCTCCGGCGCACACTCTGCCGTTTCAAATCTGCCTATTGAGTTGAGCGTTTGTTCAAGAGCAGTCTGTATGGCCTGCTTGTTTCTTATTGCGGCACAGGTGTTGCTCATACGGCTTTGCGCCTTGGCAATTTCATCCTTTACGTCGGGATAAAATACATTCTGTTCCTTTAGTGCCGCTTCAAAAACGCTTTCAAATTCTTTTTCGGACAAAAGCTCCTTGGTTTGTGCGGTTATATACTGTGCCGCTCTGTACGAGCCCGTCTGACCCGCGTTGAGTGCGCTTCCGCCGGGACGTGTTATTCCGTGTGTGCCTGCACATTCGCCTGCGGCAAACAGTCCCTTTACGTCACTCTGCCACCACAAATCAACGGCAACACCGCCGTTGTTGTGCTGTGCGCAAAGTGCAATTTCCAAACGTTCTTTGCTTATGTCAACACCCTTTGAGCGGTATAATTCAACCGCAGGTGCGTTCATTTTACAAAGCCTTTCTATCGGCGTGCCCAAGCACGCAAAGGCGTTGTTCAAATACGAGAATGCTTCCTTTGACAGCTTTTCAAAAACAATTTTTTCAAGCCCGAACGGGTTTTTCGTGAAATCAAGATAAACTCTTCGGTTTTTAATTGCTGTTTCGCGGTATACAAGCAGGTCGATTACCGATGAGCCTTCAAGCACTTTTTTGCTGTCAAACGGCCATTGATAGCCCTTTAAAAATACAAGCGAAAGCGTCTCGTAAATATCGTCGAAAAATTCTGCTAAAAATTCGTGCTCTTTTCCGTCTTCATCAACCGAAACAAAACGGGGAAGGCACTGCATATATGTGCCCGAAACGTTCCATCTCGGGTTAACGCTTGCAAGGCCGTACTGCCACTCGGTCATATTCTGAAGACTTGCACCTGCTTTAATTGCAAGCCCCGTTGAGCCCGTGTGCCCCTGCGGGTAAACGCTGTGTGCGTAAATTCCTGCGGGTCCGCCAGTGGCAAGAATTATATCCGTACAACGGAAAACCCTGAATTTGCCCGTTGCTTTTTCAAGACAAATAAGCCCGCATACCTCACCGCCGTGCTTTAAAATTTCAACGGCAAGAAGTCCGTCAAATACCGTCACTTCAAGCTTTTTTGCCTCTGCTTCAAGTGCGCTCGTCATATAGTGTGAGGTGAGAGGGCCTGCACTGGTTGCCCTTGCGTAGGGATCGTGGTCGGTTTTGTAGCCTATGTATTCACCGTAGCGGTTGCAGGGGAATTCCACGCCCAGCTCGCAAAGGTGCATAAAGCATTTCACCGAAAGCGCCGCCTCGCAAAGAGCCGTGTCGCCGTCGGTGCATCCGCCCGCAAAAAGATTCTGTGCCATTTTTCTCACGCTGTCGGGGCTGTCACCGCCAAGACCGAGCTTGTAATAGGTCTGCTTGTCACTGCCCGTGTTGCGTGAGGTGCCGCAGTTAACGCCTTCCGTAATAACGGCAACGCTTTTTTTGCCCAACTTTTTTATCGTGTTAGCGGCGTTGAAGCCTGCTGCTCCGCTGCCGATTACAAGTGCATCAAAGGTTAAAAAATCCATAATCAAAGCCTTCTCAGGTGGAATCCGCCGTCCACGTCAAACGACTGACCCGTAATATAGGGGAGTGAGCCGTTACAGAGTGCAAGTACACACGCCGCAACGTCCTCGGGAGTACCCCAACGCTTAATCGGAAGCAAGCCGCCGCCGATAAGTGAGTCGTATTTTTCTTTAACGCCCGACGTCATATCCGTTGCAATTATGCCGGGACGGATTTCGTTTACGGGTATGCCGTATTCGGAAAGCCTGTCGGCAAAGAGCTTGGTTATCATTGAAACTCCTGCCTTGGATATGCAGTATTCACCTCTGTTGGGCGAGCTTGTGTAAGCGGAAATCGAGGATATGTTGACGATTGTGCCTTTGCTGTCACCCTCGTTTTTTATCATTTCGTTTGCGGCAAGCTGTGTGAGAAAAAGCGTGCCCTTGGTGTTTATGCCCATAACCCTGTCGTAGCTTTCCTCGCTCATTGTCAGCACGTCTGCCCTTACCTTGGGCGCAACGCCGGCGGCGTTTACGAGAATGTCTATTCTGCCGTATTTATCCAGGGCGGTTTTAACAAACCTTTCCCTGTCTGCAGCCTCAGCTATACTGCCCGAAACGTAGGTGAACTCTCCGCCGAGCGGTTCGGTTTCCCTTTCTCTCGTGCCCATACCGATTACGGCGCAGCCGTACTCAAGCAAGGCCTTTGCCGAGGCTCTGCCGATACCTGCGGAAGCACCCGTTACCAATGCGATTTTTTTCATTTATCCGTTACCTCCGCAAAGTTTTTTGTATATCGGTAAATAAACGTCCTTATCCCTGATTACACAGCCGAGTGTACCGCCGGCACAGCGCATAATATGTGTGCACTTTGAACAGCAGATGCAAAGCTTTTCCTTTTTCATTGTGCCGCTGTTGATAATGTCATTTGCAAAATCCGGGTAGGCGAAAACAGTTCTGCCGAAGCCTGCGATATCAAAACCGCCGATTTCAATATAGCCTGCCGCAACATTGGGTGCCGCCGCACCGAGGTAGGAGAGGGCCGAGCTGATGATTTTTATATCGGAAACCTGCTTTTTAAGCTCGGCCGTACCGTTGAGCATTCTTGCAACACCCTCAAGCGGATGCTCGCTGATTTCATAGCCGCCGCTTGCAAACGGGCGGTTGACGTGCGGATTGAAATAGGGGTTGCCCATAGTTATGTTCAGCAGCTCAACGCCAGATTTTGCAAGCTCTTTGAGCAGCCATACCGGCTCCGTCGGGTCGAAATCGGTTGAGCCGTTGCTGCTCACACCGAAGCCGTAGGGATAGGGGAAGCCGTCGTAAACGTTTAGTCTGGACGAAACGATAAAATCCCTGCCGCATACCTCTTTTGCTCCCGAAATGCTTTCTCTTAAAAGCCTTGTTCGGTTTTCAAGGCTGCCGCCGTACCTGCCTTCGCGGTTGTAAGCGGAAAGCAGCTCGCTGTTCAGGTAGCGGTGGCACGCTTTTATGTCAACGCCGTCAAAGCCTGCTTTTTCTGCAAGCAGAGAAGCCTCAATCAGCGCTTGCATAACCGTATCAATGTATTCGTCGGTAACGATACGGCTTTTGTCTATGGAATTATCTTTTTCAAAAACAGGGTTGTTGTATGCAATAAGCGGTGCGGGTACACCGTCAGGCTTTGAATATCTGCCCGAGTGTGTTGCCTGCATTATTATAAGCGGCTCAAAGCCGTTTTCCTTAACGGCTGTCTGCTTTATCCGCTCAACCTCACGCCGAAAAGAGTCAATATTGCTGTTGTGTATCCAAAGCTGTCGGGGATTTGCTCTGCCCTCACGCATAACTGCGGTGGCTTCAAACCATATTATTCCTGCACCGCCTTTTGCAAAGCGGTCGTAGCGGCGTATTGTCAGCTCATCGGGTGAGCCGTCAGCCGTGCCGTCACAGCCCTCCATAGCCTGGCAGGCAAGGCGGTTGGGTACAGCTTTTTTGCCGATTTGTAAAGGTGTGCCGAGTACAGAAACATCCTCGGCATACGGTATGTTCAGCTTTAATTCGTCACGCTGAGAAATAAATTCTTCCCTGTTTGTGTAAACCCTGCGAATCATAGTAATTCTCCGTACATTTATTTGAGTTTATATTACTCTATAAAGTCGGTAAATTCAATAAAAATGTAAAAATTAAACTAAATTTATTTTTTCTGTTTGTTTTATTTGTATTGTATGATATAATAGAGCGTCGGAAGTTTAAAGTGAGGTGAACAGGATGAGACTTCTTCTTGCGGAAGATGAAAAAGAGCTTTCAAACGCAGTCGTTGCGGTGCTCAGGCACAATAATTTTTCCGTTGATGCCGTTTACGACGGTCAGTCAGCCTTTGACTGGGCTGTAACCGGCAATTACGACGGAATACTGCTCGATATTATGATGCCGAAAATGAACGGCATAGAGGTGCTGCGGCAAATCAGGTCAAGAGGAATAAACACGCCTGTTATGATGCTTACCGCAAAAGCCGAAATTGAGGATAAGATTCAGGGGCTGGACTCAGGTGCGGACGATTATCTTACAAAGCCGTTTGCAATGGGCGAGCTGCTTGCCCGTGTCAGGGCGATAACCCGAAGAAGCACGGACTACCTGCCCAACGTAATAACTGTGGGGAATCTTACGCTTAACCGCGAAACTTACGAAATTTCAGCTCCAAAGGGCAATTTCAAGCTCGCAGGTAAGGAATTCCAGATGCTTGAAATGCTTATGACTGCACAGGGCAGAATAATCTCCGTCGAGCAGTTTATAGAGCGTATATGGGGCTATGACAGCGAAACGGAAAGCAGCGTAGTGTGGGTATATATTTCCTACCTTCGCAAAAAGCTTTCGGTTATTGAGGCGGACGTTGAAATTAAGGCAACCAGAGGCATCGGATATTCCCTGGAAAAGAGAAACGGCGGTGAAGATGCGCTGTGATTAAAAAACTACGCAGACAGTTTATCGTCAGCATTACCGCCTCCGCCTTTGCACTGTTGATGGTTGTTGTCGCCTCAATTAACTTTGTCAACATCATCAGTATTGATAAGCGTATGACAGATATGCTTGACCACATCAATGAAAACGGCGGTGTGTTCAATACGGCTGAGTCTGACGGCCCGATTTCGGAACTGATAAATTACGAAGAATTATCCTATATAACACGCTTTTTCTATGTCGAGTTTTCGCAGGACGGCCGGGTTACTGCGGTCAATACGCAGAACATAGCGGCGGTTGACGATGCTGCAGCCGTTGAATACGCAAAAGCGGCACTGTCTTCGGGCAAAGCAGACGGTTACGGCGAAGAAATGTACAGATACACCGTAAAGGAAATCGGCAGCGGCAAGAGGGTTTGCTTTCTTGACGTGCAAGAGGAGCTTATGTATATCGGCTCAATGATAACTATTTCAATAACGATAGCTCTGTTTTTCTTCTTGCTGCTTACAGTCGTTGTTGTTCTCGTTTCAGGGTACTTTATTCGTCCTGTTGAGGAAAATTCACTCAAGCAAAAGCAGTTTATTGCCGATGCGGGTCACGAACTCAAGACTCCGCTTGCAATTATTTCCGCCAACACCGAGGTGCTGGAAATGACCTGCGGCGAAAACGACTGGACGCTGTCAATCCGCAAGCAGACGGGCAGAATGGCAGACCTTGTCAATCAGATGCTCGTGCTTGCACGAATGGAAGAACGCATCGACAAAAAGAATTTCCAAACGGTAGCACTCAACGAAATTGTTGAAAATGCGGCAGATGCCTTTGCCGTTCTCGCACAAAAGGATGCTAAGAAAATCAAGCTTTCCGTCTGGCCGGGTACAAGGGTTTACTGCGATGAGAAAAGTGTCAGCGAGCTTGTCAATATACTCATTGACAACGCCGTGAAGTATTCTCCGCCCGAGTCACAGATTGACATTCGTCTTAACAAGAAAAACAAGTCCGTAGTTTTTGAGGTTGAAAACAGCCTTATTCAGGGCGAAAGCGTTGATACCGACCGTATGTTTGACCGCTTTTACAGGGCGGACAAATCACGCTCGCGTGAGGCGGGCAGCCACGGCCTGGGTCTCTCGATTGCAAAGGCAGTTGCCGAAAAGCACAAGGCAGATATTTCTGCCCGTACGCAAAAAGAAAAAATTATATTCACAGTAATATTCTATAAGTGAGGTTAACATTATGAACAAACTCTGGTACAAGAAGCAGGCAAAGCTCTGGAATGAAGCGCTTCCGCTGGGTAACGGCCGCACGGGCGTAATGGTCTGGGGCGGCAGAAGAAAAGAAACGCTCTGCTTTAACGATGTAACGCTTTGGTCAGGCTTCCCGAAAAATCAGGATAACCCCGAAAGCCTGGAAAACCTTGACAAGGTGCGTCAGCTCATTTTTGCAGGCAAGCCCGACGAGGCACACGACATAGTTGAAAGCAAGCTTTGCGGCGGCTACAGCGAGGCTTATACACCACTCGGCGACCTTAAAATCAGCTTTTCCTCCTTGACTACAAAGGGCTACACGAGAGAGCTTGATATCGATAACGCCGTACATACCGTTTCGTTCAAGGGCGAAAAGCGTACATCCTTCGCTTCTTATCCAGACGACGTAGTCGTTTATAAAAGCGAAAGCGAAAAGCCTGTCAATATTACTATTGAGGCAAAATCAAAGATTAAGTCCAAGACGGTCGTAAAGGACGGTTACCTTTGCCTTTGCGGCAATGCCCCCGATATTTCTATGCCGAGCTACCTGGGCAAAATTCCCGATGCCGTTGTTTACGGCGACAAGGGTATGGCTTTCTGCCTTGCCGTAAAAGTTGTGACCGACGGTGAGGTTGAATACTACGACAGGAAAATAACCGTTAAAAATTCCAGGTCAACCGTGCTTCTTGCCACAACCGCTACGGGCTTTATTGCTTACGATAAAATGCCCGAAACAGACCGTGAGACTGTAAGAAAGGCTTGCGTAAAGAAGCTGGCGAAGGTAAAGCCCGATTATGACAGGCTTCTTAAAAAGCACGTTGCCGATTACAGGAAAATATTTGACAGACAGAGCTTTTCAATCGGCGGCACAAGCGAAGAGGAAACGGTCAAGCTCCTTGAAACTGCAAAGAAGGGCAAGCCCGATGCCAAGCTCGTTGAGCTTTTCTATAACTACGGCAAGTACCTTATGATTGCCGGCAGCCGTAAGGGCGGTCAGCCGCTTAACCTGCAGGGTATATGGAACGCAAGGGTACGTCCTCCGTGGAGCAGTAACTATACGGTAAATATCAATACGGAAATGAACTACTGGCCCGTATCGAAGAGCAATATGGCAGAGTGTGCCGAGCCCTTCGTAAATCTTGCGTGGGAGCTTATGCAGACGGGCAAGAGCACCGCAAAAACCAACTACGGCTGCAAGGGCGCCTGCTGTAACCACAATACGGATTTGTGGCGCAAGACCTCGCCTGTCGAGGGCGACCCCTGCTATATGTTCTCTCCGCTTTGCGGTGCGTGGCTTGTGAATGAGGTTTACGGCCACTATAAAAATGGCGGCCTTGACGAATTCAGGGACAAAATTTTTGAAAGCGTAAAGGCTTCGGCAGAATTTATCAACGATTATCTCGTTGAGTTCAA
This sequence comes from Clostridia bacterium, assembly GCA_017410325.1. Taxonomy (GTDB): domain Bacteria; phylum Bacillota; class Clostridia; order Oscillospirales; family Acutalibacteraceae; genus UBA8612. The sequence goes on along the minus strand of JAFQRA010000007.1, from coordinate 988 downwards.
CGGCGAATATGTTATTGCTCCCTCAACCTCGCCCGAAAACGAATTCAGCTTTAACGGCAGGGCCGTTGCTATTGACTATGCAAGCGCCTTTGATATGGAGGTTGCAAGAAAGGGCTTGCTCGCTTACCTTGACTTTGAGCCCGAAGGCGAGCTTGCCGAAGAGATTCGCGAAAAGCTTGCTAAACTCCGTGCACTCGGTAAGGGTAAATACGGTATAGTCGAATGGTCAAAGGATTACGAGCTTCACGAGCCGGGTCACAGACATTTCTCGCCTCTCTACGGACTGTATCCGTCGGATACAATCAAGTATTACGAAAACGAAGAGCAGCGCGAGTGGGTGCGTGAGCTTTACCACTTCCGCAAAAAGAACTGGGAGCGCTATATCGGTTGGTCTGCCGCGTGGGCAATCTGCCTGGCAGGTACTCTACACGAGCCCGATACGGCAAGCGAGATTATCGCTAATATGCTCTCGTATTCCGTATTCTCCAACCTTTTCGATACTCATCCGCCCTTCCTTTTCCAGATTGACGGCAACTTCGGCTTTACCGCAGGTGTAAACGCTCTGCTCGTTTACAGCGAAAACGGCAAAACGGAGCTTCTTCCCGCACTTCCGTCCGCTTGGAAAAACGGCGAAGTCAGAAATATGCTCATCAACGGCGCACAGCTTTCCTTCAAGTGGGAAAACGGCAGGGTAGTTTCGGTTTCTGCCGATAAACCCATTACCCTTATGAACCTCAACCTTGCAGAGAATTGCAAGACATGTAAAAATATTACGGTAGAATAATTTTTTAACGCCTGCGGTTTACCGTGGGCGTTTTGTTGTGCAAATTACAGTTTGTCTGTCTGTTGACAGACGAACTGCAATTAGTGCAAAGTGCAAAACGCAAAGTGCAAAGTTAAGGGTCGCTTCGCTCCGATTTTATAAAACATTGATTTAGAGCGATAATTATAATGGGTGAGGGCGAAGCCCTCCCACAATTTTGCATTT
>JAFQRA010000006.1 GCA_017410325.1 Clostridia bacterium | reverse complement strand
TGAGATTGAGTTTTCCGGTGAGTTTTGCCGCCTCGGCGTTATTGCCGCTTTGCGAGGTGTTGCTGTTGCCGGACTCGTTTCCGGACTGCTGATTATCACCGGTGCTGCTTGCGGGCGGGTTTGTGCCGGTGCTTCCGGGATCGTTGCCTTTGCAAGCCGCCAGGCTGACGATCATTAAGAGAGCAAGCGCGAGTATAAGTAACTTTTTCATAAGTGGCCTCCTGATTTTAATTTATAATTAAGTCTAACATAGCACACAATATGCGGAATTGCAAGCCATAAAAGCGAGATTATTGTGAAATAACAAGGATAAATGACTCGTGTCGATTTTAAGTTGTCGCTAAATACCGACATCTGAGAGAATTGACGCGTTTTTTGATTTAGCCTCTTGGCAAACGAACAAATGCTCTGTATAATGATATCTGTGATTTTGTCGCTTTGTGCGGGAAAGCCACAAAAGCTGAATATCGGTGTCAACATATTTGCGGGCTTTACGCCCGACAACGCGGCGGCAGGCTAACCGAAGGAATGATACTTTTACTCTATTCGATTTTGCAGGATTACGGAATAACCGACACCCCGAAAGAAGCTGTTGCGGTAACCGAACAGCACACAGAAACGTCTGAAACAATCAAAGCGTTCACAGGCGAACAGATTGAAAGCATTATGAAAAGCTGGGGTGCAGTAGACACTCTTTCTCAAAGAGAAAAAGAGGTGCTGCGCTTCCTGCTCGAAAACAAAAAACGCAAGGTTATTGCCGATACGCTTTTCGTAACCGAAAGCACAATCAAAAAACATACGGCAGCAATATACCGCAAGCTTGAAACCGCAAACCGAACAGAACTTTTTGAAAAAGCAAAAGAATACTTACAGTAACAATATAGATAACCGAATAAAACAGCGACAGCCCACAGGCATCGAAACCTGCGGGCTGCAATCATATACAATGAATATCTGTGGCATTATAGCGAATATGAAAAAGAATGACTTTTCTTGTAAAAATCATATTCTGCAGGAAATCCTGCGCCAAAAAGACAGCGTTGTTTTTCTAACAAATTTCTAACAAACGGACGAAAAATGGGTTTTTGTGTGAATCACGGTGTATCAACACTTGCAGAAATTGACCTTTTGGTTACTCAAACTGAACTTTTGTCAGAAAATTCTGCAAGTTACCACGAAATGGAATGTCATTCCGCTATACGAGTGTCCCTACGAACCAAAAGGTCAGGGGTTCGAGTCCCTTCCGGCGCGCCAAATTAAGCAGTACACCGTTAGGTGTACTGCTTAATTTTTTTGTTCGGTGTGTTGTAGTACCTTGTTTCACCTAAAACTTCACAGTAGGGGCGGCTATCAGCCGCCGGCAAACTGAGCGTTATCAACACGGGCGGATAATATCCGCCCCTACAAAAAGTCAACTTTAAGATGAAACAAGGTTGTGGGGACTCGAACACGATTCACACTACCGCCTGAATATATTCGGGATAAAGAACTGTGAGATTATTACGGTCAATGATAGTAAACACATAACCATCATCCCACACAATGCAGGAAAAGCCGAATTTTTCTGCCATATCTGTGTATACTCCTGCATTATATGCAAGATTTTCCATATTGGTTCTGTCTGTCCAGCCGTATTCACTCAGACATACACCGTAGCCCTTTGCAACAAAGCTTTTGTGTATGTTTTTGAATTTTTTATACAGTTCATATTTTTCACTGAGGTTCCATTTGTTTTCAGCGTCTGCCAATTCGGCTTTGTGAGCAGTACCGAAATAAAAGTGAACGGAAACGACAACTCTGTTATCCTCAGGTAAGCGGAGTGCCGCAACATTATCTTCATATCCGCTGCAAGCATAGGTGGGAATGAGAACAAATCTTTCCTTATTATTACCGCCGCTGTTTCTGATGGTTTCAAGGGCTGCGAAGTTAAGCTCATTCACAACCTCACGCATCTCCTCGTTGCCTGACCACTCATCCTCAGCACCCACAACTCTCGGCTCGTTCATAACTTCAAAAGCAAGATTTTCGTCATAGGAAGCGAACCTTTCGGAAACCTGCGACCAGATTTTTGTAAGTATCGTTTCGGCATTTTCTTTATGATCGTTATCGGTTATCAGCCAGAATGTGTCATCGTGGTGGACGTTTATAATCGCTTTCATATCAAGCTCCAGCACCCAGTCCACAATTTCGTTCACTCTGTCAAGCCATTTCTCGTCTATTACATAGTCAGGTGCATCGCCCAGATGCTGTGCCCATGTTACGGGTATTCTTACGCTGTCAAATCCGCACTCCTTTACAAAAGCGATAAGCTCCTTTGCAGCCTTGGGGTTACCCCACATTGTCTCGGTTTCAAGTCCCGCTTTTTCCGTTGAATGCATTTCACAGGCATCAAGGTTATTGCCGAGATTCCATCCTCTGCCCAGGGATTGGGCAAAAGCAATTGATTCAGTAACTTCATAAGACGGGTACAGAAGTTTATCACTTACACTTGTAAAAAAACCGCTGATACAAGTAAATAATGCTGTGAAAAATGCGACAGCTTTGTTCAGCATTTTCATCAACCTCCGGTTTGGCTGAATTCTGTTTATTGCTTATTTATTATACTCCCATATTTTTTATAAAGCAACACAAAAGAAAATCCCCACCGTGATTCTTAGTTTCGCTCAGGAATGACACGACGGGAATTTTTGCTATTTTACAATATCATATAAACTTTTTTGAAATTTGGGGAGCCACCATATTTTATAGCCGGCTTTTGTGGGGTGGATGCCGTCAACGAGATAGAGGCTTCTCTCTTCGTCTGTGATGTTGTTTATTTCTTCATCGTTCCAGAAATCGATAACGGTGATACCCCACTTTTCCTGAATTTCAAGAAGAAGTGACACCATTTCGCCGTAATAGTCACTATCATATTTTGCCTGCGTGTAGAAAACCACAGGGCAATTCCAAGTGCCTTTCGCGTAGGCTATTATATACTCGATTGCGCCTGAAACTGTCTGTGTGTCAAAAGAATCAATATCAAAACTGACGGACACTTTGCCGAGTGGTTTTTCCTTTGTGGCATCGTTGGTTGACAGCTGACAGACAAAGGCATCTGCTTTTATGCTTGTGTCAATGGTTTTAAGTCTTGACACGTAGGAATTTGATTTTTCATCAACGAGAGTTGTGCCTGACACTGCCTCTTTGACAGCGTGAATTTCGTCTGACTTTTCAAGAAAATCCGCAAAGCTCACACCGAGAGAGCCGTAACCGTAAGTGACGGAGCTGCCGAGGAAGATTATTGTTTTGTCTTTGATAGGACTGTTTTCTGCGGCGGCTGTGTTTTCAAGACCGTACTCGCCGTAGTTACCTTTCGCAAAAACTCCGAACATATTTCCCACATACCCTCCTGCTATAATAAAAATTGATACAACGGATAAAATGATGATTTTCTTTTTCATACAACCTCCCACCTCTTTGCTTTAAGATTATCATAATTTTGGCTTCGTGGCAACATTTTTTGTCAGGTATTTACAATCGGCCCGGGCGAAGTCTACCCTACGTTCTGCATTCTGAACTTTGCACTTTGCACTCAAATAAACTCTAATTTTCTCTTGCGGTTTAGTTGTTGTTTTGTTATAATACCCAATATATGGGGTGAGTGTATGAAATTTCTTGTTATAACTGACCTGCATTATTCCGACAAGCCCGTGGGGTCAGACGGCAGGTACCACGAATTGTCCCTATCTAAGCTCCGCGAAGCGCTGGGAGAATATTCCGACGGCTGTGAGTTTGCGGTTTGCCTTGGCGATATTGCGGATGCGGTTGACGGCTTCAAGCCGCAGGCACAGGGGCTTGAAGAGCTCGGCGAAATTTGGCGCAGCTTTGATATACCGTTTTATTCTATTATCGGCAACCACGATACCGCTATGAGCAAGCGGGAATTCTGCAGGCTTACGGATATGCCGCATAGGTTCTACAGCGTTGAAACGCAGGAGTATCTCTGCCTTATGCTCGACACGAATATGAATTCACCCGATGAGCCGTACCCCGAAAGCGAAATAAAATGGGCGTACTGCTATGTTGATAATGAACAACTTGACTGGGCGAAGAAAAAGATTGAGCAGTCCGACAAGCCCGTTATAGTTTTTACCCACGCTTTGCTCGATTTTGACGTTGATGAGGGCGAGCGCAACGACCACGTGCTTGTAAACGCTGACGAGGTAAAGCAAGCGCTGCTTTCTTCGGGTAAGGTGAAAGCCGTGTTTTCGGGGCATTACCACGACGGGCTGAATATGCGGCTCGGCAGCGTACCCTACGTTGTTTTTGCTTCAATGTGTAACGAGCCTACGAATAATTTTGCCGTGGTTGAAATCGAAGACGGTAAGGTTAACGTTGAGGGCTACGGCACGCAAAAGGATATACAATTATTAATATAAGAATACAGAACGGGGAGAACAGATTTATGGAATTCAAAGCATACCACAAGGATTTAAATTCGCTTCACATCGGCTGTGAAGTACCCAGAGCGTATTTTGTGCCCTGCAGGAGTGAATCAGCTGCACTTACCTTTGACAGAGAAAAATCGGAAAGCTTCGTAAACCTCTGCGGTGAGTGGGATTTTAAGTTTTATTCAAGCTTTGAGGATATTGAGGACAGCTTTCTTGACGAAGCCTTCAGCGAGAAAATTACCGTGCCGCTTTGCTGGCAGGTGCTCACTGACAGGGGCTACGATGAGCCTCTTTACTCCAACCTTCGCTATCCCTTCCCGCTCGACCCGCCTCACGTGCCCGAGGAAAATCCCTGCGGTCACTACAGCCGTACATTTACCGTTGATGCTGATTTCGGCAAAAAGGTTTACATAAACTTTGAGGGCGTTTCCTCCTGCTTCTATCTGTTCGTCAACAAGCAGTTTGTCGGCTACAGCCAGGTCAGCCGCTGCACGAGCGAATTTGATATTACCGATTACGTAACCGCAGGTGAAAACCGCCTTGACGTGCTTGTTGTCAAGTGGTGTGACGGCTCCTATCTTGAGGATCAGGACTGCTTCCGCCTTTCGGGTATCTTCCGTGAGGTTTATCTGCTCGGCAGACCCGAAAGCCACATTAAGGATTTTTACGTCAGAAGCGATGTTGCTGAGAGCCTTGACAGCGTTAAGGTTGAGCTTGAAAGCACCTGCCGCGGTGACGTGAGAGCAGAATACACTCTGGTTTCTCCCGAAGGCGAAACGGTTTACTGCGGTGCTGACAGCTCATTCACCGTTGCTTCTCCCGTGCTCTGGAATGCGGAAGAGCCGAAGCTCTATACATTGATTATTAAAGCCGGTGAAGAGGTAATTGCACAGAAAATCGGCTTCAAGCGCCTTGAAATCAAGGGCAGTGTCGTTTACCTCAACGGTAAGTCCGTCAAGCTCTGGGGTATTAACAGACACGATGCCCATCCCGAAGGCGGCTATACCGCAACCGTTGACGATATGCTCCGTGACCTCTACCTGCTCAAGCAGGCTAACTGTAACTGCATACGTACCTCTCACTACCCCAATGACCCCCGTTTTCTTGCACTTTGTGATGAGCTCGGCTTTATGCTCGTTGACGAGGCCGACATCGAGACACACGGTATGGGCTTTGAGTACAGAGATACCTGGGATTGGATGCGCTGGTCAATGCTTTCCACAATTGACGAATGGGAGGCAGCTTACGTTGACCGTGCCGCACGCCTTTTTGAGCGCGACAAAAACCATCCCTGCGTGGTTATGTGGTCGCTCGGCAACGAATCGGGCTGCGGCAAAAACCACAGGGCTATGGGCAAATACATCAAGAGCCGTGACCCCAAGGCGATTGTTCACTACGAAAATTCCCACCTTGAATTCAAGGCAGTTCCCGAGGGAGAGGATTTCAAGGATATTTCCGACGTTGAAAGCCGTATGTACGCCGCCCTCGATTACACGAAGAATTACCTTGACAATAATCCTGCAAAGCCCTTCTATTTCTGCGAGTACGTTTGTGCTTATTCAACGGGTGATATTTTTGCCCACTGCCGCCTTGCCGATAAATACGACAGCCTCTTCGGACTTTGTATCTGGGAAATGAACGACCACGCACTTGCCGTTAAAAACGGCGATAAAACGGGTTACCGCTACGGCGGTGATTTCGGCGATTACCCCAACGATGCGGATTGCTGTATCGACGGTCTCGTTTTTGCAGACCGTACGCCAAGACCCGGCTACTACGATATGAAGCGTGCTTATCAGCCGTTCAGAACTACCTATGAAAACGGTGAAATCACCCTTTGCAACGTCCGCTATTTTACAACTCTTGAGGATATGGAGCTCGTCTGGAGCGTAGTTCGTAACGGTAAGGTAATTAAGAGCGGTAAAGTAGAAACACTTGACATTCCGCCCCGTGAGAGCGCAACTGTCAGGTTGTTTGAAAATGAGGAGTTTTCAGGCAACTGCCTGCTCAATCTCTCTTTTATAAAGAAGGAGAGCGAAATCTGGGCAGAAAAGGGCTATGAAATGGGCTTTGAGCAGTTCGAGTTAAGCACTGAAGTAAAGTGCGGCAGCTTTACAGATGATGCAATTGAAACAGAGGAAACCAAGCGTTATCTGACGGTTAAAACAGCAGAAAATACCCTTGTTTTAGATAAGCCCTACGGCGCACTTGCACAGATTATCAGAAACGGCAAAAATATTCTTGCTGAGCCCGTTTGCTTTGAAACATGGCTTGCACATTGGAAGAATGTTTCGGGCGATGCGGACGAAAGAAGAAGCGCTGAAATTCACAACGCAAAGCAGAAAACCTATAATTTCACGGTTGAAAAGTACGATAGTGAAATCAAGGTAAGCTGTGAAGTTTCTCTCGGCGGTCCGAGCGTTGTTCCGTTCCTCAAGGGTCAGCTTACATATACCGTAACCGCTGACGGCGCAGTTAAAATCGGTTTTGTCGGTGACAAGCGTGAGCTTTGTCCCAAGCTTCCGAAATTCGGTCTGCGAGCAGTGCTCAATAAAGAATATAACAATCTCCGCTTCTACGGTCTCGGCCCGGGTGAGGCGTATGCGGACAGAATGGAAGCAACGAAAATCGGCCTTTACGAAATGAAGGTTGAGGATAACTTTGTTCACTACGTGCGTCCTATGGAAAATTCCGCCCACGCAAAGACCCGTTTCGGCACGCTTTGCGACGGGCAGGGCAACGGACTTATGGTTTACGTTAAGGATGCAAACGGCTTCTATTTTAACGCAACCCATTTCAAGCCCGAAATGCTCGAAGCCGCAAAGCACGACGACGAGCTTGTCCCGCTTGATGAGGTTGTTGTCAATGCAGACAAGTTTATCGTGCCTGCAAGCGGTGTGAACGACTACACAGCCGCCGAAGAGCCTCAGCGCGTAATTGACGACAGCCACATTGAGTTTGAGGTAATCTTGCGCTGTGTTGATAAGACAACAGACTTCTTTGAATATATTTAAGGAGAAAGCCAATGCCTTATCTGTTTTCACATTTCAAGGAAAAGGTGACACCCGACGGTGAGCAGGTCTATTTTTCCGTAAGCCGTGACGGCCTGAATTGGGAAAAGGTCAACGGCGGTGAGCCCGTGCTGACGAGTACACTGGGCACCTGCGGCTGCCGTGATATTGAGGTTATCCGCTTGCATACGGGCGGCTTCGTTGTGCTGACAACCGACCTTTGCATTGCAAATATAATGGACGAAAACTATTGGGTGGACTGGAAAAAGGTCAACAGCTCGGGCAGTAAGTGTCTGTGCCTTTGGAAAACCGATGACCTTGTGAATTTTTCCGAGCAGAAGCTGGTTTATTTCGGCAGGGACGATTTCGGCTGTCTTTGGGCACCCGAGGTATTCTTTGACGAAGAAAACGAAGAATATCTCATCCATTGGGGCTCTACTGTAAAGGAAGATAACTTTACGCATATGTCGATTTACTGCTGTACGACAAAGGATTTTGAAACATTTTCCGAGCCGAAAATGTTTTTTACAAAGGACAATGAAATTCTTGACTCGCACATAACAAAGGTGGGGGACACCTACCACTTGTTTTACAAGAATTCCGACAGGCCACCGATGAATATGCACGCAACCTCAAAAAGCCTTTACGGCCCGTATGAAAACGACGGAAAGTTTCAGTCGCTTATGGAAGGCCTCGGCAATGCAGGGGCGTATGAAGCCCCGACAACGCTCACTCTGCCCGACGGCAGGTGGTGCCTGCTGATTGATTTTTTCGGCTGTGAAAAGGAAAAAATGGGCTACGTGCCGTTTATCTCACCCGAGCCCGGCAGCAACGATTTCGTGCGCTGCGACGAGCTGTTCAGCTTCCCTTACGGCTTCAAGCACGGCGGTGTTATTGAAATAACGGATGAAGAATACGAAAGGCTGAAAAATCAATAAAACAGTTACCGCTGAGGGCTTTGAACTTCAGCGGTGCTTTTTATTTGAGAAAATTACATTGCTATTACTTTGAATTTGTGATATAATTACAATGAAAGATTTTTTGTTTAGGAGGGTATCCACAATGAAAATGTCATTCCGCTGGTACGGCGAAAGCGACCCTATTTCCCTTGAGTATATCCGTCAGATTCCCGATATGCACAGCATCGTAAGCGCAATTTACGACGTTAAGCCCGGTGAGGTCTGGCCCGAAGAGGCTATTGCAAAAATGGCAAAGCAATGTCAGGACAACGGCCTTGTTTTTGACGTTGTTGAGTCTATACCCGTTCACGAGAACATCAAGCTCGGCAGAGGTAACGTGGACGAGCTTTTGGAGGTTTACTGCGAAAATATCCGCCGCTGTGCAAAATACGGCGTGAAGTGCGTAACCTATAACTTTATGCCCGTTTTCGACTGGACGAGAACACAGCTTGACAAAAAAGCTCCCGACGGCTCAACGAGCCTCGTTATGTACTGGGAGCAGATGAAGGGCCTTGACCCGCTTAAGGATGATATCCACCTTCCCGGCTGGGATTCAAGCTACACACAGGACGAGGTAAGAGAGCTTATCAGCGCCTACGGCGAAATCGGCTCCGAGGGTCTGTGGGCTAACCTTGAAAAGTTCCTCAAAAAGGTTATTCCCGTTGCAGAGGAATGCGGTGTCAGAATGGCCATTCACCCCGATGACCCGCCGTATCCGATTTTCGGTTTACCGCGAATTATTACCGATGAAGCAAATCTTGACAGAATGCTCAGCATTGTTGACAGCCCTGCCAACAGCCTCTGCCTTTGCACGGGCTCACTCGGCTGTGCCGCTTCAAACGACGTTGTTGCAATGGTTCGCAAGTACAGCGCAATGGACAGAATTGCCTTTATGCATATGAGAAATATCCTCATTATGGAGGACGGCAGCTTTGAGGAGAGCGGTCATCTTTCAAACTGCGGCAGCCTTGATATGTTTGAAATAACAAAGGCTCTTGTTGAAACAGGCTTTGACGGCTACGTCAGACCCGACCACGGCAGAATGATCTGGGGCGAAACGGGCAAGCCCGGCTACGGTCTTTACGACAGGGCACTCGGTGCAGCTTACATCAACGGTCTTTTTGAAGCTTGCGAAAAAGCTTGTAAATAAAAAGGAGAGGAATAAAAATGCAGAAGAATGTTCTCAACACCGACCTTACAGGTAAGGTAGCAGTTGTCACAGGCGCAGGCGGCGTGCTGTGCAGCGCATTTTCAAAAACACTTGCAAGAGCAGGTGCCAAGGTTGCCCTGCTTGACCTGAATGTTGACGCCGCTGAAGAAATTGCGGCAGAAATCCGTTCAGAGGGCGGAGAAGCAAAGGCTTATAAGTGTGATGTTCTGAATAAAGAGGTCTGCTACGCCGTGGCAGACGAGGTCGAAAAGGATATGGGCAAGTGCGACATCCTTGTAAACGGTGCAGGCGGCAACAACCCGAAGGCTACAACGGACAAGGAATACTTTGAGCTTGGCGATATTGATGCCGACACAAAGAGCTTCTTTGACCTTGACAGTGCAGGTGTTGGCTTCGTTTTTAATCTCAATTTCCTGGGCACGCTTATTCCGACTCAGGCCTTTGCCCGCCAGATGGTAGGCCGTGAGGGCTGTAACATTATCAACATCAGCAGTATGAACGCTTACACACCCCTCACGAAAATTCCCGCTTACTCGGGCGCAAAGGCGGCTGTTTCCAATTTCACGCAGTGGCTTGCAGTGCACTTCAGCAGGGTCGGCATCCGTGTAAACGCCATTGCTCCCGGCTTCTTCTCCACAAAGCAGAATGCGGCACTTCTCTGGAATCCCGACGGCTCACCCACGGCACGTACGGGCAAAATCCTTGCCGCTACGCCTATGGGCCGCTTCGGTGAGAGCGCAGAGCTTGACGGCAGCCTTCTCTTCCTTCTCAACAATGATGCTGCAAGCTTTATCACAGGCGTTGTAATTCCCGTTGACGGCGGCTTCTCCGCTTATTCGGGCGTATAATTATTGATATAAAGAGGTAAAATAAAATGAACGCTATATCAGAAAAAATTTCATCAATAGGCGTTGTTCCCGTAATAAAGCTCAACAACCCCGAAAGAGACGCGGTCAACCTTGCCAAGGCACTCGTTGCGGGCGGTGTACCCGTTGCGGAGGTTACCTTCCGCGCCGCAGGTGCCGCAACAGCAATTAAGCTTATGAGCGAAAACGTGCCCGAAATGCTTGTCGGTGCAGGTACCGTTATGACAACCGAACAGGTTGACGAGGCTGTTGCCGCAGGTGCAAAGTTCATCGTTACACCGGGTCTTGATATCGAGATTGTAAAGTACTGTCAAGAAAAGGGCGTTGAGATTTACGCAGGCTGTACCACTCCCACCGATTATCACGCGGCATATAAGTTAGGTCTGCAGGTGCTCAAGTTCTTCCCCGCAGAGCAGAGCGGCGGTTTGGCAAAAATCAAGGCTATGGCGGCTCCGTTCCCGATGTTCAAGGTTATGCCCACGGGCGGTATTTCACTGGGCAACCTCGGTGAATACCTTTCCTGCCCCACGATTGCGGCTTGCGGCGGCTCATATATGGTAACCGCAGACCTTATCGACAACGGCAAGTGGGACGAGATTACCGAGCTTTGCAAAAAATCAGTTGAAATTGTCAAGGAGGCAAGAGGATAATGAAAAAGGTAGTAACCTTCGGCGAGCTTATGCTCCGCCTTCAGCCCTATGATTATCTCCGCTTTATTCAGGCGGATTCCTTTGAAGCAACTTTCGGCGGCGGTGAGGCAAACGTTTCCGTTTCCCTTGCAAACTACGGCTTTGATGCTCACTTCGTAACAAAGCTTCCCAAGCACGCAATCGGTCAGATGGCTGTTAATTCACTGCGCAAGTACGGTGTTAATACCAACGACATCACCCGCGGAGGTGACAGAGTGGGTATCTACTTCCTCGAAAAGGGTGCGTCCCAGCGCGGCAGTGTATGTATTTACGACCGTGCACACAGCGCAATTGCCGAAGCCGTTGCAGAGGATTTTGATTGGGACAGGATTTTTGAGGGCGCAGAATGGTTCCACTTCACGGGCATCACTCCCGCACTCGGCGGTAACCTTGTTGAAATCTGCAAGCAGGCCTGTATTGCCGCAAAGGCACACGGCGTAAAGGTAAGCTGTGACCTCAACTACAGAGGTAAGCTCTGGACCCGTGACGAGGCAAGGGCAGCTATGACCGAGCTTTGCAAGTACGTTGACGTGTGCATCTCCAACGAGGAGGATGCAAAGGATGTTTTCGGTATTGAAGCGGAAAACACCGACATCACGGCAGGCGAGCTTAACAAGGAGGGCTACAAGTCCGTTGCCCGTCAGCTTGCCGACAAATTCGGCTTTGAAAAGGTTGCAATCACCCTGCGTGAAAGCAAGAGTGCCTTCGATAACGACTGGAGCGCAATGCTTTACGATGTGGCAAGCGATGAATACTGCTTCTCAAAGGTTTATCACCTTCACATCATCGACCGAGTAGGCGGCGGTGACAGCTTCGGCGGCGGCCTTATCTATGCACTTCTCAGCGGTAAGAGCACACAGGATGCCGTTGAATTTGCAGTTGCGGCCTCCGCACTCAAGCACTCGATCGAGGGCGACTACAACTTCGTAACCGTTGACGAGGTTGAAAAGCTCGCGGGCGGTAACGCTTCGGGCAGAGTACAGCGATAAATCAATAAACGTAAAATTAAGGGAGGGCTATGAGCCCTCCCTTTTTGTTATACAATTATCTGGCTTATTCAGCGGCTGAAACCTCAAAGAAAACAACTGCGTTAGGTGCAAGGGTCGTGTCAAGCACTATCTTACCGTCAACTACGTCGGCTGTATAAGTTGCGGGTATGAGCTGTGCACATTTCTCGTACTTGTCGTAAAGCTCGGTAATGTAAAGCTCACGTGCGGCTGAATCCTTGAGAGTTACTGTTGAACCTATCTGCGGGTCATCAGGCGACCAGCCGAAGCAGTCATCACCGATATTGTATGTTACACGGTCCTGCTGCCACTCGTCAAAGTAGTTGCAGTTATCGTCAACGGTGTAAACGGTTACGTTTACCTTGTCGCTGTTAAATACGCTTGCATCTACGCTTAATTCAAGGTCGGCAGATTTGTTATAATCCAGAGTGTTCTTGAAGTTGTAAGCCATAATGCGTAATGTTTTACCGTCAAAGGCCGACAATACGTCAACCTCCGCGCCGTAAATTACACCTGACTTTGTGTTCTCGGTATTAACCTGCTTACTGCCTGCAAAGGCGGACAGCTGTTTTGCAACGTGGAAGCTGACTGTCGGGTAGCCGTCAAACAAACCGCCCGAGAGATAACCCCAGGAGGAGAAATAATCGCCGCCCTGCTCAATAAGCTGCTTGTTGAGTCTTGCGTCGTAAGCAGCCTGATATGTATAGCCTACCATTCTTGTGAGGAGCTGGTTATCGTCTGCACCGGAGTTTATACCCCAGAGCATTCTGCCCTCGTCAACACCGAAGATAAGGTTTTCAAGCCCTGCATCCTTGGCAGACTGCTGAAGATGGGCAATTGTCTCGGGCAGAGTGTATCCCTTTGTATATTCACCGGGACGGTTGTCGTAAAACGAAGCGGAAAGGAAGCAGATTCGTGTACCCGTTACGCCTGTTTTATAGTTTGTGCCGCTTGCACAGTGGTTTATAAAAATGCGCTCGTCCCACAAGCCCTCGGTAACAACCATTGCGTGCGCGCCGACAAAAACGTCTTCGCCGATGTTTTTCTGCAGCGCATCAACCGTGTAGTCGTAAAGCTTGCAGTAAGCCTCGGCTGTTTTGGCGGGGTCACCGTCGGGTACCATAAACCAGTCGGAATTTTCAAACTCGGTCATAACACCGAAGCGCCACGTGAGCACCTCTTCAGCACCGAATTCGTCAACAAGCGCCTTTGCCATTGCGACCATATAGTCGTAATAAACGTCGTAATCGTCGGGCGGATAGAGGTTGGTGTCAAAGTTACCGCCCTTGAGCGCATTCTGTGAATATTTGAGCGGTACACTGCCGAGCTTGAGGTGAGGCTTTGCGCCAAGCTCAAGAATGCCGGCGCAGTTTTCAATAAGCGGCGAAAAATCGTAGTCGTCAAGCACGTCGTTGTTGAGCGGGTCAACAAACAGGTCACGGTCTGCGTTGCCACCCGTACACTGCATAAGCTGAATATATTCGACAAACTCCAGAATATTGTATTTTTCGTTGACACGGGGGTTGGTAAAAAGATCTGTACCCTGCATATCCCAGATGTTGACGTTGCTCAGCGTGTTCGGTACGGCTTCGCCGAGCTGCGAGGTGTTAACGTCAAACTGATAATCGTTTGCTGTTTTGCCGCCCGAGGCGATAATACCGGGCAGAGCAATAAGCAACGAAAGCAGGTAAGAAAAGAAATAGGTTAATGCTGACATAACGGAAGCTCCTTTAATCATTTTATTATATAACATTAGCACAAACGGCGTTGTTTGTCTATATCGTTATATCTTTTTTCTGTATTCACTCGGCGTTACGCCGTGAATTTTTTTGAACGCTTTGGTAAAATAGTTTACGTCGAGCATACCGCATTGCTGTGCTATGGTCTGTATCTGCAAGCCCGTTGAGGAAAGCAGGGCGGCAGCGTGCTCAATGCGCTTTTTTGTTACAAACTCCGTGAGGGTCAGCCCCGTTTCTTTTTTGAAAAGGGCGGAAAGATAGCTCGGATTGAGGTTCAACATCCGTGCAAACTTTTTGAGCGTAAGGTCTGCCGTCAGGTCGTATTCAATGTTGAGTATTATCTGCTTTACGGGGTGGGAGTATTGCTTTACCGAGTGGTCACGCACGAGGGCTGCGTAGCTTCGTGCCATTTCTTTTTGTAATACGGAGCAGGCTTCAATCGAGTTTATCAGCTCGATTTTTTTTGCGAAATCCGAGGAAAGCGTATCAATGTGCAGGGGGTGTACTCCGCCTTTTTCCGCCGCCTTTCGCAAAAGCGTGTTGAGAATAATCGTATAATTCTTGAAGCTTCTTACCGGGTCGGCAATTCTTTGCTCAGGCCGTGTGCGTGAGGTGTCGGAAAACATAAGCTC
This sequence comes from Clostridia bacterium, assembly GCA_017410325.1. Lineage (GTDB taxonomy): Bacteria > Bacillota > Clostridia > Oscillospirales > Acutalibacteraceae > UBA8612. The sequence continues at coordinate 10,255 of JAFQRA010000006.1, read as the reverse complement.
CGCCTTGTTGACCATTCCTCTTGACACGGCATCAAGCAAATCGTTTTCCTTGGCGTAGCGCATTTCAAGAGTCTGTATGCTCAGGTTTGCATCCTCGCTCGGCTGTGCTGAGAAGCGCTTGAAGTTCTTTTCAATTTCCGCCCTGCTTGCCGTTTGCTTTGAGGATTTTATGCGGAAGTTTTCAAGACTGCCCCAGATTCTTTCACCGAAAGCGTTGAGTATTGCGAATAGCGTGCTTTCGTTTGTGAGTACGGGTATGTTGGTATAGTATTTTTCAATCTGTGAAAGAACTTCGGGTGTTATACAATAATCCTCCGATGCCTGCAAAAGCATCTGTTTTGTTATTTCAATGTTGGTAAAAGGGCCGATTACAAGGACAGTTTTTTCGGGGCGGTCGGGTAATACTATGAATATATAACAGCAGAAAAAGGTGTCTGTTATTTTGTAAACCGTGTTGTTTTCTATGCTTTTTATCGAAAACAGGCTGTCGTAGTCACTTTTCATACCGAGAAAATCCCTTAAACCGAGGTCGGCTTTTATCCCGGATTGGGTAACTTCGGTAATAATATTGGTATTAATATGAAAGTTTTTCAGTATGCTTATCAGTAAGCTCAGCTCAGCCTGAAAGGTAAACAAACCGCAACACCGCCCTGTATTTTTTTACTGCCTTTATTATGCCTGAATTTTCAAGCTTTTTCAATAGCCGAAACAAAAATAATACTAAAATAAATAAAAATATTACTCACTCAAAACTATGCCGATATTATAAAATGTACTTGTCAGGTTGATATTTTCAACAAAACAAATCACCTTATGGCGAATTTTTTATGAAAGTTGAGGAATTTCTAATGAAAAAAGAAGTTCAACTCGGTGCTGACGGCAAGCGTCCGTTCGGTATGCTCGACAAAATTGCTTACGCGGCCGGTGACTTCGGCTGTAATATGAGCTTTGCGCTCAAGGGCACGGTTCAGACCTTCTGGCTCGTTTTTATGATGATGGAAACCGGCCTGCTGTCTGCACTGCTGCTTCTCGTTCAGGTTTGGGACGCTGTTAACGACCCGCTTATCGGCAGTCTTATAGATAACGACAAGCGCAATTATAAAATGGGTAAGTTCAAAACCTATATCTTTATCGGTGCCTGCGGTCTGCTTGTTGCCGGTGCGGCGGTTTTCCTTCCGTTCCCGAATGCAAGCGTAGTAGTCAAGGCGATACTTTTCATTCTCGGCTATATCGTGTGGGATGCTTGCTATACGGTTGCAAACGTTCCCTACGGCTCAATGCTTTCTCTTATTACGGAGGACAGCGGCGAAAGAGCACAGCTTTCCACGTGGCGTTCAATCGGCTCAATGTTCGGCAACATTGTTCCTATGGTAGTTCTTCCAATGCTTATCTGGCAGAAGGTTACTTACGACGGAAGCGGTCAGTACCACACCAATCCTCTCACGGGTGAGGCGTACAAGATTGGCGACCCCGTGCTTGACCCGATGACGGGTGAGCAGTTTGAAACACTGCTTGGCGAGCGTGTGTTCTGGGCGGCACTTATAATGGGCATATTCGGCTTTGTTGCCTTTATGTTTATGATTAAGAAGATTACTATCCGTGTTGACGAAAGCTCCGTTAAGACCAATGAGGGCGGCGAAAAGTTCAACATTATCAAGTCCTTCGGTAAGTTTATGAAGAACCGTCCCGCTGTCGGCGCAACGGTTGCCGCTATGGGTATGTTCCTCGGTATGCAGTCGGCAACAACTGCAAATACAATTATGTTCGCAACCTATTTTAACAAGGCTTCAATGTCCGGTGTTGTACAGATGATAGGCTTCCTGCCTATGGTGCTCTTCCTGCCCTTCATCAAGAAGATGGTTAACAAGTTCGGTAAGAAAGAAGCTTCCGTTGCTGGTACCATTGTTTCCGTTGTCGGCGGCATAATTATGCTTGTTTTCCCCACACTGGAAAACCGCGATATCGCTCTTGTGGTTTACCTTATCGGTCTTGTACTCTTCGGCATAGGTATGGGTGTTTATACCTGCGTTTCATGGGCACTTATGGCAGACGCTATCGACTACAACGAATGGAAGTACGGCTCCCGTGAAGAGGGTACGGTTTACTCTCTCCACTCCTTCTTCCGTAAGCTTGCACAGGGCATAGGCCCGTCCGTAGTGCTTGTGTTTATGGGCGTTCTCGGTTACGATTCAAAGCTCGGCACAATCGGTCAGACCTTCGAAACCTCACACAATATGTGCTGGCTTGTTGCAGGCCTTTACCTGTTCAGTGCGGTGGTTCAGTTTGTCGGTCTTGCACTTATCTACAATATGGATAAGAAGACTCTTGAAAAAATGAATTCCGAGCTTGAAGCAAAAAGAGCAGCATCAAAATAATTAAATCGGTTAAATAATCAGATATGCCCGATAGATGCAAGTCTGTCGGGCATTATATAAAAAAGGAGTAAACAAATGAGAAGTGTTTTAAATTTCAATGCCAAATGGGCTTTTTCAAAGCAAGCTGATGCTGTACCCGACAAGCTGCCCTCAGACTGGGTATGGGTCAACCTGCCGCATAGCTGGAACGCTATAGACGGTCAGGACGGCGGCAACGATTACTACAGGGGTACTTGCTATTACGCAAAGAGCGTTGAAAAGCACGGGCTTCCCGAAGCAGACAGACTTTATCTTGAAATCAACGGTGCAAATTCCTCGGCAAAGGTTTACCTCAACGGCGAGGAAATTGCTTCACACGACGGCGGTTATTCAACGTGGAGAGTTGATTTTACCGATAAAGTGTCAGATACCAACCTTTTTGTAATCGCCGTTGATAACTCTGCAAACGACAGAGTATATCCGCAGAATGCTGACTTCACCTTTTACGGCGGCCTTTACCGGGACGTTAATATTATCGGTGTAAGTGAGTCGCACTTCGACCTGGATTATTACGGCGGCCCCGGTATTATGGTAACTCCGCAGGTCAGCGGAGGAAACGCAAAGGTTGAGGTTGAGGTTTTCCTTACGAACGCAAAGGACAATCAGAAGCTCAGATACAGACTGCTTGACAAAGAGGGTAACGAGGTTGCTTACTGCGAAAAGCAAGCCGCCGAAACGAAGGCTGAATTCGAAATCAGTGACGTTCACCTCTGGCACGGCAGAAAAGATCCTTACCTCTATACGGCAAAGGTCTGCCTCGTTGAAGACGGCGAGGTGCTTGACAATATCAGCACACGCTTCGGCTGCCGCAGCTTTGAAATCGACCCCGAAAAGGGCTTTATCCTCAACGGTGAAAAATATCCTCTCCGCGGCGTTTCCCGCCACCAGGACAGATGGGGTATCGGCAATGCACTTCTGCCCGAGCACCACAGAGAGGATGCAGAGCTTATATATGAAGTCGGCGCAACCACAATCCGCCTTGCCCACTATCAGCACGACCGGTATTTCTACGACCTTTGCGATGAAATGGGCTTTGTAATCTGGGCGGAAATTCCCTATATTTCAAGCCATATGCCCGGTGGCAGAGAGAACACGGTTTCGCAGATGAAGGAGCTTGTTGTTCAGAATTACAACCACCCGTCAATCGTTGTATGGGGCCTTTCCAACGAAATTACAATGGCAGGCAAATCGAGCGACGACCTGCTTGAAAACCACAGAATACTCAATGATATGGTTCACGAAATGGACAGCACAAGGCTTACGACAATTGCCGTCGTTTCAATGTGCAGTATTGACGACCCGTATATTCAGATTCCCGACGTCGTTTCCTTCAACCACTATTTCGGCTGGTACGGCGGCGACACAACAATGAACGGCCCGTGGTTTGACGATTTCCACGCAAAGTACCCCGACATTCCCGTCGGTATGAGCGAATACGGCTGTGAAGCGCTCAACTGGCACACCTCGGACCCCCAGCAGGGTGACTATACGGAAGAATATCAGGCATATTACCACGAGGAGCTTATAAAGCAGCTCTTCTCAAGAGAATATATCTGGGCAACGCACGTGTGGAATATGTTCGATTTCGGTGCAGATGCAAGAGCAGAGGGCGGCGAAAACGGCCAGAATCACAAGGGCCTTATCACCTTTGACAGAAAGTACAAGAAGGACTCCTTTTACGCCTACAAGGCCTGGCTGAGTGACGAAAAGTTCGTTCACCTGTGCGGTAAGCGTTACGTTGACCGTGTTGAAGACGTTACAAAGGTAACCGTTTACTCAAATATGCCCGAGGTAGAGCTGTTTGCAAACGGGGTGAGCCTTGGCAAAAAGGCAAGTGACGAGCACTTCTTCTACTTTGACGTGCCCAATGCGGGTGAAACGAAGCTTACTGCGGTTGCAGGAGAGTTTACCGATGAAAGCGTAATCCGCAAGGTCGACAGCTTCAACGAGGCTTATCGCCTTCGTGAGCAGGGTGCAGTCCTTAACTGGTTTGATATTACGGCACCCGAGGGCTTCTACTCGCTCAACGACAAGCTCAGCGACATTATGATGAGCGAGCAGGGCAGAGCTTTCTTCGGCGGTATGATGCGCAAGATGATGAGCAGCCTTGGCGACGGCGCAGCCTCCGCAATGGGCGAGGGCGCAATGATGGGCGAAGGGCTTATGAAGATGATGGGCGGCTTCACCGTTATCAGACTCACAAGTCTTTTAGGCGCCGCAAATGTCAAATTCACCAAGGAAGAGCTGCTCGGCATCAACGCTCAGCTTAATCAGATTCCCAGAGTATAAGAAAAAAAGACCTCAGGCGTGCCTGGGGTCTTTTTGCTGTAATTATGATTTTTAAAACAGCGTAATGCAAATAATAAAAACAAACTATGTCGGTAGTTTGAACGGAGCAGGCTGACGGGCATTAAGCCTAACCTATTTATCTGAGCGAAGTTCCGCAGGCAGCAGAACAAACATAAAAAGTCAGATTTCACTTGAGAGCCGTTGCGGCAGCAGAACAAAACATTTTTTGTTCTGTCTGCTGAGCGGAGTTGGTACCGTCAGCCGTCAGCGGAGTGTGCCAAGCCTCAAAGTTTTTTTGGTTACTTTTGTAACGCTTGACAAAAGTAACATTGCACACCGCTGAATTAATATGCACTTTATGTAGGGAGGCGAAATGCCTCCCCTACAATTAACGAAATTTTACTGTTTCAAAAACTATATATTAAGAAACTCTTTGAAATCGGTGATGTATTTTTCAGCCTGCTTTTTGTTGCCTGCCTCTGCAAAAATTCGCAGTAACGGCTCGGTGCCGGAGAAACGGCAGATTACAAAGCTGTCGTCCTCAAAGTAGACCTTACAGCCGTCCTCATAATTTACTCTTGTGACTTTTACATCAAAGTCGGGCAAGCGTTTTTCCTCAAAAACAGTTTTTTCAATTACGCTCTTGTAATCGGGAGCGAAGTGAAGGTTGTCCTCCACCATAATGAATCTGCCGAATTTCTTTTCGAGCGTGTTGAGCATCTGCAACGGGGTTTTGCCCGTAACGCTTACCATTTCGGCGAAGAGGGAGGCGGCGTAGATTGAGTCCTTGCCGTGAATGTGACCTCTTACCGTAAGACCGCCCGAGGATTCACCGCCGAGCACGGCATCGGCCTCGTCAATTTTTGAAGATATGTACTTGAAGCCTACGGGCACTTCGTAGCATTTTTCGCCGAAGCTTTCCGCAATGCGGTCAAGCATATGCGTGGTGGCGAGGTTTCGGACTACGGGGCCCTTCCAGCCCTTATACTTTACAAGGTAGTAGTAAAGCAGGCAGAGAATTTCGTTTGCGTTGATGTAGCGGCCGTTGCCGTCAACAATGCCGAGTCTGTCGCCGTCGCCGTCCATTGCAATTCCCATATCGTAGCCGCCCTTGATTACGCTGTCGCAAAGCTTTACGAGTGTCTGCTCGGTGGGGGCAGGCATCATACCGCCGAAATATGCGTCCTTGTTGAGGTTTATAGTGTCAATCGTACAGCGTGCGGTGTGGAAAATGACCTGCAGCGGATAGGCGCCTGAGCCGTGCATTGTGTCAAACAGCACGCGAAGACCTCTGTCACGCAGTGCCTGCATATCAAGCAATTCTATAATATCGTCAAGAAATTTGTTGAAGGGACTGCGAAGGTAAATAATTTTACCTTCTTGGACAGCCTTGTCAAAATCCTCGTATTCAACAGCTTCAATCTTTTCAATAATTGCCTCAAGCTCGGCAGTTATTTCAAGCGGAGCATCTCTGCCCTCGTCAACGATAAGCTTTATGCCGTTGTAGTTGGAGGGGTTGTGGCTTGCGGTAATTTCAATGCCGAAGTGCAGTCCGCTGTCCTTAACCGTGTGCATAATCAGCGGGGTAGGGGCGGAGCGGTTGAGAAACCACACCTCAATGCCGCCGTGCACAAGCGTTTCGGCAACCCATTTTGCCGCCGTTTCGGAAAGGAAGCGGCGGTCGTAGCCTATTATAACAGGCTTACCCGTTTTGTTCTGCTTTTTTGCAAGCTCAACTATGCCTGCGGCAACCTTGCGGATGTTTTCGCAGATGAAGTCGTCACCGATTACGGCACGCCATCCGCCTGTACCGAATTTTATCATGTTCTGTCGCCTCTTTTGTTTTAGGGTGGCGAGTATAATCCGAACCCGTTTTTGCGGGGCTGATTTCCGCCATCTCATCGTTAAAATACTCGTAAATCCGCTAGGATTTACTGCGTTTTGTGCCTTGATATGCCAAAAATCCGCTTCGCAAAAATCTTCGACTCAAAAGTGCGAATTTTTGATGGATTTTTGGATGTTGAGGATGCCGACAGGCTGTCGCCTTTCAAATCCGAAACGCCGAAAAGCCGCAAAAATTCACGCTTTTGGGCGGGTTCGGATTACACTCGACACCCTAACTGTCCACAATTTTAGCACAACCTTTTCTTGCGGTCAATCGGTTTTTCAAAAAAATAAAACAGCCATCAGCACTCTGCTGATGGCTGAATATCAGTTGTTCGTGAGGTGTACGTCGAGCTGGTTGTAGGGAATATGTATGCCTGCCTTGTCAAACTCTGCTTTGACACGCTCATACATATCGTAGTATGCTGACCAATAATCCTCGCTCTTGCACCAGAGGAGTGCATCTATGCGGATGCTGTTGTCGCCGTGGCCGCCGACGGCAATTCTCGGTGCGGGGTCGTTGACCGTGTAGGGACATTCAAGGTTTGCCTTGGCAACAGCCTGCTTTGCAACCGAAATATCGTCGTTGTATGCAACGGAGAATTTGAAATCAATTCTGCGCTTGTTCTGTGCGGTGTAGTTGATAAGGTTGTTTGAGGTGATGTGTGAGTTGGGAATAACAACACGCCTGTTGTCAGCGGTGAGAAGTGTTGTGTTCATAAAATGAATTTCCTGAACAGTACCCGAAACACCCTCAAGCTCAATGAAGTCGCCTGCACGGAAGGGCTTGTTGAACATAATTTCAATACCGCTTGCAAACTGCGAAATAAGGCTCTGTAAACCGAGACCTGCTGTGATACCTGCGGCACCGAGAGTGGCGGCAAAAGAGCTGATGTCTATGCCGAGAACGCTGAGTGCAAACAGTACGAACAGTATTCTGAGAGATACTACGAGCATACTTTTCAGGAAATGATGAACGGAATCGTCAACGCCCTTTTTCTGCATAATTTTTATAAGGAGCTTGCCTGCAAGGTTGCTGAGCAAAAAGCCGATTACGATTACGACAACCGCACCGATAATTTTCGGCGAGGCATCAAGAATTTTTGCGGGCAGTTCTTCAAACCACTTGGTAATGGCCGAAACCTCTGCCAAGGCTTCATCTGCAAGGTTTGTTGCAGCTTCAAGAAGTTTCATATATGTATCCGCCTTTCTCAGAAAAAGCCGCATCGTAAGATACGGCTTTTAATTATACATTGTTTTTACTTATTTAAGAACGAAGCTTTCCGCATCAATAATTGCGTCTTCGCCGTCCTTGTACTCAACCTGAACGTTGTCGCCCTTGTTTGCAATGATAACCGTTGCAAAGTCGGAAGCATCAACTGCGATATACTTGTCGCTGCCTGCAACCTTGAGGTAGTATACGCTGTTGCCGCCGATAACTGCAACGCGGATGTCCTCAATTGCGCCGAGAACGCTCTTGATTTCGGCGGGTGTCTGCTCGCTGCCCTGTGCGTTGGGGTCAACGACGTTTTCAACGTCAATGTCCGTCTTGATGCCGTTTTCGGCAAGAATCTTGGTGTAGCTTTCAAGGCAGGACTGAATTGAAGTACCCGTGGAAATGATTGTTGTAAACTGGTTGACGTTTACGAGTGCGTACTGCTGAACGATGTTGCTCTTGTCCTTAAGAGCCATAAAGTAAGTCGGCTCGTTACCGATATTGAGTAGCAGGGGGAAGGTAGCGGTGTAGCTGTACTGCTGTACCTTACCCTGTGCGGCCTCCTGTGCAGCGTTTTCCGTTGCACCGTTGACACGGTAGAACTTTGCTTCCTTCGTACGCTGGTTGATAAGCGTGAAGCCCGTGATTGAGCTGTCGCTTGTGGTGATTGAGGTAACGCCCGTGTACATATAAACGTCGTCGTTAAGAGCGATGTAGTTGTAGCCGCTTGTTGTAACAACAACGTCCTTCTGACCGAGCACGGAGTTCCAGAAGCCGCCCTGGTACTTGCCGTAGTAGTCGTACTGCTCTACGAGAAGGTCGGGATCGTAAACTCTGTCGAGCCAGTTGAGCTCTGCAGATGTTCTGATTTCCTCGATTGTGTAGTCAACACATTCGCCCGTTGTGGGGTTTACAAGGATTGCGCCCTTTACGTCCGTACCGCCGAAGAGACCGATGGTTTTGTCAAGAATCGGGCATACCCAGTAAGCGTTGCCTTCCTCGTCAACCTCGAATACCGAGGTGCCGAGCAGCTCTGTCGGGTAGTTGAAACGGATGTGGCGCTTGAGAAGCTGATTGAAGTGGTCAACGTCGGAGTAGATGATGCCGCCTTCAAGCTTCTGGAAATCAACCTTCTGCGTTGTCATATCAATGACAAGATAGCCGGGAAGACCCTCAGAGCGGTTGGTGAACCACTTGATGATGTTCTGATACTTGAGTGTTGCAATTCTTACGGGACGGTTGTTGAGGTTAATCTGTGTGTCGGAAGAATTGACCGTGAACTGCGAAACAAGGTTTTCGTCAACAAGGTCGGAAAGAGCCTTGCTTGCAAGTGTTGCGGCAGAATCCTTGTCAAGCAGGGGAACGCTTGAGAAATCCGCCTCGTTTACGTCCTCGCTGAAGTCGGCAGCCTGAACGGGAAGAATCTCGCTGTAATCCTTCGCACGGAAGAACACGCTTGAAACAGCGTAACCGATACCGACAACAAGTGCAATAACAAGACCGATTATAATCGGAACTGTCGACTGCTTTCTGGCGTAGGGTGAATATTCGGGGGAAAGCACTGCGCCCGAGGTAATGAAAGCCATTACGCAGTAGGCGGCAATGATGATACCGAAATAAATGTACATTTCAATGGCCTTGAAGTTAAATGCGGGCAGATAGAAGTAGTACGCTACTGCCGCGGCAATAACCGTGCCAATGACATTGATGAGGATTTTCAGACCGGCTTTGTTGGGCGGAATGATAACCGAACCGCCTTTTTTGGCGCCGCCGCCCGAGAAATCTACCTTAATGGGATCCATGAGAGCAACTCCTTTGTTTATAATTAAATAGTATTGTACTATAAAATAAACATTATTACAAGGGGGATTTGAAAATTATTCATTTTTCGTTGTTCGTCATTCATTATTCATTAAAAATCATTTCCCCGTAGTACGCTGTAACAACTAAAACTTCACTGTAGGGGCGGCTATCAGCCGCCAGCAAACCGAGCAATATCAGCACGGGCGGATAATATCCGCCCCTACAAAAGTCAACTTTAAGATGTTACAATGTAGTAGGGGCGAATTGTATTCGCCCGAAATTTGCCGACATATCAACCCTTCGCCTCCGGATGATATTGTTTTTTGTTTGTGTGTACCCATAAGGGAGGTAAGTTTTTTTAATGAATAATGAAGTCGCTTCGCTGATGAATAATGAAAAATGAATAATTGCGTAGGGGAGGCGTTTTGCCTCCCGTGTTTGCCGATGTATTAATTTTAAAAACATTGTAGGGCAGGGGCCTGCTCCTGCCGTAAAAATGATATGGCGGTAAATTAGAGTTTGTAGGGAAGCTCTTAAGCATAAAAGTGATTGTCAAAAGCTCCCTTTGAAGGGAGCTGTCACGAAGTGACTGAGGGTTGCTTGTGAAAAATTAATCAACATAAAATCTTGCAATCCTCCGTCTTTTGCT
>JAFQRA010000005.1 GCA_017410325.1 Clostridia bacterium | reverse complement strand
GTAGGGGAGGGGCTCTGTCCCCTCCCGTTACGCGACCGATATATCAATGTCGGGAGGGCGTGGAAGCCCTCCCCTACAATATCATTTTTACATTGATATTTCCGCAAACCTTTCGGGACGTCGAGGACGCCGTCCCCTACAATTTTGATATACAATTTAACGCTTACGACACCCCGACAAACTGTAATTTATCTCACGGCCGTCCTTATAAACAAACCCTATGATTTTGCCGCGGCTGTACAGTGCCTTAAAACGGACCTCTTTGTTTTCTCTTGCCCTGAACGCCATTTTGCGAACGGTACTTTTGCGGAACTTTCTGTTGTTATCACGGCAATACTTTTTCCATACGCCACACATCTCTTTAATCTGTGCCTTGTTGTACGGGTTTACCGTAATCAAATCCGTCGGGGTAACAAGCGCCGAAATTGCGCTTTCAATTTCAGTATTCTTTTCGGTTAAATGTTTGATATAAACGAAATGCCGTCCTAAACCCTGGTGAATCCCCGTGTCGCGGTAGCCCATTGCCCTCCAGAAATCAATACCGCTTACGGGGTCGGGACTGAGCAAAACTGTATTAGTTCCGCTGAATTTAAAAATATTTTCAATGTGAGCGTTCAGTACTCTGCCGTAACCCTTTCGCCTGTACTTGGGGGAAATGTAAAAATCATTAACCGTACCGTAGCTATACGGAATGTCAATAAGGTCGGTTGAAGCTGTTTCGATTAAAGCAAAGCCGATTAATTCCCTGTCAGACTGCATAACAATAAAATGCTTTGAACAGCAGTTTGAAACGCCTGTAATAATACTGTCAAACAGATTATAAAACGTCTTTTTGCCGCAAGGATTTTCGCCGTGGTTGCGTAGGGCACGGATTTTGTATTCGGCAAAAACTTTCTGAAGATTTTTATATAGGCTTGCATTTTCTTTTGTAATCTCTGCAAAAGAGAAGTTGTTTAGTTTTTTGCAGAAAGTCAAGTTTTCTGTTTTGGCTTCGGTCAATTCAAATCCGCATTTTTTATAAAGGTTTATTGCAGGTAAATTGTCCTTGGTTGTTTGCAGTTTGCATAATTCATACCCTCGTCCTGTAAGATATTCAACCGCATAGCTTACTGCGAATTTTCCGACACCCTGATGCTTGAATTTTTCGGAAACTACAAGCATAGAAATCCAGGCGGTGTTTTGGCTTTGCAGTCCGTTGAGCTTTAGCCAACAACAAGGCGTATCGTTTTTGTAAACAATAAAGTTTTCTTCGTCCGTGTCGTTTTCGGCTTGATTAAATATGCTTTGCCATTCTTCTGATGAAATTATGCTTGTGTGCAAAGCGGACAGGTTATTTTCTTCGGACATTAAGTGAAAAATAAATTCAATGTTTTCTTTTTTAAATGGTCTGATTTCGCACATAACTTTCCTCTTTCCGTAAAAATCTGTAGGGAATGGCGCTCGGCGACATTCCGCAATCCTTCGCAGGGCAACGCCTCGTCTCAAACCGCCGAGCCCTACGAAAAAAGGCACCTCCGAAGCGGAGATGCCTGACAATTTACGGAAAGATAAAATTAAATCAATCGCAAACGGACAAAACGGCTCTCCGATTCATTGTGCTCATCTTTGACATTCTGTCCACCTGCCTTTCGCTGATTTTTCTTGATTATATCACCGCAGATACAAAAAGTCAATTGAGCGGTCAATAATATAAGCAAATGTTTTTTGAAAAAGGGGATTTTAAAAATGTGTACTGCGCTTACCTTTGCAACACGTGATTTTTATTTCGGCAGAACGCTCGACAACGATTTTACCTACGGTGAGGAGGTCGTGATTACACCGAGGAATTTTCCGCTTGCCTTTCGCAATACCGACACGGTGACCGGACATTTTGCAATCATCGGCACGGCACTTGTTAGTGATGATTATCCGCTTTATTACGATGCCGTGAATGAAAAGGGGCTTTGTATGGCGGGCCTGAATTTTGTCGGCAACGCAGTTTATAGCAAGCCCGTTGACGGCAGGGACAACATTGCACAGTTTGAGCTTGTGTCTTGGATTCTGTCGCAATGTGAAAGCGTTGAGCAGGTAAAAAGCCTGCTCGGTAAAATCAATATTACCGATGAGGCCTTCAGCACACGGTTGCCTCCTGCACAGCTTCATTGGATTGCTGCCGACAAAACGCAGGCGATAACCGTTGAAGCAACCGCCGAGGGCTTGAAAATTTACGATAACCCCGTCGGTGTGCTGACGAACAATCCGCCCTTCGACTATCAGCTTTTTGCACTGAATAATTTTATGAGCCTTTCCGCAAAGCCGCCCGAAAACACCTTTTCGGATAAGCTGAATTTGTCAGCTTACAGCCGCGGTATGGGCGCAATCGGCCTGCCGGGCGATTTGTCCTCGCAGTCGAGGTTTATAAGAGCCGTTTTTGTGAAAATGAATTCCGTCTGCGGTGAGGGAGAGGACGAAAGCATCGGACAGTTTTTTCACGTTTTAGGCTCGGTCGAACAGCAAAGGGGCTGCTGCGTGCTTGAAAACGGCAAGCAAGAAATCACCGTATATACCTCCTGCTGTAATGCCGACAAGGGGATTTATTACTACACAACCTATTCAAACCGCCAAATTACCGCAGTTGATATGCACCGCGAAAACCTTGAAGCCTGTGAATTGATACGTTGCCCGTTTACAACAAAAGAGCAGATATGCAGAGCGAATTAAATTAGAGTTTGTCGGGAACAATAATTAGGAATTAAAGGGTGGGCTTCGCCCACACCCGATTGTAAATAACAAACAAAAAAGCTATGTCATTCTGAGGCGTAGCCGAAGAATCTTAACGTGCTATAAGATTCTTCACTTCGTTCAGAATGACACTTGGTAAGGTTGCTTTTTAAAAATCGGAGCGAAGCGACCCTTAATTTTGCATTTTGAGTTTTGCATTTTGCATTAATAAAAGCAGGACGGGTGTTGACCGTCCTGCGGGAAGAATTATTACTGTGTGTCAGTTAAAGAGATAAAGAATGGCTGAACCAAAGCCTGAAATGTTTTTGAGCAAAAGAAGGAAATGTTCTGCAAAAATCCAGAAGGCAGCTTCGATTTTGCTTATGCCTGCTTCCTTTGCAAAGTCACTGTTCTTAATGGCGAGGTCGTTGTAGGTGATAACCTTTGATTTAATCTTTTCGGGGTTTTCCTCGTTGATTTTGATAAGGCGGCTGCCGCGTGTGAGAGCGGTGTCGTAGGAGTGAAGCGTGACACCGGGCGTGTTGACAAGCTGTATGTCCTTATAGTTTACCTCGTAGGTGTTGTAGTGGTCGTGGCCTACGAAGATACCCTTTACATCGCCGATTTCGAGCATTGCGTCAACCTGACCGTAATTGAAGGGGCCGGGTGAGGGCGGCTCAAAAAGGTGGCCCTTGAACACGCTCGTGTCGGGGCAGACGATGGGGTAGTGCTTGCCGTTGTTGTAGGTTTCGGTAAGGTCGCCGAGTTCAAAGGGAAGCTCGGGGAACATAACCTCGTAAATTTCACCGACAATCATGTGCTGGAAAGCGATTGCGGGCACTGTTGCGCCTGCCTGCTTTTCAAGGCCCTTTGCGGTTTCCTTGTACCAGTTAATCTGGTCTTCTCTGACTGAGTCATAGCCCAGACGCTTGCCGTTTTCGTCCGCTACATAGTCGCCCGTATCAAACATCCATACGTTGAACTTGATATCGTTGCTGTCGGAAGCGAGAACGGGCAGGTTGTGCGCGCCCGTGCCGCTGATTTTCGGGTCAGCATCGTATGCGAGGCAGTATTTTCCGCCGTACTTTTGGTAATATGTAAGAAGCACATCTTTGCTGATGTTGCCGCATTCTTCATCGTGGTTACCGAAAACGAGAGTGAACGGAATTTCGTGCTCAACATAGGGTGCAACAAGCTCCTTGATTGCAAGCTCCTTCGTTTCTGCGGGGCCTACGGTGTTGTCGCCGCCGAGAACAACAAGGTCGGGCTCGTAATAGTCGAGCATGTGATTGATGTAAGTGAACATATCCTCTTCTGCGGGGTAGGTGTCCTGACAGTCGCAGATGTGAAGGATTTTGAATTCTCCGTTTTCGTCAAAGCGGAGTGTGGGGCTTTTTGCCGTCGATTTTGCCGTTGCGGGCATAGCCGCTGCAAGCACGAGTGCAAGCGCAAGCACAGCCGCAAGAATGCGTTTTTTCATAGGGCTGACCTCCGTTTAAATTGATAGTATAATTATAAATGTCCGCCGCGGAAAAGTCAATAATCTTCGTTTGGCCGCTGTGCTTATTTGACAGTAAATTTATGCTGTGATATAATTATATTTCAACGGAAAGAGGTGACTGCTGTGGAACGCAAAGAGAATATGAATATACTTCTGCGCGGCATGAGCCTCAGCGGCGGTGCACCGAAATCCGTGCTTGAGCATCTGAGAATACTTAAGCGGGACGGACACCGCATCAATGTAATAATGCAGGAGCGTGAGCAGGGGCTTAAGGAGCTTTACGAGCGTGAGTTTGACAGCTTTTCTGCCGCACCCGATATAGTAACGCTCTTCACCAAGAGAGCTTTCGGTACGCTTTTTACACAGCTTTGCCGCGAATACCGTGAACTGAAATCTGCCAAGCCCGACCTTGTACTGGCGCTGGGCTATGCACCTGCTTTTTTCTACGGAAGTTTTTGTAAGGAGCTTCAGATTCCCTGTGTTATGATTATACCCGGCGGAGATCTGAGCGGCAACGAGCTTTACCTCAAGGGCGGCGAGTGGTGCCACGCAATCGGCTTCAGCGAGGAAAACCGCGAGGTGCTGAGCAGATATACTCACGCTGAAAGCATCACCGTAATTCCCAACAGAATAGCTCTTAAAACGAAGTTTGACGGCTTGTCTGAGCACCTTGCAACGGCTCGGAACGCAGTTAATATACTGCTCACCTCAAGGGTTGCAAGCGGAAAATATGACTCGATAACCCGTTTTGTTGACAACCTCTGCCGTGCCGCAGACGCAAGGGTGAAAATAAACCTTGCAGTTGCAGGCGGCGGAGATAAGCTTGAACAGCTTAAGGAATACGTTTCGGGGCTTGATAATCCGTTTGTGAATGTTGAAATTAAAGGACACCTGGATAATCTCGTGCCCGAATTTGAATGGGCGCACCTCGTAGTCGGCAAGGGCAGAAGCGTGCTTGAGCCGGTTATGATGAACAGACCCGGCTGTGTAATAGGGGATGACGGCAGAATTGAACCGTGCACACCGGAAAATTTCGAACGGCTTTACCGCCACAATTTTTCGGGCAGAGGTCTTGTATGCGATGACCCCGTTGCTGTTATAAGGGGCGTGCTGGATTCGCTTGCCGGCAATTCGGTTGATACCGAAACCGTACTTGAAACGTCACGGCTTGCAAGGGAACGTTATTCGGCAGAGTTTTTGCGTGAAAAGCTTTACGCCGCTTTGGACAGTGCGGATTTCCGACCGCAGAAGAAAATGCATGTTCCCGTAATTCTGCGCCTGCTTAAATTTACGCTTGTGCGCTTTATGCAGAAGATGAAAAACAAAAAGAAATGATGTGGCTTAAAATGAGCAAAGAATTCCGTGAATATACCGAAGCTGAAATTCCGGGTATAAAAAAATATCCGCCCGTACTCAGGGCGCTTATGCTTTTTAAAATAAGGCGTGAAAATCCGTCTGCCGATGCGGTTTATATGTTCCGCTACTGCCTCATGTTCATACACGGCAGCAGCTTTGTCAAAAAAATTGTCGCACGCAGGTATATGCGTCTTCTTGTTTACCGCTACGGCATATTTTTCGATTTTAAAGACTGTTCGCATTTCGGCAAGGGACTGAAGTTTCCGCACCCGTCGAGCATAATTATCGGCTCGGATGTAAAGGTTGGCGAAAACTGCGTGATTTATCAGAACGTTACAATCGGTGCGGCAAGGGCAGGCGATGCCGCCAAGGGCAAGTACCCCGAAATCGGCAACGGCTGTACGCTCTTCGCAGGCTGCAAGGTGCTCGGCAGTGTTAAAGTTGCCGACGGTACAACCGTTGGCGCAAATGCAGTTTTGCTTAAAAGCACCGAAAAGGACAGCACCTACGCAGGCGT
Organism: Clostridia bacterium; assembly: GCA_017410325.1. Taxonomy (GTDB): domain Bacteria; phylum Bacillota; class Clostridia; order Oscillospirales; family Acutalibacteraceae; genus UBA8612. The sequence goes on along the minus strand of JAFQRA010000005.1, from coordinate 11,375 downwards.
GCCAGCCGAAAGGATAAAATAATGAACCGTAAAGGAATTTCTAAGCTGCTTAAAAGCGACTATACGCTCAGCGCAGTAAGCAAGGTTTCCACAATGCTTATAGGTCTGCTGTCCTCGGTGTTTTCAACGAGGTACCTCGGCGTTGTGAACAAGGGCACCTACGCCTATATTTCCCAGCTTTCAAAAAACGCCGTTATAATCAGCAACCTCGGCGTGTACCAGTCCTATTCGTACAACTACAAAAAGCTGGGTAAGGAAACGCTGAAAAAATACAGCGATATCTGCTTTTTGCAGTTCTTTGTTTTTGCTCTGCTTGCGGCGGCAGTTTGTTTTGTTTCAAAGGATTTCTGTATAATTATGGCGGCGCTTCTCGTGCCGTTCAATATGCTCAAAATGCAGTACGAGAATATAGTGCTGGTTGAGAATATGCGGCTGAGAATGTTTCTGCACGTTTTCAATCAGGTGCTTCTCACCGTGTGCTACGCCGTGCTTTACTTCACGGCTGAGTCAAACGTGCTGTACATAGTGCTGCTCACCGTTTTTGTCGATGCATTCACGGTTGTGTTCTACCTGTGCAGGCTTCACTACGTGCCGAAAATATGGCAGGTGGATTTCCGCTTCCTTTTGGAAGTGCTGAAATTCGGCTTTCTGCCGATGCTTTCCCTGCTTCTTGTCACGCTCAACTACAGCGTGGACATTTTCTTCCTCGAACACCTTGGGACGGGGGAGGAGCTTGGTCAGTACGCCTTTGCCGCAACGATTATAAACTACGTGTGGATGCTGCCAGATGCATTCAAAGAGGTTCTTTTCTCAAAATCCGCAAGGAAGTTTGACAGGGAAAACATTTCGCTCTCGGTCAAGATTTCCGTCGGCTCAATGCTGTGCTGTCTTGCCGGCTTTGCCGTGCTCGGCAAATTCCTGATAAAGCTCGTTTACGGTGCGGAGTTCCTGCCTGCCTACGGCGTTGTGCTCGTGCTTATTATCGGCGCTTTCCCGATGGCAATGTTCAAGCTTCTCGGAATTGTCCTCGTTTCGCAGGGCAAGCGAGGCGCACACTTCGTTTCCCTTGCCGTGAGTGCGGCAATAAATGTGGCTGCTAATATCTACGCTATTCCGAAATGGGGAATGTACGGTGCGGCGTGGGCAAGTGTGCTCAGCTATACCGTGTGCGGTACGGTGCTCACAGCGTATTTCTGCAAAACCTATTCCTTTGGCTTAAAAGAATTGCTTGTGCCGAACAGGAACGATATTGCAAAAGTAAAAAAGCTGATAAAGAGGAAATAAATAATTGAAATGAACCGAACTTCTTGCACAGAGGTTCGGTTCATTTATCTTTGATTATTGTTGAGGATAAAGCGTTACTTCTGACAGGCAACGACCTTGTGCTGCTCCGTAGAAGTCGGGGTCATTGATGTAAATTGAAAGGTCTTTAACATTTGATATGTCAATATCAAAGCTTACGGTTTCAAAGCCTGCTCCGATATTTCTTATTTCATAAATAACCTTTCCGTCGCCGTAGATAACAACAGAGCCTGTGTATTGAGTGTTCTTGTAATAATCAGATAAGAATACTTTGCCTGTAATTCTTTCGTATTTTTGGTTAAGCCGATACGTTTCCATACCGTTGCTGGTTGTTGAAGAAAAACCGCCGGAAACATAAATTATATCTCGGTGCTCTGTACCCCAGATATCGGTTTTTGAATCGCATGTTTTAAAACTACCGTGGTATTCCTGGCTCGTCATATAGCTTTCAAGCGAGGATAATTTAACCGGAGCATATAATGCATCCTGCTGACCGCATACTGTACAAATGTGGTTACTGCTGTAATTATGTCCCGAAGCAATTCCTTCCGTCAGGTCGCAACGAAGGCAGATTTTAGGCGATTCACAGGTTGCCTCTTTCCAATTGTGACCCAAAGGCTCACTGAATTTAGTGTTACAGCGTGTGCACATCCCGGGAGTGAGACAGGTTGCTTCGGATATTTCGTGACCAAGCGCTTCGCCGATTGTTACGCCGCAGGAACAGGTCGGCGGCTGTGTGCAGGTTGCATCGGAATATGAATGGATATGTACGGTCGTGTCTGTGTCGTATGTGTTGTTATCTATGCCGCTTGCTGTGTTAATATTATTATCCGTGTAATTATTTTCGTTGTTTTTACACGAAGCAAAGCAAATGGTAACACATAAAACCAACAACAGAATAATGAATTTTTTCATTGTTTTGATTTCTCCTTGTACAAGGTTTATCACACATAATAACTATTAATATGAAAGTGTTTCCCAGTTACTGCCGTCAATATTGGTACGGTATAGGGTCTTTTTACCTAATCTGTCATAGAGATATATTTTATCATTGACAACATTGACTAAGTCAAGTTCTTCTTGACCTAATTTAACATACTCTGTGTTTTCTCCGTCTATCCAATTTAACATAATATAACCGTGTATTTTTGATGAATAGTAGTCGCCCATATAAAAATAATATTTACCGTCACAAACGTATTTTATGTTAATCGGATAAGGTATAGTTATATTCGAGGTGAATGAGCCCGATTCTATGTTATATACTAACACGCCGTTATTGTCGTTAATGTAAATAATATTTCCTTGGTCGAAATGAAAATCCTTAGCTGATTCAAATTTAAAATTATAATTATTGGTTACGGTTTTAGATTGCTTTGCGGCTATATTATAAAGAATAAACGAATCAGGCTCATATTTATTAATTATGACGGCATAGCCTTGATATACACCTACGAGAGTCTCGTAATCAGAAAGAAAATAAATTTCTTCAACGATGTTTACATCGTTAGCCGAAAACCTTGAAAGAGTATAGCTGTAGCTTGAAGAGCCGGTTTGAGTAGGCTTTTCAAAATAGAGATATTCGTCTTCAAAATAGAAAGTCCAATGTACACCTTCGCACATTTGCAAAAACTCAAGGTCTGAACCGTCACCGTCAATTTTTGTGCGATATATTTCGCTGCCGTCAAGCACAAAATACACATAAGCTCCGCAAACAGCTATGTTGGAAACAGTGGATTGACCTACGAGAAGTTCAACTCTTTCGCCGGTATATATATTTTCTTTCATTAATGAATCTTTTCCGAAGTAAACCCAATCGCCCTGAACGGCGGCAAGACCACCGCATTTTAGGTTTTCAGCAGTGCTTCCGTTGCGGTTTGTTACGCCTATGAGTTCGTTGAGGTTATCGTCGGTTTCGTTGGCTTCGTCGTAATAAGAGTCTGTCGGACTTAAGTCTTCGGGTATATAATACTTGTCCTTGGAATTAAGCCAAGCGGCAATTCCACAGGCTGTTGCTAACAAAGCACAAACACAGACGATTATGATAACTTTTCTTGCTTTCATAGGGCTCCTCCTAAAGCATTAATCAAGTGTTTTTGCGTCGTCTGCAATGTAATACCAATCTTCTGCAATGGGATTTTCGTGAACCTCTCCGTTGGAATCGGTATATGAGCCGACAATTGCTTTGACACTTTCAAATGTTTCGGCTTTGCAGCGAGTCATAATACTGAGTGATTCTCCGGGTTTGATTTCTGTGTCCTCGCCGGGGGTGATAACAGTTACGAATCGGCTTTGTCCTTCTTGATGTATTGTTGCACCCATTCCTACAAGAACCTTTTCTTTGTTGCTGTCATAACCAACGAGATATATTTCAAAACCGGTTACTGTTTCGTCAGAGTTGTTTTCAACTTCAAAAACAAGAGCGTCGTTACCTGCCATTGAAACCGTAAGACCGTAATCTTCAACAACGGATTTGTCGGCAATTCTTACCTCAAAAGTATCTTCCGCCTCCATTTTTTCTATTGCTTCAAGGTCGAGGGGATTTTCGGCTTTTGCAGCTGTTGTTTCATCTGCGTTGCTGTCGGTTTCAATTTCTTCTGCGTTTGAGTTGGTGGTTGTTTCTGCTGTCGGAGTGTTGTTATCTGTGTTGCCGCACCCATAGAACACTACGGACAGAACAAGTGTAAGGATACAAAGGATAGCTGTGATTTTTTTCATAATAAAATCCTCCTTGATTGGATAAAATTCAATGCATTTTGCATTAGTAGTATTTTATCCTACTTTGTAGGAATTGTCAAGAATAAAGAGGAATAAGTGTTATACTTATTAAGGGTGATGAAGATGAAACCTTTGAAGGAAAAAGTAAGCATAACACTTGATAGTGATATCGTTGAAAAAATTAAAATCCTTGCAGAAGAAGATGAACGCTCGTTTTCGCAGTATATCAATAAGGTTTTAAAAGAATATTTAAAGAATAAAAATTAATGCGACACCTCAGCAGAAGATGTCGCATTTTTTCTTTGCGGTTTAAAGTTATATTCTGCCTTACGACAGAGTGATAATATTGCTTGGCGCAATAGTTATATTGAAACTTTCAGTTTCAGTTATATTTTATTCGCCCTAACTGACCGAAGGTCAATAACACTGTGCGAAACATAATAAAACTGCTTTGCAATATAACTCGCCGCAGGCGAATAAAACTTACAAATAAAAAAATGAGTCCAAATCGGACTCATTTTTTTATTTATACTGATAGCATCTTACATAGTCCACTACCATTGAGGCGGGCATATATTCGTTTTCGTAAACTCTTTCGTCAACGCCGAGTGAGATAATCAGGTAAAGCGGTACCCGGCACACACCGCCGAAGGACGTTCTTGCGGTTTCAACGCCGTTTACGTAGAAAATGTACTCATCCTCGTTCCATTCAACGCCGTAGGTGTTGAACTTGTTGTACGGGTCGTCGGCATAGAAAGCACCCTGGTTTTCCCATTTGTGCGCTTCATCGTAGGAGTCAACGTGAATAGTCTGCACAATGGAATTGAAGCTCGGGTCAAACGGGTCGTAACGGGTGTTTGTTTCAAGAATATCTATCTCTGCACCTGTAACACCGCCGTCTGTGTCGTCATCCCACATACCGTCACTCAGCAGCCAGAATGCGGGGTTGAGGCCTGCGCCCTTGGGCAGAATACAGCGGATTTCAAAGTAGCCGTAAAGCTGTTCGTAGCCCTCATAGCCCTCGTCGTAGCACTTGTTGGGGTTGGTTTCCATACCGTAGGAGTAGTAGCCTGCGCCCTTGGGACCGTCTTCCTTGTATTCCGCCGTGATAAGCAGGCAGCCGTTCTCGGTGAAGCTTACCTGACCCCTGTTCCACATTGCCGTGTCACGGGGCTGGGTGTCGTTTGCGCCGTAAACGTAGTGACCCTGCCAGTATTTCGTGTCAAAGCCGTTGTCAAAATCGTCCTCCCACTCAAGAACAAACTTGCTCATATCAATTTCGTCCTTGTAGGGCGTGACGGGCGTATCAAATATCACAAGTCCGATGAGCTGAAAAAAGGCAACGGTAAGAGCAATAACACGCTTTATGTCGAATTTAAAAAGTGCCTTGAATATCATTGAGGGGATGCTTTTCAAATCCTCAATGCCGCGTAACTGTCTTGTTGCAAAATTCATAGTTTAATTCTCCCTGATGGCTTCTGCGTAGCCCATAACATTTTCCTGGCGGCGCTTTGCAAGCTCCTCGTACATAAGCTCACGCTTCTGCTTCGTAATCGGCCAGAGGAATTTGGGCACGATTCGCAGTATGCCCGTAACGGTGGGCACGATTGTGCAAAGCGCAAACTCCCAGAACTTCGTTCTGTCGTTCTGCGTGCCGATTTCAAGGCCCTGCACGTAGCCGATTTTTTTCATAATAATGCTCGTAACGGAGCCGAGCAGAGCACTCTGCATTTTGAGGATAAGTCCCTTTGCAACGCCCGTTGTGGCCTCCATACGGTAGCCGTTTTTCCATTCGCAGTAGTCCATTGCTTCGTTCCACAGGTCTGCGGTGATAACCTTTGAAATACCCCACGACCACTTGATGAACCATTCCTTGAGGCCGAAGGCAATACACATCGGCACCGTTTGATAGAACATCGTTTTCTTCTTCGTCATACCAAAGAGGAATACTGCAGTCGTAATAACTGAATTGTAAATATCGTTGAATATCCACAGCGATTTTGAGGAGAAGCGCTTTCTCAGCGGCTTTACGAAGGCGTAGCTGATGCTGCCGTTCATCGAGGAGGGGATATTCAGAATTGTGATAAGCGAATAGCTTCCCAGAACGTCAATAAAGTAGTTGGTTTCGCTCTTACTGATTGAGAAGTTGCCTAGGAATTCGGAAAGACACATCAGCAGTACGGGGTAGTTGGAAACGATAGCCTTCATACCCTCTTTTATGCTCGGCTTTTCCAGTGACTGCGGAACACGTTCCTTCGACTGCATAAAGAACCAGAAAGTACAGATTGAGGAAATGAGTGCCGTGCCTCCGCCCATAACCATAAATACGGAGCTGAGCTTCCAGCTTACAACCTTTTTGTTGACAAGGTCGATAAGCACACCCATTATGTATCGGGGCATATCCTCGCCCATATAGCCCGTGAGCAGCTCGGCAAGCGTAATCAGCCTTATTCGTTCGGCAGGGTTGGGCGTTATGGTTGACATATATCCGCTTTTGGCAACGGAGGTGAACGTGCCTGCGGTTTCGTTAATTATAAGGAAAAGGTAGTAGTAAATAAGCTTGGGCAGATAGGTGCCGTTTGTGGCAGGGAAGAAAAGCGGAATAAGCCAGGAGAAGATGCTCAGCAATGTAAGCGGCATCTGTACGCCGATAAGGAAGGGGCGGAATTTGCCTATTCTCGTTCTCGTGCCGTCAACGATAACGGAAATAAAGGTGTCGTTGATTATATCCCACGCCGCAGTAACAAGGTTCATAACCGCGTTTACGGTAAAGTCAATGTTTACAACGTCCCAGATATATCTTTCGTTGAAGCCGTTGATATTGAAGGAGTTTGACCAGTCGTTGAAAAGGTAGGAAACCGTTTCCTTTACGCCTACGTAGCTTCTGCCCTTGTAGTAGGAAACCTCCCCGGTCTGCTCGTTGGTTTTTGTGTTTTGTTCAGCCATTTTGCCACCTCCTTAGCCGTTGTTTTCGTCATCGCTTACAATGACGGTACATTCATCGGTGAATTTTTCGCCGAGGTATTCAAGCGTTACCGTAACCGTAACGGGTGTGTCGGAAGCCTTGATGCCCTTCACATAGCCCATTTCGTCAACGGTTGCAACCGCTTCGTCGGACGAAGCAAAGGTAACGGTATACTCGCTGTCGTCTTCAATAACCGCCGCAACGGTGAGTGCAGTTTCATCTCCCGGTGCAACCGCAACGGAAGCTTGGGCAAAGCCGATGCCGGCGTACTTGTATTCAAATCTTTTGACGGCCTTGTATTCAAAATCAATTTTCTTTACACCGAGTATCTGAAGCTCGTTTTCAAAGGCTATAAATGTTTCTATGCTGTATGTTTTTTCAAAATTGATGTAAAGTATTTCGTCTGTCAGACGGTTGACTTTTGCAAAGATTTTAAGCTCCTTAACTTTGATGTCATTGCTTTCAACAGAGCAGTCGGGCTCAAGGTCTGCCTTGATTTTTTCTGCAACAGTCTGCTTTTCGTCAAGCGAGAAAAGCGTTGCAACCGTGTTGTCGGAAACTGCGTCTTCGCTCAGGTAAAGCGTGATGAAATAATAGTCTGGGTCAATAAGCTCGCCCGTATCCGTGTTGTAGACGGGGTTACCGTCCCCGTCAGCCTCGCCGACGGAAAAGCGGCTTTCGGCAACGAGGGAAGCGGGTAAATCGATTACGGGCATATCAGCCTGTACCGTGCCGAAAACGCCCCTGTAGTCCTCGGGGTAGTAGCCGTCAACCGTGCCGAGCATTTTGTTTTTTGCATAAATCAGAAGGCTCTTGTCGGTGCCGTTATCATCGCCGTAAACGGATATTAAGTTATCGTCAACGGAAACATCCGTATACGTGTCCGCTTTAATGAAGCGGTTTTTCGCGCTTTTTTGCGTAAGAGCCTTAAGGTAGGCGAGCAGCTCGTCTGTTTCGCCCTTTATTTCGGTTTTGCTCAGCGTTTCGTATTCAACCGTGCCCGAGCTCTCGCCTTCAACGGTACGCACGGTAACGACGAGCACAGCCATACACACGGCAACGGCAAGCAGACTGCACAGCGCAAAAATCAGGTATTGATATTTTTTGCTTTTTTTCTTATCAGCCATTGTGCTCACCGCCTCTCGCTTTGTCAGCCAGGGCTTGGCTTGCTTCTTCCTCTTCAAGGCGCTTCGCCTTTTCTTCCTCCGTTTCAAAAACGGGTATGGGAAGCTCGTCAAGCGTAACCTCGCCTGCTTTTATTTTCTTGCGCATCTCAACGCGCTTAAGGTCAACCTCTTTTATGTCAGGCGTTATGTTTTTCCTTATAACCGACAGGTTGAGAATAAAAATAGCAACGAATATGGCAATGCAGAAAAACGTGCCTACGCCGGGCTTTGCAATAATAAAGGTGTATTCGGTGACCTTCGGCATAAAAAAGCTCATAACTGCGGCGGCAAGGCTGAAAGCCATACCTGCAACCGAAAAGCCGCAAGCCGCCTTGGCACTCTTTCTTATATTGATAAAGGAAAGTATAAGCGTGCCGAATACGCCCAATCCCATTAAGAAAACGAGAACGAACAGCACGCAAAGCACAAGCGTTGCCGTAAATACATCGGGTATGTATTCGCGCAGGTTGAGCAGGGCTTCAAGCTCGCCGCCCGTGAACGCCTGATAAACTCCCCACGCGCCGAGGCTGAATTTTGCCTCAAACAGCGGCAGGAAGGCGCTGAGCGTAACAAACGGAATGAAAATTATTCCTATTGCCGCAACCATTGCCGCAATTCGCATTATTTGTATCGGGCCGCCGATAAAAGCGGTTTTAAGCTTCTCCTTCAGAATACGGAAGGAGGCAAACTCTAGCTCGCACATTTTGGCATCGTCAGTCAGCAGCTTTTCCTGCTGACAGTAGAAAATGTTTGCACCGCAGTGCTTGCATTCGGGCGCCAGCTCAAATCTGCCGATTTCGCCGTTGCAGTTCGGACACTTCATATTATCACCTCTGATAAATTTGCAGATGGACTTTCGGGGAATATCTAATGTTTTTAATTATACTAAATATATAAAGATTTGTAAATAAAATATATACACGAATTATGCTGATATGATTTGTGCATAATTCTTTGCGGCGTTGCCAATAATTACCTCAAACATAATAAAAGAGGTATAAAAATGAAAAGCAAAATTTATCTTGCACTATGCCTTGCAGCGGTAATTTCAGCCTGCGCCCTGAGCATAGCACCGTTTGCAAAGAGCTGTGAAAACATACGCCGCGACGTTCTGCGCCTGCACGTCGTAGCGGATTCCGACAGCCAAACAGACCAAAGGTTAAAATTGCTAGTTCGTGATGAGGTGCTGAAAAAGGGCGGAGAAATATTTGACGGCACAGTCACCGCCGATGAAGCCGAAAGGATAATAACGCCGAAAACAGACGAGCTGAAAGCGGCGGCAGAGAATATACTGCGGCAAAACGGCTGTAACAACAGCGTTGAAATAACCGTTGGTGAAGAATACTTTGCCACACGCTGCTATGAGGATTTCACAATGCCTGCCGGTGTCTATACCGCCGTAAGGGTTAACATAGGCTCTGCTGAAGGACAGAACTGGTGGTGCGTGATGTTTCCGCCGCTGTGTCTGCCCGCGGCAAGTGCCGATGCCGATGCTTTCTTCACCGAAGATGAAATGAATGTCGTCTCCTCTTCACCCGAATACGAACCGAGGTTTAAAATTGTGGAGATTATTGAGTCGATTAAAAACAAGGCGGTATTCCGGTGAATTACGGTTGGTCTAACTGAGTGCAGAACGAAGGGTCGCTTCGCTCCGGGTTTAAATCGCACCTTATTGAGTGTCATCCAGAACGAAGTGAAGATCTTTTATGATTTAAGATTCTTCGCTTTTGCTCAGAATGACACACTTTTTTGTTTCATCTGTTATATTCGGGTGCGGGTGTCCCGCCATCAATTCCTAATTCATAATTTTTGTCTGTCAACAGGCAGATAAACTCTGAATTACATTAACCTTCTGTTTATCTCATTCAGCACCCGTTTTTTATCCGCACTCCACATCGGTGCGATTAAATCTCTTTTTGCGCCGTCACCTGTCAGACGGTGGATTATCATATCAGGCGGCAGAATTCTGAGGCACTCAATTAATATATCAATATAAATATCCATATCAAGCGTCTTAAACCTGCCCTGCCTGTAATCCTCGGCAAGGTCTGTGCCTTCGAGTACGTGCAAAAGCTGCAGCTTGATTCCTTTTGCGCCGCTTCTGCCGACATAGTCAACCGTCTGCAGCATCATTTCTCTTGTTTCGCCGGGCAGACCGAGTATGACGTGCACTACAACCTCAATGCCGTTGGCTGATAAATCCTCAACGGCCTTATCAAATACGGGCAGGTCATAGCCTCTGCGGATGTATTCCGTCGTCTGCGGATGAATCGTCTGCAAACCAAGCTCAACAAATACAGGCTTGATTTTATTTAATTCGCTCAAAAGCTCAATAACATCATTCGGAAGACAGTCGGGACGTGTGCCGATTGAAAGCGCAACAATGTCATCGGGCTCAATTGCGGAGTAAAAAAGCTCACGCAGGTATTCAACGGGCGCATAAGTGTTCGTGTAGTCCTGAAAATAAGCTATATACTTCGCATCTTTCGCCTTTTTACGCACAAGCTTTTTCGCGCTTTCAATCTGTGCCGCTATGCTTTCGCATTTCGGTGTGGCAAAATCACCCGAGCCGTGTGCGGAACAAAAAATGCAGCCGCGTGTGCCGAGCGTTCCGTCACGGGTAGGGCAGGTCATACCGCCGCTCAACGCAAGCTTGTATATTTTGCAGCCGAAACGCCGCTTCATTTCCTTGTTGAACGAGTTGTACACCGAACACAGCCTCCTATAATAATTAATAACATTATAACATAGCAGTATTGTTCAGGCAAGGTTTGTTCAATAAGTAGTGCTACCTGAACAAATCGCTACAATATAATGTGAGTTCTTGTACAAACTGATTGCGAAACACGAGGAAGCGTGTAATATTGTACAAAAAATTGTTAAAAAAACTGTTGACAAATGCCAAGTGATTTGCTATTATAGCAAAGCTGTCCGCAAGAACAGCGGCCGCAAATCAGACCTGAAAAAAGATTGAAAAAAGTTTTAAAAAACTATTGACAAGCTTAAAAAGGTTTGATATAATGGCAAGGCTCTCTCTTCGAGAGCGGAAAAACTTGACAGAGTTTCTTGGAAAAAGAAATTCAAAAAAAGTTTAAAAAAGTGTTGACAAGCGAATAAGTTTGTGATATACTTCATAAACGTTGTCGCGAAAACGGCAGCACGAAACGCACCTTGAAAATTAAACAACGATTGAAAGAACAAACCCTTGAAGATTCTTTTAGAAG